>URQB01000033.1 GCA_900549825.1 uncultured Oscillospiraceae bacterium | reverse complement strand
TCGTCGTCTGCCTTGCCAAAGGCCCCGGCATTGCCCCAAAACGCCAAAGGACCGCTCTGGCGCCCGCAGGGGCAGGTTTGCAAGGCCGAGAACGTGGCAAACGTGGCTTTGCGCCTGCCGGGCGGCGCTGTTGCCCCTTGTTTCCCGATGCCAAAAGGAGTGTGCCTCCAAATGGATTCCCATCCATTTGGAGGCACACCCTTCTATTATGAGGTGAGTTGGAAAGAAGATATTTTGTTGAAAGCCCGCCTGACCAATCCGGTCAGATCAGGTGATACCGCTTCAAAAGCTCCTCCACAATGGTTCCGGAAGCCTTTTTGAGCGCTTTCTTTTCCACGAGCTCCGCGGGGAAGGGCAGCTTCAGGTCGGTCAGCTTTTTGCCGTCCATCATCTTGGAGGTGGAGTCAAGCAGCACCCTGATATCGTAGCAGGAGTTGAATACCTCCGGCACGCCGCGATCGACATCAAGCAGCGTATAGACCGCTTCCATCGCGGTGCGCACGGAATACTCCGTGGTAAATACGGTATCGCGCACTGTATCCGCAAACTGGCCGATGAATGCGAAATTCACGCAGCCGTCCGGCACGACTTTCGGGCGGTCGCCCTTTGTGCGCGGCATGAAGAAGGCGGTGATATACGGCATCATACAAGGGATGCAGTGCGCGCCCGTCGCGGCAAGCTCCGGGATTTCCGCCTCCGGCACGCCCATGTGGTAAAGCCACTCCTCCGTGATCTCGCGGCCGGTGCATTCCTTCATGGGTTTCTTGATGAAATTGCCGGGCACATCCGTATACAGGCCGTAGACCCATACCACAAGCTGATCCTTCGGCTGTTCCTTAAAATGCGGCTGGCGGTTGAGCGTGAAGCTCATCAGCCAGTTGGAATCCTTGACCGTGATGATACCGCCGGTGACTACCTTGCCGGAGAACGGGTCGCGTTTGCACATGCGCTGGATATAGGGCGGGATGCGCCCGTCGAGCGTCGTGATGGTGGCGGATTCCCAGTTGGTCTTATGGATATTGCCGCAGAATTTTTCCGGCCGGCCGAAGGAAGGATCCTGCGCGGCAATGTTTTTCCACAGCTTCCAGCAGCCGCCCTCGCCGTCCGCCGTTTTCTGCTCCGGCGCGTGATCGTCGTCGCCGAGCGTGGCGTTCTCAGTGCAGCTGCCGTTGGTCACGAAGACGAGGTCATCCTCGACCAGGTCGATCGTTTCCTCCCGCCCGTCATGGATGCAGACGATCTGGCGGGCGAGCTTTTTGCCGCCACTGATCTCGAAAATCACATTGGTGACGCGCGTGTTATACTGGAACTGGACGTTGTGCGCTTCCAGATATTTCACCATCGGCAGAATCAGCGATTCATACTGGTTGTATTTGGTGAACTTCAGCGCCGAGAAATCCGGCAGGCCGCCGATATGGTGGATGAAGCGCTGGATATACAGCTTCATTTCAAGCGCGGAATGCCATTTCTCAAAGGCGAACATCGTCTGCCAATAGAGCCAGAAGTTCGAGGCGTAGAATTCGTCATCGAACACATCGTCGATCGTTTTGTCGTACAGGTCCTCATCCTTTGTGAAGAACAGCTTGACGATTTCCAGCGCCGCCTTGTCGGAGAGGGCAAATTTGCCGTCCGTATGCGCATCCTGCCCGCGGTTGACGGAGGCGCGCATAAGAGAATAGTTCGGATCGTGCTTATTCAGCCAGTAGTATTCGTCCAGGACGGATACGCCCTCCGTCTCAATGGACGGGATCGAATGGAACAGGTCCCACAGGCATTCGAAATGGTTTTCCATTTCGCGGCCGCCGCGGATGACGAACCCTTTCTGCGGGTCGTTGATGCCGTCGCAGGCGCCGCCGGGGAGGCCCAGTTCCTCGAGAATATGGATGTGTTCGCCCTTCATCTGACCGTCACGCACCAAAAAGCACGCAGCCGCCAGAGAAGCGAGGCCGCTGCCGACCAGGTAAGCGGATTTGCGGTCAACGTCCTTCGGCTTTTCCGGGCGAGCGAAGGCTTCATAATTACCATTTGAATAATACATAACCTGTATTCCCCTTTCGGTTTTGATGCCTCTATTATAGAACCGCCCGCAGGTATCCGCCATAGACAGTACAACCGCCGTGTCAAAGCTTTCGACACAGCGGTTTGATTGTAAAAAAATCAGACATCAGGCCCGGTTTGTATCGGATGATCCAGCCGGAACCTTCCCAGCGCGCGGGCGATATCCCCATGGATGAGAACGCTCAGGCGGTCGACAATCTTCCGCGGCTCCTCCTTCATCCCGGCGCGGATCCAGTCGAGCATCAGGCCGACGAAGGCATATTTGTAGAAATCCGCGATGAAGCGCTTATCCTCCTCCCGCACGCTCATGCCGGCGGACTCCTCTTCCACCACGCCGATGACCAGATCATAGGTGAGCTTATACAGATAAATCTCCACCTGCTCGCGGCTGACCGAGTGGTACACATTCAGGATGAACGGCTTATTCTCCAGCACCGCCTCGAAAATCTGCAAAAAGCCCTCCTGCCAGGTGGCGTAAGTCCTTTTGCCGCCGAGCGCCCGGGAGGCTTCGTCGATGCACATCCATTCGATCAGGTCATAGATATCCTTGAAATGATAATAAAACGTCTGCCGGTTGACCTCGCATTCCTCTGCGAGATCGACAACGGTGATTTTATCGAGCGGCTTGCGCAGCAGCAGCTTTTTCAGAGAGGCCGCAAGCGCCCGCTTCGTGGTTTGAGCCAAAGGATCACAACCCTTCCAGTGAGATTAGAAGACAAAACACCTATTGTTATAATTATAGCACAACAATGCGCCGCTTTTCCAGCTTTGCAAATTGTAACGGAAGCTACGCCCGCCTCGACCGCATAGTGTGGTGACTGCAGTGAACAGATTCGTCACCATCTCAGAGGAACCGTTTGCACAGCATTGGAGCAGTATTTTGCCCCTCCCCTGCGGCTTACAAAACAGAGCGGCCCTTTTCTGTGAAGGGCAAAATAGAGCAGGCCGAACAGGGCCGGGATGCTGTAGACAATGCCCGTAGCGACCGCCGCCCCTGCAATGCCCATTTGCAGCGGGACGGGAAAGACGTAATCGAGCACGATGTTGGCCACGCCGCCCAGAATCGTGACGATCAGGCCCAGCATTGCTTTCCCCGCGGTGACCAGCAGCGTTTGGAACAGCATCTGGAGGATCGCGCTTTGAAAGACAGAGCGTTCTTGCTCAAAATCCCTATCGTTTTTTCGACACAAACAGGAAACAGGACAGCAAAAGGCCCGGACGCAAGTTGCGTCCGGGCCCTTGACTGGTGCCGGTGACCGGGGTCGAACCGGTACGGTATCGCTACCACTGGATTTTGAGTCCAGCACGTCTGCCAATTCCATCACACCGGCGTGGAAAGCTTATTCATTATAGCGCAAGGCAATTCAAAAATCAAGCCCCCATCTTCCCTGTTTTTGTAAAATAATCAGTAAGCGGGATGTCCGAAGACATCCCGCTGTTATCATCCAATCAGTCAACCGCCAGTACGTTGGCTAAGCTCGCATCCTCGGCAAACGTTGCCGCATTATAGAGCACCAGGATATCCGTAATCCCTTTCCCTTCTATCCACGCAAAAAGATCCTCTTTAAAATAGCGCGGATCCACCAGGTCGATCTTTTCATAATGCGCAGTGAGGAAGGGCGTAAAGGAATGCGCATAGGAATCCTTCAGGAGCAGGAGGTGCTTTCCGTTTTTCACACTGGTCGTGACCTCCGTCACAGGATGATTGCCGCCGAGGAAATAGGAATATTGATCCCTGCCCTTCAAAAAGGAGGGATCATACAGGGAATCCAGCGTGATTTTCCCGTTGTTCGCGGTGACTGTGCAGGGATTTTTCTGCTCTGGCTCAAAAATCTCCAGCTTTTCCGGATGAATCCACGGCAGGTTCGCCTTGGAATAGAGCGTGCCCAGGAAATCGGAGGATACGGTTTTGACCGTATGCTCCTCCCTTTTCAGCGGCGTGAGGCCCGTTGCTTCGGCCCATGCCTGATAGGCGGCAAAGGCGCCGTATACCGTCCAGTGATGGTCCGTGCGGAAGAAAAGCTGTTCCCGGTCCGCCTGCTTGAGATAGGCCTGCGTCGGGTCGCAGAACGGTATTTCCCTGCCGAGCGCCTTCTGCATGCGCTGCAAAAGCGCGGCCTGATCTGCGACCGGCGCGTATTTTGGCAAATCCTCCGGCAGGATAGTTGCGGCTGTCGGAGAAAGAAGGACGGAAGTTTTAATCCCCGTCCATTTTTTCTGTGCGGCTTTCAAAAACGCGGCGACCGCCTGGCAGTTTTTTTCCTCGCGAATCGTATTTTCGGCAGCCGGGATTTCAAAAAGGCGGCCGTTTTTCCCAAAATAAACCCTGCCGTTATCCGGCCGCAGCAGTGCCATCTGGACGCTTGTCTTCAGGGCGACCCATTTCTCCCGCAGGGGAAACTGGTCGCTTGAAAAGCTGTCGAAATCCTTTGCGAAGTCGCCGGACAGAATCCGGTCAACCGAAAGCGCGGGGAACTCCTGCAGATAGCGGTTTTCGCTCTCTGAATAGGCGCGGGAGGGCGTGAAGAGATTCCAGACGACCAACGTGCCCAGCCCAACGACAAAAAAGAGGGACAGCCATTTTGCCTTGTTCAATTTCATCCTTACTCCCCCTTCTCAGAAACGAAAATATAAAAACGGATTGTAGGAAGCGTCCACCAGGAAAGCAATAGACAAAAGCATTCCAGCGGCTACCAGGCAGGTTTCCATCGCGCCAACGGACACAGGATGCCCTGCCAGCCTTCCACTCAGGCGGTTCCAGAGCTTCTGCGGCAGCGGCGTGCTTCCGACCGCCGCGATCAGAAGCAGCGCAATATTCGTATAGAGCAGGTAAAGCCCGTCCCAATCCCAAACCAGCTGGCCGTAGCCGCCAAACAGGGCGCGGATATAGGAAAGCCCGTCTTTCAGCGAATCGAAGGAAAAGATCGCCCAGCCGAGCATGACGAGCAGCATGGTATAGACATGCCGGAAGAAGGCGGGCAGTTTTTCGAGAAAGCGCAGCAGAAAGAGCTTTTCGAGGATCAGCAGCACGCCGAAATACAGACCCCAAACGACGAAATTCCAGCTTGCGCCGTGCCAGAAGCCAGTCAGCAGCCAGACGATCAGGATATTGCGGATCTGCTTTGGGACGCCCTTGCGGTTGCCGCCCAGCGGAATATAGACATATTCCTTGAACCAGCTGCTCAGTGAGATATGCCAGCGCCGCCAGAATTCCGTAATGCTCCTGGAGATATAGGGATAATCGAAATTTTCGAGAAAATGGAAGCCGAACATCCGCCCCAGACCGATTGCCATATCCGAATAGCCGGAAAAATCGAAATAAATCTGAAAGGTAAACGCAAGCAGGCCGATCCACGCGGTCAAAACCGGAAGCTCCTGGAGCTCCATTGCGGAAACCTGACTCCAGACCGCGCCCGCGGTATTGGCGATGAGAACCTTTTTGCCAAGGCCTGTGACAAACCGCTTGACGCCGCTGGAAAAATCATCAAAGCTTTCCCGTCGGTCCGCAAGCTCTCCGACGACGGTGCGCATACGGACGATCGGCCCCGCAATGAGCTGCGGGAACAGCGACACATAGGTGCCGAAAGAGACGATATTGCGCTGCACGGGGACATCTCCGCGGTACAGGTCAATCAGGTAGGACATTGCCTGAAACGTATAGAAGGAAATGCCGATCGGCAGCGGAATATTGAGTGCAGGAATCGAGAGGCCTGTCAGGGCGTTGAAATTCTCCACAAAGAAATCAGCGTATTTAAAGAAGCCGAGCAGCGCCACATTGAGCACGACAGCCAGCGCAAGCACCTTTTTCGCCCCACCCGGCTTCTCCTTTGCCCGCTCCAGCCACAGGCCTAGAAAGTAATCCATACAGATGGAAAAAAGCATCAAAAGGATATAAACAGGCTCTCCCCAAGCATAAAAGAACAGGCTGAAAAGCAGAAGGACTATATTTTTCGCCTTGCGGGGAACGATAAAATAGACCACCAGCACTGCCGGGAGAAAATAAAACAGAAAAAGAAGGCTGCTGAATACCATAGCTGTTCCCCTTTATTGCGTAATTTCAAATTCCTGAATGCCCATATAGCCGGGCGCGATCTCATACTTTGGATAGACGACGACCACATTCCCCTGCTCATTGAGATAAAAGCCCGGATCGTCAAGGGTCATTCCAAAGCGCGCCAGTTCTTCCTCACTGTAAAAATACGCGTCGGGATCCTTTTCCCTGCGTTCTTCGATCTGCTGCCGGACGAGCTGCCGGACGAGCTCTTTGTAATTTGGGCCGAGCAGATCGCGCAGGCTCAGCTCTTTGCCGGTCTCCAGATCGATATTGTAATAATACTGCTCCTCGTAATAGCTCGCATGGGTCTCCGATTTGATCAGGACAAAGGAGACAGCCGAGCCGTTGTTGCAGTGGAGCCGGTAGTCAATATTGATCTCCGGGATCATATACTCGTCCTCTTTGCCGCCGTTTTCGAGATAGAGCTGCTTTGCCTGCTTCGCCTCCTCCTGGAAGGTTTTGACCAACGCATCGATCTTCCTCTGTATTTCAAGGTTGATGCGCTTCTCAAGCTCTGTATTTCCTGTATTAGCAAGCTTTGGCTGCCGGACGATCAGGGTTTCATTCTCCCCCTGCCGCTCATATTCCGCAAAGGTCAGTACCTGTGCGAGCCGGCCGATCACCGGGATTTCTGACAGCCCCGATGCAAACGCGGGGATGGTATTGAGCGCCGTAACGAAAAGCACCATGCAGGCGGCCGCCGCACACGCCGTATAGCGGACGGCATGCCGCCGGACAGGCCGCGGCTTCCGGGTGGCGGAACGCGCCGCCACCCGGACGGTCTCGTCCAGCTCCTGCGGCACTTCAATGGCATCATAGATATCTTTTGCGTCCCTGACGGATTTCATACGCATTCCCTCCCTTGCTCTTTATGTACCCGGCACTTCATAGCCGAGCGCCTCCCGCATCTTTTTCAAGGCGCGGTACAGGCGGGCCTTGACGGTATTGAGATTGGCGCCGGTCGCCTTTGCGATATCCTCGAGCTTCATATCCTCAAAATAGCGCAGGACGACAATGGTTCTCAGTTTGGGCTCCAGATGCTCCACAGCGCGGTAGATATCCACCTTTTCGCCGATGTCCTCCTGCGGCGTGGGACACTCTGGAATTTCATCGAGAAAAATAAATTTTTTATTGCGCCGCAGATAGGCAAGGCTTTCATTAATCAAAATCCGGTATACCCAGGGTTTGACGGCTTCCCGGTCACGCAACGCGTCCGCATGGCTGATGGCCTGCACCACCGTATCCTGTACGATGTCAAGCGCGTCGTCCTGATTGCGGGTATAGGAAAACGCCAGGCGGTACAAGGCCGCCTGGTTTTCATAGATAAAGTCCGTGATCAGTGTCTGCTCCCCGCCCAAGACAGCCGTCCTCCCCGTTATCTGTTAGCCGATAAGTTCTTTTACCTTTTTCTGCGCGGCAGCGGAATCATCCGCGATACACAATGCAACGATTTTTCCATTGCGCTCCACAACGGCACTGTTCAGCTTCGTCATCTCAGCCGGCGCATAGTCCTCAAAGGCGGTCTTCTGCGCCTCTACGCGCTCCTTTGCCGCCGCGAGCAGCCGCTCGGCCGCCGCGTCGTCCTTCGCCTCAAATACCGCGATTTCCTCTGCCGTGGCGCCGCTGCTCAGATACAGCTTACCGGACACAATATCCCCATCGGAAATCCCATAGGTCCTGTCCCGGACCGCCTGCGTCGCCTCCGACAGCTCGTCCTTAAAGGTAAGCGCGCTTTTCAGTTCATCCGCCGCCTTGGCGGCATCCACGTTCTTTGCGCCCTGGGAGCCGCAGCCGGCCAGCAGCGCTACGATCAGCAGCAGGGGGAAGAATACTTTCAACTGTTTCATCCGATATCGTCCTCTCAAAATTTATAATCATTCCTATGCGGTATGTGTCCGCAGATAGTTGGCCCATTTTTTGCAGTATTCCATCTTCAGGTGCACGCCGTCTGCTGCCGCGTCGGCAGGCAGGGCGCCGGAGCTGTCCACCACGGCATGATAAACGTCGAGATACTTGACACCTTTCTGCGCACACATCTCTTTGATCAATCGGTTATAAAGCCTGATCCGCTCGTTGGTGTAGATCCCTTTATCCGATTTTTCTTTGGAAACCGGCAGAATCGACTGGACATAAATTTTAGAACTCGGCTCGATCTTTTTAATTTCATCAACAAGCTTCCCATAGCGCTTGATGAAGACATCCTCGCTTGCCCAGCCGAGCTCGTTTAAGCCGAGCATGATATATACCTTCCCAAACTTATGCCTGCGCAGAGCGTCAATCACGGTCAGCTTCTGCCCGCCTTCATTTATCACCTGCTTGGTGAAGGCTGTATCCACCATCAGGCCTTTATAAGCGTAGAAAGTGGCTTTTCCCATCAGGCCGGAAAGCCCCAGCCCCTCTGTGCGGGAATCGCCAATGAAAACCGCATCCTGGAAAAAGCTGTTGTCCGTGTTGGCGGAGTTGCTCCCGGCGGTGGGGCTTTTGGTTGCCGGCGCCTGCGTAACAGCCTGCAATGCCGTATCATCCGGCAGCGGCACCGTCAGCTCCTGCTCCGGCGGGGCAGCCGCCAAGCCGGTAGGCGGCTGCGTGGAGGAAGAGGGCGCAGTGCTTTCGGCCGGCTCCCGCTCTCCCTGAAGCGCAACCACAGCCGCGATCACACCCGCCATGCACAGCACGGCGAGCAAAACCGCCAGCAAAATGATCCTGTTCTTTTTGCGGCGCCTTCCCTGCTGCACAAAACTTCCGCTCACATAAGGTCTCATGGTCAAAATCCTCTCTTTCGGCTTTTACTAATCTTATGATGAACAGCAGGGTGAAATAGTTGTGGTAAATCTAAAAAATTTTCAGCCGGATGACACTCTCCGGCTGTGATCCTTCTCCGCACCGCCTTGCAGCGTAAAACCGAACGCTTACCAAGCTATATTTCCAAAAGAAAATCACCCACACAGAACGGGCGGAAATTAGGAATATCCAATTGATACCAGGAAAAGCCCTGATTCTTATTTTAACGCAACCGCTTGAAAAGTCAATCGAAAGATGATGAGAAAATGGACGCATAACAGATATCGAAAACAGGAAAATCGCTGTGGCAGAGCAGCGGCGCATTTTTCGCCAGAATAAAGGATGATCCCTTGCACTTTGCCATTGCAGTACAAATGAACGCCGGTTTATTTTAGCTCTTGGAAAAAGATGCTAAGCATTTACTTTCTCTGGTTGACAAAAACGGCCGGAAAGCATTATAATAATTCTCGTCATATCGCGCCGCTGTGGCGAAATCGGCAGACGCAAGGGACTTAAAATCCCTCGGTGGCAACACCGTACCGGTTCAAGTCCGGTCAGC
>URQB01000032.1 GCA_900549825.1 uncultured Oscillospiraceae bacterium | reverse complement strand
GAAGGATTATGGTTTTTCTGAGTTGCCTCTCTTCTCTTTGTTCAGTTTTCAGGGTGCAAGAATTTTGAATTAAAATTTATGCCGTTCGGTTGAAAAACCGGACGGCTGTTTTTATTATGAGAAGAGTGAGTATCGAAGAGAACGGGATTGTTGTTTGGACGATCGAGAGGGCCTTTCCCCCCTCAATTTTTGGCCAGTTCTTTGTAATATTTATATTAAATATATAGCGATTTATGAAATTAAGCAGGGCGGAAAGTGAAGAATCTGGAAGAACATATCGATCGGTTTGCTTACGGTTTATGCAGCCTTGGTTGTTATGCTCCGATGCATTAAATGGCCCCTTGGAAAGTTCTGTATGACACAAAAAACGGCAGGTCAGATGCAACTTTGCATCCTGAAGCTGCCGTTTTCCTTGTGTGGGGCCGGATTACAGGAATCTTAAATTAATGCGCCAACGGAAATCGCACCTGGAATACCGTGCCCTTTTCCACCACACTATCCACGCTGATATCGCCGCCGTAGAGCTGCACGATATGCTTGACAATCGAAAGGCCGAGCCCCGTGCCACCCAATTCTCTGGAACGGCCTTTGTCCACGCGGTAAAACCGCTCGAAGATGCGCGGGAGGCTCTCCTGCGGGATCCCGAGGCCCGTATCCTCCACCTTTGCCACCGCCATGCCGCGCAGCGCCTGTGTGGAAACGGTAACGCTGCCGCCGGGGCGGTTGTATTTGACAGCATTCTGGATCAGATTGGTAAAGAGCTGGACGATCCGGTCCGGGTCCGCCCGAATCACAAGCCCGGGCGTAAGATCGGCAGAGAAAGCGACCTGCCGCTCCTGTGCCATTGGGGAGAGATGATCGAGCACCTCCCGCGCGATCTCCGATACATCCGTGCGTTTGGTCTCCGGCGCTTTCTGTGCGCTGTTTTCGATCCGGGAGAGCTCGAGCAGATCGTCGATCAATCGCTGAAGGCGGTCCGCCTCAATGCCGATGATTTCATAGAATTTTGCCCGTGTCTGTGCGTCCCGTTTTTCATCCTGCAGGAGCTCCACGTAGCCGCGGATCGAAGTCAGCGGCGTTTTGAGCTCATGCGTAACGTTGGCGACGAATTCCCTGCGCATTTCCTCGAGCTGATGCAGCTTTGTCACATCCCGGACGACGGCCAGGGCGCTTTTGGGCGCATAGCTGAGCTTGGCGGCATAGATTTGGAGCACGCAAGGGGCGGGAGCGGAGAAAGCGATTTCTTTGGAAAGTTCCCGGCCTGTTTGAATCGCCTCATCCATTGCCTGCTGCAGGTAAAGATAATTTGCACCGCAGTCGGGAAGCGTGCCGGCACCCTCCGGAACGGGGCCGAGCAGTTTTTCCGCCCGGCCGGTCAACAGGATGAGCTTTTTATTTTCAATGGATACGACACCTTCGTCCAGGCCCTGCAGGATTGCGCGCAACCGCTCATTGCTCATGCGCAGCTCGTCGCTCGTATCGCTCAGCTCCTGCGTGACGGAGTTGAGCGCGGTGCTGAGTTCACTCAGATCCCCTTCCGGGCGCGCGCGCTGCGAAAAGTCGCCCGCTGCGACCCGGTTGGCGATGGTGGTCAGGTCGGATACCGGTTTTACAGAACGGGCGGCCCAGATACGGGAGAGGATGAATGCAATGAATACGCCCGCCAGCAGACCGATGCAGGCATACAGGCTCAACAGGAGCGCGGAATGCCAGACGTTTGTCAATGGCATGGCGGCCCGGTAAACGATCCCATCGAGCGCATAAGCGGCATAGGAATAGGTGATGTTGGTCGATTCACTCTTACGCGTGTCGAAGCCCCATCCGCTGGAAAGTGCTTTTTGTACCTCTGGCCGATCAGAATGGCTTTGGCCAAGCGTCGCGTCCGGTCCGCTGTCTGCGATGACGCGGCTGTTCCGGTCGAGGATGGTAATACGGATATCGAGGCCGCTTCCGAAAAGTGCTTCAGCGCAGCGGTCTGAAAAATTGTCCGGATTCTCCAGAAGAGAGCCGTTCTGCGCGCTGAGGATTAGAAGGATACTTTTCAGCTGCGTTTGTGTCTGCCGCAGGTTATACCGTTGCACCAGGGGCATGGAAAGCACAAAGGCCGCGATCAGACTGACCACGGCGGAGATGGTAAAGAGACGGATCAGATGCTTTTTCATGCACATTCCTCCAGGTCAGATCAGCTTTTTTCCTCAGTGAAGCAGTAACCAACGCCGCGCACGGTGAGGATATATTTGGGATGGTCCGGCTCATCCTCGATCTTCTGACGCAGATAACGGATATGGACGTCGACCGTGCGGGTATCGCCGAAAAATTCTGTTTTCCAAACGCGCTCCAACAGCATTTCACGCGTGAGCACCCGGCCAGGCTTTTTCATCAGTTCATAGAAAAGATCGAATTCCCGCAGAGACAGGGCGATCGGAACGCCATTTTTGGTTAGTTGATGGCGGGCAAGATCGATCGTGAAGACACCCCGGGTCATGGTTTCCTCCGGACCACGCAGGTATTCCGCGCGGCGCAGCAGGGCCTTGACGCGGGCGGCAAGCTCCTTGACGCTGAAGGGCTTGGTCAGGTAGTCATCCGCGCCGAATTCCAGGCCGAATACGCGGTCCCCTTCGTCGCTGCGGGCGGTGAGCAGCAGGATGGGGAGATGCCGCTGTGCCGGATTCTCCCGAATGCTGCGGCATACGCTCAGACCGTCTGGCGGTGGCATCATCCAGTCGAGAACCAGCGCGTCCGGGATTCTTTGCTGTATGGCGTGCAGCACCTCGCTGCCGGAGGCAAAATCCTGTGTTTCAAAGCCCGCATCCTGCAGACCGAAGGCGGCAAGCTGGCGGATATTCACTTCATCGTCTACGATATAGACCAGTGGCATGATGATCATCATCCTTTCGATCATTGCGGGAGGTATGTGATTTGAGGAAATTTGAGGACGGAAAAACGGGTTGCCGGTGCGATGAACATGGAAATACAGCGCTTAGGCCTTGTTCCATCTACTTGCAAAGGCACTCGCGCTCACGGCTTTCAATCCCTTATAAAAGCCGAGGGTCAGGTCTCAAAGAATGATTGAGCCCGCCGATTCCCCATTTTTCCTGCGCTTTGTCGCGCTTTTTTTGCTGGCAGGGGGCGGGCTTCGATAAAAAGCAGATCAGTTTTCACGCCGCCACCTTTCTCTCTATGGGATGCTCTGGAATCATTCTATCACAAAGCGGAGGCATTGTAATGTGTTTTTTACGCGGGTTTATTTCTCCGGGGCATTATTTCCCTGATTGAGATCCGGGTGCTCTCCCGTCTCGATGAAGATCGTCCATTCCGCAATGTTTGTGGCGTGGTCGGCGATCCGCTCGATATATTTGGCGATAAACATATAATCCGCCCCGCGCGGTACCACCACGGGCTGGCCCTCGATTGCCGCGCAGATTTCGAGGATCGTGCGGGAAAACAGCGCATCCACCTCGTCGTCACGGTCGCATACCTGATAAGAGAGTGTGATTTCATGCGAAACAAAGGCAGAGAGCGCATCGTCAAACATGCTTCGCGCGCGCTCGAGCATCTCCCCCAGATGCGCGGGGGGCCGCGCGCCTTCGCTCAGGGGGGAAAGCGCACGCAGGATTTCGCAGATATCGCAGCACTGGTCGGAGATGCGCTCCATATCCGTAACAATCTTCAGGGCGGCGGTGATGGTGCGCAGATCGCGTGCCAAAGGCTGCTGCAGGGCGATGATGTTGACGCAGCTGTCTTCAATCCGGCGCTCCATGGTATTCACGGTTTCCTCACGTTGGGCAACGGCGGTGGCCGTTGCCGAATTTGGCTGGCGCAGCATGCGGAGCGTATCCGCGAGGATGGTATCGATGAGATGCCCCAGGTCGACGAGGCTGTCCTTGAGGTCGCGCATTTCGCGTTCAAATAGGTTCCTAGGCATATTGATGAGCCGTCCTTTCCATACATCATAGATTGATTAAAGTAAAGTGCGCATCCTCCGGCTTTATCCGAACCGGCCGGTGATATAATCCTCCGTACGCTTATCGTGCGGCATGTTAAACATGACCTGTGTGGAATCGTATTCGACGATCTCCCCCAGCAGGAAGAACGCGGTGCGGTCGCTGATGCGGGCGGCCTGCTGCATATTGTGCGTGACGATGACGACGGTGTATTTCTTTTTCAGCTCCGCCATCAGGTCCTCAATTTTTGTAGTAGAGATCGGGTCAAGAGCGCTGGTTGGCTCGTCCATGAGCAGGATATCCGGCTCCACAGCCAGCGCGCGGGCAATGCACAATCGCTGGTGCTGGCCGCCGGAGAGGCCGAGCGCCGATTTTTTCAGGCGGTCTTTTACCTCATCCCAGAGCGCTGCCTCCCGCAGGGAGCGCTCCACGATCTCATCGAGCTGATGCTTCTTTTTGATGCCATGGACGCGCGGTCCATATGCGATATTGTCATAGACAGACATGGGGAAGGGATTCGGCTTTTGAAAGACCATTCCCGCACGCTTGCGCAGCCGTGTTACATCCGTCTGCGGAGAATAGATATCGTCCCCGTCAATGAGGACATCGCCCGTGATCTTGCAGCCTTCCACAAGGTCATTCATGCGGTTGAGCGTTTTTAAGCAGGTGGATTTCCCGCAGCCGGAGGGCCCGATGAAGGCGGTGATCTCCTTCTCCGGGATTTCCATCGTCAGGCCCCTGAGCGCATGGAAATCGCCGTAATATAAATGCAGATCGCGCAGGGCGATTTTAGGATTGCTCATTGTGTTCGACTCCTTTCATCGTCAGGGTCAGCCCTGTTTTTTACGCAGCGCCCGCGCCGAAAGGCTTGCAAGGCGGTTGAGCAGGAAGACCAGGATCAGCAGTACCGCCGCTGTGGCGTAGGGGACAGAGATTGGGTCGCGCGCTTCCATCGCCGAGGTGTAGAGAAAGAGGGAGAGCGTGCAGCCCTGGCCCATGATGTGGCCGAAAATCTTTTCCGGCAGCCGGAAGCCCGATACGCCGACCGTAAAGAGCAGGGCGGCCGTTTCTCCGACGATCCGTCCCATGGCGAGCACGACGGCGGTGGCAATCCCGGGCATGGCGCAGGGCAGCAGGATTGAGAAGATCACGCGCAGCTTCGATGCGCCCAGCGCCATCGCGCCCTCCAGATAGCCCTGCGGAACGGCGATGAGCGCTTCTTCCGTGGTGCGCACGATCGTGGGGAGAATACAGATCGCCATCGTCAGGCAGCCAGCCAGAATGCTGTATTGCAGCTGGAAGCTGATGCAGAAGACAGCGTAGCCAAACAGACCAAAGATAATGGAAGGAATGCCGGAGAGGACCTCTGTGGCAAACCGGATGGCCCGGACAAGCCGCCCCTTCTTCGCATACTGCGTCAGGTATACTGCACAGCACACGCCGATGGGCACGGCGATGAGAAGCGTGATGATTACAACATAGAGCGTGTTGATGATCATGGGTAGGATTCCCTTGCTGCCCGTCCGGCTGGCGGAATAGGTGCTCGAGAGAAATTCCCACGAAATGTGGGGAAGGCCATTCCACAGAATATGGCCCAGAATTGCGATCAGCACCGCGACCGTGCAGAAGGCGCACAGATAGATCAGAGCCCGCAGGGCTGTGTCTTTCACGCGGAATTGCCTGCGCGCAAGCGAATGGGAGGCGGCAGCAGTTGCAGCATTTCTATTTTTCACCTTCACCCACCCCTTTCTTGGAAACCCAGGTAAAGACCACGTTGATGACCATCAGGAAGAGGAACAGCACCAGCCCGATGCCGAACAGCGCCTGTTTATGAAGGCCTGTCGCATAGCCCATCTCAAAGGCGATGCCCGACGTCAGCGGCCGCACCGCGCCAAACAGATGCGGGAAGGAGACCGTATTGCCCGCGACCATGATGATCGCCATCGTCTCGCCGATGGCCCGGCCGACGCCGAGGATCACGCCCGCGAGAATGCCGGATTTTGCAGCGGGGATCTGCACCTTGAAGATCGTGCCGATCTGCGTATTGCCCAGCGCGAGCGATGCTTCTTTATAAGAGGCAGGAACCGCTTCCAGCGCGTTTTGCGCCACATTGATGATCGTGGGCAGGATCATCATGGCGAGGATCAGGATGACGGCCAGCAGGCTGTCCCCATTGGTCCGGTTGGGAAACAAGTCGCGCAGGAACGGAACGATGACCCGCATGCCGAAAAAGCCGAAGATGACCGAAGGAATGCCCGCGAGCAGCTCCACCGCCGGGCGGACAATCCCGCACAGCCAGCGGGGCGCGAGCTCCGCAAGGAAAACTGCCGTTAGAAGGCCGACTGGCACGCCGAGCAGGACGGCGCCCGCCGTGCCGAAAACGGAGGCGAGCACCATATAGGCAATGCCGTAGGAGGGCTCTTTAGCGGTTGGGCTCCAATCGGTGGAAAAGAGGAATTCCTTTAGGCCGATTTGGAAGATCGCCGGAGCGCCTTGCAGCACCATATAGATGCAGATAAAGGCGACCGCGCCGATGGAGACGCAGGCCGCCGCCAGGAAGACGGACTTTGCAAAGCTCTGCACGCCGGCGGAGAGAAGGCTCAGCGCCGCAGCGAGCAGGGGAAGGGCAAGCGCGAGGAAAAAGCCCGCCCGCATGGAAATACGGATGTTATCTACTCCTACGGCTGCCACATGCTCCTGTAAGGAGGCACTGCCGGAGAGTAGCATGATGGCGCAAAAGGCACCAGCTGCAAAGACGCCACCGGATACCATTATTTTTTTACATATGAGCAAAATTCCACCCGCAATCGAGCACAGCAGAACGCCTGCCAGAGAGAGCCGCAGGGAGAAGGGCAGGGAGACAATGGCACTGTTGACACGCAGGGAAGCGGTCAACAGTTGATAGCCGTTAAGCGTATAGGAGACGTTATTAAAAACACCATTCAAGATCGGGAGAAACAGCACGCATACAGCGGAAACGCCCAGAATGAGCGCCGCAATACGCAGAGAAAGAGCAAGTTTTTGCCTCTGTATGGATTGGCGAAGGCCACCGGTCATTTGGCTGTCCAATTTGTATGACCATCCTTTCCATGCGAGGCAGAAGTTTCTGGTGGTTTGGCGAAGCCAAATTTTGGACTTCCTTTCCAGCCGAAAAGGACAAACTTCAAATTGAAAGCTTGTCTTCTATTTTTTACCTCGCGAGTTATGATCAAAAGAAGCTGATAAATCCCGAAACACCCCCGCACGAATACGCTGCCGTATTTGTGCGGGGTGTCTGGGCGTATAGAGGCCACTGCAAAATAACAAGGTGTATTTTGAGCGGCGTTTTGGCTTTTCATCCTCGGATGGATGAGGGGCAGTCTGCCTGCGTCAAATCGTCCGGGGAAAGGCGGGGATCCATGGAGACAGGCAACCTTAGTTTTTGTTGGGCACAGCGCCATTATCCGCGATGAGCTTCTGGCCCTCGTCGCTGTTGACAAATTCGAGGAACGCCTTTGCAAGCTCGTTGGTCGTGCCCTTCTTCGTAATCATGATGAAGGGGCGCTGGACCTGATAGGTGCCGTCCTTCACGGTGGCCTCGCTGGGGCTGACGCCGCCGACCTGGAGTGCCTTGACCGTATCGTCCACCGCGCTCAGGCTGATATAGGCGATGGCGTTTTCGTTGCCCGCGACGGCCTGCTTGGCCGCACCGGTGGAGTTATAGACATTGGCATATTTGCATTTGCCCTCAATCGCCTCGCCGTTCACTTTGATGAGCTCCTCAAACGCGCCGCGGGTGCCGGAGCCCTCTTCGCGGCCGACAACCACGATCTTGGCGTCGGCGCCGCCGACTTCTTTCCAGTTGGTGATCTCGCCGGCATAGATTTTGCCGATTTGCTCCTGCGTCAGGTTGGTTACCGCATTTTTCGGATTGACCGCCATGGCAATGCCGTCAAAGGCGATGGTGTAGATATCGAAGCTGTCGGGATTCTCACTGTCTTTGACCTCGCGGGACAGCAAGCCGATCTGTGCCGTGCCGGAGGTGACGGAGGTCGGACCCTCGCCGGAGCCGTTTCCGCCGACGGTGACGGTCACACCCTGGTTTTTCTCCATGAATTTTTCGCCGAGCGCATTGGAGATCTCAGCCATAGAGGTGGAGCCGTTGAGATTCAGCGTGCCGCTCAGCGCAGCGGAATTGCTGCTTTGGCCGGAAGCGCCCTGACCTTCAATTGGATCCTTTGAACAGCCTGCGGCGAGCATGATGGTGACGGTAAGCGCTGCGCATAGGACGAGTGCAATGATTTTTTTCTTCATATTCAGTTGCTCCTTTTTTGATCATTCCTATAGTGTGCCTCCATCATACGACTTCTATGTTAAAACCGCGTTAAAGAGAGCTTATACTATATTTAAACCTGAAAAAGGGGCACTGCAAAACAAAAAGTTTTTGCAGCGCCCTCAATCAGTCGAAAAAGGCAAGAGGAAGAGAAAAATGGCAAAAGGCAGGGAGTTCAGTGCTGGAATAACAAAAAGGATGTGGTGATTATCGCGCTCAGGCCGTGCAGACCATCCTTTTCCCTTCGGTCGGAAAAGGATGTAAAAGGCCGTCAGCCAGAGGGTCACGGGAGATGTGCTTCCGTGGCTCTTTTTGCTTACTTTTTCGACAGGCTGACCGCTGTGATCATACAGCGTTTTTTTGGTAGAGAATCCTCTTCAAATTTTCTCTCTGGTCAATACTCTTCCAGAATGGCGCGCAGCTCCGGATCCTTTAAGCCCTTGTATTCGGCGGGCCAGAGCTTTTCCGGCCAGACGCACTTTGCACCAGGCTGGGCTTTAGGTACAATGGTCTCCGACATATCCCAGCCATCGACGGTTTTTGAGGTGAAGCGGATGTTTTTAATAGACGCTCCATTGCCATCTGAATGTGGATAATAATCATAGAATCCCAATAGCCCTACACCTTTTTTCCAATAAATGCGCGTGTGCGGCTTGTTTTCTTCTTCCGCTTTTTTCGGGCCGTACACATATACCACAAATTCATCATCCGCTTCAATATAAGACCAGCCCTCCGACCCGGGGATCGTGCAGGACGTATCGTTGTAATAATACGTATTTGTTTTAAAATCAAACACCGGATATCCGTCTTCATCCGTGTGAACCCCTGTCTGCCACGCATCAATATACCGGTTGTTTTTTTTGACATAATATACATCTGAAGAAAACGGCTCAGAAATTATTTCTTTTTTTGTTAAATACGGTTGATCAGACTCCTCCACTTTTCCCACCAGCCTTGGGAGCATAAAATATGTATCTTCTGCTTTGGTTTTATCAATAGAAGCAATTTCATAATCCCCGGAAAATCGCTGACCATTATAGAGCCCTGCGTAGGAAAGGGGCTCATGCGTATCCCAATAAGGCTGCTGCGGTTCTGTGGCGATTGGGGCACTGCTGGTTGGATAGCCTCCGGTTGATTGCTCTTCCGCTCTCGGCGCTTTGCCGCACGCTGTGGCGCAGAACAAGAGCGCAACGCAGCATAGGATCGATAAAATCTGTTTCACAACGAGCCTCCTTTCCTACGCAAATTATCATTAATATTTTTCCAGAATGGCGCGCAGCTCCGGGTCATTCAGGCCCTTATATTCTGCTGGCCAGAGCTTTTCCGGCCAGACGCGCTTTGCACCAGGCTGGGCTTTAGGTACAATGGTCTCCGACATATCCCAGCCATCCGCTGTTTTGGAGGTAAAGCGGATGTTTATTACATACGCCTCGCCATCCGGATTGGGGGAGTAAGAATAAAAGCCCAACAATCCCACATCCTTTTTCCAATAAATACGTGTCTGCGATTTTTTCTCTGGTTCCGCTTCTTTCGGCCCATACACATACACCACGAATTCATCATCCGATTCAATAAATGTTTCTTCCATTCCTGGGATTTTGCAGGACGTATCGTTGTAATAATAGTCTGTCGTTTTAAAATCAAACTCCGGATACCCGTCTTCATCCGTGTGAGACCCTGTCTGCCACGCGTCAATATATCGGTTATTTTTTTTGTCAAAATAGACATCCGTAAAAAACGGCTCCGATATGGTTTCCTTTTTTGTTAAAAATGGTTGATTAGACTCCTCCACTTTTCCCACCAGCCTTGGGAGCATAAAATATGTATCTCCTGCTTTGGTTTTATCAATAGAAGCAATTTCATAATCCCCGGAAAATCGCTGACCATTATAGAGCCCTGCGTAGGAAAGGGGCTCATGCGTATCCCAATAAGGCTGCTGCGGTTCTGTGGCGATTGGGGCACTGCTGGTTGGATAGCCTCCGGTTGATTGCTCTTCCGCTCTCGGCGCTTTGCCGCACGCTGTGGCGCAGAACAAGAGCGCAACGCAGCATAGGATCGATAAAATCTGTTTCACAACGAGCCTCCTTTCCTACGCAAATTATCATTAATATTTTTCCAGAATGGCGCGCAGCTCCGGGTCATTCAGGCCCTTATATTCTGCTGGCCAGAGCTTTTCCGGCCAGACGCGCTTGGCCCCGGGCAAGGCATTCGGCACGATGGTTTCCGCCATGTTCCAGCCTCTGGCGGTTTTGGAGGTAAAGCGGATGTTTGTAATATATGCTTCGCCATCCGGATTAGGATAATAGTAATAAAACCCTAATAATCCTGCATTCTTTTTCCAGTAAATACGAACATGCGGCTTATTCTCTTCTTCCGCTTTTTTTGGGCCTGCTACATACACTACAAATTCATCGTCCGCTTCAATATAATACCAGCCATCGTACTCAGGAATTTTATAAGAGGTATCATTGTAAAAATAGATGGTGGTTTTAAAATCAAATACCGGATATCCGTCTTCATCCGTGTGTGACCCTGTCTGCCACGCGTCAATATACCGGTTGTGTTTTTTGTCATAATAAACGTCCACAGAAAATGGCTCCGATATTGTTTGCTTTTTCGTTGAAGATGGCTGGCTGTTATCTTCCACTTTGCCAACCAGCTTTGGAAGCGTAAAATATACGTCCCCAACTTTTGTTTTTTCAATGTTAGCGATTTCATAATCCCCCGAAAACCGTTGGCCGTTATAGAGCCCTGCGTAGGAAAGGGGTTCATGCGTATCCCAATAAGGCTGCTGCGGTTCTGTTGCAGTTGTTGTATTGTCGTTTATTGGGTTTTCAGTTGATTGCTTCGCTGCTGAGCCCGGCTCTTTTCCGCACGCTGTTAGACTGAACAGAAGCGCGATACAGCATAGGATTGATAATACTTTTTTCATGAAGTGCCCTCCTCTCAATACACCTGCGACAGTAAGCACAGGACGCCAGCCTGTCTATCTTCAAAATTAGGGCTCCAGCCACTGTTCAGATATTTCCCTTTGGTATAAATATTTGTTCCGGAATATAAATAGGCGTTGATCCTGCCATTATCCGCACAGCCCGTACCGTTCCACAATTCCGCATACTGCAGCATGGCCAGCAGGTTACGCGTCCCCTTGCCCATACCGATTGCATTATGAAACGCTTTCCATCGTCCACTAGACTTGATCGTCTTCACAGCATCTGCAACAAAGCTTGCTTTTCCTATTTCGGAACCATTCGTCATTGAATAATTCAGATTGCCGCCATATTCCCGGTGATGTATGGCAGCGATTAGCATGAGCGGAAGATCCGTTTGATCAGCAATAGCCTGATACTTTTCTTTATGTTCCGCATCATTATAGTTTCTCAAAAAATCAGCAATGTTATCTTTATAACAAGTCGGATATTTTGAATTACCATTTTTAAATGACGTCACTTTCAAATATTTATCCCGATTCATAAAATAGTACTTACTTTCCACCCCCGAATACGTCCCATACGGGTAATCGTTGACTACCGACTTCGGTAAAAACCCCCATGCGCTGCCAAAGGTGACATACCAATAGTTCCCCACCTGCCCTTTGATCGTAACCGCC
>URQB01000031.1 GCA_900549825.1 uncultured Oscillospiraceae bacterium | reverse complement strand
ACCCGGACAACAAAAAGAAATGGATTATCGACGAGGAAGCCGCAGCCGTTGTGCAGCAGATTTTCGCATTGTGCGTTTCCGGCATGGGGCCGACGCAGATTGCAAAATGGTTGGAGAAAAACGAAATCCTCAATCCTACTTTCTATTGGCTGTCAAAGGGTATGAAAGTCGGCAACAAGCCGAAGCCGGGGGCAAATCCGTACAAATGGACGAATGAAACGGTTTCCCGTATGCTTGAAAAAATCGAGTATTTAGGGCATACGGTGAACTTCAAAACCCGCAAGCAATCCTACAAGAGCAAAAAGAAGTTGTGGAATGACCCGTCCGAATGGGTGATTTTTGAGAATACGCAGCCGCCGATTGTGGAAGAAAGCGTTTTCCTCATTGTGCAGAACATACGCCGATCCCGCCGCCGCCCTACCAAAATGGGCGATATGGGGATTTTCTCCGGGCTTCTCTATTGTGCGGAGTGCGGCGGCAAGATGTATCAATGCCGCGCAACCAACTTTACCGAGGAACAGAAGTATTTTATCTGTTCGACCTATCGGAAAGGCAAGGATTTGTGTACGACCCATTCCATCAAAAATGTTGTTCTGCATGAAATCGTTTTGCGGAACTTGCGGGAAGCAATCGAGTTTGTAACACAGTACGAAGCCGAGTTTGTAAAGGAAGCAGCGGACAGCCGTTTGAGGGAGCGCGACGCGGAGTTTTCCCGCAAGCGCGATACTCTTTCCAAAGCTGAAAGCCGGATTGCCGAATTGGATAACCTGTTTAAGCACTTATATGAGGACAATGTAACCGGGAAATTATCAGATGAACGGTTTATCAAAATGTCCCGCGATTATGAGTTGGAGCAGGAAAACTTAAAATCAATGGCCGAAGTGTTGCGGGAAGAAATCAAGCAGCAGGAAAAGCAAAAGACGAATGTTAAAGCGTTTATCAGCGTCGTAAAGAAGTACACCGATATGCAGGAACTTGACGCTTCCATTTTGCGGGAGTTTATAGACCGCATTGAGGTTTCCCATACCGACAAGAAATCCAAGACAAGGGAAATCACGATTGTTTATAACTTCATCGGTGCATTTGATTTTGACCGGGCGAAAGAAAACGCCCAAAATACAGCAAAACAACAGCAAAGAACGGCATAGCCGTTTGGCTATACCGTCCCTTGCTTCAATGTTTTCTTAATTCACCGCCCTATTTGGAGGGCTGTTTTTCTATCTGTGTCCGGAAAAGCCTGAAACTACGGCATTCCCGGCTTTTCTTATTATTGAGGACATGGCGCGCGGCGTGCAGAAAGCCGCATATTTTCATCGGGCTATTGCCGGATAGCGTTTATGTGCTTTGAAATGAGACACCCTTTTCATACAAGTGAGAACAAAATAAGGTGTGCTAAAATGTGTAGGAACAATTTAGCGGAAGCCTTACGGCCTCCGCTCATTGCCTGAGCTTGAAAAAGCCTTAAAGATTATTTTGCTTTTCCTCTGCATATTTCAGGGTAGCGTAATATAGAGCGATCAAAGCAGATGAAAGCAATGCTCCGGCTATCATGTCTGTAAACCAATGCACGCCCGATATGAGCCGCCCGATGACCGTGATCATGATAATCAAAATAGAAGCTAAATCTGTTGCCAAAAGCCACCGCTTCTTTTCATGCAGATAATGGTGCAACTGTAACATTGCCGTCACCATGATACAAATTACAATCATAGCATGAGAGGATGGATAAGTTGTCTCTAAACTTTAAGAAAGCATAACGGGCCTGTAATGGATCACGACAAATTCAGAGAACAGATAAAGGGCAATGACGATCATGTAAAATGCGCCAAGCAGCAAAATCCTGAAATCCACCTTTCGGATGCTTTTACGCTTTACGAGTTGACATAGACCCAAAACCGCAAACCATAAAGCGATTGCTATGGCAACAAGGCCCAGCCAGTCAGTCATGTTATACCATAGCAGGTTCACACCGAAAAGCTCAAACATAAATTTGTGAATGGCGGCAAATCCTACCGTGGATTGCTCCGGCCCAATCGGCTTTACATCGACGACCTTAACCATAAGAGTAAACAGCGCAAAAAGCAGAAACAGGGCTCCCATTATGGTGAAATACTTTTTTGATTTCTTTTGCATGATAATTTTCCTTTCCGTTGCTGTGATTGTGATATACTACTTGCAAGCTTGCATTCAGATTATCTGCCAGCAACACAGAAAGGGCAAGAAACCTGCCGTCACAGGCTGCAGGGTTTCCGCTAAATTGCCCCATACTTTTTAGCGCTTTCTTTTCGTACCCTCTCCCGACTGAAAAGGGTGTTCCAATTTTCAGTATAGAATGCCCTCTGGCAAAGGCACAGCGAAAATACATAGCTTTCTGCCCTTCATAGGTCAAGTCCTCAAAAACAAGAAACGCCCGGAAAGCCTAATATTACAGCATTTCCAGGCATATGCAGAAAAACAGCCCTCCAAAAAGGAAGGCTGTTTTTCTATCAAAGTTTGTTCCCTGATATGTCAGAGGCACATGAAAAAGATATTTTAGCGTTTTCGGCGGAGAGATTTAAACCCTCGTAACACGCAAAAAGTTGGCAGCGGCGAAGAACCCCGAGGTGTACACAATTGATGATACGCGGCAATCCATTGATTTTCTAGCAGGCGAGGCATCGAAGCAAACGCCGCATCTCCCGTACCCCTTTTTCTTGCGACGTAATGATAGCTTGCAGAATAGGGTCAAGTTCCGGGCAGATGGGATACTGCAGCACATTCTTTGACATCTGAATAGCGCCTTGATGGTGTGGGATCATTTCTCTCATAAAATTCGCGTTTATATCGTTATCGTAGCAAGCATTGCGCATTTGTGAAAACATCGTTTGTGTAATCTGGCAGAACCGCCTGTCGTATAGGCACAGATCTTGCTCCGAATTTGAAAGCTGTGCACAATGCGACAAGACGCTTTGCATGTCCTCAATACTTTTGGTTTGTTCATTTACGATGTTTTGCGCGATACGCTGTAGAGGGACAAAGGTAGTATACTGCAGAAGATTTTCCGACATTTCGATAGCCGCCCGGTGATGTGGGATCATCTGCACGATAAAATTATGGGATAAGCTGTCTGTGAGTTCTGCGTTGGTTATCCCTTCGATCATTTCATTGAGTATTTTATAGAAACGGCATAAATAATTTTTGGTAACGTCGCTAAGCTGTTGACTGCAACCCATTCATCATTCCTCCTGTTCTTTTCCAGTTTATGTACTGCATGTAAAATATGTGATTCTGAAAAGATGCCGCCTGTGGCTAAACAGCAGAAAAAAGCGGTCGGCAACTCGTGAAGAATTGTCGATCGCAGGCTTGAAAAGGACTATAAAAAGATATTTTCGGCATTTCGGTGTATGGATTTGAACTCTCTCCGAAAATCTCTTGAGGATTGGCAGCTGTCGTTAGTCTTTATGCTCATATTTGTCGAGCTTCACATACGCAGGGGTTGCAGAAAAAACAATGTGTCATTTCCATTATTGCAATAATACAACTCTTATCTGTTACATTACTTCCGAGAATTGACAGTTGGTTTTTAGTGAAGCGTGAAAAAATAAAAATCGACAAGCCTCTGTCGAGGCCAGTCGATTTTTGGCGGAGACGGTGGGATTCGAACCCACGTGGCGCTCATCACGCCAAAACGATTTCGAGTCGTTCTCGTTATGACCACTTCGATACGTCTCCATGTATCCCCGGAAATCGGGGAACGTTATCCATGTGACAGTTTTTGATTTTATCAAAAAGCATTTGAATTGTCAACAAGCATTCTTTCAAATCTGCTGTAAACCTGGTAGGATTACAATAGATATTACGTATAAAAATAAAAAGGCAGAAGGATGAGACCTCATGGGGTAAAGTTGAGTTACGACACTGAACAAACCGAGAGAGGAGGCCACCTTTTTCCTGAATAAGAGTATATTACAGGACATGGCACACCGGCAATCCCTCATGAAGCACACAGAGAAATATGGCGTGAATCGTGCCATCGGGAAATACCACAAAAGCCGGTCGTATATCTATTTCTGGCGCAAACGCTGAGATGGGAATGTGGAGTCTCTGGACTGCCAGCCCCGGCTGCCTCACAGCCATCCGAACCAGCACACCGAGGCGGAACGGAAGCCCATCCGGAACATACAGCGACGCAACCCTGATCTGGGTGAAGAATCCGGGTGGAAGCGTCCAGACCGATAACGGCTTTTCTTTCGTCGATTTCCAAAAACAGCTTGCCGTCCACAACCGCCGCTCCAACAATGCCCTAGATCTCTTCGCTGGCTTTCTCCCAAGGAAGAACCCGTCCTCTGCTTCTCTTCCTCACTGTCCAATATGTCTGGCAATCCTACATCCGCAAAAAATCCTGCATCCGGAACAGAAGCACGGATGCAGGATGTTCCTTTTCTATTGCTATGAATGGGGCAACGGCACGACGCATGAATATGAAAATAGGAACAAAGGCGCAATGAGAACCCATTCAGTTTGCCACCTGCATCGCACCTTTCAAAACCGATGATTCCTCCGATTCCCCTTCCGGCACCTGCGGCAGGCCCTGGAAGCTTTTTTCAAGCTGTTCATCGGTCGGAATGGAATCGCTCATCGTCTGGTCGAAATAGGAAGCGTACGCGGTCATATCGAAATAGCCGGTGCCTGTCAGGCCGAAGAGGATCGTCTTCGCCTCGCCGGACTCCTTACATTTAAGCGCCTCCTCGATCGCCGCATGGATCGCATGGGAGGATTCCGGCGCGGGCAGGATGCCCTCGCAGCGGGCAAACTGGACAGCGGAAGAGAAAACCTTCGTCTGCTCCACAGCGCGCGCCTCATCCAGGTATCCGTCGTGATAGAGCTTGGAAAGGATCGGCGACATGCCGTGATAGCGCAGGCCGCCCGCATGGTTGGGAGAGGGCTGGAATTCACAGCCGAGCGTGTACATCTTTGCAAGCGGCGTGACCTTGCCGGTATCGCAGAAATCGTATGCGTACCTGCCGCGCGTCATCGACGGGCAGGAAGCGGGCTCCACGGCAATGAAATAGGGCTTTGCTCTGCCCGTCAGGCGGTCCTGCATAAATGGTGCGATCAGGCCGCCAAGATTCGAGCCACCGCCCGCGCAGCCAATGACGATATCGGGGTACTCATCGTACATTTCCATGGCCTCCTTCGCCTCCAGCCCGATCACGGACTGGTGCAGCAGCACCTGATTGAGCACCGAGCCGAGCACATAGCGCGTGCCGGGTGTGGTCACGGCCTTCTCCACCGCCTCTGAGATCGCGCAGCCGAGCGAGCCGCCTGTGCCGGGGAACTTCTCCAGAATCTCGCGCCCAACCTTCGTCGTATCGCTCGGGCTGGGGATGATATCGGCGCCGAAGGTTTCAATGATCGATTTGCGGTAGGGTTTCTGGTTGTAGCTCGTTTTGACCATATAGACGGTCAGCGGAATGTGAAAATACGCGCACGCCATGGAGAGCGCCGTGCCCCACTGGCCCGCCCCCGTCTCTGTGGTCAGGCCCGTCAGGCCCTGCTTCTTGGCGTAATAGGCCTGCGCGATGGCGGAATTGAGCTTATGGCTGCCGGAGGTGTTGTTGCCCTCGAATTTACAATAGATCTTCGCGGGCGTGCCCAGCTCTTTTTCCAGATTATAGGCGCGGATCAGCGGGGAAGGGCGGAAGGTCCTGTAATATTCCACGATCTCATCGGGGATATCGATATACCGGGTTTCGGAGTCAAACTCCTGCTGCGCGAGCTCCTCGCAGAAGATCGAATACAGCTCTTCGAGCTTCAGGGGCTGCATAGTCCCCGGATTCAAAAACGGAGCGGGCTGCTCCTTCATATCGGCCCGCAGGTTATACCACTGCCGCGGGATCCTCTCTTCCGGCAGATAGATACGGTACGGTACGTGCTTTGACATGGTTAAGGCCCCTTTCTGAAATAAAATGAAAAATAAAAAACTCCTGCCCCCTACTGCTCGTAAGGGACAAGAGTTATCAGCAAATTATACTCCTGCGGTACCACCCAAATTGACGCTTAAGCGCCCGCTCATTCCGCGCACCATCATGCGCGCCCCTGTGGTAACGGATGGGGCCTCCCGGCGGCAACTACTCGGCTTTCGGCCTTTCGGGCCGCCCTCATGAGTCCATTCACATAGCGCCTGCCTGCCCTGCTCCCACCAAATGCACGGCTCTCTGAAAAGCGGTGTGGTATGCTACTACTCTCAATCAGCGGTTTCGAAATATGTTAATAGGTTGAACGGATTATAGCATGAAGAAAAGCAGTTGTCAAGTGCCTTGGCTTACTCCATTCAAGTTTACTGTTCAATATGTTTGACAAATCTACACTTTAATAAATTCTATTCTAAATATGTTTAACATTAATGTTGACATATTACTTAAATAGATATATAATTATTTCGATATAATTATGTAAATAATGCAGTCTAGATTATTACTTATGTAGGAAGGTAGTGAAAAAATTGAAACACAAAAGCAAAATAAAAAACATCTTATGTATTAGCGTATTGTTAATCTCCCTCTTTGCGTTATCATTATCTGCATCCGCAAAGCAATCATGGCAGAACACTCATGGTTACTTGAATGTAAAGGTTCATTATGTTCCAATTCTTAACGATACTGCTGATGGGAGAACTTCAACCAATATTGGAAGCATGGATAGCCTCTGGACTGAAACCACCGTCTATGCTTACAGCGGAACGAAAGGTTCCTTAAACACTGGCAAAACATCTGGTGCATATGCATTAGAAGGCAGAGGCACTGTTACTGCTAAAATCCGTTCTATGGACCGTGCAAACGGCGTTCATAAGGGCGGAGGAAACGAAGGTTCAGCAACAGCAAAAACATACTGGAATAAATAACTAAAATTCATAATCCGGACTGCATTATTTGATAAAGGGTGTTGATTTATGAAAATCCTCATTACTGCTTATCGAAACATAAAATCACTGATTCATCACCATTGCTTTTTATTTATCGTAATCCTATTCAGTGTCGCTCTTTCCTCATTCGGTATCTTCTTCTACTCCGGATATTTTTTGTATTCTTATTACGATACGGTGGGATTGAACCGAAACCATTTATCCATCCAGCTTCAGGATGGGACACAGCCCGAAGCCATTTCCGAAATCATACAGCAGCTGACCTCAATTGGAACGGATCAGGTACGGAAGCTCACCGTGCATGAAAATTCCGACATACAAAGAAATGGTTCCTATTCGGCACAGTCCATCCCTGTGATCGGCGTGTATCGTCCGGAGTACGCAAAAAGGGTACTTTTGGGCCGCTTCTTCACCCCGCAAGAGAACGCGCCTTCTATTGTCCTCTCAGAATTCATAACAGAGGTTCTGGAATTTCATCAATCCCCTGTCGGCTCCAGCATTTCCATCGGCGGAGATGAATTCAAAGTCATCGGTATGATATCTCATTCCTATGAAGATGGTTATCTCATTCCAATCGAATACTATATCAAGCACTTCCCGGCTTCCTTGATTGATATCATATATGTACCGGAACTGAGCCGGTCAAAGCTCAAAAATATTTGCGAAGCACTCTCTCAAAACAGCAATATTCTTTCCTGCGAAATCACTTCGCCATCCAGCCCGTTTCTCTCATCCGACTTCATGCTCTCTTTTCTGCAAATTATCCTGATCTTCTGCGCTGCTTTTATCAATATCATTTCCATGCTTTACTTTTGGAACAGGCTCTGCCGGCAAACCTATCGCATTTATTCCATCTGCGGCAGCAGCCCAGGGCAAAAGTTTTCGATCATCCTGATGCAGACGCTGGCGCTTATGGTTCCCAGCGTCGCAGCCGGATTTTTGCTGTTCACTGCGCTACTGCCTGTTTTAGGCCACTTAAAACTGGTGTATGCATCGCACATGGAAAATTATCTGTTCATCGGGGCTGTACTCATGATAATCGTTTTTTGCGCATCCATTCTTCTTGCTGTTCGGAACTTAAAAGAACGTGAAATTTATATCATAAAGGAATGACCGGCTATGAAAGCTGTGCCTGTTATCGTATGGAAACTCACGAAAAAAAACATAGGAAGCCTCGCCCTTTTAACGCTGCAAGCTGTAATTACAATTTTGATTCTGATTGGCCTGATCGGAAAAGTGCAGATGGTATCGTCTGCACGGAATGTTACAGATGCCTTTCAAAATCAAAATGGCATTTACTTCATGGAATTCGCCTGCTATCGTGATTCTCTGCCTGATCTGACACAGATTCTCTCACAAAAAGCTGAGACTGCTGCCGCCCGTACAGGCGAAATTACAGACCTGCTGCTGAAAAACGACAGAGGAGAAACGGTGGCAGCATATGGTTATAACGACACAATGATAGAAACGGCAAGGATTCCGTTAAAAGAAGGCATATGGTTCTCTCAAGCGCAGCCCGCCGATAAAATCCCTGTCCTTGCGATTGACGGACAGTATCGGGTTGGTGATGAACTTACTTTTTTGCATCCTCGAAATCATACGGCAATCAAAGCCGTTGTTATCGGCACTATTGAGGATAGTACCTATATCCCCACTTTTAACCGCGGCGGCACTGCGGATGTTGTCACCCTTAGCTTTTTTGTTTCAACGCCGCAATTTCCATTGATCGTGCCATATCACTGCTCCAGCATTCCATCGTTTCAAGAGGAAATGGCCACCGATACATCGGCAGAGCGTGGAAAAATCATTATGGCGGAAAGTCCATCTGCCTCCGAAGCTGCACAGGAGCTATTGAAATCGTACGGAAGCTCTGTCAGCATCGAACAAATGACCTTGCAATACCGTCAGGAAATCCGCGACCACATGCTCACAAACGGGATTGTTTTACTCGTATTTTCCGTATTGTCAATGGTCGGAATCGGCGGGGCGAATGGCGCGCAATATCTTTTCAATCAAAAGCGGTTTATCATCTATTACATGCTGGGCCTCACTCAGAAAAAATGCATGCTGATTGAAGCGCTTCGATCCTTTACTCTCGTTGTATCGAGCTTTCTGATCACCCTTTTTCTATACTGGATTACGCCGGTCCGTGGCCTATATACCGCGGACAGTTTTCGGATTAACGCTTTCACTTTTTTCCTAGTCTTTCTCTTTTTGCTGATCATTTACGCCTGTACTTCGATTGCATTTTTCATCAGGCTAGGGCGGAAAGACCTGATTCAGAACTACCGGCAGAGCGCTTTGGAATAATATAGAAAAGAGGAATTTTTATGGGTATTTCCATGGAACATATCACAAAAACTTTTTATAAAGATAAGGAATACGAATGCCCTGTTTTAAAAGATATCTCCATCACGATTGATACAGGGGAACTGATTGCAATCAAAGGAAAATCCGGTGCCGGGAAATCCACGCTTCTCCATATCATCGGATGCCTTGATACGTCCACGTCTGGCAGCTATTTTATCGATCAAACGGATATGACCAGGCTGTCTCCCAGAGCACTTGCGCGATTTCGAAATGAAACATTTGGATTCGTCATGCAGGATTTCGGCCTGATTCGGGATGAAACGGTTTTTGAGAACGTTTCCCTCCCCTTGTTATTCAGTCGTGTTCCCTTCCGGGAAATCACGCAAAAAACCGACGAGCAGTTAGAGCGGATCGGTATTTCACATTTGAGAGAAAAGGCCGTTGAACTTCTTTCAGGCGGTGAAAAACAGCGCGTAGCGATTGCAAGGGCTCTTATTAACAATCCGGATTATATATTGGCTGATGAGCCGACCGGTTCTTTGGATTCATCAAATTCTGAAATGATCATGCAGATATTGAAAACACTAAACCAAGAGGGAAAAACGGTCATTATTATTACACACGACGATACGATTGCCAATGCATGTAACCGGACGATCCATATCAAAGATGGCATCATTCAGTAAACTGAAAGGAACGATACCACCAAAGAAATGGCTTGTAAGCATTCTTCCGGTGCTATTTTTACAAACCGGTACCCTGGAAGCCCTCCACCAATTGTTATATCCTCTTGCCCAAAATGTAAAAGGATTGTGAAGCCGCTTGTAAGCCCCCTCCGGCTGTGCTAAAATCAGATACAGAAACAAATCCGAAGGCTGGGAGGATGCCATATGCAGAAAATTCTGATAGCCGACGACGAAGCCCATATCCGCCGCCTGGTCTGCGACTTTCTGCGCCGCGAGGGCTATGCGCCGCTGGAGGCGGAGGACGGCGAGCAGGCTCTCTCCGTTTTCCGCGCCAACCCTGATATGGCGCTGCTGCTGCTCGATGTAATGATGCCGCTGCGCGATGGTTGGGAGGTCTGCCGTGCCGTCCGGGAAACCTCCAACGTGCCAGTCCTGATGCTCACCGCCCGCAGCGAAGAATTCGACGAGCTGATGGGCTTTGAGGCCGGCGCGGACGACTATGTGACAAAGCCGTTCAGCCCTTCCGTGCTGATGAAGCGGGTCGCCGCCCTTTTGCGGCGTTCGCAAGCGCCGGACAAGGGCGACGCCATGCATATGGATGAGCTCGCCATCAATGAGGAAGCGCACGAGGTCACTCTGCACGGGAAGCCCCTGGAGCTGACCCTCAAGGAATACAACCTCCTGCGCAAGCTGCTTGCAAGCCCCGGCCGTGTCTATACGCGCGAGCAGCTGCTCGATTCCATCTGGGGCATCGATTACGTCGGCGATATCCGCACGGTCGATTCCCATATGGCGCGGTTACGCACAAAACTGGGCGAGTGGGGCAGCGCGCATTTGAAAACGGTTTATGGAATGGGCTATAAGATTGAGGGGCACGTATGACGGCGCAGAAGCATTTGTACGGCAAAGCAAAGCCGATTTCAGGAAGCATCAAGCAAAAGCTCTTTTTTCAGATCGTGGCAATTCTGCTGCTGAGCGCCGCGCTGATTTTGTTTGTCAATTCCCGCCTGCTCTCGCAGGTCTATATCTGGCGGGAAAAGGATAACCTTCAGCAGGCCGCGCGCAGCATCAGCGAGATGGATCAGACGTCCGACGATTTTCGGGAGCAGCTCTCTTCCCTCGCTACCAAATACAACATCACCGTTGAGATCATTGATTCGGCTGGGCGCGTCGTCTGGGCCACGATTTACGATCCTTATAGCTATAACTCCGGCGGCTCCCTTTTCGGCGGCGATATTTTTCAGCAATTCAAGCACAACCTGAACACGCTCGAACGGGAATCGCGCGAGGACGGCTCCTATTTTGAAGTGCGCGAGGGGCGCAGCCACGATATCCAGTATCTCGTCTTCGGCCTCCCAACGGACAGCGGGCAGACGGTAGAGGTTTTCGCGCAGAAAAACGTGATCGAAGCCAATGCGCTGCTGGCGAACAACCTTTTTGGCGCGATCACAGTGATCATCATGCTCAGCGCCATTGTTCTGGCGGCGTGGTACGCGAATAAATTCACCCGGCCCCTCATCGCCATGAACCAGGTCACTCGCGGCATGGCGCAGATGGATTTCTCCCGCAAATGCACCGCCAAGGGGAAAGATGAGCTCTCCGAGCTTGCGCGCAGCATCAACGTCCTTTCAGATTCCCTGGACGCAACGCTCAAGGACTTGCAGCAGAAGAACCGGCAGCTGGAAGCGGATATTGAAAAGGAGCGCCGCACGGAGCAAATCCGCAAGGAATTCATCTCCAACGTCTCTCACGAGCTCAAAACGCCGATCGCTATTATACAGGGCTATGCGGAGGGCCTCCAGCTCGGCGTCGCGCAGGATCCAGAGCAGATAGCGGAATACTGCGGTGTCATTATGGACGAGACCCGGCGCATGAACCGGATGGTGATGGAGCTGCTGGAGCTCTCCCGCTACGAGGCGGGCGCTTACCAGCTGCATGAGGAGCCGTTTTCCATCCATGCGTTGATCGACGAATTTCTCAGCGCGCGCCGCCTGCTCTTCGCGGACAACGGAATCACTGTTGAAACGAAGCTTCCCGAAGCATACCGCGGCTATGGAGACATCGAAAAGCTGACGACCGTGCTCAACAATTACGTCATCAATGCAGTCTCCCATGCCGCAGGGGAAAAGCGGATCGTGATCGATTGTATAGAAGCGGAAAGCAGCCGCTACCGGGTGCGTGTTTTCAATACGGGAGTACCGATCGCGCAGGACGAGCTCGATAAAATCTGGATCAGCTTCCACCGGGCGGATAAATCCCGCAAACGCGGCGCAGAGCAGCGCTATGGCCTCGGCCTTTCCATCGTCCGCGCGCTGCAGGAGCTGTATGGCTGCGGATATGGCTGTGAAAACAAAGAGGACGGGGTCCAATTCTGGTTCGACATCAAAAAAGCGGAGGCGGCTCCCCCTTCCCCGGCCGAACAGCCGGGCGAGGCGATCCCTCCGCAGGGAAACGACGCTCCGGCGAAAGGATAAGGTGAGCAGCATGCGGCTTTTTGTGGCGATCCGTCTGGAGGAACCCTGCAGGGATCTGCTCTGCACTGCTATTTCGGGGCTGAAAAGCCATGCGCGGCAGGGCAATTTCAGCCGCCGGGAAAACCTGCACCTGACGCTCGCCTTCATCGGCGAAACAAACCGCCTGGATGCGGCAAAGCAGGCGCTCGGCGTCATGAGGGCCGAGCCGTTTACAATGGAGCTCGCCGGGCTTGGGAGCTTCCGGCGGAGCGGCGGAGATCTCTGGTGGATGGGCGTTGCGGAAAACGATGCGCTGAGCGCCCTTCAGCAGCAGGTGGATACGGCGCTTGCCAAGGCGGGCTTTTCCCTGGAAAAGCGGAAATTCCGCCCCCACCTGACGCTGGGGCGCGAGGTGGTTCTGGAGCCCGGCTTCAACGCAGAAGCCTTTGGAAAATCGCTTCCCCCTGCCCGGATGCAGGTCAGGGAGATCGTCCTGATGGAATCCCGGCGGAGCAGCGGCGTACTGCAATATGTGCCGCGTTTTGTGCAGCCGCTAAGGTGAGTTACAGGGAACGACGTGCGTACTGTGAACCGTGCGATTGACAACAAACAGGCGGTATGCTCCCACAGTGGGCAGCATACCGCCTCAGCCTGTCGAAAAAGGGATATCGTTTCATCAAAATGCACAAGAACCATTTCGTAAGAGTTCTCCATTACGCTTGCCTTTTTTGATTGCCCTGACAAGCGAAGAAGAAATTGAAACGCGCTCAGGCCGCGCGGGCCCTTCCTTTTCCGTTCGGCCGGAACAGGAAGCAAAA
>URQB01000030.1 GCA_900549825.1 uncultured Oscillospiraceae bacterium | reverse complement strand
TCAGGTTTTGCCTGTCCTGGATTTACCTGTCTTGGATTTTCCCGTTTAGGTGGAAATGCCTGTTTTTCGGCATTTACAGGCTTTTCATGGATCGTATATTCAATATCTCCGAGCTGCCCGTTCTCATAGCGGAGGCGCTGCCTGGTGAGATACCCGTGCCGCTCCAGTTCTTTCAGGGCGGTGGTGATTGAATCCACACCGTCCTTACAGATATGGGCGAGCCCCTTTGTGGTATAGTCCCAATCTTCCGGCAGCGACAGCATGAGGGAGAGAAGCCCCTTTGCCTTTAAGGACAGTTCCGTATTGCGCAGATGGTGGTTGCACATGATCGTGAAGTCCTTCGTTTTTTCTACCCGGAATACAGCCATTTCACAGCCTCCTTTCTCCGGTTATTTCCGTTACAAGGCGCGCTCCCTGCGGTCATAGTGAAGGTGCCCGCCTGAGACCTTCGCATGGTTTTTCAGTTTCACCTCGCCCCGTTCCTGGCTGTCTAAGAATTTCTGATAGCCGGCATCTGTAAGGAACAGGCGCATCTTATCGCCCTTATCACCGACAGGGGAATCATAAGACAGCACATCAAAGACGATCATGTGGCGTACCTCCGGGTCGAAGCGTTCCAGCGCCATGATGTCGTGCCCCTTCAATTTCTTCGCGCCGGATTGCTGCCTGGCCTCGGCAATCTTTTCCCCAATCGTCCGCGCCGGGTAGGGCAGACGGTAATTCTTCTGAATATCCCGCACCAGGTCCATGCACTCGGCATCCGTCAGGACGCGCAGCTTTGCCATCAGGTTTTCCGCTGCCTTCCGCTGTTCGGGATTCTTTGTGTACCGGGCGGTCATGTAAAGCTCGTTCAGGACTTTGGATTGATAGTCACCCTCAACCTGAAACAGCAGCCGTTTTTCCATTTCGTTTAATTCCATGTGAATCTCCTTTCTCCTGAAAATGGGTATGAAAAAAGGGCGCCCACCTGTAAAAGTGAAACGCCCACGGCAATCAGCGATCCGGCAATGTACCGGACCGCTGGCACTATTAAATTTTGTCGTTAATGAAACAGCCTCCTTTATTCGATAATTTTCTCGTCATATTTCAACTTGGAAAAGGAATTGAATAAATGACGGCAAACGCTCAAACCTCTTGAAAATAAAGGCTTTTTCCGTTTGTCGTTATTATACCGTAACGGCACTGTCACGCTTCCCTGCTCCAGATCCGCTTTCGTCAGGCGGTCGCTCGCCGGTATTTTGCGATATGCCTTCCTCGCTTTTCCGGAAAGTGTTTTGACCCGATGCTTCCCCACCTTGCACCCAAACAGGCGACGCAGCACGCGCACAATATGCAGGCGCTTTAAATGACCCATTGTTTCGGCAAAGGCCACCTCATACATCGCTTCATTGAAATCCGTGTTTGCCATCCGGCGGCCGATATCTTCGATATAAGCGGCAAGCTCATCAAGCGTTTTCGAGCCGACATCCCGCAGATTGACCGTCATCATCTCCCCATTTGGCAGGCACCAGGGAACGGAGATATCAATACTGTCCAGAAGGGTGACACTTCCACGTACAGTCCTGTCATGGTAATCGATATGAGCGTTGAGGGATGGCGCAGCCTTCAGGCCTTCCGCAATTGCCTTCAGCATGATCGTGTTCACAGTGATTTTTCGCGGACGATTTGAATCACGGCTGAGCAGCCGGTATTCCTGCATGAAATCCGTCACATCCGGCTCATACATATAGGTAACATGCGGAATGGTCTTCCATGATTCAGAGGTCATATGGGAAACGATCTTTCTCTGCATACCAAAATGCGAGATCGTATCGCCGCTCTTTTTTCCGGTTTTCTCCGGAGCAGCTGTCATATGGGTATCCATCGGAAATTTCAGCACCATGGTATCTTGCATCATCAAACACTCCTTCTGGCTTTTTGTGCCTTAAAACGAAAATGTTTCAAAACACTTCTTGATTGGCCTTCGTTTTTATATTTCGTTTTCACGGGAAGGATTTTCAGGGGTTCACAAAAAATAATTTTTTTTGCGATTACTGTACTTAAATACTAATTCCCTATCACGCGGTTTATAATACCATATATCGCGGTGATTGTAAACAACATATACGTCTATAAAACCAACAACATATCGTTTAATGATCGCAAATTTTTGGATATATTTTCTGCCTGTTCCATGAGATGATAAAAACAAAAACTGCCCCGGCAGTTCCCATGCCAGAACAGTTTATGCGCACAGATTTTAAATGTGCATGTCTCACTCAGATTTTTGTCATCTTCCGTATTTCCGTACCATAACCAGAACAGCAATGGAAAGAATCGCAAGCGTTGCAACCGCTCCTGCCGCGGCAGCGCTGTTCCCCTTTTTCAGGCTCATGATTATCCGGCTCCTTTCATTCCATTTGGCTTCAATCCAATCTCTATTATAAGCTTTTTCCGATTCATCTGCAATCTATGAGCGCATGGATGCATCGATTTCGGGATAAAGCCTGCGGCCCGATCCCAATCATTTTACGGCGCCCCGGATCGATTGCGGGACCTCCGCTGCCGGAAGGAACAAGACGCCGAATGTGCCTTTTTCCTCAAGGCGGGCAAGTACAAAATAGATGCTTCTTCAAAGCAATTCCTCTTTTAGTCGTATCTGAAGATGCTATTTCACAAGGTTGGTGAGAGACTTTGGCGCCTCCGCTGCCGGAAGGAACAAAGTCGTATAGCCCATATCATTCTCAAATTCCGCAAGCACATAGTACCCTTCCGTATCCAGATAATAATTCAGATAAGCATGCTTCATGATCTCTTCTATCTGTGTCCGATCCAATACCATATGGGCATGTTGGAACGCCTCGATCGCCGGGCCATCATTCAGGAATCTTTCATTTTTAGCCGCACGGTCTCTGATCCACCTTCCGTGAAATTCCTGCGCAGTGTAGCGGGTAGACGTGTATGGGAAACTTCCGCTTGTGCCCAAATGATGAGGAGCCATCAGTTTTACCCGGATCACTGATAGCCTTCGAATCTGGGGAGCCTCATTAAAAATAGCCGCCCAGCCATGCTTCCGCAAAAATTCGAGCGTGTTCGTCATATTCTGTGTAATGGCAATTCGAAATGATGCAGAAGAGCCGGAAAGCGCTCTGACCGGAATGCGAAGATAATCCGTATCCTCATCCAGGCCGGTAAATGCGATTGCGCCAAGCTCCGGAGAGGACGGATGGTATCTCTCCCACGCGGGCTGCGCACAAAAATCATCGCTGATACATTGCAGCAATGCCGCACGCTGATCCTTGCTCAGGGAAAGCTCCTGCTCCCTTGCAAGCCACTTGCCGCTGAGCAGCGCCAAATCTGTCTCCTGAATTTGTCTTTTCCAATTGTTCAGCCGGCCGATTCTCTCCAAATCCGGCGCATCAGTCAAAACCTCCCGCACGAGTTCATGATAACGGTCGCTGTCTTCCAGCTGGAGAAATTGGATCAGCTGGGAAAAAGGTACCTTCTCGTAATGGCGCCTGACCTGCCGGCCATCCTTGCGTGTATAGACAAATTGGATCACCGTCCGGACAACCTGCTCCCCGCGCGGACCATCCTCCCGCAAAGGCTGGTTCCCCTCTTCCGCCAGCCGGCGATGCAGCTTTGTAATCAACTGAAGGTCATGCTGGGAGGTAAAGCCCGGTATGAGATCCCCCTGTTCTGAAAAATATTGATTGTCAATTCCATATGATCCGCTGTAACCGGTGATCTGAATGCTCTGATCCGGCATGATCACATCCACGCTCTGCACCTCGGAAGGCTCCGGGACATAGCTGCTGAAGCCACAGAAGCCGGTCACTGCCAAAACGCTCAGAAGAACAACCGCGCCCAAATGCAGCGGCAGGAACCGCAGCTTTTTACGGAAGCGTTTTCCATCGCGCGTCAACGCCAGATAAAATACGCAGTAAACAGCCGCATATGCCAGCACGCCGAGGGGCACTGCCGCAAAATCCGGCAACGGGGAGGCCAGCTTAAAAACGGCTCCCAAACATAAAAAGCCGATCAAAACAACCGCACTCACATTGAGCGCCTTATTCTTTCCCAAAAAGCCACAGATTTCCGCTTTTCTCTTCTGAAACAGGAACGCACCCAGCGCTACGATCCCAATGGTGAGCAACGCCCAAAGCAGCAGAGAAAAGCCGTTGGGCGCCGTCCACTTCTCATTCATAGGCAGCTGGCAGACCTGGCCGCAGCTTGTTTTTAGTAAAAAGACCGGCTGAACTTGCTGGCAATTGAGAAGCAGGGAATATATTGTTCTTCTAAAATCCATTGTTTCAAAGGTAGCGCCAAAGGGGCTCCCCCAGACACGGCTCATCAGCCCCTCCGCCCCAGCGAGCAGGATGGAGGGCGAAAAAAGCGAAAGGACGGAATAGACGATGCCTTCGCTCACCGTGCCCACACAGCTGAACACCGCCGCCGTTACGGCAAAGCTCAGGGAAGACAAAATCGCCAGAGCTGCAAAAAAAGCGGCCGCCGAAATCCATAGCTCTCTGCAGGAGCCGAAAAAGGCAAGGTTTAAAATCAGATTCGCCGCCACCGGAAGCAAGGATGCAAGCAGCAGCAAAAGCTGGCCGGCCAGATACCGGGTCAAAAAGAGTGAGCGCCTGGATAAACCCAGGCTGTAATATACATTGACGGTCCGTTTGCTTGCCATGAAGCGAAACAGAACAATCCCCAATAGGACCGGCGCCAAAAGCGCAAAAATCTGCAGCGGAAGAAACCCCATTTCCATGTCGAAAAGGATATAGCGGTACTGCGACTGGAAAGTCGGGACAGGCTCCCCCGCGCTGATATATTGTTGCGCATGTGGCGCGATCCTGCTGTCATATCCGAGAATGTAGATAAACGTTGATAGGGTGAACAACAGCAGGATTGCAATAAAATAAGGCAAGGCCGCCGGCAGGCCGGAAACAAACGCCCGCTGAAACGCAGTAGCCGCCAAGGAAGCAGGCTGCGTCTTTTTCTTCATATCTCTACCTCCCCTTTTTCATAAAACCCCAGAATGATTTATCGAAAAATATCGGAATAATCCTGCTCCTCGCCCTCCATCTCATCCATGAAAATCTCTTCCAGAGAGAGCGGAAAGCTCTCCAGCAGGATCGGATTCATGGCGCGCAGCCGCTCCTCCTGCTCCTGGATATCCCCATGCGCCGTAAAGGTAATCAGACGGCCATCCTGGATAAAGCGCTTGAAGGTAAAACCATTGAAATCAGCACAGTCCACTTCACGGTCAAACGCCACTCGGAATTTGCAGCGGCTCGCGCTGATATCGTCCACAGAGCAATCGAGCAGAAGCTTTTGACCGTCCAGCAGGCCGACATGATCGCAGAGATCCTCCAGCTCATGCAGATTGTGAGAAGAGATGATAACAGAAGCGCCGCGTTCCGCCACATATTCGATCAGCAGCTTCTTGGCAAGGCTGCGCTTGGCGGGATCAAGCCCATCGAACGATTCGTCCAGCAGAAGAAAATCCGGGCGTGTTGAAAGGCAAAGCACCAGCTCTGCCTGCCGGCGCATTCCCTTAGAAAAGCCGTTGATCTTTTCATTCTGGTTCAGGTGAAAAATATTGCAAAGCTCCTGAAAGGTTTTTCGGCTGAAGCATGGATAGTAGCTCTCATAAAAACGCGCCATCTTTTTCAGCGTGGCGTAGACCTGGAAATAAAGCTCGTCCGGCATATAAAAAAGGCGCTGCTTCATTTTGGCGTTGTCAAAAATATTTTCTGCATTCACACGGACCATGCCCTCTTCCGGCCGGTAAATGCCCGCAATTGTTTTCAGCAGAGTGGTTTTCCCCGCTCCGTTGAATCCTACGAGCCCATAGATTGACGCCTTATGGACAGTCAATGAAATGCCGCTCAGAGCGGTAAAGCGGCCAAATTTCTTTGTCACGTCAATTACATCGATCATTGGACATCCCCCTTTGCGTAAATCTCTTTTACCAAATCGATGATTTCCTCCTGCGTAACGCCCTTGGACTGCCCGGAAGAAATCGCGGAGCGTATTTCCTCCAGCGCCTTTTCCTTGATGCGCGTATTCGCAAATGCATTTTCACTGACGTAGCTGCCTTTGCCCGGCATGGAATAAATCACGCCGTCCGACTCAAGGTCCATAAAGGCGTGCTTTACCGTATTGATATTTAGATTCAGTTCGCGTGAAAGCGTGCGAATGGACGGCAACTGTTCATTTGGACGGAACACGCCGAGCTGAATCAAGCGCATGATCTGTTCCTTAATCTGCTCATAGATCGGCGTGCGGCTTCGCAGGTCGATGTCGATCACGGCGGTTTCTCTCCCCTCCATAACAATGTCTGAAAGGCCCAAATCCCGCTGGCCACAAACAGGGCCTGCGGGATGGGCGCAAACCGGATTCAGGTATTATGAAGCCTGAAAACGATCGCCGGGTTATTTACTTCACTGCGTCTTTCACATACTGTGGCGCAACGGATTCCGGCAGGAACATGCAGGTGTATCCCTTACCATCCGCCAGCTTTGCCCGGACGAAATAGCCGTCCACCCCATAGAAATAGGCGATATGGGAAAGGGAGGCGATCTCCTGCGCCTGCTTGGCATCTTTAATTTTCACCGCGTTTTGAAACGGATCATCCGGATTGTAGCCTTGCTTCTGCGCTTCTTCCCCCTCAAAGAATTTGAGAGAGCGCCAGGAACCAAGGAAATAACAAGAATCGTACATGAGGCCATCGTCATAATGATCCGTGCTGTCTTCCGCACGGCATATTTCCACACTTTCTACCTTTGCAGGCTGCCCGATCTGATCATACAGCCCATTTGCCTGTAAGAATTGGATGGTTTTCGGCATATCCTCCGTTAAATAGACTGTATAGCCCCAACTCGTAGAGGTCATCAAAGATAAAACGGAACTGCTTCCGCCAAGGTAGCCCAGACCTCTTTCCTCCGTATCCTGAATCATGATCAGGCCAACCAATGCCTTTGTGGGGAAATAGCGCTCGGCAGCCTTCTGTGAGGTCAGATCATCGGCAATGCATTGAAGCATCACCTTTCTCTGCGATTCAGACAGTGTGATGGACGTTGCCTGATCCAAGGTCGGGCTCACAAGCGATATCTCTCCCGTTTTCTGAATGATTGCAGCAGCCCGGCCTTCATATTGATCCGGATCAAACGGTTTTATCAGCAACGTCTGAAGCTGCGCGCGGCCGGCGTTGGTATCCTCAATGTTCAGAAGCTGATTCACGGCCTTCATCGGAACATGATTATAGTTGCGCATCAGTTTCTTCCCGTTTTTCAGCTCGTAGACGAGCTGAACCGTGCTTCCCACGGTTTGCTCTGCGCGGTCAATGCCCTTGTCATTGGCCGTGATCTTCTGATCGCCGCTTTTGATGATTTCTTCATGGATCTGCCGGACAAAGCGGAGATCCTCTTCGTCCGTAATCTCATCCAGCATCTGGCCCGATGCCCCCCAAGCATAATTGTATGCACCTGTGGAGTACCCTCTGCCACCAACGCCAAGGAAGGTATCGGACGGCACGGTAATTGCAGCACTCTTAATTTCCGAGAGCTCCGGAACCCGGCTGCTGAAGCCGAACAGGCCCGTCGCAAAAATGATGCCGACAACCAGCGTAATGCCCAAATGAATCGGCAGCTTTTTGAGCCCGCGCAGAAAATCCTTCCCATTGCGGATCAGCGCGAAATCGACAATGCAATAAATCACAGCGAATACAAGCAGGCCAATCAGGATGGCGAGCGCCATAGAGAGCTTTTCCGCCGCGAAATGGATCACAAGCCCAAATCCGAAGAAGCCCAGCAGGAATGTGATCAGGAAATTCAATACCGGGTTGACGCCAAGGAACCCGCAGATTTCCGCTTTGCGCCTGCGGAACAGATACATTCCCAGGAACATAAGGGCGACAATTGCGATCGTCCAGAAAACCAGCGGAAGGAAACCCGGTTTCATCCACGGTGTCCCTTCGCCGCCATATGCGCTTGGCACCAGCTTTCCCTCTGCATCAAGCGCGGAGAGATTGGAAATGCCGTCATAGAGAAACAGAAGCGGATTGAAGGACTTAAAGGCGGTTGGCAGGTCGACTGAACGATAGCCCATCAGATAATGACCGTAGGGATTTCCGTAAAGCGTCTCCATCAGGTATTGCAAACAGTACAGGATGATCATCGGAGAGCCCAGAATCACAAACGGGAAGAAGCACCCCTCCGCCACCGTGCCAACGCAGCTGAACACAGCCGCCGTCACCGTAAAGGCAAAGCAGGCCAGGATGGAAAAGCTCCAGAAATAATAGGCCGTTGCGCTCCAAAGCTGCCAGGAAGAACCCAGATAGGAGAAATTGAGGATCAGATTCAGCAGCAGCGGCAGAGCAACAGAAACAACCAGCATCAGAATACCCGCCAGATATTTGGATACAAAAAGGGATTTTCGCGTAATACCCAGGCTGTAAAAAACATTGACCGTCTTCTTGCTGGCGATAAACCGGAACGTTATAACGCCCAGCAAAACAGAACAGACGACCACGGCCAAAATTGCCACAATCGAAAATTCTGTACTTCCCATCAGAATGTATTTATAGGTTTCCTTCAATGTTACCGCCGCTTCCCCCTGACGTGTGGAGGCAGAAGCGTCGTTTGCCGATAGCATCAGCATCAGGTTGAGCACTGGAATTAAGAATGTCAGCGCCAGCGCATTCAGAAGCGGAAGCAGAAAATGAGAGGCAAGTGCCGTCCGGAACGTATAAAAGCGCGGATTAGCTGAAGATTTCGGAGAAGTCATAATCGGTTCCCTCCATTTCATCCAAGAATATTTCTTCCAGCGAAAGCGGCATGTTTTCGAGCACCAGCGGGTTCATCTGACGAAGCTGGGCTTCTATCTGATTCTTTTCTCCCACCGCGGTAAAAAGAATCATGCTGCCGTCTTTTTTAAACCGTTTGATCTCCAGACCCGGAAAGTCTTTTTCCGTCATCTCGCGGTCAAAGGCAAGGCGGAATTTGCAGCGGTTCTGGCTGATTTCCTCAATCGAACAATCCATGGCGAGCTTCTGCCCGTTGATCAGGCCCACATGGTCGCAGAGGTCCTCCACTTCATGCAGATTGTGCGAAGAAACGACGATAGAGACCTCCTTCTCGGCCATATACTCTGCCAAAAGCTGTTTTGTCAGGCTCCGCTTGGCGGGATCGAGGCCGTCAAAGGATTCATCCAGAAGCAAAACGTCGGGATGCGCCGACATCCCCAGCACCATCTCCGCCTGCCGCTGCATGCCCTTTGAAAACCCATTGATCCGTTTGTCTGCGTCCAGACCGAAAACCTTCATCAGGTTTTGAAACGTTTTATCGCTGAATTTTGGATAATAGCCCCGATAAAAGCGGGCCATTTTTTCCATACTCGCATAGGGTTGAAAATAGAGATCATCCGGCACATAAAAAAGACGCTGCTTCATTTTAGCATTATCAAAGATATTTTCGCCGTCAATGCGAACCTCCCCTTCTTCCGGCTTATAAACACCGGAAATCGTCTTCAAAAGTGTGGTCTTGCCTGCGCCGTTATACCCCACCAGGCCGTAGATGGAAGAGCGCCCCACGGAAAAATGCAACCCGTTCAAAGCGGTAAATTTTCCAAATCGCTTTGTTACATGGATGATATCAATCAACCGAAACCCTCCTCTGCATTCGTTAGAATGTCATCTGTGATATTACGCATATCACAGTTAGGAGAATAGCATAAAAAAACAGTAACGTCAACTTTCTTGTTGAAATGTAATGCATTCGTAATTGATTTGTAACTTTTCAATTGCACAGAAAAAGCCGCCGTTGGGCAGCGGTGTACCCAACAGCAGCTTTCTAGTGAACAAAGAACAGGCCTCTATAGAATCATCACAAATGTTCCAGCCGTAATCAAAAGCCCACCGATGACCGTCTGCGGCGTGACCTTCTCCTTAAGGATGATAAACGCCAGCACCATGCTGATCACCACACTGAATTTATCGATCGGCACCACCTTGGAAGCCTCTCCCATTTGCAGAGCCTTGTAGTAAAACAGCCAGGAAAGCCCGGTAGCCAAACCGGACAAAATCAAAAATATCCAGCTTTTTCTGCTGATATCGGAAATCTGGCCCTGCGTTCCGGTGACAAATACGATACCCCACGCCATGATCAGCACGACCACGGTCCGGATTGCGGTAGCCAAATTTGAATTAATACCTTCTATTCCTATTTTTGCTAAAATTGAAGTAACTGCCGCAAAAAAAGCAGATAAAAGCGCAAATAATACCCACATCATGCTTTTTCCTCCCTTCTTTTCTGTTCTCAAAAGATCGCCTCCCTATGAGCGCAAACAGTTGCAAATCACGGTGTTACATCCTGTCACACTTGACCACTCTGTCTGCTTATGCTATTATGGAACTGCTGTTTTTTTGATCGTTTGTTGAATACGAATCGCGATTCATTTTTGACTGTTATGCGGCGGAGGTAAGTAACATGCGGCAGGCATTGGTAGTTGTGGATTTTCAAAAGGATTTTGTAGACGGGAGCCTCGGTTTTCCGCAGGCGCCCGATTTAGAAGCGGCAATCTGCGCCAAAATCGATGCCTGTCATGCGCAGAATCATACCGTGATCTTCACCTTCGACACCCATGCGGCGAACTATCTGAAAACGCAGGAAGGTAAAAAGCTACCCGTTTCCCACTGCCTGAAAAATTCTGAGGGATGGCAGCTTTACGGGCGTGTTGCAGGCTTGCGCAGGCCGGAGGACGTCGTCATCGAAAAGCCGGGGTTCGGCTCTCTGGAGCTTGCCGGGTATCTGCGCTCCTCCCGCTTCGACCGGGTCGAGCTGATCGGCCTGGTCTCCAATATCTGCGTGATCTCCAATGCCGTTCTGGCAAAAGCCGCCTTGCCGGAAGCGGAGATCGTTGTGGATGCGGCCTGTACGGCAGGCGCCGACAGGAAGCTCCACGAAGAAGCGCTCGACGTGATGGAGGGCCTGCAGATCACGGTGGAAAACCGGCATCAGCCGGAATAATCCCTCCGCCCGGATGCGTATGAATGAATGAATGATAAAACAGGAAAGGGTCACCTTGAAGATGCAATACATCGTTATGGATCTTGAATGGAATAACGTATACAGTATCAAACGCGGCGGATTCATGAACGAAGTCATTGAAATCGGCGCCGTCCGCCTGGACGAGCAGCTTTGCGAAATCGACACGTTTTCCCATCTCATCAAATCTCAAATCGGCAAGCGGCTGCGCGGGCATGTCCGTGAGTTGACCCATCTGACCAATGAGGATCTGCAAAGCGGCGCGCCCTTTACCCAGACGATGGCGCAATTCCGGAAATGGATCGGCAACGGTCCGGTTACGGTATTGACCTGGGGCGATACGGATATTCGCGTCCTGATTGAAAATTTTAAATTGTTCAACGGCCTGGAAACCCTGCCTTTCCTGACCTACTACGCCGATTTGCAGAAAATTGTTCAGGCTGCGCTTCAGCTCTCCGCCGCGCAGCAAACGGGCCTGAGCGCCGCAGCGGCCATGCTGGGCATCGGCGAGGACGGGCTCTCGCTCCATCGGGCGCTGGACGATAGCATTCTATCAGCGGAATGCCTGCGCCGCGTTTTTTCCGACGCGCTGGTAGGGCAGTTCATCCTACCGTGCGGAGAGGAATTTTATGAGCGACTTCGGTTCAAGGCCTATATCATCAGTGATATCCACAGCCCAAAAGTCGACCCGGAGCAGTTGCGCTGCTTCTGCGACCAGTGCGGCCGGGAAGCGCAGCAGAAAAGCGACTGGGTTTTCACCTGCCGGGCCTTCCGCGCCAAATTCTTCTGCCCGCACTGCGAGCGGCTTTTGCGCTATACCGTCCGCTTCAAGCAATATTATGACAGGCTTGACGTGCACAGCAAAACCATTTATCTGGAGCCGCCAAAGAAGGAAGAAGAGCAGGTGCCTCAAAACACCCCGACCTGTGTGGAGACGGGCCTGAAATCATAAAATCTTTCGAAGACCGTCCGGCTTCGGACGGTCTTTTCTGATGGCGGTGATCATTCCTCCCGGTCAAAATCCGGATCGCCGCAGTCGCCGTCATGCACCAGCTCTCCCAAACGCATCCTGCGCTCAATCTTCATTTTTTCCACCTGCTGGTGGATCTGCTCCTTGACGTCCACAGGGTGTTTCACATTTTTGATCAGCAGATGCGGCGTGCTTTTATCCGAAGAATGCACCAGCACGCTGCCCACGCCAAAAATCCGCTGCCCCAAGGAGCGCTTGACGCTCAGATCCCGGATGCGGTAAAGCAGGATCTCCTCTTCCTCCAGATTCAGGAAGCCGGTCTGCAAAAAGATACGATCTTCCGACAAGGAATATTTTGTGAAGGTGAGCGGCATGCCCAACACGCGCTTTCGGTCTTTCCAAAGCAGATTTTTCTTTTCTTCCATGATGATAGCATCCTTTCCAAGCGGGATAGGAGGTTTTTTAAATTTTTTAGAGAAATTCTTTTCCCGTGTGTTTTATTGTACCAAATTCAGGGACAGCATTCAACAATCATTTTCCGTTTTCGCGCCGATCCTGCGGTTTTCTCCTTGAACGGAAAATAATAACTGTGGTATACTGAAACATAGTTTATGCTTGATAAGCCAAAGGAGCGCACAGTATGAAAATGAATCACCTTTTGGGAGAGCGGTTCAAGGAAACGCCCTCCGACTGCCAGATCGCCAGCCACGCCCTCATGATGCGCGGCGGTTATATGCGCCAGCTATGCAACGGCATCTATTCGCTCTATCCTCCTGCACGCCGGATCACCCGCAAGATTGAGCAAATCATCCGGGAAGAGATGGATGCGATCGGCGGGCAGGAAGTGCTGTTCCCCGTGGTCATGCCCGCTTCTCTCTGGCAGGAATCCGGCCGTTATGAGAGCATCGGCAGCGAGATGGCACGCTTTCAGGATCGCAGCGGGAGCGACGTTGTCCTCGGCATGACGCATGAGGAGGCGGCCGTGCAGCTCGCACGCGGCGCGGCAAAATCCCACGCCAATTATCCCTTCATGATCTATCAGATCCAGACGAAATTCCGCGACGAGCCGCGCTGCCGCGGCGGGCTGATCCGCGTGCGGGAATTCACGATGAAGGACGCATACTCCTTCCACACCTCGCAGGAGGATCTCGAGCGCTATTATGACAAATGTTATGAGGCCTATCAGCGCATTTTTACCCGCGTGGGCGTGCCGGAGGTTGTGGCGGTCAAATCCGATTCCGGCATGATGGGCGGAAGCATTGCCCACGAATTCATGCTGCTGACGGAGATCGGTGAGGATTCCATCGTCCTGTGTGACAGCTGCGGCTACCGCTCCAACATGGAAGCCGCGCAGTGCATTGTCCGGAATCCGCAAACAGAGCAGGCTCAGCTGCAAAAGGTCTCCACCCCCGGCGTGAAAACGATCGAAGACCTCTGCGCCTTCCTCCATCTTCAGCCGGAGCAGACCTGCAAGGCCGTGGTGTACCAGAAGAATGAGGACGACGGCTATGTGGTCGTGTTTATCCGGGGCGATCTGGAGGTCAATGAAACGAAACTGCGCAACCTCCTGAAAACGGAGATTCATCCTGCCGTACAAATCACGGAGGACAGCGGGCTTGTCCCCGGCTCCATCGGCGCGGTGGGCCTGAACGACAGGGTACAGGCGGTCTTTGACCGCTCCATGGAGGGCATCCGGTGCACGGTATGCGGCGCGAATGAGGATGGCTACCACCTCACCGGCGTTTCGCTCGAGCGCGACCTCAAGCAGAAGCCGGAATTCTTCGACGTGGCAAAGGCATTCGAGGGCGGCATCTGCCCGGCCTGCGGCAAGCCGCACCTGCGCATCAGCCGCGGCATCGAGGTGGGCAATATCTTTCAGCTTGGCGATAAATACACCCGTTCCATGGGGATGCAGTATCTCGACCGGGAGGGCAGGCTGCAATACCCGATCATGGGCTGCTACGGCATCGGCGTGGGCAGGCTCGCCGCCGCCGTGTGCGAGGTGCGGCACGACAATTACGGCCCGATCTGGCCGATGGCGATCGCACCCTGGCAGGTACACATTTGCGCGCTCAAAGCAGTCGATCCGCAGGTCAAGGAGACAGCAGAAACGCTCTATGAGGAGCTGACCAAGGCAGGCGTGGAGGTGCTCTTTGACGACCGCCCGGTGAGCGCGGGCGTGATGTTTTCGGATGCGGATTTATTGGGCGTGCCGCTGCGGATTGTGGTGAGCGCCAAGACCTGCGCGAAGGGGATCGTAGAATTCTCAGCGAGGGATAAAGCTTTTAAAGAGGAGCTTTTACCGGGGGCGATGTGTCAGGCGGTAAAGGAGAAGATTCAGCAGATGCTTGCTGATTAAGCAAGATTTTTAAAAGGCAAGCCCGCCAGCCTAACATATGAGGTCTGCGGGCTTACTTCAATTTATTAGTATTGAAATGCGCTCTTACCGCACGGGCGGCAGGAGATGGAAGCTTTGTACAGGGGTTCGATGAGACGAGTTCATTTTTTGACCTATCCTAAATTTCTGAGTAATCGAGTTGCGTTTGCGCTCGTGCCGCGCGGGCACTTCCTTTTCCGTTCGGCCGGAAAAGGAAGCAA
>URQB01000029.1 GCA_900549825.1 uncultured Oscillospiraceae bacterium | reverse complement strand
TGTCAACATCTTTTTCTCCCTTTTTCTCCTTACTTCTACACCCCTCCGCGCGTTTCTAACGAATCAACGCCAAATAGAGAAAGAGCGCAGCTTTATCAGCCGCGCCCTTTCTCAAAAATGAGGGAAAAGAAAGGAAAAAAAGAAGAAAAAATGATAGGAAGAACCCTCCGAAGAGGGGATTGTAAGCGCACCGTCCTCGTCGGAATATAGCTTCCTCCGAACGGGACGGAAGAGAAAAGGAGAAAACGTATGCATCTGTCTATTTTCAATGGCTTCCTTTTGTTTACGAAATTATGATACCTTCTAAATATGTCGTTTCTGTGACAGGTTTTCGAAGAATATGAAAAAACAATGTGAATATGCTGTTTCAATCTGCAGAACGGTGCAGGCCCATCACATCTTCTACGGGCAAGGAAAACAAAAGGCCGGGATCTCCCGTTTTGTGCTCCAGCTCGTCACAGACCGCCTGCATCACGGTACGCCGGCGCTCCAATGGGACAATAATCATCACCAGCTCTTTTTCCGGCCGGATCAGCAGATGCAGGAAATTCTCCTCTTCCTTGGTATTAAAGCCCCGTGCATGGATTACGGTCCCACCGCTGGCACCGGCCCGGCGAGCAGCATCCATGACCAATTCCGTTTGTCCGCGGTCCGTTATACAGACAATCATGTCGTGCGTACGTTTTTGATCCATCTTTTCCACCTCTTCTGTCTCAATAATCGTGGCATCCATTTGAATCTGCCGCAGCGCTGCCATACTGACGCTTGCAAACGTTACGCCGCATGCAATTCCGCCGCCCGGTTTTGAAAACGGCAGGTCACTCTGAAGTCTCTCCAGTCCGCTCCTGATCACGCATCGGGGAGCTACGCTGAAGAGGATATCCTTTTCCAGCTCCCCTAAGCCCAAATATTCAACAATCTCCGATTTTGCCGTACCGGTCCCCAAGCACACTAGCTGTGTTTCAACCCCCGCCTGTTGATAAAGCCTGGCCATTCTGACCCCTTTGCCACGATCCACAACCGTAATCAGCACCTGTAGAGGAAACGCACGCATCGCTTTAAACCTCCTCATACTCGATAATTTCATTTTGAGCCGCCGCTGGCTCTGGCTTATGGCGCCGCGTTTTGATGCGATATACAAGGCCGATGCCCTGAATCACCACCAGGGGCGTCATTGCAACCATCGCAACAATCCCAAAAGCATCCATCAGAATATTGCCACTCAAAGCACCGCATGCGCCCATAGCAAAGGGCAGGAGGAATGTGGCCGTCATCGGGCCGGATGCAACACCGCCGGAATCAAAGGCGATCGCCGTGAACATCTTCGGCACGACAAGGGATAAAAGCAGAGCGCAGACATAACCGGGCACCAAAAACCAGTAGATCGAAACCCCCGTCAGAACCCGGATCATGGATAGCCCCACCGACAGCGCCATGCCCACAGAGAGGCCGTTCATCATGGTCTTTTGCGAGATTGCGCCGCCCGAAATCACCTCCACCTGTTTATTGAGCACCAGAACCGCAGGCTCCGCTTTTACAAGAAAGAAGCCGATAATCATACCAAGCGGCACCAAAACCCAGCGATAGGAAAGTGAAGCGAGCTCCCGGCCCAAATAGCTGCCAACCGGCATGAAGCCAACGTTGACCCCTGTTAAAAACAGGAGGAGGCCAAGGAAGGTATAAAGGATGCCGACAAGCACCTTGACAAGCTGCTTTTTGCGCAGCTTTAAAAACGCAACCTGAAAGATAAAAAAGAAGACCAGAATCGGCAGGAGCGCCAAAAGCACTTCTTTTGCATAAGCCGGAAACGCACGGCCAAACTCCAATCCCAAATCGCGGGTTGTGCTGATGGCCGGCACTGTAATCTCCGCATATTCCGCCTGCGAGGGCTCATAAACGATCCCCAGCAGCAGAACCGATAAAATCGGGCCGATCGAGCACAGCGCCACCATGCCGAAGCTGTCGCTTTCCGCATCTCCGTCGTTGCGCAGCGCGGCAAGCCCGATTCCGAACGCCATGATAAACGGCACCGTGATCGGGCCGGTCGTCACACCTCCTGCATCGAACGCCACGGCAACAAATTCATTCGGCACAAAAATGGAGAGCAGAAAAACGGCCGCATAGCCGATCATCAGCAGAATGGACAGGCGTATCCTGCACACCATTCGTAAAAACGCAGCCACCAGAAAGAGGCCGACGCCGGCCGCAACGGTCAGTACCAGCGTTAAATCAGGCACGCCGGGCGTTTGCTGGGCAAGCACCTGCAAATCCGGCTCTGCCACGGTGATAATTGCGCCGATTGCAAAACAGGCCAACGCAATCAACGCAGTCTTTTTCACCTTCGCCAAGCGTGTGCCCAAATGCTCGCCGATCGGGATCATCGCCAGATCCGCGCCAAGCGTAAAAAAGCCCATGCCCAGAATCAGGAGCCCGGCACCGGTCAAAAAAAGCAGGAGCGTATCCGGCGGCATCGGCGCAATCGTGACGCACAGGAGCAGAACGATGGCTGTAATCGGCACCACCGCCTGCAGAGATTCTTTGATTTTATCCCGCAGCTTCCGATTCATTTCATACCGCCTTCCTGTATCATTTCATGCGCCTCCTGTAAGCAAGCCTTAAATTGTACAATCTGTATATTCTATATCATACTATATTATGATCTGCCTTGTCAACAAATTCCCTGTATTATCTAAGCTTTTCACGAAAATTGAGGCAATGCAATTCTGCACTGCCTCAATATAAATCGGCATATTTATACTGAGAGGACTTTCAATTGATCTCCACGCTTCCATCTGCGGAGATGGTGATCTGCATCCCATCCTGCATATATTGTAAAAATTCGTCTCCCAGATTGTCCACCGCCACAATCCGGTTCTCCGTCCACACATCTGCAAGGATCACGCCCGCCGCGGCGAGGGAATCAATGGAGCCGGAGAAAAGCATGGCTGCCGGAGCGATCCCCATCGCACACACGGTATGCAACACCATCCCCCCGGTGGTCGATCCGATCGTCTGCGGCAGGCACAGCGCCTTTCCAGTCAGATTTTTCCCGTATAAATCTGCATTGTTCTGATCAGAGCAGATGACCTCCTTTTTCTTCATCAGCGCGCTCTTCTGGAAGCTGGCGAGCGTGTTGAACCCCTGCCGGGTAACGACCGCTTCAGCCGTAATAGCACCCGCGATGACAGGGCGGCCCTGAAACGTTTTCCCCATTTTAAAACCCTCCCTTCACTGCGATCGCTGCAATCTCATCGTCCGTGAAATACCGCGCGGAGGTATAGGTGCGCAGCTTGTTGGAATTCGTGATCACGGGCCGCTTCCCGCACAGCGGATTGTTCATATACATCAGCGGGCAGATGCTGGAGAGCTTCACGCCGAAGGACAAAAGCCTGTCATAATCCGCCTGATTGTCTCGCTGAAAATGCTCGAGCACCTCCGGCGCGGCGGTCAAAATGGTGGTAAGGCCAACCTTTTCTTTCCCCTGCTTTTTCAGCTCCGCTGCAAAGCGTTCCGTCCACTCGCCGAGCTGGGCGTAGGACAGGTGCGGGCAGCCGATAAAGCAGCGATCGGGCTGCGCGTTCTTGTCCTTCCATATAACTGGATAGCTGTCCTTGACGCGTTTCAGCTCCGCGTCGTCGATCACATAGGTTTTCGCATCCTCGCGGATGAGCGCGTCCCCCTGCGCCTTTGCCTCCGGGGTCAGGTTTTCGATGTGATAAAGGCCGACCGCGCCGTTGGAGGCGGTTGCCGCGCCCATATCCTTCAGATAGGCCTTCGCATCGTCCGTCAGCTCCGCGCCGAGGAAGCGGTCAAGCCCTTTGACATAGGGGACGTCCTCCATCACCTTCATGCCGACCGCGCTGCCAAGCACCTGCGCCTCCGGTTTTGTTTCACAGCGGACCTCCACAACCCATTTCGCCTTACGTCCCTCATCGGTCAGCAGGTCAAATTCCGGTACCTTTCCGAAAATGGAACCGAACAGCTCGATGATGCCGGAATTGCGGTTGCACCGCGCGCCCAATACGGAATTCGCATAGACGACGGCGGAGGATTCCGCCCAGGAGAGCACATCGCCATAACCGGGCGTATTCCCGACCTCATCGAGATAGCAGGTACAGGTAAAGGATTTTGCGCTTTTCAGGCCAAGCTTTTGCAGCTGCGCCTCATAGCTGCCCTGCATGCCGTAAAGAATTTTGCTGAAGATCAGCTTTTCGATGGGATTGCATTTCACGTTTTTATAGTCGATCGGCCTGGGATCGAGCGTAAACGGCTCCTTTGCCTTCAGCCCTGCGTCAATCAGCTCATCCATAATGGAAAACACGGGCTTGAGTACGGAAATGCCGAAGCTCGTCACCAGATGGCCCTGCCCGGTAACCGGGACAAACCGGGTGGCCCCGAAGGCGTCGCCGTAGAGAACGAGGGTCTTGACGATCTTCGCCATTGTCTCGCCCTGCGAGCCGTTGAGGATCGCCTGCTCCTCATCCGTCAGATGCATACGGTATTCCATCTTATCATCCCTTTCCTTCTGTTTTATAGCGCCAAACCGAGCGCATAGCCGGCCTTCGTCGCTTCAAACACCTTACCGCCATGGAAGCTGTCGCCGATGTTATAGACAAGCGTCCCCGTCAGCTCCCGCTGCACATCGTAGAAGAGCTGGTCGTCGCTCCTGCCGCCGGCGGCCAGGACGACAAGATCAGCCTCCAGGAATTGCTCCTGCTCCTCTGCCTGAATTTTTTTCTCCAAGGGGTTCACGATATTTTCCGGCAGGATCGGGTGCCAGGTCATGTAAGGATCCGGTACGGTCTTGGAAACATTGCGCATCACCTTCACGCCGCCCTTCTCAAAGGACGCAAGCCGCGTGCAGTTGAGCAGGTCGATCTCCGGCGCGTCGTGCATATATTTGATGAGCATACCGCGGTTGGCCGTGCAGGTGTGGTTCATGATCTTCGCATCCATCTCGATCACGGTCACCTTTTTGCCAAGCTCCTTGTTCAGGAAATACGCCGTCTCACACCCCACGACACCGCCGCCGACTACGACGATTCTTTCTGCCTCCTTCACAAGCTCCGGATGGTCGAGCACCGCGACCGCCTGCGCGACGTTCGCCTGCTCATAACCGGGCAGCTTCAATACGGCATCCTTCGTGCCCATCGCGACGACAACCTTGTCATACCCGCCCTCCTGTAGGGATTCGACGGTCGCCTCGCTGTTCAGCTTCAGCGCCAGCTGGTATTCCGCCGCTGTGCGTTCCACCAGCCCGTTCAGATATTCCAGATAGTTCGCCACATCAAATTTGATCTTTGGTACGCTGCCAGGATTGAGCCGCCCGCCGATACGGCCGCTCTTTTCAATCAAATCAACCTGATGCCCGCGTTTCGCCGCCGTAACGGCACACATCACGCCCGCCGGACCGGCGCCGATCACAGCGATTTTCAGCGGCTGCTCCGCCTTAGGCGGTTGCTCCGGGAAAACCTCCTCAAATGCGGTGCGCGGATTGACGGCGCACTGCGGGTGGCCGCCCTCGACGAACTCATTGATACAGCCCTCCTGACAGCCGATGCAGGGCGTAATCTCCGCAACGCGGCCTGCACGCGCCTTATTGGGCCACTGAGGATCCGCCAGCAGCGGGCGGGCAAGCATGATCATATCGCACTTTCCGTCGCGCAGTGCTTGCTCCGCCAGATCGGGATAGCCCAGCTTGCCTACGGCGACCACGGGAACTTCCACGCCCGCATTGGAAAGAATCTTGTTTTCGCGGAAATAGTCTTTTGCGAGCTTCGCAATGTCCAGGAAGCAGCCGGGCGGCATCGATCCCGGCGGATGGGGCAGCCACCAGTTGTCATAGCAGCCGAGGTCCACGTCGAACAGATCGACGCCCGCTTTGACCAGATTTTTCATGTATTCCAAAGTGTCCGCGATGGTGCGGCCGTTTTTGAACTTCTTCAGGTCCGGTGCATCCATACGGTCGCCATAGGTCTCGTTGAGCGCGAGGGAGAGGTCGATACGGTACATGATCGGGTAATGCGGGCCGACGCGGCGGCGAATTTCCTCGATCATATCGATGCCAAAGGCCTGCCAGTCGCTGTAGCGGCCCAGCCTGCGGCGGTTGAAGGCAGGGTTTGCGAGCTGCTCGATGAGGTACCCCTCGTGCCCGTGCAGGTACACGCCGTCGAGCTGCATGGCCTTCGCATCCGCCGCGCTCTGCCCGATGTTTTTGATGATCCGCTTGCAGGCGTGCGTGCTTAAGGGCCTGCACGGCACCTGCGACATGTAGAAATTCGGATTCCACGAGGCAGACACCGGCAGCTTGAACGCATTCATCAGGCACTGCGGATTGCCCACGCGCCCCAGGCCCGCTGTGAGCTGGACAAAAATGCGCGAGCCGTAGGCGTGCACATTCTCCGCCAGATCGCGCCAGCCGCCCATAACGGTACGCGTGCGGTCGATCCGCGGGAAATAGCTCAGCTCTCCGGGCTCCGTGATCGACGGATCGATCCCGTGCGTGACGGGGATCAGGCCCGTGGTGATCAGCCCCACGCCGCCCTTCGCGCGCTCCGTAAAATAGGCGAGCATTTTCTCATTGGGCTTGCCTGTCTCGTCGCACATGTTGACGTTGCCCATCGGGCCCATGACCAGGCGGTTTTTCACCATCAGGCGGTTGATCCGGATCGGAGAGAAAAGTTGGTCGTACGGGTAGAGCCCGCTTGTCATGCAGCCCTGCGCAGCCCAGTTCTCATCCTGAAACCAGTCGCCAAAGGCGTCCATCAATTGCTGTACTTTCGGATCTGTCTTCATCGTATTCCTCCCGTCTTTTATCGTTTGCGGCGGCTATCGCCCATCGTGCCAGCTAGAATCCGGCGCGTTCTATTTGACCGTTTGCTCATGAAATGATACAATATGTATCACTTTATTTTAGCATGCTTTTTCCGTCGAATTCAACCAAAAACATGATACAAAAAGGGGGATTTTGTCTATGGATCGAAGAAAAGCCGCCAGCTGGGCGGTCAAGCAGAAGATCAAGGACGCGCTTTACGACCTGATGGCGGAAAAATCCTTCTCCGAAATCACGGTGACGGACATCGTAAACCGGGCAGGTGTGGCCCGCGCCTCCTATTACCGCAACTACCATTCGATTGAGGAGATTCTGGAAACCGCCATGCGCGGCGTAATCGATGAGTTTGAGGAGACGGCGGATTACGACTATACAGATTACATATGTTATGAGAGCGTCCGGCATGCCTTTCACTTCTGCCTGCGTTACAGGAAGCATATCATGCAGCTCTTCCAATCGGGTTTCTCCGATCTTTTTTTGCGAATCCTGACGGAGTATGTGGAGGATTGGGCTGGAGATATGCCTGCCTCCTCCGTAGAGAGCTATCAGCTCTATTTCTTCACCGGCGCGCTCTACAACACCGTCTACAAATGGTTTGAAAATGGGGCGCGGGAAAGCCCGGAGCAGATGGCGGAGATGTTCTGCGGTCTTCTGCAAATAGAATGAAACGGGATTCGCATTGTCTGCGAATCCCGTGCCCCTGTAGGGAATTTTATTTTATGAAATAAGCTGTCAATCATCATCAAACTCCCGGGGCCATTGCATCAGCAAGTCTGATTTGATTTCATAATGCGGTCAATTCATGGAGCGTTTCTGCCACCTGCTGTGCACCCATATGCTGTTCGTCCTCTGAATCGCATTTCATTCCAAGGGAGCGTCTCATATTTTAACAGCTCAGGCGGCGAGGCCAGCTCGCCCAATTCCATTTCGTATAAAACCCTTTGCAGGGTCACCGAAACACTTCCTGCCCTCGTTTCTCCACAGCCGTGCCGTAATACCGCAAAAAATCCATTGCCTGCGGGAGCGTTAGCCCCGCTTTGTAGCAGCCGGGCTGCGTCGTCGCATAGCCGCCGAACACATTGCCCATCTGCAGGCAGCGCTCAAGCGGCCAGCCCTGATACACGCCGTAGAGCACCCCCGCCATGAAGTTGTCGCCCGCACCCGTAAAATCCACGGGCGTGAAGCAATCAACAGCGGGTGCTCGCAGGATTTCGCCCTTGTGGAGCGCAATGCAGCCCTCAGCGCCGCATTTGACGATCGGCGTTTTTACCGCCTCGCCGAGCTTTTGAAGCGCATCCTCCAGTTTTTCCTCCCCGGTGAGCTGCCGCGCCTCTTTTTCATTCGGCGTGAAATAATCGACATATTGCAGGATGTCCGCGTAATCCGAGAGCTGCATGCCCGGCGTCCAGCCGATGTCATAGAGCAAAATCGTGCCGTCCGTATGCAGCCGTTTGACGACCGCCGGCCTGCCCTGCGGCGCAAAAGCGATGGCCGCCCCCTTTAAGAAGGCGTAACAATCTTCGTCCGTCAAATCCGCCTGTGTGACCGCATCTCCAAAAGATAAAAAGGATCGGTCGCCTCCGTAGGAAAACACGCTGGAAACCACAACCGGCCTGCCCGCCCCACGGTAGAGGTTTTCATACTGCTTTAGGCCGTTCTCCTCCAGCAGGCTGACGGCCAGGCGGCTGATCGCATCGTCCCCTAAAAAAGTCCCCAGACGGGCCGGGACGCCCATGCGCGAGAGCGTAACCGGGATCGCCGCGGCGCCGCCGCCGAGCTGCAGATCGAAGGCCCTGGTATAGACCTCTTCGCCCGGTCCCGGCAGCGCGTCGAAGCCGGAATAGATGAAATCGGTATAAAGCGGCGCGATCGCGCGCACCTCCCCCCTCATGACAGCTCTCCGATATAGCCCTTGTACCGCTCTTTGTAGAGATCGACAAGGCTCTTTGCAACCGGATAGGAATTGACGAGCGGATGGACGGTGAGCGCCTTCACCGCCTTCTCATAGCTTTTTTCCAGAATCGCTTCCACCGTCAGGTTTTCATATAGCTTGATCGTCCGGATCAGATTCAGCTGCATCGGCGGGATCTCCGGCACCGGCACCGGATGCGCGCCGTCCCGGTCGATTTCACAGGTGAGCTCCATCACGTCCCCGTCCGCAAGGTACGGGCACGCGCCGTTGTTCGGCACAGAGAGCACCATCTGGATTTTTTCCCCCGTAGCCCGCGCCCTGATGAAATCAAGCGCTACGCCCGCATATCCGCCGCCGTCCGGCTGACGGATGAATTCGTCCACGGTAGGGATGTCGATATGCTTCGGCGCACCGCCCGTTTCGATCGTGAAGTAGCTGTTCTCCCGCATGGCGTAATGCAGCATGAAGCAATGGAACGCCGCCTCGAGATCATGGTCGATATCGATCTCGTCGAGCGCGCGGTGCATCTTTTGGTTGATCTCCAAAATCGTCTCCCCCCGCGTTTTGGAGGAGGAGAGGATGGATTTTACCGCCCGGTCGCTATAGTAATAGAAATAGAGGTATTCGTTCGGCAGCAGGTTTCCGGAGAGCGCGATCAGCTCCGGGTCAAAATGCTTCATCTCCGTATCCCTGTAAAGCCGCGGCGAATTTAGAATCTGTTCCGTCACGTCCTCGCCGTCCACCCGGAAGGTGTCGAACCAGGAAAGGTGGTTTAAGCCCCAGCAGCGCATGGTAAAACGCTCGCGTTCCACCCCCAGCAGGGCCGCCAGTTGTTTATGGAAGCCGCTGGGCGCATCGCATACGCCGTAGACCATATCATAGCCCTGCGTGCGCAGCGCCTGCGTAACAAGCCCGCTCGGATTGGTAAAATTGAAGATCAGCACATTCGGCTTTGCAAGCCGTTTCGCCAGCTCGCAGTAGCCCGTGAGGATCGGGATGCTGCGCAGCGCCATCGCAAAGCCGCCCGCACCCGTCGTCTCCTGGCCGAGCACGCCGTGATTCAGTGCCGTGCGTTCATCAAAGACGCGGCCCTCGTCCGCGTCGCCCCGGATCGTTGTGATGATATAGTCCGCGTCCCGGATCGCTTCCTCCGGGTCCGTCGTCAGGGAAAACCGCAGCGCCGGGTTGCACCGCTCGCCGACCAGCTTGGCGATCTTCCCATACTGATATAATTTCTCCGCGTTGTTGTCCATCAGGACAACCTCTGTGATCCCCGCCGCCTTTGCACCGAGTGCGATCGATTTTGTCAGAAAAGGCGAGCGCACGCCGCCCCCGCCGAGCACGGTCAGTTTTGTTTTGCTCTTCATTCTTATGGCCATCCTTTCGCTGAAATCGGATTTGTTGCAAAACACATACACATGCAGACAGGCTTTCTCTATCATTATACAATCCCCGCAAGGCCTGTCAACGCCCTGTTTGCAAAACAAAAAAGTTATTTTTTCGGGCGGACCCTCTCTGAAACTATGCCGCCGGATCCTGGCATATGGTGCCGATCAGTTCACAGCACCGCCGCGCTTTATCGCAGCCTGCATTTTATAAAAATAACCGGATACTACGGGGACCCGCTGGGAGGGTACGAACAAAAAAGGAGTAAAATCCCGAAAAAGATACGCTCCCAGATATTGACGTTTTCCGCCTCTGGCGATAAACTAATGATATTCAACCACGTATCATAAAGAAAAGGAGAGCGAATCCATGAACGTATTTATGATCGGCGGCACCGGCCTCTTAGGCAGCGCCGCGGCTGCAGAGCTCATCTCCCGCGGGCATCAGGTCAAAAGCATCGCCCTGCCGCCCCTGCCGCAGGGCGCCCCCATCCCGGAAGAGATGGAGATCGTTTTTGGTAATTACATTTCTATGAGCGACGAAGAGCTGCAAGAGATGATGACGGGCTGTGACTGCTTCATTTTTGCGGCGGGTGTCGATGAGCGTGTGGAATTCCCGGCGCCGGTTTATGCGGCATATGAGAAATACAACATCAGGCCCGTCAAGCGGCTGCTCGCCATCGCTAAGGACTGCGGCGTAAAGAACTGCGTCGTGCTCGGCTCCTACTTCGCCTACTTTGCCAAAGAGCACCCGGAGATGGATCTGTGCGCCAAGCACCCCTATATCCGCAGCCGGATCGCGCAGGAGCAGTCCGCCCTCTCCTTTGCAGATGATGAGATGAGTGTGTGCGTGCTGGAGCTCCCCTATATCTTCGGCACCCAGCCGGGCCGCAAGCCCGTATGGGTCATCCTCATTGAGCAGCTCGAGGGGATGGGCAAAACCACGATGTATCCAAAGGGCGGCACAACGATGGTGACCGTCCGCCAGGTCGGCCAGGCGGTCGCCGGTGCGGCAGAGCGCAACAAGGGGGCGAACTGCTATCCGATCGGCTACTACAACCTCACCTGGAACGACTTCCTCAAAATCGTCCACAAGGCGATGGGGCAGCCAAACCGAAAGATCATCAATATCCCGAAATGGTCCTTCCAGCTCTTTGGCCTTCACATGCGTAAGGTGTATCGGGATAAAAATGTCGAGGGCGGCATCGATCCCGTCGGCCTGGCGGACATCATGTGCATGAACACGTTTATTGATAAAAAATGGTGCGTAGAGCTGGGCGTTACGGAGGATGATATCGACGCCGCAATCTATGATTCCGTCAAGCTCTCCGTCGATGCGTTCCACGGCACGCAGGAGCTGCTGGGCATGAAGGGCGAATAAGCACCCCTTGCGGGCCATTGATGATGGTCCACATTTTGCGTTTTCACAGACAACCTGTTTGTATATTCATGCTTTTTACAGCAATTCTTTCTCTGAATGGAAGATGGAGGAGCTTTATTGAATATTCTTATCGAAGGCACGCCGGAGCGTTATCGGCTCTATCTGCCGGACTTCGTTCCGCTTGACCGGCTCACGCTTACCTTCTGCCCGCGCGGCAGCACAAACGAGGAGCGGCTTTCGCTGTGCCCGGATGCGGAAATTTTTCTTGCGGACGCAATCAGCACGATCGACGGCGCACTGATCCAGCGTATGCCGAAACTCAGGATGATCCATTCTGAGGGCGTGGCCTACAACGGCATCGACATCCAGGCCGCGAGGGGGCAGGGCGTCTTTGTCTGCAACAACCAGGGCTGCAATGCTGGCGCTGTGGCGGAGCAGGCGGTTCTTTTGATGCTCTCTCTGCTGCGCAAGGGCATCCCCGGCGACCGCGCTGTGCGGGAAGGCCGCCAGATCCAAATAAAGGAAAAGGCTATGGTCGATGGGATGAGGGAGCTGGGGGACTGCAAAATCGGCCTGATCGGCTTCGGCAATATCGCTAGGGCCACCGCGCAGCGCCTTGCCCCGTTTGGATGTGAATTATTCTATTCTTCCGCCCACCGCAAAGATACAGCGGTGGAAGAAGCCTGTCACGTCACCTGGCTATCGCTCGACGAACTGCTTTCCATTTGTGATATCGTCAGCCTCCATGCGGCGGTCACACCTCAGACGTGCAGCATGGTGGACGAAGCCTTCCTCTCCAAAATGAGAGAAGGCGCCTATCTGGTAAACACCGCCCGCGGCGAGCTGATCGATCATTTTGCCGTAAGGGAAGCGCTTCTTTCCGGACGCCTTGCGGGCGCGGGATTCGACACGCTATCCCCGGAGCCAGTGCCTGCGGATCATCCGTTGGTCGATCTTCCAGAGGAAGTACGGGACAGGGTCGTCTTCTCGCCCCATCTCGGCGGCATCACAACCGGCAGCTTTCGCCGTGCACACCGGCATATGTGGGAAAACGTCGTGCGGCTTTTAAATGGTGCTCGGCCGGACAATATTGTCAACGGCCTGTAATATCCTCTATAAAATTGCCGCAGCAAAGCATGTGCAGGCTTTTGCTGCGGCATAAACTTTTTGGGACGATCTCCTCAACCATACATGGCAGCATACTGGTGCGGCGTTATCCCATAGGCCTTTCGGAAGCAGGCGATAAAATAGGTCTGAGAGCAAAAGCCGAGATCATAGGCGATCCTCTTTGGGTCGCATTCGCCGCGCAGCATTGCCTTCGCCGCCTCCAGCCGCTGCTCCATGATATAATCCCGCACCGTTTTCCCCACGTGCTTTTTAAAAAGCTTTGACAGATAGTCCTCGCTCAGGTCAGCTATCTCCGCCAAATCGGCCAGCCGGACCGGCTCATGGAGATGCCTGTCGATATAATCAAGGCATCTTCGTATTTTCATGGGGCAGTTGCCGCGCGCCGCCTCGTGGACCAGGGAAGTGATCTCCAGCACGATTCTTTTCAGGTACTTCACAATTTCTTCCCCTGTGGTAAAGGCGTCGACCTGCATGATATAGCGGTCGGAAAGATTGAAGGCCTGCATTTCATTGAGCCCGCCCTGGATCGCATACCGGATGCCGAGCGTGATGCAGCAAACCGCCCAATACTGCATCTGCCGGATCGAATTGTTGGATAACCGACCAATGACAATGCCCGACGAAAGATACGCCTCAAGCCGCTGCTTCACCATCTCCACATTCCCCTGCTGCACAAAGGAGAAAAAGGCTGTTTCCTCCTGATAAGACGTATGCGTAACGCCGCTTTCCCGCTGTTCAAACGAAGGGTTGTCGGCATGCGGTAATATCTGAATATTCAGCAATTCACCCTGCTTCATCCTCATCCGCCTCCAAGCATATTATAATACAAAACTTGTATGAATAACAGCGGAATTTTATCATAAAAAGCGAAAAAACTATAGAATCCGGCTGCTCCTCCTGTTATTCTAATGGCAACATCACAATAACAGGCAGGAGGGATACCCGTGATCAGCCGAACGAAATTCAAGATCAGCAGCACGACCATCGAAAGCCTCTTTTGCGCCGCCGGCATCGCCGGAGCCCGCGAAATTTCGCCCCTCGGCGCAGGGGAATATAACGCTGTGTTTTCCGCCACGGCTCATGGCAAAGAATACGCGATCAAAATCGCGCCGCCAAAGGATGTGCCGATCCTGACCTATGAGAAGGGCATGATGCGCGCGGAAGTATTCTGGTACCGCCAGATGCGGGAGCACACCTCGATTACCGTTCCGGAAATCTTTTTTGAGGATTTTGAGCAGCAGCAAATTCCGACGGACTATTTCATTATGGAGAAGCTCTCCGGGCAGCAGCTGGACAAAATGAAATTATCGGACGCTGAGCGGGCGCAGACCGATTCCGTGACAGCCACCATGGCAGCTCAAATCCATAAAATCAAAAATGACCGCTTCGGCTATGTTCAAAACGGTCTGCACGACGATTGGTATCAGGCGATCCGAGCCATGGTACAGGCGCTTCTGGATGACTGCGCGCGCAAGGGAAAAAAATCAAAACGCGGCAAAAAGCTGCTGACCTGGATCGACCGCTACCGGGACGTTTTGGAAAAAGCAGAATGCTGCATGGTCAATTTCGACATCTGGTGGCCAAACATCATCTGCAGCCGGGAAAACGGCACAGTGAAATACGCTTGGATCGACCCGGAGCGTAGCTTCTGGGGCGACCGGATTGCCGACTTCGTCTGCCTCGAATGGATGAAGCCTCTGGAACAGAAGAAAAAATCCCTTGCGGCCTATAACGCCGCCGCAGACGTCCCCATTCACGTGACGCGGGAGGAGAAGATTCGCTATGCCGTTGCGCAGGGGTACCTGGCTCTGATTCAGGAGGTGGAGAAATATTACCGCTACACGCCGGCGCACTTCGGCTGGTGGCGCAATATTCTGTCCTCGGCGTGGTTTTACCGCAGCGCCTTCAGAATCTTGGAGCATCTATGATGGCTATGAAGAAAAACGATGAGATGCAGCCCAAAACAACCGCATTGGGGGAAGAAGCCATCCCCCGTCTGGTGCTCCGCTTTGCGGCGACGACGCTGGCCGCCCTGCTGCTGAATGCCGTCTATACCCTTACAGATGCGCTGTTCATCAGCTGGGGCGTGGGAGAAAACGCCATGGGCGGCGTGTCCGTCGTATTTCCCTTTGTCATTTTGCAGGGAGCCATCTCTACCGCCCTCGGGGGCGGCGCGGCCTCCATCATTTCAAGGAAGCTGGGTGAGGGCAAAAAGCAGGAGGCGGGAGAGGTCACGCTGAATGCGATGCTCGCCTTTTACAGCTCGGCGATTCTCATCACCATCCTTGGCCTTGCGCTGCTCAACCCGCTGCTTGAGGGGATGGGCGTTACAGGGGAGCTCCTGCCCTATGCAAAGCAATACTTCACCATCCTGCTTGCAGGAAATGTGTTTTCCACCGGCTTTTCCTCGATCATCCGCGCGGAAGGAAAAATGCTGTATGGGCTTCTCATTTGGGTGATCCCGATCTCGATCAACATCGTCCTGGATGCGGTCTTCATCCTGGTGCTGGGCTGGGGCGTCCAGGGCTCTGCGCTGGCAACGGTGATCTGCCAGTTTACGAGCTTCTGCATGTGCGTGTTGTTTTTCCTGCGCTTCACAATGCAAAGCTTCAAGGGCGCAAAGTGCAGCGGCAGGCGCTTGCGTGAAATTCTCGCGATCGGGCTTCCCTCCCTGATCCAGATGGGCAGCCTTTCCATCATATCCGTCCTGCTCAACAACCTTCTGCGGGAAACCGGCGGCACGCTGGGCGTGAATACCTACGCCTATCTGAGCAAAATCATCACCTTCGCAGTGATGCCCTTCACGGCAGTGACACAGGCGCTCAGCCCAATTGTCGGGTATAACTTCGGCGCGGGCAAGCCGGAGCGCGTCCAAAAAACAGTCCGGTTCTGCGCCATGCTCAGCCTGGGCTATGCCTTGGCGGCTCTCACCCTCATCGAGGCCTTTCCGCATGCATTTCTGCGGGTTTTTACAGACAGTCCTGAGATTCTTTCGCTTGGAATCGGCGGCCTGCGGATTCTCGCCGCGGCGCTCCTTTTCATGCCCCTTCCAATGCTCTCCGGCGCTGCGTTTCAGGCCGTCGGGCAAAAAGGGTGGGCATTTGTGATGTACGCTTCCAACCTCATATTCCTCATCCCGGCGGCACTTTGGATGGCAAGCCGCTTTGGGATCAACGGCATCTGGTGGGCGTATGTCATTGCGAATATCGGCGCATCCTTACTGGCGCTTTTCAAAATGCGGATGGTGAAGGCGCCGCCAATCTCAAAGGGCTGACTGATAATAATAAAGGGGTGCGTTGCTTGTTACAACGCACCTCTCAGCCTGTCAAAAAAGGAATATCATTTCGTCAAAATGCACAAGAACAATTTCGTAAAATTCCTCCGTTATGCTTGCCTTTTTGATTGCCTTGACAAGGAAAGAAGAAATTGGAACGCGCTCAGGCCGCGCGGGCCCTTCCTTTTCCGTTCGGCCGGAAAAGGAAGCAAA
>URQB01000028.1 GCA_900549825.1 uncultured Oscillospiraceae bacterium | reverse complement strand
GGGCCGTTCCTTTTCCCTTGTTGGAAAAGGAACGGCCCGCGCGGCATAAGCGCAAGCAAGGCAAATGGAAGGCCTCCGCTTCGATCCCCTTGGATACGAAAGGGAGGACCAGGGTCGTTTTCAGGCCTCAACAAAATTCCGCTTTGCATGAGCCATTCACAGCCTTTGTGCTTTTTGGCGAACGTTGCTTGCTTTTGCAATAGGCTGAAGCGGATTCCTCCTGCGGAATCCGCTTCTTGTTCGGCTTTTCTGCTATCGGTCCGTCTGCCAATGATTCCCTTCCTCATTCCAGCCTTCCGGTGAATCGGAGGAGTTGCCGTTCCAGCCGGAGCCATAAGAATTTTGATGCCAGCCGGTGTCCGTATTCCAGCTCTGGCGGGCTTCTCTCCAATACGGCGGCTGGTTTTCCGCGTTGCCGTAAGGGGAAAAGGTATTCTCCGGCACAATACCGAATTCCCAGGGAGAGGCGATCCCGCGATCGAGCGCGTTCTGGCGCAGCAGCTCATAGTACATAGCCTGCGTGGTATAGAGATAGGGATGCACATACAGATAGGCAATACCAAATGTAATTGCTCCCAGCAGGTACCACCCCACAAAGCTCAGCTCCATCAGAAAAAGGCTACCCTTATAGCCCTTTGTGATCCGTTTGCTCAGGCCGATCGCCTGGGAAGCGGTGAGCGACGGATTGTCATGCTGGATAAATGCCGCCATGGAATAGGAAAGCGATTTGATGATTCCGGGAATGATGAAGAGCATCGTCCACAGCACCGTATAAATCCTGCGCAGCAGCATCGTGCTGAAATAGCGTCCGTAATGCGCGGCGGCCTCCTCGTATAAACTGCCGAAGCCCGGCCCTTTCCCGCGCAGACAGCCCAGATAATACCCTGCGATCGAAACCTCCAACGGGAGCAGCAGCAGCGTGATCAGCGACATCATATTCCACGATACGTTGATAAACTGCGTCTGATAGATCGCATTGAACGTGTTGCGCAGCTGGACATACAGAGAAGTGCCGAAATTAATATAGTTGACGGCCTCGATGATGATGCCGGCTAAAAACAGATGCACCCATTGGCCGTTTGCAATGAACTGCCGGGCGTTGGCCTTGACGGCCTTACGGTTCAGTACCAAAGGGAACCCTCCCGTGTGAAAATCTGCGTGCATAACGCACGATATTCTATCCTTACACACGAGAGTATAGCATCATTTTTGCAGAGAAAAGTTGACGAACTGTAAACAAATTGCGAAATTCGAGCAAAAATTTCTGTCAAACTATCCAAAAATAGCACTCGCATCAATCAAAATACATGGATTCAGCTAGATTTCAGCATCCCGTGCAATGCTACGCGGCGCGAGATTCAGCGCCTGACGGGCAAATACAGCGCGCGACTGCTGATAATACGGGTAAACATAAAAAACAGGGAACAGGAAAACACAGGATAAAATCCACGGTGCAAAGCTCAGCGCAAAGGCGGCTGCCCGCCCCATCTGGCCGTCCATCACCCGCGCGCTTTCCCGGATCGCCGCTGAGGCCGTAGCCTTACCGGACTCATCAAACAGGTAGTAAGCCAGCAGATACCGGCGCGTCACAAGCAGATAGAACAGAAGCCCCGCTATCAAAAAGACAGCTCCCGCCGCACAGGGGATCAAAAACAGAATCGCCTCGCTCCCATGAACCAGCTTATACCATGCGACGCCAAGCAAGATAACCCCCGGTCCGCAGAAAAGAAGCGCCCAGCCCAGCTTCCGGATCAACAGGGCGAGCCACAGCCCCCCGGCCCGCATGGCCCGGCGCGCGGGCCGAAATGCGGAGAACAGGGCGCCCGCGCCGTTATGCTTGCCCCTTCTCCCGCTCTGCCGCCAAAACCACGCCATCCGCCCCGCCTTCAGCGGCGCACAGAGCAGCACGGAGGAAACAAGCGCGACGAGGGACAGCACAAATATCAGAGCGAGCGCGTTTCCCTTTCCGCCGGGAAACGCCGTCTGTAGCTGAGGCAGCGCAAGCAGACGCCGTGCCAGAGGCGCCAGGGACCCGGGCAGAAATAGGATCAGCCCGGAAAGCAGCCACAGGGCGTTCGCTGCGCCGTTATGCCCCACCAGAAGTGCACGCGCTTCTATCTTTGTCATGGCCTCGTGCATACGTCTCCTCCTTTAGAATCGCCGTTTTCTCTAGTATGAACGGCATTTTCCATTTTCATGCGCATGCTTTTCCTCTCTGATCCCCAACCGTTCTATTTCCGCGTACCGCTTTTGCGCTATCCACAAAATTTTTTGCTCCCCGCTTCCCCACTGAGCACATTTTGCCCTTTTTTATTTTTCCCCGATATGGTAAGATAAAAATAAGTATCGATATCCGTCAAACTTGGATATCTGAATGATTTAGGGAGAAGGAGTTTTGCCAATGTCCAGCGTAAAACGTCTTTTTGTGGAAAAGCGGCCCGGCTTCGATGTGGAAGCGCGCCACATGCTGGCCGACCTGCGCGAGAATCTCGGGATTACCGCGCTCGAGGCGGTCCGCGTGATCAACCGCTACGATCTGGAAGGGCTCAGCGAGGCTGATTTCGACCGCGCTTCCCGTACCATCCTCTCTGAGCCGAATGTGGATACTGCATCCGCAGAGCTCTGCGTCGAGCCCGGCTGGCGCGTTTTCGCCACGGAATATCTCCCCGGCCAGTACGACCAGCGCGCCGACTCCGCCGCGCAGTGTATCGCTCTGCTCACCCAGGGGGAGCAGCCCAGCGTCCTCTCCGCGCGTGTCATCGCGCTCAAAGGAACGCTGACGGACAAGCAGTTTGAGGAGATCAAAAATTACCTGATCAACCCCGTGGAATCGCGCGAGGCTTCCATGGACCTGCCGGAGAGCCTCAGGCTCCACGCGGACAGGCCCGCCGATATCGAGCGGGTGGCCGGCTTTACTGCATGGACGCATGAGGAGATCGCACAGTACCACGCGAAGATGGGCTTTGCGATGAGTGTTGCCGATCTTGTTTTCTGCCGCAATTATTTCCGCGATACGGAAAAGCGCGACCCGGCCGTAACAGAATTAAAAGTTATCGATACGTATTGGTCCGACCACTGCCGCCACACCACATTTTTGACACAGCTGGACACTGTGGATATTGAAAAAGGCCCGCTCGCACGCGCCATTGAATCTGCATGGCTCGAATATGTCGTCGCCCGCACCGAGGTCTATCAGGAGCGCAAGAAGGACATGACCCTCATGGATATGGCGACGATCGGCACCAAGGTGCTCAAAAAGCGCGGCCTCGTCCCGGATCTTGACGAGAGCGAGGAGATCAATGCCTGCTCCATCGAGGTGCCTGTGGAGATCGACGGGAAGCCGGAAACCTGGCTCGTCCAGTTTAAAAACGAAACGCATAACCACCCCACAGAGATCGAGCCCTTTGGCGGCGCTGCCACCTGCCTGGGCGGCGCGATCCGCGATCCGCTCTCCGGGCGCGCCTATGTCTATCAGGCCATGCGCATCACCGGCAGCGGCAACCCGCTGACCCCGTTTGAGGATACCCTCCCGGGCAAGCTCCCGCAGAAGAAAATCACCGTCGGCGCGGCACAGGGCTATTCCTCCTATGGCAACCAGATCGGCCTGTCCACCGGGCAGGTGGTAGAATTATATGACGAGGGCTACACTGCCAAGCGCATGGAAATCGGTGCGGTCATCGGCGCCTCCCCGAAGGAAAATGTCCGCCGCGAGCGCCCCAAGGCGGGCGACGTGATCGTCCTGCTCGGCGGCCGCACGGGCCGCGACGGCTGCGGCGGCGCCACCGGCTCCTCCAAGGCGCACGATACCTCCTCCATCGAGACCTGCGGCGCGGAGGTCCAGAAAGGCAACCCGCCCACCGAGCGCAAGCTCCAGCGCCTGTTCCGCAACCATGACGCAGCGCGCATGATCAAGCGCTGCAACGATTTCGGCGCGGGCGGCGTATGCGTTGCCATTGGCGAACTGGCGGACGGGCTTGATATTAACCTCGATGCCGTCCCGAAGAAATACGACGGCCTTGACGGCACAGAGCTCGCCATCTCTGAATCGCAGGAGCGCATGGCGGTCGTGCTTGCGGCGGAGGATGTGGAAGCGTTCTCTGCGCTCGCTGCAGAGGAAAACCTGGAGGCAACGCCGGTGGCCGTCGTCAAAGATGAGCCCTATTTGACCATGAAATGGCGCGGCGACAAGATCGTCTCCCTGAGCCGTGCATTCCTCAATACCAATGGCGTCACCCAGCACGCGCAGGCAAAGATCACCGCGGTCGACCCGAAAAAGAATGACCGCGCCGCCGTTCCGGCCGAGCTCGCCGGGAAGACGAAGCCTCAGGCGCTGCGGGACAACCTTGCCCGCCTGCCCGTCTGCTCGCAGAAGGGCTTGGTGGAGCGCTTCGATTCCTCCATCGGCGCGGGCACGGTGCTCATGCCCTATGCGGGCAAATACCAGCTCACGCCTGAGGACGCGATGTGCGCGCGCATCCCGGTGCTTGAGGGCGAGACGGACACCGCCACCGCGATGAGCTATGGCTTCATCCCGGCGTTGAGCCGCTGGAGCCCGTTCCACGGCGCGGCCTATGCCGTCACGGAATCCCTTGCAAAGCTCGCCGCCATCGGCGCAAAGCCCTTCACGGCACGGCTTACCATGCAGGAGTATTTCGAGCGGCTGCACGACAAGCCCGAGCGCTGGGGCAAGCCCGCGGCTGCCCTGCTCGGCGCACTGACCGCGCAGCTTCACTTCAACGTCCCCGCCATCGGCGGCAAGGACAGCATGTCCGGCTCCTTCAACGAGCTCGACGTCCCGCCCACGCTCGTATGTTTCGCCGTCACGGCGACAAAGGCGAGCAAGACGGTCTCCTCCATCTTTAAAAAGAGCGGCTCCCGTGTGGTATTGCTGCACCTGCCGGTGGATAGCGAAACCCTCCTGCCCGATTGGGACAAGGCAACAACCTTCCTCAACCGCATCTCTGAGATGGTGTCCGACGGGCGCATCCTCGCCGCGAGCGTGGTGCGCGAGGGGGGCGCGGCGGCCAACGTGTGCCGCATGGCCTTCGGCGATAAAATGGGTTTCCGCTTCGCGGAGAGCCTGACGGCCGAAACCCTGTTTGCGCCGGAGTGCGCCTCGATCGTCGCAGAGCTTGCAGGCGGCGTTTCCCTCGACGGCTTCCAGTATACGGAGCTCGGCACAACGGCGGACGATGGGCAGTTCGTCCTCGATGGGGAAACGATTCCGGTCGACACGCTCATCGAGGCCTGGACAAGCACCCTCGAGCCCGTCTTCCCGACCAAGGCGGAGGAGCCCTCCATGCAGCCGGAAATTCCGCTCTATACGCAGCGCAATACCAGTGCGCCCGCCCTGAAAGCGGCGAAGCCCCGCGTGGTCATCCCGGTCTTCCCCGGAACCAACTGTGAATACGATACGGCGCGCGCCTTTGAACGCGAGGGAGCGCAGGCTGATATTATCGTCATCCGGAATCTCACGCCGCAGGCAACTGATGAATCCATTGAAGCTTTTGCAAACCTCATCCGCCAAGCGCAGATCGTCATGCTGCCCGGCGGCTTCAGCGGCGGCGATGAGCCGGACGGCTCCGGCAAATTCATCGCCACCACCCTGCGCAGCCCCCGCATCCGCGACGCGGTCACCGACCTGCTAGAAAACCGCGACGGCCTGATGCTCGGCATCTGCAATGGCTTCCAGGCATTGATCAAAACGGGCCTCGTCCCCTACGGCAAAATTACGGATACGAAGGAGACAGACCCAACGCTGACCTTCAACAACATCGGCCGCCACGCCTCCTGCATGGTCTATACGCGCGTGGCAAGCGTGAAATCTCCCTGGCTTGCAGGCACACAGGCGGGCGAAGTGTTTGCCACTCCCGTTTCCCACGGCGAAGGCCGCTTTGTGGCGGATGGTGAAACGCTCCGCCGCCTGATTGAGAATGGTCAGGTTGCCACCCAGTATGTCGATCTCGAAGGCAAGCCGACGGGCGACATTCGCTTCAACCCGAACGGCTCCGTCTGCGCGATCGAGGGTATCACCAGCCCGGATGGCCGCGTGTTCGGCAAGATGGCGCACATCGAGCGCAGGGGTGAAAACCTCTATAAAAATGTGCCCGGCGAGAAGGATCAGAAGATCTTTGCCTCCGGCGTGGCATATTTCAGATAATAGACTTCAGATCTCAGATTTCAGATAACGAAAGGGTTTGATCCTTGATGAAATATGCAGTTGTTCTCTATGACGGGATGGCGGACTATCCCGCCCCAGCGCTCGGCGGCAAAACGCCGATGATGCTGGCGAAAAAGCCGCTGTTTGATTCTCTCGCCCAGCGCGGCGAGGTCGGCCTTGTGCGCACAGTTGCCGAAGGCCTGACCCCGGGCAGCGACGTTGCCAACCTCAGCGTGATGGGTTACGACCCGAAAAAATACTACACCGGCCGCTCCCCGCTCGAGGCCGTCAGCATGGGCGTGGCGCTCGCGGATACAGACGTTGCCTTCCGCTGCAATCTCGTCACGCTGTCGGACGAGGCGGACTACGCGGATAAAACGATGGTCGATTACTGCGCGGGGGATATTTCCAGTGAAGAGGCCGCCGAGATCATCCAAACCGTGCAGGCGCATTTCGGCAATGCGGAATTTGAATTTCATCCGGGTGTGAGCTACCGGCACTGCATGGTCTGGCACGGCGGCAAGCTGGAGCTCGGCCATATGACCCCGCCGCATGATATCTCCGGCCGCGTGGTTGGCGAGCATCTCTCGCAGCATCCGGACGCTGCCCTCCTGATTGAGATGATGCAGGAAAGCTATGCGCTTTTGAAGGATCATCCGATCAACCGCGCCCGCATCGCCGCGGGCAGGCGCCCTGCCAACAGCATCTGGCTCTGGGGCCAGGGCAGCAAGCCCATGCTGCCCTCCTTTGAAGAGACCTATGGCGTGAAGGGCAGCGTGATCTCCGCCGTTGACCTGCTCAAGGGAATCGGCAAATGTGCGGGGATGGATACGCCGGATGTGCCCGGCGCAACGGGCTATATCGATACAAATTTCAAGGGCAAGGCGCAGGCCGCCGTGGATGCACTGGCAGACGGGAAGGATTTCGTCTATATCCACATCGAAGCGCCCGACGAGTGCGGCCACCGCAACGAGCCGGAAAATAAGGTGCGTGCCATTGAACTGATCGATGAGCAGGTGCTCTCCGTTCTCCTGCCCGCGCTGGAGCAGTATGACGACTACAAGGTGATGATTCTGCCCGACCACCCTACGCCGATCGTCACGCGCACCCACGCGAGCGATCCCGTTCCTTATATGATCTATCATAAAAACAACGAAAGATCCAGCGGCATTACCTCGATCAATGAGGAAACGGCAGAGGAAACAGGCAACTTTATTGAATACGGTCCCGGCATTATGAAAAAATTCCTGACGAAAGAGTAAGTTGATGGCCGGCCAACAGCCCGCCCTCCTTCCTCATCAAGGCAATGAAACGATAACCGAAAGGACTGAACTGTGATGGAAAAGAACTACCATATCAACACCAACTGCGTCCAGGCCGGCTATTCGCCTAAAAACGGCGAGCCGCGCGTGCTGCCCATCGTGCAGAGCACGACCTATAAATACGAGTCGAGCGAACAGATGGGCAGGCTCTTCGACCTGGAGGAAAACGGCTACTTCTACACCCGCCTGCAAAACCCGACCAACGACGCGGTCGCGGCGCGCATCACGGCGCTGGAGGGCGGCGTGGCCGGGATGCTCACCTCCTCCGGCCAGGCGGCCAATTTCTACGCCACCTTCAACGTGGCCTCCGCGGGCGACCACATCGTCAGCTCCACCGCAATCTACGGCGGCACGTTCAACCTCTTTTCCGTCACGATGAAAAAGCTCGGCATCGATTTCACCTTCGTCCGCCCCGATGTGAGCGAGGAGGAGTTGAACGCTGCCTTCCGCCCCAATACAAAGGCGGTGTTTGCAGAGACGCTCTCCAACCCCTCCCTCGATGTGCTGGATATTGAAAAGTTCGCCAACGCCGCGCATGCGCACGGCGTGCCGCTGATTGTGGACAACACCTTCCCCACGCCGATCAACTGCCGCCCCTTCGAATTCGGCGCGGATATCGTCACGCATTCTACAACAAAATATATGGATGGCCACGCCACCAGCGTCGGCGGTGCGATCATTGACAGCGGCAATTTCGACTGGTCGCAGAACGATAAATTCCCCGGACTCACCACGCCGGACGAGAGCTACCACGGCGTGACCTATACGGAGAACTTTGGAAAGGGCGCCTATATCACCAAGGCCACCGTACAGCTCATGCGCGATCTCGGCTCCATCCCCTCCCCGCACAATGCATTTTTGCTGGGGATCGGGCTGGAAACACTCTTCCTGCGCGTGCAGCGGCACTGCGAAAACGCGCAGAAGGTCGCGGAATTCCTGGAGGCAAATGATAAAGTCGCATGGGTCAATTATCCGGGCCTTCCGAGCAGCAAGGATTATGCACTCGCACAGAAATACATGCCGCACGGCACGAGCGGCGTCGTCTCCTTCGGCGTGAAGGGCGGCAGAGAGTCCGCGACCCGCTTCATGGATCATCTGGAGCTCGCCGCCATCGTTACCCATGTGGCGGACGCGCGCACCTGCGTGCTGCATCCCGCGAGCACGACGCACCGCCAGCTCACCGACGAACAGCTTAAAGCGGCCGGCGTCGGGCCGGATCTGATCCGCCTGTCCGTGGGCATCGAGTATATCGATGATATCATCGCGGACCTGCAGCAGGCGCTGGAGCAGGCATAAAAAGACCTGAATCAAAAGCTGAAAGCCAGACAGGGGCTCCCCTGTCTGGCTTCTATTTTTAATAAGGCCATAGGGGTTGGCCGTCGTCTGCACCAGATACAGATGCAGCTGCCGGCTTTTTACGGCCGCTTTTCCCCTCTCTCCGCCATTCCCACCTGGCCAGAATTATTTCTCCTTTTGCTTGAGATAGCGCTGTGTCAAATCCAAAAATTCCTGCCACCGGCCGCTCTCCCGGATCGTCTGCGGGCAGTTCTTGCCGTTGAAATGGTTATGCTGCTTCACATCTTCTATTTTCAGGCCATATGCCTTGAGCAAATATGCTGTCAGGCGCGCACCGTTGTCAAAGGTTTTTTCAAAATCACCGTCGCTGTTGACGCATAGCTCGATGCTGATCCCATTCATGTTGCCGCCCGGCTCCTTGCGCTGGTCGCCCGCATTCCAGGAGACCTCGCTGTCCGGAATGTGGTGATAAATCTCGTGGTCGTCCACCGTATAGTGCCAGGAGGTCGTTCCCTCCCCGCCGTTTAAGAGATAATCGCTGTGCGCTTTCGCGCCCGCTCCTTCGGAGGGGTTGCCCGTCTCATGGATGACGATGAACTTGACTTCCCGCTTGATCCCGGGCCTGCCCGGCAGCGTTTCCGGAATCAGGACAGTATGTACCGGCACGCCGTAAATCTCTGTCACCTCCGGGCGGTCCTGCGTCAGCTTATCTCGCGTGCACCACAAAACCACGCCCGTCACGATCAAAAGCACCAGCAGGATGGCCGCGGCCGCCAGGGCCCATTTAATCTTCCTTGACGGAAAGATTCCATGCAGGGAGATGACCTTCCCTTTCATCGGCCCGCCTCCTCCTTTTCTCCGCAGAGCGCGGAAAGGCTTACATCGGGATTGTGGTAGCGGCCAAAGCCGCGCGTCTTTTTGCCGTACTGGATCGCCTGGGAGGGGCACCAGTGGATACAGGCCATGCAGCTTGCGCACGCCTTCCCCCAGACGGGGCGTCCGCCCTCCAGCCGGATATTATGCTGCGGGCAAACCTTCGCACAGATGCCGCAGCCCGTGCATCCCTCTTCCGCAGAAAAATAATGGTACGCCCGTCTGGTATACCAGCAAAAGAGCGGATGCACTACATGGAGCAGAAACGGGTCGAGCGCCTTTGGCGGCATGCTGTTGAGCCCCACCAATCGTTCTGCAAGATCCTTAGCAATTTTTGCGCAGCGTACACGGGCGTTTTCCAGCTTGGTACGCTCCATGGCCTTGTTATCCACGTCCGACAGCGGCAGGTAATTATTCGGCATTGCGCAGACATTTCCATAATCCAGGCGGAGGCCGTGCTTCTCCAGCAATCGTGAAAAGGCGGTCAGCGTTTCCCCTGCCGAATCGCCACAGTCGGCTACGGCAAATACATAGGACGGCCTGCCCTCCACCTTCAGCTTCTTTACAAATGCTTTCACTGCGTCGGGATAGCTCCATGCATAGACGGGGAACACGAAACCGACGATCTCTCCCTCCCGTATGCAGGTTTCCTCCGCCTCTTCGCCGTAATGTAAGCGCTCCAGCCTGACCACCTCCGCATGCAGCGGTTTGGCAAGCTGATTGGCAATGGAAAGAGAATTGCCGGTACCGGTAAAGCAGTAAATTCTGATTGACATCCTGTGTCACCTTCCTAATGAATGAAACGGCCTCTGGTTGGCGGCTGAATTCTATATCTCTTTTCCGCCGTCAGAGCGCCGGCAAAGCAACCTTTGCAATCTGATCGATAGATCTCCGAATGGAGTCGAGGTTATTATAGCATAGTTTTTTTCATCCGCAATCCTCTTTCTATACAGGTGTAGCTCATATTCATTCATTTTGTTTTAATATGGAATAAATTACATGCAAAGAACACCTTTTGATGTATAGACCAGTCTGTAAAGTAAAAAAACTTTTCAGTGTTGAAAACTCTGTGGAAAGTGTGGAAACCCGTTTTTATGATTCCTATAAATCAATTATAGTACGCAAAGCGTAAAGATTCTAACTTTACTTTCACATCGTTTTCCACATTTCCAGAAAAAATGGGCTTTGTATATGCAAAATGCATATGCAAGGCCCGGTTTTACATGGATGAAACATGGCTGGCTTTGCCTGATGCAAATCTGTATTTTGAAGGCATATATGAAAGAAAAAATGGAACCTGATAAGCCGGCCTGTGCGCTGGTTTCGCTGCGTAAATTCTTGCTTTTTGCGTTCCACCGTTGAATGCGCGCTCCATTCAGAAGCGTTTATCAATCTGCATTTTCATTTTCATACAAAGCAATCAGCCATGCTGTAAAGAAAATCGCTTGTCGATTTCATCGTTCTCTCTGTTCTCTATGTTTCCCCGTAAATCCCTGTTTTTTCGATCTGTTTTAGAATTTGTAAAGCGTTTTCCCATTACATCATTCCAACGGCATATGGTCCTCCACCTGCAGCGCTTCCGGCACCCCGATCTCTTCCTCACACGTATACGTGCCGGTAATGACACAGGCCTCCTGCGTAAAACGTGCTTCCATCTTCTGCTCCAGAATTTTGGCGTTTTCCAATTCTGCTTCGACCTTCTGCTCGAACTCCGCAGCGGCAGCCAGAAGGGCCTGTTCTTTGGTCAGGGTAACCTCCCGTTCCGTATAACCGCGCTTGAGATACGTCTCCGTATAAATCGGCAGCGGGACCTGATTCATCCGCAGGGTATTGCGGAAGAAAAAGCTCTCTGTCTCCCCCTCTGGCTGCCTATCAAAACCGAATGGAATCCGCAGGCCGAAGAAGGAAAGGCGAAAACGCTCGCTCTCCTCGCCGGTATATTGCCGGACCTTCTGCCGGAAGGGAAACGTATGGGTTATCGTATGGCGCGTCTGTGCCACCGCAACGCCGCGTGCATGCTTGAAAGAAACGGAGAGGTCTTTGTTCGTGACGACGCTGCTGATCAGCAGATCTCCTTTCAGCACAGCCTGCCCCTTTTTGACCGCCGCCTCTCCCTCATACACCTTCAGGCTCAGGATCGTGCCGTCCCGGGAGGCCAGGATGTTGCGCGGCGTGGTATCGTTCTCCACCTTGGGCGCGGGAACGCGCTCACGCACCTCAATCACAGCGGCGCTCCCCTTGATATTCAATGCCAGCCACGCGAGATCGTTTAGTTTCCGGGCGGCGGTGCGCTGTACCTCCTCCACATCGATCTTGGAGCGGCGCGCGCCGACCCGGACACCCAGCTCTTCAAACACGGCCAGAATTTCCGTATCCGATACGGTTTCGTTCCCCTGCACATCGATCGTCCAGATCATGGAGGAGAGGATGCATACGATCAGCACAGCCACCGCCGCACCGCACAGCAAGCCGATCCGGCGTTTATGGCGGTACAGAAAAAACGGAAGCCCATACCTTCCTGCCACACGCGGTCGCATGCCGGATTTGTGCGCACAGGGCCGGATCCGGTGATAGCCTCGGATCGTCGTCTTGGCATACATCTCCCCTTTACCGCCGCTGATATCCCAGAGGGGGATATTCTCCTTCGAGCAGAGATTGATAAAGCGCTCCGGGAAGCCGCCCTTCGCGCGAAAACGCACATATCCGCATAAAAAACGGATCAGATTGATAAAAAACACCTGAGTCTCCCCTTCCTGCCGGCATGGAACGGCATACAGCCGCTTAATTGGAAAAGTCGATCGAGAGGATATTGCCTGTGATAATCGCCTGCTCCAGCGTCAGGGTACGGATGCTCAGCTGTGTCCCTGTAAACCGCACGATATTTTTGCCGAGATTCAGGCGAATGACGCCCTCATCGTATTCCACGACGCCCTTACAGCCTTCGATGATTGCCTCCCGGTTGCCGGAAAGCTCCATATGAGAGACGCCGCGCAGGGCGGCCTGGGGGATCTCCAGTTCCTGCGTCAGCTTTTCCTTGGCGGTCAGTTCGCTTTTTGGTGCGGCGCTCCCCCGATGGGTGCGTTTTCCTGCTTTTCTCATGACCCCAACCTCGCGTTTCCTGATATGCCGGGCATGTTCTCCCGCCCGTTCCTCATATATATGCATCAGGGGGGAAGGACTATGAAAAAGAAACGGCTGCAAACGCTGCAAATCCTGCTGTCCGCACTGGGCGCCGCCGCCTTCGGGAGCGGCATCCTGATCTCTCCGCAGACAGCCTCCCAGGGAGTACGGGAGGGGCTTGCCCTATGCGGGCAGGTAGTCATCCCATCGCTGTTTCCGTTTCTGGTGCTGTCGTCCTTTCTGGTACAGTCCGGCCTCACGCAGCGTGCGGGCCGCCTGCTGGGGCCGGTCACAAGGCTTGCCTTCCGCCTGCCGGGTACGGCGGGCAGCGCAATCTTGATGAGTCTGATCGGCGGCTATCCCGTCGGGGCGCGCATGACGGCGCAATTGCTTGACGCTTCCCTCATCACCAAAAAGCAGGCACAGCGCATGCTGCTTTTCTGCATCAATTCCGGCCCGGCGTTCCTGATCAGCGCCGTCGGCTCCGCGATGCTCAGGAGCCGGCGTGCAGGGCTGATCCTCTGCGCGGCTCTGACCGCCAGCGCGCTGCTGATCGGGCTTTTTGCCCGCTTTCTGGCGGCTCAGGAGCCGCTGAAGGAGAGCCTCGATCTGCCGCCCGCGGAGCCGGCAATGGCGCAGGCTCTGGTGGACGCGGCAACACAGGGTTGCGCTGGGATTCTCTCTATCTGCGTATGGGTGATCCTCTTCTCCTGTATTGCCGCGCTGCTGGGCCTTCTGCCGCTGCCCGGCACGCCTCGTATTTTTTTGCAGTGCTTTCTGGAGGTAACTTCCGGCTGCGCCCTCGCAGCAGGCAAGGTACCCCTGCCCGCTCTCGCGCTCGTGCTTGGCTGGGGCGGAATCTGCGTACACTGCCAGGTGCTGCGTGATGTCAACAAAACCGGCCTTCCCCTGCCGCTTTTTTTCTGTGGAAGGGCAGTGAATGGCCTGCTCGCCTGCCTGATCAGCGCAGGGCTATTCCGGCTTTTCCCCTGCGAAACGGCAGTCTTCTCCAACCATGTGCAGGCGCTGCCGGAGGCCTTCGCCGCCTCAGCGCCCGTGGCGGCCGGAATGCTGTTTATGTGCGCCCTGCTGATTTTGGAGGTTGAAGGCCGTCGAAAAAAGTGCTAAACTGAGGACAGATGGCAGACTTCAGACTTCAGATTTCAGACACGAAAAAGGCAAGCGAATCACAGCGCTTCTGATCATTCATAAAAAAGGACGGACCAATCATGATAAAATACCAGCTTTTTGACCCGGAAATCGAGCCCTGCTGCGCCTTCTGCGAGCATGGGCGCACCGCGCCGGACGGTAAGACCGTGCTGTGCTTCAAAAAGGGCGTCGTTCTGCCGGGGGATCATTGCCGGAAATACCGCTACGATCCCCTCCGGCGGGAGCCGAAGCCGCGCCCAAAGCTCCCGCAGTACGATAAGAGCGAATTTGAAATCTGAAGAAACGCGGATTACCAGAAGCTGATACAGCCTGGCGGGCCCGGGCCGAAAAACCATCCGGCCTATACGCATAAAATCGTGTATGACTACCGTACCTTTCGGGCAGTATTCGAAGCCGCCGGGTTTCTTGTGGAGCTGCTGGAATACTGCGATGAGAAGGGCGATTTTCGCTATCTCCACTGGAATGCGAACGATGGCTACATCGGCCGCTCCCTTTACCATGATACGCGCAATTCCGTGGAGAAGCTGGTGATGCCGTCCATTATCATCGATGCAAAAAAGCCGCTGATCCTCCCGCAGCGCTGATGGAAGGGCGCACCGCGCCGTTAAAAAACACCAGCGGGCCCCTATGTTGGGGCCCGCATTTTACCGATGCTAGGTTCCGGCGTATTCAACAGGCCCTTTGCTTTTCGTCCCCTATGCCGCCTGATTGCCCGCGGATTCCTGCGTCCCCTGCTTCGGGATTTGACGGCCCGCGTGATCGAGCGTATAATCGCCCTTGCAGAGCAGTTCCTCCAGCGTGACGAGCTGATAGCCCTCTTTCTGCAGCGCCTCTATAATGGCCGGCAGCGCCTCGGGCGTATGTTTCGCCGCGTTGTGGAACAAAATAATAGAGCCGTTGCGCACCTTGGGCACCACCTTCTGATACATCTCATCGGCCTTTAAATCCTTCCAGTCGAGGGAGTCCACATCCCACTGCACTGCCGTCATTTTGATTTCGTTGACCGCCTCTATGACGGCATTGTCATAATCCCCATACGGAGGCCGGACAAGCGTGGGGCGCACGCCGGTGACCTTTTCAATTTTGTCATTACAGGCATTTAAATCCTGGATGATCTCGTCCCGGCTGAGCTTTGGGTAGTGTTTATGCGTGTCCGAATGGTTCTGAATGCTGTGGCCCGCATCGTGTAAAGCCTTGACGCTTTCCGGGTATTTATCCACCCACTCGCCCACGATGAAAAAGGTCGCCTTCGCCTTGTATTTGCCCAGCACTTCGATCAGTTCCTGCGTATCTTCGTTGCCCCACGCGGCGTCAAAGGTGAGGCAGGCTTTTTTTTCCGCCGTTTCCACGCTGTAAACCGGCAGCAGTTTCCGGCTCGCGGCGGTTACAACGCTTAAGCCCTGCGCTGCCAATACGGCCACCAGCAGCCCCGCCGCAAGGCAGCTTGTCAGCACGGCCAGCTGCCTGCGCGTAAAAATCATGACCTTCATGGTATCCCATCCTTAAAGCTGATTCGGCGCGCTAAGCCGCGCCCGTGTATTCATGCATATGCGGCGGATGCTTGTCTCCATGTTTTTCATTCATTTTCTATGAAAAAATAGCTTCCGGCGCGGAAATCCGGTCAAAACGCACGAAAAAGCCCGATTTTCCCGATTCGTATCGATTCATGGCTGAAAAAAGCTTACTTTTCCTTGATTTTCCATGAAAAATAGCATACAATAAAGGCATTCATATATTCCCCTGCAGAACTGCATTCGCGCAGTGCTGGCCGGCCCCATCGGCCTGATACCAGAACAGAAACGAGGAGTCCATTATGCAACTCATCACACAAAAAAACATCAAGCTTCAAAATATGATGAAGGTCTTTCAGGAAATCTACCGGCAGAGCTGTGTTTCGCGGCAGGTACTCTCTGCCAAAACGGATATCAGCCTGATGACAATCGGCAAGATCGTGGATCAGCTCCTTCGATATGATATTGTCTATGAGGAGAAGGAGGATACCTCCAAGGTCGGCCGCAAGGGCAATGTGGTCTCTCTCTCTCCGGATCATAAAAAAATCGTACTGCTCGATCTGGAGCGGCACAACTTCAAGCTCGGCATCCTGCAGGTGGATCTGAAGATCAAGGGTGAATTCTATAAGCACAACTACGATTACCATAAAAGCTATGGAGACAACCTGTGCGACGCGGTCGCCTATTTCCTGCACAACTGGCTGAATGATTCGCTGGAGGGCGTGATCGGCGTGGGCGTATGCGTGCCCGGCCCCTATTACGAAAAGGGCGACAGGGTGCTTGATTCCCGCATTCCGGAGCTCTCCACAGCCAAATTAAAGGATACGCTTTCCCCCTTCTTCCCGAATCAGATCCTCTATATCGATGAAGATGTGAAATGCTCCGTGCGCTTTGACGGCGGCATTGCGTTACAGGCGGATAATATCTTTTACGCCATCATCGGCGAGGGCGTGGGCAGCGCGATTTTCTATGACGGCCGCGTGCTGGACAGCGCCTATTCCTACGCGGGTGAGATCGGCCAGATGTACACAAAAAGCGGCAAGATGATCGAGGAGGCCGTGGGCATCGGCGGCCTGCGCAGGCTGTTTACGGAGCCAGACGGCTCCGTCCCCTCCTTCCAGGAGGTTGCCAAGCGCTATCAGGATGATCCCCGCCTGATTGCCTATATGGAGCAGGCGATCCCGGAGCTTGCGCTCCTGTTTGCCAATGTGACATGGCTGCTCGACCCGGAGATCATCCTTGTGGAAACCCATTATACGAAGCTTGATCCCCAGTTTATCGACAAGCTGCGGGAGGCGTTTGAGGCGCTGCTCCTGCCGCGGCGCAGGGATTTTATGCCGAAGATCCTGCCAAGCACGGAGGATATCCGCACGGCGTGCCATAAGGGAGCGGGGCTGGCGATCATTGAGCGGTTCTTTGACGATATGGATTGACCGTTGGCATCATGCGCGGGCGCGGGATGGAATTGACACCATCCCGCGCCTGTTTTTTTTGACCGGTAGAAAATGAATTGCCCGGTTTTGCTGAACTGTGCTTTCAGCTTTTTCGGTCTGGTGGAATGATCTTATAGCGGGCGCAACACGTGAAGCATATAAAATGCACAAAAGAAAATCCCCCGCGCGCACCGTCGTGCACGCGGGGAATCCCGTAATTCATAGAAACCCGTCCATAGCGCCGTTCTCCACAGACACCATGTCAGGAATGAGAATCAAGCACCTCAACCATCCCGCATCTACATCATCCAGGAACAGGTCCGGGCTTTGCTCTCACTGGGCAACCGGGCCGAAGCTTCTAGCGCACCCGGCTCACATTCCCGCCCATCGCTGAGCAGAAACATGGGGCCCATTTCCGAAAACTCTTTTTTGCCGCGGCCATACCATTCAAAGCGGGTCCGTCCGCCGTGGGCTTGTCGATTTCCATCTTCCGCAAACATGTCATACGCCGATTCAATAAAAATGGTTGGGGACGTGCAGTCTTCTTGGAAAACGGAGAATGCAAAAACGACATCCGGGGCGCTCCGGCCGGTGCGGGAGCTGCAATCCAGAGCTTATCGGCTGCTGCAACCGCCTGCACGGGTGTTCTCACAACCACCCGGCAACCGTACAACACAGGACAGGGGGGATTCGCTGCTTCCCCTCCTTTTTGACGCGGGCCAGACTTTCCATGTGGCTCATGAAAACGTCATAGTATTTTATGTAAGACCTGCGGCCTGCGTGCAAGGTCAGAGGGAGGGTTCCGCGCGGCCCTGTCCAACCGCCGCGCAATCCCCAGGAGGCGCAAACCGCAGCGCGGGAACGCCCCGCGATTCAAACGCCTTGGTATCGTAACCCCATCCGGACGCTGGGGAGTGCAAATCCTGCCCTCAAACGGCCCGGCCGAGCAAACCGGGCGATAAAGAAGAAAGAAGAAGGCCACGCCCGGATGAGGCTACCAGCAAAGAAAATCAGGATGGGATCAGGAGA
>URQB01000027.1 GCA_900549825.1 uncultured Oscillospiraceae bacterium | reverse complement strand
TCAGCGCGGATTCCACCGCTATTGGGATGCCGCTGAAAATCAGCCAGAAAATATTGCAGATGACGGAAACCGCTCCTCCGCCATACTCGACCTCCTTGCCGAATGGAAAAAACGCAAGCTCCGCAAATTTGAAGCACTGTTTGCCGATGGGGATACCGACGATGGTGATGCACCACAGCACGCCCGCGAGCACCCAGCCAAGGCCCATCCACAGCCCGCCGAACAAAAACCAGAGAATATTGCCAAGACAGCCCATTTCAGCCGCCTCCCTTTCTGAAAAACGCCTGCGCCAAAATGCGACAGGCTCTGGTTTCATTCTATGAAAAAAGCCGAAGCGCGTCAATGCCAAAACGGGCTTTTGAAGAAAGTTTACACGGCGGGAACAGACGGGAAACAGACTGTTCAAAAATCGACTGCTTTCACACAGGGACTTTACTGGATTATATTTCTAATCCCTTCCAGTTCGGAGGCCGCTTTCGGCACAATCAACAACGCAGTCAACAAACAGATCAACAAATCGCCCGCTGCCGTGCATCCAGATGCCCGGCAGCGGGTTCTTTTTCTGCTCCGCCTGTTTTGCAAAAATATTTCCATTTTCTATTGACAAAGCCGTTTCTCTGCGTTATGATACCATCATATTCATAGTAATTATATAGGAATTACATGAATAAATGCATTCCGGGAGTGACTGCCATGAAACAAATTACGATCACTCGTCCATCCTGCCCTGCTTTTCAGGAGCGAATGTGCCGCTGTTAAAGATCCAGTTGAATCCCCTGAAAACAGATCAATGGAAAGGAATGGATTTTAATGTCTGAACAGAAAAACTACCGCTTTGAAACCTTACAGCTACATGCGGGCCAGGAGCAGCCCGACCCCGCCACCGGCTCGCGCTGCGTGCCGATTTACCAGACGGCGGCCTATGTATTTGAAAACGCCGCGCAGGCCGAGGCGCGCTTCGCGCTCGCAGAGCCCGGCAACATTTACAGCCGCCTGACCAACCCGACGCTGGATATCTTTGAGCGGCGTATGGCAGCGCTGGAGGGCGGCGTGGCAGCGCTTGCCACAGCCTCCGGAGCGGCGGCAATCACCTACGCAATTCAGAATATTGCCCACGCGGGCGATCACATCGTCTCGGCCCAGTCCGTCTACGGAGGCACCTATAACCTCTTTGCCCACACGCTTGCAGAAAACGGCATTGAGACCACCTTCGTCGACAGCGACGCGCCCGAAGCCTTCTCCGCTGCCGTGCGGCCCAATACGAAGGCGTTTTTCATTGAAACGCTGGGCAATCCGAATTCGAATGTGGCAGATATCGAACGTATTGCACAGATTGCCCATGAAAACGGCGTTCCGCTGATTGTAGACAATACCTTTGCAACGCCCTATCTCCTGCGTCCGATCGAATTCGGCGCGGATGTTGTCGTCCACTCCGCGACGAAATTCATCGGCGGGCACGGTACAGCGGTCGGCGGCGTCATTGTGGACGGCGGCAAATTCGACTGGGCTGCCTCCGGGAAATTCCCCTGCCTTACCGCGCCGGACCCCAGCTATCACGGTGCGGTCTTCACACAGGCCGCTGGAGCCGCGGCTTATGTGACGCGCATCCGCGCCGTCCTGCTGCGCGACACTGGCGCAACGCTCAGCCCCTGGCATGCGTTTCTTTTCCTGCAGGGGCTGGAAACGCTCTCCCTGCGCGTGGAACGCCATGTGGAAAACGCGCTCAGGGTAATCGATTTCCTTGCAAAGCACCCGAAAGTACAGCGTGTTAACCACCCCGCCTTGCCGGGCAGCGCAACGCATGCCCTCTATGAGCGCTATTTTCCGCGCGGGGGCGGCTCGATCTTTACCTTTGAGCTTGCGGGCGGCGAAACGGAAGCAAAAGCGTTCATTGACCGGCTGCAAATCTTCTCGCTGCTGGCAAACGTTGCGGATTTGAAATCCCTTGTCATCCATCCTGCGAGCACGACGCATTCACAGCTCAGCGCGCAGGAGCTTGCGGCGTGCGGGATCACGCCGGGTACAGTGCGGCTGTCTATCGGCACGGAGCACATCGACGACCTTCTGGCGGACCTTGAACAGGCGCTGGCATAACCATGTGAATCATGTGAATCAAATAAAAAAGCGATTCCGGCCTGGTCCTCCAAGCCGGAATCTTATTTTTGATACCCGGAAACAAAATCAACGGCATACGTCCGTTTTTACTGCGTCTGGCTGATTTTTCCGGTCTCCCGGTCTCTGATATAGGAAGATGTAGTGGGCACGACGAAGCGGATACCCTTTTCGACGATCTCAAACGTACGGTCCGTCACATACTCGCATTCGCCGTCCACATTGACGGCCGCCGGACGGTCGCTGTGGATCGTCATCTTCTTGCCGCGACTGAAATGCGTAATATCCCAGCCGAGATGCATGCCCTTTTTGTATTTGGGCAGGAGCGTCAGCAGCTTGAGCCGACCGTTCTTCTTCTCCACAACGATGAAATCGAGCAGGCCGTCATCCGGAATCGCCAGAGGCGCCGCCTTATAGCCGCCGCCGTACCAGCGGGAGTTTGCGCCCACGCAAAAGAGAAGCGTCATTTTTTGCGGTGCTCCGCCGTCAATAGAAACGGTGAATTCATTATTCAGCCTGCGCAAGATACAATAGAGCGCTGCCGCCGTATAGGCCATCTCGCCCTTCATAAGGGGAAGCTTTTTAAATGCGGCCTGCTTTGCGCAAACCTCCGCATCTACGCCCATAGAGCACTGGTTGACAGCGATCTTATCGCCACACTTGATGCAGTCCAGCTCCACCGGAGAGCCGTTGACCTGCGCGTCGATATCCAAAAACTGCTCCTGTGTGCCGAAGAGCCGGATGAAGTCATTCCCGGAGCCGAGGGGCAGCACCGCCACCTCCGCATTCGGATGGCCAAACGCGCCGTTGACCGCCTCAAACAGCGTCCCGTCGCCACCGCAGGCATAAAAACGGACCGGCTCGCCCTTGGAAGCTTCCGCCCGGACATAATCCTGCGCGGCATGCGGGGAATCCGGCACATGGATTTCCGCATCCAGGCTATGCTCTTTTATGTACGATTCAATCTTGGGCTGGATAAAACCAATCGCCTTCCCCTTGCCTGCACGCGGGTTGATAATGAACACATGCTTCATGCAACGATACCCTCCTGATGAAAATATAGAATAACTGGCAGGTAAACGAGACTGCCCCCCGCTCTGCGGACCGCCTGAAGAGGAAAAGACACACGATCTCTCCCGCAGAAGAATTTTCGTTTGATCTCTCTGCTACCGCTGCAACGAAAAACTTTTCCTCTTGCTGTGCCTTCTCTCTGCAAAATATTGGGCCGGACGTCCGCACATCAGGGTGCAGTGCTTTATTTACTTAAAATACATATAAAGCTGGCATTTGATCATGCCGTTATATAATTTCCGCCTTTTATCGGCTCTTCTGCCGAATAAAGATTCAAATTGTTCAGATGGGCTAATAATATAATAACTCCATCCGCGTTTTTTGTCAAACTTTTTTCCCATGATTCTATACAATTCATTTGCCTGCTGAATATCGAGCATTCGCTCGCCGTAGGGCGGGTTGCAGATGAGCGTTCCTTTTTCCGTTGCAGGCGCGAAATCGTTTAAGCTCGCTTCCTTCCATGCAATATTCGCCCGAACGCCCGCGCGCTCCGCATTGGCTTTCGCAAGCGCAAGGGCGTCCGCATCGATATCGGAGCCGTAGGCCTGGAAATGCACATCTTTTTTCACAAGGTCGCGCGCCCGCTCACGCTCCCGCGCCCATGCGCTTTGTGGCAAAGCCTCCCACCGCTCGGCGGCAAAATTACGGTTGACGCCGGGCGCGATATTGAGCGCCATCATCGCCCCCTCGATTAAAATCGTGCCTGAGCCGCACATGGGATCATAGAGCGTATGATAATCCCGCAGGCGGGCAAGGCTGCAAAGGGAGGCGGAAAGCGTCTCCTTCAAAGGCGCATCATTTGCCTGAAGGCGGTAGCCGCGCTTATGCAACCCCGCGCCGGAGGTATCCAGCAGGAGGCTGACGGTATCCTTCATAATGGAAAACTGGATCTGGTGGACAGGCCCCGTCTCTTCAAACCACGGGATGTGATAAACGCTTTTGAGCCGCTCCACAACCGCCTTCTTGATGATCGACTGGCAATCGCTGACGCTGAAGAGCGCAGAATGGATGGAATACCCCTTTACCGGAAAAGCATCCTCTTTTCCGATCCATTCCTCCCACGCAAGAGCCTTTGTCCCTTCAAAAAGCTCATCGAAGGTTTTGGCGGAAAAAGAGCCTACCAGCACCTGAATGCGCTCGGCAAAGCGGCAGTTGATATTGGCGCGCGCGAGCAGGTTTGCATCCCCTGAGAAGAGCACGCGCCCGTTTTCCGCAGCCACATCTATCGCGCCCATCTCCCGCAGCTCCTGCGCGATCAGGCTCTCCAACCCCAAAAGGCAGGGCACCACACAGCGTATCGTCAGCTCATTGCTTTGCATTCTTTCACGACCATCCTTTTTGTCGATTCTCCTCCCCGCAAGATGCGAACAGCGGGAATTTTCTATCACGATCAAAAAGAGGCGCCAGGGCAAGCCCTGCCGCCTCTTCTGCTTATTTTATACGGATTGCGCCCAATGCGCAATCAAAACTTTGGAGAAACTCTTGCCAAAAAGCCGCTTTTACATGGTATCCGGCTCAATCAGGCCGTAGCCGCCGTCCTTGCGGCGGTAGACGACATTGATCTGGCTGGTCACCGCATTGAGGAAGACATAAAACTGATGGCCCAGCAGGTTCATCTGCAGAATCGCCTCATCCACATCCTGCGGCTTGCTCAGAGGGATTTTCTTTGTGCGGACCACATCGAAATCCAACTCCTCCGGAATCGGCTCAACATCCGAATACGCATCAAACGCACCGGAGCGCAGCTTTTTTTCAACACGGGTTTTGTTTTTGCGGATCTGTCGCACCAGAGAATCAACGCAGCCGTCCAGAGCGTCCTCCAAATCCTCCGCCCGCTCTTCCGCGCGGAAAATCATGCCGCCATGCGCGACGGTGATCTCCACAATCTTAGCGGATTTCTCCACAGTGGCGGTGATTTTAGCCTCCGCCTCCTCGTCGAAAAAGCGCTCGATCTTCGCGAGCTTCTTTTCCGCGCGCGCTTTGAAGGATTCTCTTGGCGTGCATTTGCGTCCGGTAATGGTTATTTTCATAACGACATCCCCTTCTTCTATATTGAATCCCTGAAGCGGGCCGGTATCCCGCCGCTCCAAAGAGACCTACGAATCAGAATGCCCTCCTCTTGCTTGTAGTATAGCACATATGCATAGAATAGAAAAGGGGTTACAGAATTTTTTTGAGATGTCTTGTGACATGGCAGCCAATATTGACCGCAACCGGAAGCCCGGCGATATGGGTCGCTCCTGCTTCCACATTGACTGCGAGCGCCGTCGTCTTGCCGCCGAAGCCCTGTGGACCGATATCGAGCCGGTTCAGGCGCTCAAGCAGCTCCGCCTCGAGCCGGGCATAAAAAGGCTCCGGATTCCGCTCCGATACCGGGCGGCACAGCGCCTTTTTCGCAAGCAGGGCGCAGGCTTCGAAATCGCCGCCGATCCCGACGCCCACCACCATCGGCGGGCAGGGGTTGCCGCCCGCTTTGCGCACCGCATCTACCACAAATTCGATCACGCCGTCCCGCCCGGCGGCTGGAGTCAGCATTTGCAGACGGCTCATATTCTCGCTGCCGAAGCCCTTGGGCGCTACGGTCAGCGCTACCCTGTCCCCTGGCACAATTCGCGTATGCAGCACGGCGGGCGTATTGTCGCCGGTGTTGATGCGGTTCAGGGGATCGCCGACAACCGAGCAGCGCAGCAGCCCCTCTGTATACCCCCGGCGCACGCCCTCGTTGATGGCGGCCTCAAAATCCCCGCCGGTGAAATGCACCTCCTGCCCGACCTCGGCAAAGATCACTGCCATGCCGGTATCCTGGCAGACGGGGATGTCCAGCTCCCGCGCGGCATCGAGGTTGTCCAGCAGATCCTGCAGAATGCCCCGTGGCAGCTCCTTTTGTTCATTGCCGCCGCAGGAAGCAATGCACTGCGTCAAATCCTCCGGCAGCCGTTTATTCGCCTCGATGCACATTTCGCGCACCGCCTGTATAACCTCTGAAACATTGATTTCCCGCATGAAAAGCCCCCCTGATGGTCATCACTTCTGTTCGTTTGACAGAGCCTTATGTAACATTTCCCCGCCGCCGACGACCAGGGTCGGTTTTGCGGCGAGGGTCAGCGGATCACAGCCAAAAAGGGAGAAATCCGCATCCTTGCCGGGCTCGATCGAGCCCACGCGATTGGAGATGCCGCAAATTTCGGCGGGCGTGAGCGTGATCGCACGCAGGGCCTCCTCATAGGGAAGGCCCTCCCGCACGGCAAGACCCGCGCAGATCGGCAGATACTGGATCGGGATGACCGGGTGATCCGTGATGATCGAGATGCGCACGCCCGCCTTTTGCAGGATACCGGGCGTAGCAGGGGTCAGCTCGTGCAGCTCCGGCTTGCATCGCTCGGAAATCAGCGGCCCGCTCATCGCAGCCACATGATGCTTCGCGAGCGCGTCCGCGATCTTATGCCCCTGCGTGCAATGGACAATCGTATAGTTCAGGCCAAATTCCCCCGCAATGCGCATCGCGGTGCAGATATCGTCCGCCCGGTGCGCATGGATATGCACGGGCAGGCCCTTTGTGAAGAGAGGCTCCAGCGCTTCGAGCTTTGCATCAAATTCACAGAGCTCCCCTTCCTCCTGTGCACGCTTCTTTTTCTCGATGTATTCCCGCGTTTTGGCGAGCTGCTCGCGGATGAGGGCGGCGGTCGCCATGCGCGTGGAGGGCGTTTCATTCTTCTCATGATAGACGGACTTCGGATTCTCGCCGAGCGCAAATTTCATGGCGACGGGCGCCTTGATGACCATATCGTCGATGAACCGGCCGTAGGTCTTCATGGCGATGAGCTGCCCGCCGATGGGGTTGGCGCTCCCCGGGCCGGTTACGACGCTCGTCACGCCCGCGCGCACGGCCTCCTCAAAGCAATAGTCAAGGGGATTCACCGCGTCGAGCGCGCGCAGCTGCGGGGTGCAGGGGTCGGTCTGCTCGTTGATATCGTCGCCCTCAAAGCCGAGAGAATCCTCGCAGATGCCGATATGCGTGTGCGAATCGATAAAGCCGGGCAGCAGCATCGCGCCCTGTGCGTCGATGCACTCGCCAACTGAAAGCTCCGGCAACTCGTCCATCGGGCCCACGGCGACGATTTTATCCTTCAGGGTATCCACAAACCCATCCGCAATCACCGGGCCGGAGATGGTATAAATTTTTGCATGAATGATGCGCATGATCCATTTCCTTTCCTGATAGAATCAACACGTACTATAAATTATAGCGAAAAGCTCTCCGGCAGGAGCTGCGCGAGCGTGAAGCTCCGGCACTCGCCGTCCGCCCGGCCGAGCAGGATGCGGAAATCATCCCGGCAGAATTCGCGCATCACCTGACGGCATACGCCACAGGGCGGGCAAAAACCAGAAGCTGCGCCCTCCTTCCCGCCGATCACTGCGATTGCAGCAAAATCCCGCTCCCCTTCGCTGACCGCTTTCGCAAAGGCGGTGCGTTCCGCGCAGATCGTGGGAGAAAACGAAGCGTTTTCGAGATTGCAGCCGAGATAGATGCGCCCGCTCTTTGTCAGCAGCGCCGCGCCAACCTTGTAGCCGGAATAAGGCGCGTAGGCGCGCGCCATTGCCTCCTGCGCATGGGCAATCAATTCTGCATCCGTCATAACCGCATCTCCTTTCCCAGCATTCCGGCAAAGCTCTCGCCCGCGATCGGCCCATCCGCGCCCAAAAGCGCCAAAACCGTTTTGCCGATATCCGCAAAGCTCTCCCGCGTGCCAAGCGACACGGGGGCAATCCCGGCACCATAGACGAGCAGGGGCGTATATTCCCGCGAATGGTCTGTGCTCGGCGTGGCCGGATCGCAGCCGTGGTCGGCCGTGAGGATGAGCGCATCGTCCTCCCGCATGAGCGGCAGGAAATCAGTAAGCCAGCTGTCAAAGGCAGCAAGGGCGGCGGCATAGCCGTCCACATCGTTTCGGTGGCCGTAGAGCATATCAAAATCGACAAGATTGATAAAGCATAAGCCGTGGAAATCCTCGTTTACCAGCCGCTGCGCCTGCGCCATCCCGTGCGCATTTCCCTGGGTTGGGATTGCGCGGGCAATACCGCGACCGGCAAAAATATCGCTGATCTTACCCACTGCAATCGTATCAAAGCCCTGCGCCTGCAACACATCCAGCATCGTAGTACCGGGCGGCTCAAGGGAGAAATCGTGGCGGTTTGCAGTGCGCGAAAAATGCGGATATTCCCCGGTAAAGGGCCGGGCAATGACGCGGCCTACGGCATTTTTTCCCGTGAGGAGCGCGCGCGCCTTCCGGCAGTACTCATAGAGCTGCTTCGGCGGGACGAAGGATTCATGCGCCGCAATTTGGAAGACGCTGTCCGCCGAGGTATAGACGATCAGCTTGCCCGTTTCCAGATGCTCCCGGCCGTAATCCTTGATCACCTGCGTGCCGGAATACGGCTTGTTGCACAGTATCCCCCGCCCTGTCGCTTTTGTGAAGGCCTCGAGCACCTCCGGCGGGAAACCGTTTGGATAGGTCGGCAACGGCTTTGGGGAAACCAGCCCCGCGATCTCCCAATGCCCGATGGTGGTATCCTTGCCCCTGGAGCGCTCCATGCAGCGGCCAAAGGCGGCCTGTGGCGCTGCAGCACCCTCCCTGCAGGAAACACCTTCGATCTGAAAAAGGCCCAGCTTTTGAAGCGTATCCGCCCGGAAGGCGGGTGAGCGGGAAATGCTTCGCAGCGTGTTGCTGCCCGCGTCGCCGTATGCCGCGGCGTCGGGCAGTTCACCGATGCCGAGGCTGTCGAGCACAATGAGAAAAATCCGCCTGCAAATGGGAAGCAGAGACATAGGCGATCCTCCCTTTCATCAACTGATCATAGTATACACTGCGTATTTCCCGCTTGCAAGAGCGCCGGCAGAGCAATTCTCACAGCAGGTAAAATTTTGCTTTTTGCTCGTCAGATCACACAAAATACGTTCAGACAGGAGGGGCTCCATGCAGCAAATAAGTGGGGAATCCGCAAAAGGGAAAGAAGATTTGTGGTATGATAACAGGCAAGCGGGCCGCGATGATTATCATATCCGTATAGGAGAAGCCCGATCTCATAGCGCTCACAGGCGATCATGTATCCGCGCTCTTTACGGACTGACTGCCTGCCGGCGTGATCGACTGCATGGAATGCCCCGGCGTGCCGTGGGCGCCCGTCTGCGGCAACTATGGCAGTCTCCTGCGGCGGCACGCGGATCACCCGGAAGGAGCATTCGGTTCTGGTGGAATATCGGTACAGGGGCGACCGGGAGAAATAAGGGCTTCCCCCTCTCCAAATCCAAACAGCAAATCATCCGCCCGGACAGAAAACAGACGCGCCATACGCATCAAGGCGACCGTGTCCGGCAATTCCACATCGCGTTCCCACCGGCTTACCGCCGCCTCGTCAGCAGACAGGGCGGCGGCAAGCTGTTTTTTTGTCAGCGCATGTTGCATACGGAGCTTCCGAATCCGCCCGCCGATCGTATCCTCCGCCTGCCCGGCTGCGGCAAGCACCTGCGAGGCCTGCGAGACGGCCTGTAAAAAATCCGGCTCAGCCTTCTCGCTGTTCAGGGCAAGCACGGCGTATTTGAGATGGCTGTAGATGCTCTCCTGCGCACGGTGCAGGGTGCGGGAGATGGTGGATCGGTTCAGCCCTGTATCCCGCGCGATCTGCGCGGGCTTCTCCCCCTCAAACCAGCACCGCTCCAGCATCCGGCGCTGTGATGGGCTCAACTCCTCGCGGATAATCAGGTCCAGCGCCTGCGCAAGCCTGCAAACCGTCTGCCGGTGGCGCTCTTCCTCAGGGGAGAGGAAGGCTTGCCACGTCCAGTTCCGGAAAGCCAGACGATCCCAGCTCTCCTGCAAGCCGGAAGCGGTCTGCCCGCGGTTACGCTCCATTGGGCATTCTCCTTTCTGTTATTTTTCCCATCTGATTCATGCCCTTTTCTGGAAACCAGTAGAACAAATGTTCTGTATCCGCCTCTTATTATAGAATATATGTGATAATTTGTCAATATACACATGGAATAAAACATGTGTTATGCTGTTTCAGGGGGTGATAAGGGGCGCAGATTTTAGCAAAATACAGAGATCAGCATCTTAAACAGCGGAAAAAAGCGCGCTGCAAAATGTAAAAATCAAACATTCTGCAGCGCGCTCTTTGCCTGATCTGTTTTCCCAACGAAGGCACATATCGATATCAGGAATGCCTACATGGGTTCCATCCGTTCTTTCTTCCCTCAATGTATTTGGAAACGTAACGCCCTATTTCATCACCACATCCGCATAGATCGCATAGTGATCCGATGCGAAGCGGTAATTGACGCGATGGTTGAGCACACGGTAAACCCGCGGGGAAACCGTATCCTTCGTAACAAAGATAAAATCGATCGGGCTCTTTTTGCTCATGAAGATCGGGAAATAATCGTGATACGTGCCGCTCGACATCGTATCCGGCGCGAGATACTTGCTGTCCCCAATCCGGCCATCCTTCATGATGTTGTAGACTGTGCTGCCCTCCTCCACATTGAAATCGCCCGTGCAGACCACCGGCATATCAAAGGAGAGAATTTTCTTGCGCACCATTTTTGCGCCGTTGACGCGCGCCTCCTCGCTGGAATTGTCGAGGTGCGTGTTGACATGGGCATAGGTAAAGCCCGTGGCCTTCTCGCGCAGGACGGCCCAGGTGCAAAGACGGTTGCAGCCGCCATTCCAGCCGAGAGACGGGACGTCTGGCGTTTCAGACAGCCAGAAGGTGCCGGAATCGACGAGCTCATATTGATCCTTCCGGTAGAAGATGGGGTTGAACTCGCCTTCCTCCTTCCCGTCGTCGCGGCCTACGCCGACCCAGCCATATTCCGGCAGGCCTTCGGTGAGGTCGTCCATCCAATCCTTGAGCGCCTCCTGCAGGCCGAAGGAATCGGGCTTCGCATCCCGCAAGGTTTTGATGACCAGCGGGGCACGGCTCTCCTCCGAGCGCAGGCCGTCACCACCGTAACGGACGTTAAAGGATAAAATCCGCATTTGTCCTTCCGCCACCTGGGGCACCTCCACATTCGGCGGGAACAAAAAGCCGCACAGGGCCGTAACCGCCGCCACAATCAGGGATAACATTTTGCTGATGATTGCCATTGTTCCGCTTCCTCTCGATCGACGTTGCCAATCCGAATAAAAAAAGATTGGATCTCGCCTGTATCTTAGCATAACCCCCCTGAAAAAACAATGAGCATACGGCAAAAAATACCGTATGCTCATCAAGGGGAAGGAAAAGGGGCGCGGGGCGGCCGCCGTTACCCGGCCACCCCGCCTGCGAAAAGAGGTGTAGAAAAGGACTACCCGGAGCTATCTATATACATCCGCTCCTCTGCTTCAGCCTGCGGGAGCCGAAAAAACGTGTGAAACGCTTTTTCGCCGTTACGCTCCCGGCAGGCACGGTGCACTGGGAGGAGTGTGGAACCCAACCACCACCAAAGGATCGGAAGTATATCAAAATAATTGAGCAAAAAGCTTAATAAATGGAGATCATCGGGGTCGTGTATGTATAGGTTTGGTAAAGCAGCGTCTTATAGGCACGCACCGTATAGGTGGCCTCATAGTAGCCATCCGGCAGACCGGAAATGGTGTAGCTGTAGTTCAGCGGAACGCCGGAGCTTTCCAGATTGCTGTCTGTCTTCTCATTGGCATATACATACCAATCGCTGGCGCTGCCGCCGATCGGGCAGCGGCGGACTTCCACCCAGAGTTTGATATTGGTCACGCCACTGACACCTTTGGCACTGAACGTAAGCTTACCGGCCTTATCGGTACCTAACCTAACAAAATCATATTTCACATCCTCGATATAGATGGAACGGCTGAGATCCTCCCGATATTCCGGCCCCTCTTCCTGCACTGCGCCGGCCGTCATGCCCAGGGGCAGGAGCAGGAGCACACAGCAAAGCAAAACAGACAGTAAGCGTTTTACATCTTTTCTATTCGCTTTCATTTTGAAAATCCTCCGTTTTATAAGATAGGGGCATACTCTGTAAAAAAAACCCCCTCACTCTATATAACGAAAAAAAATTGAAAATGTTGCACTTCATTTCAAAAAAAATTCAGTTTTGCTTTAATTTCGTCGATTTTGCTATTTTTATCAATTCATCTTTGGATAGATTGCTGACAGATACTTGGAAGACATAGGGGCCATTCCGCCAGACCAAGCTCTTGTGATTGCCCTTGTTCTCCGCATGATACAGACACTTGCCAAGCCCCTCCACCTCGATCTCCTCAAGCGTGAAGTCTTCCAGATTGAAAATATGGGTAGCACCCATATAGTTCTGAGTAAAAGTGATATAATCTCCCGGCCAGAATAGGAATGCATTGTCTTTGCGGAATATATATCTTTCCTCGCCATCACAAGAATAGCTTTCTACTGGATAGTCCGCCGGGATATAGGACGGCGCATATTGCTGCGGGAGAACATGGGTGCCATCCGGCTGCTCGATATAGACACGCGATGGATCCTCCACCGCGAAGCCGCCCGGCGTCGTAGGGGATTCAATGATACCGAAATAGTTATCCATATTAATCTCGAAGCCTGCATAATCTTGCTTTGAATTCAAGTTGGAGAATACGCTGGTCATCGCTATCACGGCGATCAGCGCCGCCACGATGCCCACGCGCAGGATGCGCCGGGTCTTCCTGCTGTGCACAACCCGGATATCCACCGGGCGGCCTTTGGCGCGCAGGATTTGCCGCTTACGCTTCTGATACGCTTTGGAAAAGGTGACATTGGCAAGCGCCTCCCCGGACGGGACACGGTTGTCTTCCTCGCAATAGGCTGCAAAGGCCTCCCGCAGGACGGCATCGTTGCGGCTGGTGATGGAATCGCCGGCATACCACAGCCCGCCCTCTGTCTGCTCTGGGCGGCCGCCGCAGCGGAGAATCTCCTCCCGGCGCTCTGCATAATCCGAAGAGAACCGGATGGCCCGAAGCTCGTCCGCACTGGGGAGGGAATCGCTCTCCTCCTGCACATAACGCCTCAGAACCAAGCGGAGAAGCCTGTCATTTTCTTCGCGATGATGGTCAGACATTGAGAACGTCTCCTTTTCTACAGCAAAATGAACGGAGCCCATTTACCATTTTCCATATCTTGGTGGCCTGTCCTATAAACCCTTTCACTCTATATAACGTAAAAAAATCCAGAATGTTGCACTTCACCTGTAATATTTAATAATTTTTTTATTTTTATATCTTTTTTAGAATTACTCAGCGTTTTTATGGAGCAAAAAATATGAAATATTGCAAATCAATCTCAAATAAAGTAAAAAAGAAATAGCCAGAAGAAACGGCAAAGTCCCTTCTGGCCTCCACATAATTTCCTGTATCTGTAAACGAAATTGCATGTTGTCATTCTGGTTTGGTCATGAACAAAACGCCGAGCGTATTCGGCCCGCAGTGCGCGGAGATCGTGCAGCCCGCCCGGGTGATGAAAATCTCTTTAAAATCCGCGAGCTTCTCCACCGTCTTCTTCACCATCTCGATGCGCTCGGGCGACATGCCGGAATGCGTAATGAAAACGCGGTCGAGCTTTAAAGCCTGCCGGCCCGAAAGCTGATCGGTGGCGTACTGTACGAGGGCCTTATCGAGCGTGCCGCGGTATTTTCTGCCCACGCCCATCGCACCGTTCTGCGCAGGGTCTACCATGATGCAGGGTTTGAGCCTGAGCAGGTTGGCGCCGAGCATTGCCACGGCGGAGCACCGCCCGCCCGCATGCAGGAATTCGAGCGTATCCAGCACAAAGCTCGCGTGGGCGCAGGGGCGCAGGGCGTTGATCTCCTGCTGGATCTGCTGCGCCTCCATCCCCTGCGCGATGCGCTCGGCCGCCTCAATGACGAGCAGGCCCATGCCGGTGGAGAGGTTGCAGCTGTCTACCGGATAGACATTCCCCAGCTCCTGCGCGGCAATGCAGCAATTCTGATAGGCAGAGGAAAGGTTGGAGCCAAGATTGATATGCACCACCTGATAGCCATCCTCAACCCACTTGCGGAAATACTCCACATATTCCCCCGGCGTGATCGCGCTCGTTTTGGGAAGCTGCCTGCGCTGCCACCAGGCCTCATACAGCACGTCCGGAGAGATTTCTCCATCCGCATACTGCTGGCCTTCCAGCAGGATATGGAGCGGATAAATGTGAACCTGATAGCGCTCAATGAGCGCCGCGTTCAAATCGCAGGTGCTGTCTGCGCTTAAAATCACCTTTTGCGGCATGGTCATTCCCGCCTTTCAATCGTTTGTTGAAGGATAAAACACATCCGGCGATCACCGGCTGTTTTGTTCATTTTACCATATTACGCTGTTTAGATAATTCCAGGAGATAAAATTAAGTGCTTTCCGATGGGACGCGCCGGTCAGCCCTCCGCCCTGCCGCAGGAAACCCGAATCGCATCCCGCAGGAAGGCGGCAAGCCCCTCTAAAGAGCGGTCGGTCTGCCAGGTGAAGCGCTCATCCGCCACGTACATCCCGCCGAGGCCGGAGAGCATTTCGTCTGAGCAGTCATAGAAATAGCGTGTGATCAGCGCCTGCCACTGCCCCACAAGCGCTGCGCGCAGGGCGAAGCGGGCCCCTCCTCCATGCAGGGGGCTAGGCCGCGGTAAAGCGCCTGCGTCTCGGCGCTGGTTTTCTACCAGTCCGTACGCGTCATAGAGGCAGTGGTCTCCTGCGCTTGTGCCGCTCGGGCACAGCAGGCCGATCTCATCATAATCATGCAGTGTGCGCACACTGGCACCCGTCAGGCGGTATGAAAAATTTTTTCAACTTATCTCCATCATGCCTAAAATGACTTGTCATATACCTGCGCTTTGATATAATAAGTAGAGGAAAGGCCTCTCGAGGCCATGTGCGATATGGAGTGGGAACGGTGTGGACGCTTCGGCCTTTTTCAGCGGCAGCCCTTCTGCCCGAAGCCTCTGCCCCGCACGGAAAGGATGTTGAAAAAGTATGAAAGAGGAGAAGAGCAAGCTGTTACAGGAGCTGGAGGAGAAGGTAAAGGAGCTCTCCTGCGGCGGGATGTGCATCGCCTATTCCGGCGACGACGGCAGCACTCTGCTGCTGAAGCTGGCGGCGGATACGAAGGCGCGCATTCTTGCCGTTACCTTCCGTACGCCCCTTGCCCCGGAGGACGAAGCAACGGCTGCGCAGGCGCGCGCAAAGGCCCTCGGCGCGGAGTGCCATCTCCTGCCGGTGGACCTGCTGCGGGACCCGCGCATTGCCTCAAACTCCCTCAGCCGCTGTTTTTACTGCAGACGGACGCAATTTGAGGCGCTCTCCGCCTTCGCGGTCAACCGGGGAATCTTCTGCATCTGCGACGGCTCCTGCGCGGACACGGATGGCGCAGAGCAGGCGGACAAGCGCCGCGCGCTGCGGGAGCTCGGCGTGCGCAGCCCATTGCAGGAGTGCGGCGTCACACGCGCGCAGGCGCGCGCATTGCTGCGGGAGCTTGATGTAGAGCCAGGCATCGAGCTCTCTCCCTGCCTGGCCAAAAGGCTCCCCTTTGACACACCGCTGGAGAAAACGGAGCTCAAGCTCATTGCAGATGGAGAGCGGCTGCTGCGCGGCCTGCGGCTGGACGGCTGCTACCTCTACCTGCACGGCGGGCTTGCGCGCATCGCCGCGCGGCGGGACCAGGCTGCAAGTGTGCTTGCCGCAGCACAGGATTGTGTGAACGGCCTGAAGGGGCTCGGCTTTTCCCAGGTGACGCTCGACCTTACGCCGCTTCCGGGTGTGGAGGAGGCGACTCAGGAAGAAGAGCCAACCGAACCATAAATGATAACTGGGGCGGGCGCGCAGCACGCTCCATCTGAAAAGCATGCGCGGGCCGCAGTGTGCGGCCCGCATTTTTTCTGCATGGTTATGAAACCGCAGCGGACAATCCGATTACACATCTTCCATATGATAAACGCCGTATTGGATCGTTCCAAGAAAAAGATAGGATGTACAGCCGAATCCCGAGGCCTTACCGCCGACCGCCTGCCTTCGGTGAAATGTGAGCGCTCGTATTTCCGGAGGCTTCATTTGCACTCGTTCTGCATCGGCGACTGGATGATTGCCCGCTGCATCCGCCGGATGATTGAAAACGGAGAGCTGAACAGCGCGGGAAGAGCAGGCCTTTTACAGAACAATGCCTGCCAAAATGAATGAATTTTTTTCAACAAGAATCACCCGGATCAGGATTGCCGCGGCATGAGTGGCATCGGTCTGACGGGTGGTTTTTTAACTGCCGCGATATTCAATTCCAGCGCAGAGCACTTCCGGCGACAAACGAAAGGCTCAGAAAATGTCGCAATAAGCCAAAACAAATTGTTGATTCTCCCCCAATATGTAATTATATACATATATTGATTATATTTATTGGCAATATATCATATTTAAATTACTATATAGCTGTGTTATAATATGGCTGATCGAACAAAGGGAGGTGGTCCCAATGCTTTGATTCCCCTTCCCCTGCAAAAATAAATAAAAAGGAGCATGAACAAATGAAACGGAAACAAACCTTCCTCAAGCAGCTGTCGTTCTTGATTGCAGTTGTGCTTTTGATTGCCCAATTGCTCCCGGCGGGCGCTTTCGCCATGGGGGCGCAGCCTCAGGAAGCGGCGGTACAGCCGCAGGCCGCAAGCACCAAGAAATACCGTTCGCCTTTCGTGGCGAAGGGTTACACATCCGGCGCCTACTATAAACAGCCCGGCTCATGGAGGGCCGGATATCACACGGGTCAGGATTATAATTGCAGCAATGATACGCTGGTCGCCCCCGCTTCCGGCACGATTCAACGCAGCGGATGGGATAATAGCTATGGCAACTATATCGTGATTGCAACCAACGACGGATGGGTTATTTTGATGGCGCATATGGCCTCTACACCCCTTGTAAAAGTAGGGCAAAAAGTCACCGCCGGGCAGCGGGTTGGCACGATGGGAAGCACGGGCAATGTTACAGGAAAGCATCTGCATCTTGAAATTGAGAGCTCGAGCACATGGGCATACAATCAAAACCTCCAGGATCCGCGCCAGTATATTGATCTGGACAATTATAGCGGTACAACGCCGCCTTCCGGAGGTAGCGACGTTTATAAGAATGGCTCCACCAGGGAATATGTTTACAGCACCTGGAGCTCCTGCAATGCGCAGGGCAGCGATTATATCGGTTATCTTGATCCCTATGAAACCGCTAACGTCTATGGATCCTATAACGGTTTATATATTGTCGTTTATAATGCCGGTTCTACCAAAAAAGCCGGGTTTGTGAAATATTCAGGCGGAAACACCAATCCCTATTGGAATCCTCAAACATATTCCAATGGCTCAACAAGCGAGCCAGTTTATCGCTCTTTGGCAGACGCACAAAACAAGACGAATGCCATCGGGTCTCTTGACCCACGGGAAACCTGCACCTGCGTTAAGGTTGTCAGCGGCAAACCGGTTGTACTCTATACGGCCGGAAACACCAAAAAGGTGGGCTTTGTGAATTACATGGGCGGCGTCAAATAAGGAGCCGCTCCCATCCCCCATACAAAACTCCCGGAGCAGAATGCGTGATGCATTCCTCTCCGGGAGTTTTGATCTTTTATTTTGAATAGTTTCGCAATATATCCTCTGCTTTCTTCATAATCATCGACTTCAGCTTCAGCGGCGAGCGCACCACGGCCCGGTCCCCATACTGCATCAGCCAGGAGAGAAAGCCGTCGCTCACCTTCGCCTCAAACTTCACGAGGAATTGGCCCTCGCCCGCTGTGCGCAGCAATGCCGTCTCCCCAAAGCGGTCGAGGATCTCCTCGATCAGATCCCGCCCGCAGCAAAGCTCCACCGTCTCTGTTTCGCCGGAGAACATGTGAAAGAGCTGGTTTACATAATCCGCCGCGTCGAAAAAATCCGTATAGTCCGATACCTCACGGAAATCCCGCGCGGGCGTATCCAGTGCCTCTGCCCGGCGGATACGGTCCAGCCGCGCATGCATGAGGTTATTGTATTTCGGATTGTTGCAGATCAGGTAATAATGGCCTCCGGACCAAACCAGCGCGTAAGGATTGACGCGGAACGCCTTCTCCTGCACCTCCACCTTCATCTGTCCGGAGAGCACGCGCCTCGCATACTGGAAGCGCACCTGCCGCCCTGCCTGGATGGCGCGGTCGAGGATTTCGATGGTGTAGTAGATTTCCTCATTGCTGCATTTGACGCGGCTGTCGATATAAACCTGCCCGTCGAGCCGGGCGGCCTGCCCCTCACTGACAAGGCCCTCGAGCTTTTTGATGAGCTGAGCGGTCTTTTTCGGCGTAATGAAGGCAGCGGATTGCACTGCGTCGAGCAGCAGGCGTATCTCCGCCGTTTCAAAAGCGCGGGAGGCAAGGAAATAACCGGATTTTGGCGCACGGGTATGCAGGAGATCGAGACCGAAGCTTTTAAGCAGCTCGATATCGCCGTAGATCGACTTGCGCTGGGCGGCCACGCCGCGTTTTTCCAATTCTCCGCACAGTTCCTGTGCGGAGAGCGGGTGCTCCTCATCCGTTTTCTCCTGAAAAATCTGAAGAAGATACAGTGGTTTCAGCTTTGCGTTTGCACTGCCGGCCAAATTGGTTCCCTCCAATTCAAGATGTCAGATTGCAGCGGAACAAGATTGCCCGCTCCGCCTTTCATGGTGTCAAAAGATCAGAGATATGGGGCCGGAAGCATCCGGCCCCGCATTTATTTGCTGATCAATACGTCATTTTTTCATTCAGCTCGCGGACGGTATCCTCATCAAGCTTGATCATCTCCCGGTCATAGGTCATCATGCCGTTGACTTCGTTTTCCACGTCGCTGACCTGCGTGTATACCGTGGCGCTCAGGCCCTTCGGAATGAGCGGGATGACCTGCTTTTCGAGCAGGCGGCGGTAAGCCTGTGTCAGCTTCTCTTCATCCGCGAACATGCGGTAGCCGAAGCATTTCTGACGATCCCAGACGTGGCCGTCGATGATCCGGCTGTAGCCGCCAAACTCCGTCAGGGCGAAGGGGCGGCCGTCGAGCTTCGGGAGGCGGACAGGCAGGATGTATTTATGCATACTGTTGAGGTCCCCCCCGCCCTGATCGTACCAGCCGCTGGCGTGGTCGACGATACGGCTCGGGTCGCGCTGCTTTACTGCTTCGCCAATCTCCTTCGCGTCGAACTGGCCCCAGCCCTCGTTGAACGGAACCCAGCAATAGATCGAGGGGAACACCTCCAGCGCATCAATCATCTCAAACAGCTCGCGGCGGTAATCATCCCGCGCCTGCTGCTCGCCACGGCTGAAGCGCTTATAATCATTGTCTTTCAGTTTGATGCCGAGATTCGGCAGCACGCCTGCCGTCCAGTCGCCGATATAGGCGCCGCCGCTGATCATATCCTGCCAGACGAGCATACCGAGCTTGTCGCAGTGGTAATACCAGCGCGCGGGCTCGACCTTGATATGCTTGCGCAGCATATTGAAGCCAAGGCGCTTTGCCACCTGAATATCATAGATCATCGCCTCGTCCGTGGGCGGCGTGAGCAGGCTCTCGCACCAATAGCCCTGATCGAGCAGGCCGCGCTGGAAATAGGGCTTATTATTGAGCATCAGGCGCGGGAGGCCCTTTTCATCGCGGCCAACGCTGCATTTGCGCATGCCGACATAGGTGCGCACCGTATCGCGCAGCTCGCCCTGCGTGTAGAGCGTAAGCTCAATATCATATAAAAACGGGGATTCTGGGCTCCAGAGCTTCACATCCGGCAGCCCGATCTCCTCGCAGGGGGAGATTTCCCGGGAAACGATCTCCTCCTCCCCGTCGAACACCCGGATTTTCAGCTGATAGCTCTCATCGCAGTAAAGCTTGGTATGCAGCGTAAACAGCCCGCGGTCGATATCCGGCACGGCTTTTGCCTCACGGATATAGCATTTATCCACCGCCTCGAGCCAGACGGTCTGCCAGATACCGGAGGTTGCGGTATACCAGAAGCCGTGCGTTTTGAGCACCTGCTTGCCGCGCTGCTGCCACCCCGCATCTGTGGGATCGTAGACGCAGACGACGAGCTCGTTATTGTGCGCGTTGATACAGTCGGTGATATCGAAGCGAAAGGGGCAATAGCCGCCGGTATGCGTGCCGACAAGTTTCCCGTTGACCCACACCCTGCACTGCCAATCCACAGCGCCGAAGTGCAGGATGACCTTTTTGCCGTAAAAGGCCTTGCTGAGCTCGAAGGTGCGGTGATACCAGAGCAATTCGTCCGGCTGCAGCGCCCGCTCCACGCCAGAGAGAGCGCTCTCGATGCAGAACGGCACGAGAATCTGCCCGTTGAAGCTGTCCGGCTGCTGCGCGCCGCGCGGGGTGACCGCATAATCGTACAGACCATTGAGGTTCATCCAGCCTTCGCGCACAAGCTGCGGGCGCGGGTACTCGGGCAAAACGCGAGCCGTATTCACGTCTGCTGCAAAGCGGGTTTTGATTCGTTCCATGGTGTCCCCTCCATCATATTGTCAATGCACAATGCCCTTTGCAGGCATGGCAATTTGTCTCTATCCCTAATTTTAGTCGGAAACCCCGCGTTTGTCTATGCATTCCGGCAAAAATGAGGTGAAAAATCGAAAAAAGAGATTGCAGTAAGCAGTAAAATCTGCTATACTAATCGTCGTTATACCGTTAACAATGAATATGCGGGTATGGCGGAATTGGCAGACGCGCAAGATTTAGGATCTTGTATCGCGAGATGTGCAGGTTCGACCCCTGTTACCCGCACCATATCAAAAGGCAAACTTTGATAGAAAAACAGCCTTCCTTTTAAGCGCGGTGAGATAAGAAAACAAGCAAAAACCCTTATATCATCGCGTTTTAAGGACAGCGGGCAAACAGGTTACAAGTGAATAACCGAGCAAAAGGGGCGTTATCGAAAGATAGCGTCCCTTTCTGCATACTACGCCACAGCTTAAAAATAGGTTGTGGCGTTTTTTTATGCCCGCAGGAAAGGAGGTGCAGCCGGAATGTATTTCACAAACGGCGAGAAGCGGGCGTTTGAACTGCTCATGCAGCAGAAGCCGGGATTTGACCGCTATCAATCCGGCTGTGCCGGAAGTGATGAAGATTGCGGCACTTGCCGTTTCTACCGCCCACATTGGAAATATGAGTTTTGCGTTTTCAAAGAGTGTCCCTATTGCCCCGGCAAAAGGACGCGGAAAACCTCTGCCAGCATGGACAAATAGACGGGTAAAAAGCCTTATACCATGCGGCTTTTCAGACGCGAAAACAGAAAAGACATATTGCAATACCCAAGCCGCCGAAACGGCTTTCTAATTGTCCACGCAGACAGAGAAAGGAAGTGATGAAAAATGCCGGTTTTCCGAGTGGAACGAAATACGGGCTATACCGTTATGAGCAACCACCATTTACGCAACAAGGAATTGACCTTAAAGGCAAAAGGGTTGCTTTCGCAAATGCTGTCCTTGCCGGAGGACTGGGACTATACCCTTGCGGGGCTGTCCCATATCAACCGGGAGAAGATCGACGCGATACGCGAAGCGGTCAAGGAACTGGAAAAAGCCGGATATATCGTCCGCAGCCGGGAGCGCGACGAAAAGGGACGCTTGCGCGGCGCGGACTATATCATCTACGAGCAGCCGCAGCCGCCCGACGAACAGCCGCCTATATCGGATTACCCAACATTGGATAATCCAACGTTGGAAAACCCTACGCAGGAAAAACCTACGTTGGAAAATCCAACGCAATTAAATAAAGAACTATCAAGTAAAGAAAAAATAATTACTGATGTATCAAATAACGATCAATCAATCTATCCGGCGCAGCCGGAGGACGCGCCGCCGTTCGGCGGGATTGATGGGATTGACGGAAATACCGCAGTAGAGATTTACAGGGAGATTGTCAAGGACAATATCGAATACCGTTATCTCATTCAAGACCCCAAAATGGACAGGGAGCGTTTAGATGAAGTCGTCGAGTTAATTCTCGAAACCCTATGCAGCACAGCGAAATATATCAAAGTCGGCGGCGAGAAGTACCCCGCCGAGTTGGTAAAGAGCCGCCTTTTGAAAGTGAACTCGTCCCATATCGAGTATGTGTTTGACCGTATCGACCAAAACACGACTAAAGTTTACAACATACGGGCGTATCTCTTGAAAACCCTGTTTTCCGCGCCCTCTACAATGGGGCATTTCTACACCGCCGAAGTCAATCACGACCTTTACGGCAGCGAATGAGCATAGCCGCAGTTTATCGGGAAAGGAGTTGATACCTTGCAGGAGGAAGTAACCCAAAAGACGATTGCCCTATACGTCAAAGTGGGAAAAGGCGCGGCGCGGCTTACCGAACAGG
>URQB01000026.1 GCA_900549825.1 uncultured Oscillospiraceae bacterium | reverse complement strand
CGGCCCCCGCAGTTTTAAGTCCTCGCTTGCAATCCGAAATCCGTCATTGGAATCATTTAAGATCTTAAGTCTGCGCTCCGCCGTCTTTGCGCTCGAACAGTTGACCATAATACAGTAGGACTGCGCATCGCCTCTTCCCACACGGCCGCGCAGCTGATGAAGCTGCGCCAGTCCGAACCGCTCCGCGTTCTCGATCATCATGACCGTGGCATTCGGCACATTGACGCCGACTTCCACGACCGTGGTCGCCACCAGCACCTGCACCTCATTTTTCATAAATGCCTCCATGACTTTGTTCTTCTGCGCCGGTTTCATCTGCCCGTGCAGCAGTCCGAGCTGGATCTCCTCCGGGAAAATCTGCCGGAGCTTCTTGACGTAGTCCGTGGCATTCTCCGTCTCCATGCCCTCGACTTCCTCCACCAGAGGACAGATCACGTATGCCTGATGCCCGTTTTTGACCTCATTTTCGATAAATGCATACGCCTTGTTCCGATAGCCCGTATTGACCACGCAGTTTTTGACCGGAAGACGCTTTGCAGGCACCTCATCCACCACCGAGATGTCCAGATCCCCATACAGGATTATGGCGAGTGTTCTGGGGATCGGCGTGGCACTCATCACCAGAATGTGCGGATGTCTGCCCTTTTCCGCAAATATTTCCCGCTGGCGGACGCCGAAACGGTGCTGCTCGTCTGTGATGACCAGCCCGAGACGGCGGAAAACGACGTCCTTTTGAATGAGCGCGTGCGTGCCGACAACGAGGTCGATTGCACCGCTTTGGAGAAGTGCTTTGATCTCCTTTTTCTCTGCCGTGCCGGTTGCGCCGGTCAGAAGTGCGCAATGGATGCCGGCGGGGCCCAGAAAGCCCTCCAACGTATGGTAATGCTGCTCCGCTAAAATGCCCGTCGGCGCCATCATAGCGCACTGCAGGCCATTTTTTGCGGCCGTATGGATGAGCGCCGCCGCAACGGCCGTTTTGCCGGAGCCGACATCTCCCTGCAGCAGCCTGCTCATCGGTGTGGCAGAGCGCATATCTTGCAAGCATTCCGAGACCGCGCGGCGCTGTGCGCCAGTGGGGGAAAAGGGGAGAAGAGCGAAAAATGCTTCGCTATAATCCTGTGCGGCCTGTACCGCCGTCTGCGTTCTGGTGCGCGCCTTCAGGCGAAGGAGGCCAAGCTGCAATGTGAGCAGCTCTTCAAAAACCAGCCGCCTGCGCGCGCGCTGGAGCGATTCATCGTCCGCTGGGAAATGGATGTTTTCAATCGCAAACCGCACGTGGCAGAGGCCCTGCTCCTGCCTCAGCGCGTCCGGGAGGGGATCCTCGAGCATATCCCGCCGCATGGACAGGGCGCTGGATACACAGGCTTCGATCACGCGGGAGGGAAGCCCCTGTGTCTGTGGGTAGATCGGGCGGATCCGTTCGCCCGTCTGCGCGGACTCTACGAGGGGGGCAGCCATCTCCCGACGGCCCAGCTGCCCGCCGACCCGGCCGTAAAAGAGATATTCCTCTCCCTCCTTCAGTTTTTCAGCGGCATAGGGATTATTAAAAAACGTGATTTGCATCAGGCTGACGCCATCGGTCACTTCTGTCTTGTAAAGGGTAAGGCCCTTACGAATCAGATGCTTTGACGGCATGCGGGAAACGATTGCTTTCACGCAGCAGGGCTCTCCGAACGGCGCACTGACAATGGAAACCACTTTACTCCAGTCCTCATAGGCGCGCGGATAAAAATGAAGCAGGGCGTCGATGGAATCCACGCCGAGCCGCTGAAACAGCCCGGCGCGCTTTTCCCCCACGCCCTTGAGATAACGGATATCCGTATGTAGCTGGTTTTGCATGCGTACGATCTCCTGTTCCGAACTTTATTCCACGGAGATGATGAAATAATACACCGGCTGGCCGCCGTTGACAACGGAAATATCAACATTGGAGCCGTATTTGGCAGTGAGCATATTCTGGAGCTCCAGCGCCTGCTCCTCGGTAGCATCCTCGCCGTAGAAAATCGTGATCAGGGAGCAATCCCTCTTATTGTACAGATGCTTGGTCACGCGGTAGGCCACATGCAGGAGATCCTGCTCCACCACGGTGATCTTTCCATTTTCCATGCCGAGGATCTGGCCCTTTTTGATGCTCTCGCCGTCGATGGAGCTGTCGCGCGCGGCGAAGGTGACGAGGCCGGTGCCTACGCGCTGCGCGGCCTTCATCATATTGACATGGTTTTCTTCCGCGCCGAGCGATTCATCAAAATTGAGCATGGCAGTCACACCCTGCGGGATGGTGCGCGTCTGCAGGACGCTCACGCCGCGGTCCGCAAGCGGAATGGTCTGCTCGGCCGCCATGATGATGTTTTTATTATTGGGCAGGACGAAGACATGCTCCGCGGGAGTAGCCATGATCGCATCGAGGATATCTTCCGTGCTGGGGTTCATGGTCTGCCCGCCGCTGACGACCTGATCCGCGCCAAGCTCCAGAAAGAGCTCTTTCAGCCCTTCTCCCGCTGCGACCGCCACAAAGCCGAAGGGCTTAATCGGCTCCTGAACGGCCGGCGCGGCAGGCTGTGATTCCGCTTCCCCCGGAGAATCGAAGGCGGCATTGGTGTGCTGCTGGCGCATGTTATCGATTTTGATATTGACCAGGGGGCCATATTTCAGAGCTTCCTGAATCACGTTGCCGGGTTCATTGGAATGGACGTGGACCTTGATGATATTGTCGTCGTCCACCACGACTACACAATCCCCGATCGATTCGAGATAAGCGCGCAGGCGGACGGGGTCCAGCGTGGCATGTGGGTCCTTGTTGATCAGGAATTCCGAACAATAGCCGAATGGAATATCTCCGTCCGCATTGGCGACGATCTCTTTCTTTTCGCCATGATGCTGGGCAGTGATGGGCGTGGCCTCGTCCGTTGTGCTGTCGATGATGCCGTTGCCGTTGAAAACGCTGCGCATCCCCTCCAGAATCAAAACAAAGCCCTGGCCGCCGGCGTCTACCACGCCCGCTTTTTTGAGGACAGGCAGAAGGTCCGGCGTGGTGGCAAGCGCTTTGGCAGCGCTGTCACACACAGCATTAAAGACCGTTACAGCGTCCGCGCCGTTGTTCGCCGTACGTTTTGCGCTTTCGGAAGCCAGACGGACTACCGTAAGGATCGTCCCCTCCGTGGGCTTCATGACGGCGCCGTACGCCATCTCAACACCGATCTGCAGTGCGTTTGCAAGGACGGTACCGTCTACCTCCCTGCAACCCTTCAACCCCTTGGAGATTCCACGAAAAATCAGAGACAGGATCACGCCGGAATTGCCCCGTGCCCCGCGCAGGAGCGCGGATGCGACGGCCGCGGAGACTTCGCCCGCACCTGCATCCTCTGCCAGGCGGGAAACCTCCCGTGCCGCGGCGCCGATGGTCATGGACATATTCGTTCCCGTGTCCCCATCCGGTACGGGGAAGACATTGAGCGCGTCAACATCGCCGCGATGATTGTTGATATGGTGAGAAGCGGAGATCACCGCATCCCGAAGCATACTGCCGGTTATCACTGTATAAGCACTCCTTACAGTTCAATCAGTGGGGTATCTGTGGTTGTCAGGATTTCATTCCGTCCACAAATACATTGACCTTGCGTACCTCGAAGCCGGTCGCTTCCTCCACCGTATAGCGCACCTTGTTGACGATACTCTTGACGATGGCGGAAATATTAAGCCCGTAGGTTACGATGATGTGCAGGTCAATGGCAAGGCCGTCGCCGTCCTTACGCACCGCGACTCCCTGGTCAGGGAAGCTGCGGCGGCGGTTGAAAAAGGAGCGGATGCCCTGTCGGGCATTGCTGTTGGCCATGCCGACAACGCCAAAACAGGATGAGGCGGCGTTGCCCACCAGGCTGGAGAAATAGGATTCTGAAATTTCGATCGTGCCGAGATGATTTTCCATCCGGATCATTTGCGCAGTCCTCCCTCTCGATGCTGCGTGCGCTATAGAGATATGAATCCATAGCATTACAGCCTATTATTATACACGATATTTTGAAAAACGGCAATGGATGGGACGATAACTTAATGGTTTGTTTACGATTGGGTGAAGAAAATGAGTGCAAGCGGTGATTAGTAAGATCATAGCATTGGATACGAATATAATAATCAAAAACTTTATTGACGATATATAAGATAATATTTAATATTATTGACATAATTTATACAATATAATAGAATTTAATTGTGAAAAACAGAAAGACGTGATACCAATGTGCATTGTACGATGGGTAGGCACATTGATCACATTGAAATGTTAAGTGGGGTGACGTTTTGATCCGGATGAAGCGTTTCTTTTGGATTCCTTGTCTGGCACTTTTCGTATGTCTGTTGACGGCATGCGACGGGTCCGGTAAGCTGGACTCCGTACGTGTAGAAAATCTGCTGGACGGCGGGGAGCTCGTATTGCCTGTTGAAAACGGCCGCGGGCAATTGGCCGGCGCCAGCGCTTCCTTCCAGACAAAGCAGACGCCGCAGGAGCTGTATCAGGCTTACAAAGCGCTTGAGGCGGAGAAAGATTGGCAGATAATCCCTTATACGGGCGGCCTGCTGATCGATCAGGGCACTGGCAGCGGTGCTCGGTATTACTGGCTGACTGTTTCGCCGGAGCATGCAAAGAATGGGCGGAATTATTGGCTCTCCAATATGGAGGCCGACTTGGTTGACCGGGATATATGGCTTGAGGATGAGTGGATGCCTGCGGGGCAGCAGGGCAGCGATGCGCAGACGCCGGTTACAGGCGGGCCGATCCTGTTGCCCTATCATCTGATCGCACGGGAGGAGCTGGATTCTTCGCAATCGTCTTTGAAGCAAACCATTTCCGCGGGTATTTTGTACCGGATCACCGGGACGCAGGAGGCATTTTATCAATTCTATGAGTCGATGCATGCTTATCGTCTGGAAAAGGAGGAAAACGGGTTCTCCATCCGTTCCTATGCCGAGGGCTTTGACGCTTCCAAGGCGCTGCGTACCTGCCAGCCGGTTACCTTTACGTTCTATGAGATCAGAGGAAACTCCTATTTCAGCGCTCAGCTGGATTAAGCACCATCGCATCAAACACCCCGCACAGAGCTTTCAAACCTGTGCGGGGTGTTTGGTGTATTTGGTTTAAAAATGCCAATCCTGCAAATTGGCATATACATCGCCGGAGTGGCTGATAAGGTCGCCCTGCACATCCCTGCTGCGCGCCGCCACGCCCTTGCGGAAACAAACAGGCAAAAAGGCGGGATTTTCCTGGAACGTATTGAGGAAATCCTGCAAAGAAACGGCGCCTGTGCGCATTTGCCTGTAGGAAGCCGCCGCCGCGCCCTCCTGATTGATTCCGGCCTTTGCCGCGCCCGCTTCGTCGAAAAACGGCAGAAGGCTCATATTGCTGGAGAGTCTTACTTCCCCGAGATACAGATCAAAGCTGCCGCCCTGCACAGCCTTTGTGTAGTCCGCCCAGGCGAGTTGGGAAACCTTCACCTGAATGCCCACTGCGGAAAGCTGTATGGCGATCATATTGGCGGCGGAGAGGCGGAAGGGGTTATCCTGATTGACGGCCAGCGTGAACTGCAGCGTTTTCCCGCCGCCGGTGCGCGCGCCGGAAGAATTCGTTTTGTCGAATCCAGCCTCCTGCAGCAGCTGGACGGCTGCTTCCTTATTCTGCTTAACATCTGCAGTGGACAAACCTTTCAGCGCGTTCCAATCCGGGCGGAAGGGAACGGCGCTGGCGGCGGCATGGCCCTGGTAGGCGGAGGAGGCGATCTCCTCCCGCGCGAGCGCAAGGCTCATGGCCTGAAGCACCTTCTGATTTTGCAGCAGCTCGTTTTTGGATTGAATACCGAGGAAGACGAGGTTATTCATCAGGAATTCTGTGGTATTGGCGTTGATGCGCTGATAAACGCCATCGCTCAGGTCTTTGAAGATGAAGTTGACGTTGCCGATCTCCAGGCTGTGGATGATCGAGTTGCTATCTGGTACGTCGACGAGCGAGATAGAAGCGAACTTCATCGTGTTGCCCCCCGACCAGACCTTATTGGCCTTCAGGGTGACGGAGCTGTCGCCCCGAACGGCGGAATAGCGCCCGCTACCCACCGGGATTGCCGTTTCGGAAGAGTCGCTGCCGCGTTTGATGATGGCAAAGTCGAGACAGCTGAGCGCATAGGGATCCACTTCTTTCATTGTAAAAATGATGTCTCCGCTCTGCACTTTTGCACTGCTGAAATTGGAAAGCTGCGCCTGGTAGTGTGGAGAGGCTGCGGCCTTTTCGAAGGAATAGAGCACATCCGATGCGGAGAGGGCGGAGCCGTCTGAGAAGACAAGGCCGCTTTTGAGGGCAACGCGCACCTGTGTGCCGCTGACGCTGCCAGAGGCGGCAAGAAGCGGCTGCGGTGTGAGCGCCGCGTCAACCGAATAGAGGGAATCATACAGGACGGTGGAAAGCATCTGGTTTGGCAGGCTTTTCGCCGTGAATGGGTTGAGTGAATCGCCCTTGACATAGGGCAGGGAAAGCTTCTCTGTGCCGCCTGAAGTTTTCTGGCTTTCTGAAACGGCTGTTTCCTCTCCGGAAACGGCGGCGGTGGAATTTTCGTCCGCGGGCTCCCTCCCGCAGGAGGCAAGTGACGAGAAGCAGACGGACAGGCATAACATCAGGGCAATCCACCGGGCAACACCTGAAGGTTTCATAACGATGACCATTCCTTTCTTGCGTCCTACTTTGGGATATGCGCGCCGGAGGCGCGCTTCGTTAGTTGGCGGGCCTTGAATTTTTTCGGCAATTGGCCGGGCGTTTATTGGATGCTGACTCTCTGGATCTGCGTTGTTTTGCCGCTGTGCTCGTCGATTTCAAAGATACAGCCGCACATCATGCAGGGCCCGTCCCCGTTTTCAAAGCGGACAGGCATGCCGGTGCGCATTTTTTCGATTGCAAGCTCCGGGCGGACGCCGAGCACGGACTGGATCTCCCCAGTCATACCCAGGTCGGTCAGGTACCCGGTGCCCCGCGGCAGAATCTGTTCGTCGGCGGTCTGCACATGTGTGTGCGTGCCGAACAGGGCGGAAACGCGGCCGTCCAGATAGAAGCCGAGCGCCCGTTTCTCCGCTGTAGCCTCCGCATGGAAATCCACGATTTTGATGCGGCAGTCTTTGAGCGCCTCCTGCTGGAGCAGATGGTCCACACAGTCGAAGGGATTCTCGAGCGGATCGAGAAAGACAACGCCGAGCAGATTGATGACGGCGATTTGGACGCGCCCCTTATCGATGATCTGGTAGCCGCGCCCCGGGCTGCCCGCGCGGTAATTGGCGGGGCGGAGGAGATATTCCGTTTCGTCGAGGTAGGGATAGACCTCACGGCGGCGGTAGACATGGTTGCCCGTTGTGATCAGGTCTGCGCCGCTGGTAAACAAGTCCTGCGCGGAGGCGGGCGTAATGCCGTTGCCCGGCGCGGAATTTTCGCCGTTGACGATGCAGACGTCAATCCGGTTCAGCTTTTTGAAAGAGGGGAGATGTGCGCGCAGGAATGCGCAGCCTCCCGCACCGACAACGTCGCCGATAGCGAGGATATTCATGCGATCATGCCTTTCTGTGCTGGTTATACGCAGTGATTTCCCCGGTTGCAGCATCCGGAAGTGGAGATAAGCTGTTCAAGGGAAGAAAGTACGAATGCAAAAAGAGGGTATACATCCCTGCATACCCTCCCAAGTTTCCTGAAAAGCAGTTATTTTGCGTAATCAACAGCGCGGTTTTCACGGATTATGTTAACCTTGATCTGCCCGGGATATTCAAGCTCATTCTCGATCTTTTTGACGATTTCACGCGCGATGAGCGTCATCTTATCATCGGTAATGACCTCGGGCTTCACCATGATGCGTACCTCGCGGCCCGCCTGAATGGCGAAGGAGCGGTCAACGCCTTCGAAGGAGTTTGCGATTTCCTCAAGCTTTTCCAACCGTTTGATGTAGTTCTGGACGTTTTCGCGCCGTGCGCCGGGGCGGGCTGCGGAGATAGCGTCCGCTGCCTGCACCAGGCAGGCGACAATTGTTTTGGGCTCCACATCGCCGTGGTGCGCATGAATTGCATGAACCACCGCTTCGTTTTCGCGGAAGCGCTTGGCGTATTCCACGCCGAGTTCCACGTGGGATCCGTCGAACTCATGATCCAGCGCCTTGCCGATATCATGCAGGAGGCCTGCACGGCGTGCGGTTTTGATATCCGCGCCGATTTCCGAAGCCATAAGCCCCGCGATGTAGGAGACCTCCAGAGAATGGTTCAGCACGTTCTGGCCGTAGCTTGTACGGTACTTCAGCTTGCCGAGGAGCTTTACGAGCTCCGGATGAATGCCGTTCACGCCCGCGTCAACCACAGCGCGTTCGCCAGCCTGTTTGATGGTGGCTTCCACCTCGCGGCGCGCTTTTTCAACGGTTTCTTCGATCCGGGCGGGATGGATGCGCCCGTCTGCGATCAGCTTCTCCAGCGATACGCGGGCAATTTCGCGGCGCACCGGATCAAAGCTGGAAAGGGTGATGGCCTCGGGCGTGTCGTCGATAATCAGATCGACGCCCGTGATCGTTTCAAGCGCGCGGATATTGCGGCCCTCACGGCCGATGATGCGGCCCTTCATCTCATCGTTGGGCAGCGAGACGACGGAAACGGTTGCTTCCGCCGCGTGGTCGGCGGCACAGCGCTGAATGGCAGTTGCAACGATCTCCCGTGCGAGCGTATCCGCCTCATCCCTGGTCTTCTGTTCGAATTCCATGATTTTAACGGCCTTCTCATGGGTCAGGTCGTCCTCCAGGTTTTTCAGCAGGTATTCTTTCGCCTGCTCCTGTGTGAACCCGGAGATCCGCTCAAGCATTTCAAACTGGCTTCTTTTGATGCTCTCTACTTCATCCAGACGCGTTTGAGCATCCTTGAGCTTTTTGTTGAGGGTTTCATCCTTTTTTTCAAGATTTTCGATCTTGCGGTCGAGCGTCTCCTCCTTCTGGATGATCCTGCGTTCCTGGCGCTGGACCTCGGAGCGGCGTTCCCGCAGCTCACGTTCCAGCTCGTTGCGCTGTTTGTGGATCTCGTCCTTTGCCTCGATGATGGCTTCCTTCTTCTTGGTTTCGGCCTCGGCAAGGGCATTGTTTACAATCCGGGTCGCCTCCTGCGTGGCAGAGCCAATCTCTGCTTCAGCAACGCGCTTGCGGTGCAGCTGGCCGAGCAAAAAGCCCGCGATGCCAAACACAACAGCGCTTACGACCACGGCGATTATGATTTTTATAATGTCCGTCATGAAATAAAGTAGCACCTCCCTCATTACAAGTTTTTTTAGTTGTTGTTCATCATCAAAAGAATCGCAGCAGATTTGCCTGCGGCAGGGCACACGGGAAGGGGAAAAAACCTCCCACCTCTCCCTTTTACAGGAAAGGAAGATCTATATGCCCTGAAGCTTGATTGCCTTTTATTTCAGAAAAATGCGCAAAACGATGTATGGGTTCGCATACTGATACACCATCCTTAATATTTTACCCCGAACAGGAGAAACTGTCAAGAAAATTGTATTCCCGCGTGGCAATTTTCGACGGGAAAAACAAATTCATACCTTCAGAAGCCGGCGAGGCTCTGTTTCTGAAGAGACGAAAAATTTCCATTTAAGGGCGCTTGACAAAGACGCCCCGCGGTGATAGGATAAAACCGATCCTAAAAAAGCTGAGATGGAGAAGTGCTTTCCTTAATAATAGCCTTGGCAGAGAGCGCCCGAAGTGTGCTGGGATCGGGCGTAGGGTTGCGGGAAGCATACCGCTCCGGAGCGTGTATCGAAAAGCGGCATGAGCCGCGTTAAGATATGCCGTGCGCGCCGCGTTAAGGTGTTTTGAGCGGCGGTTTATAAAACCGCAAGCAGGGTGGAACCGTGGAGCCAAAAGCTTCATCCCTTGACAGAGGAGGGATGAAGCTTTTTTTGTTACTATTTCATTTCGTGGATGTGTTCCTCCCCTAGGTATCGGTAAATGAGTTCATCCTGCAGATATTGGTAAGCGAGATGGCTGCGAGAGAAGGGGGCGTGCGCGCCGCCATTACTCAGGGCTATTCCCAGGCCAAGGCGGGTGAACAACCAGCGGAAGGGATGTTTCAGCATAATGGACGCCTCCAATTTTATGATCGTTTGATATGGGGGCAGAGGGCTGGCTTTTTTTCCATCCGCTCTGTGATTTTCAGTTTACACCTTTTTGCTTTTTTATCCATACAGAAAACGGTATGCTTTATATACTTTCCGGCAGGAAGCGGAAAGGAGGGGATTGCCAGTGGGAAAAAATCGCGTGTTGGTATTTCAGGGCGGCGGGGATGTGTTTGTCCCGCGGCTGCTGGAGGCGGGGATTTACAGCGGCGCGGCCATGCGGGAAGAACAAGAGCCCGTCTGGCATCCGGGCCGCCCGAAAGCGGATTATTTCCTCTTTCACTGCACAGGGGGCGAGTTGAAAATTACCTGCCGCCAGAAGGCGTACCCGCTGCAGGCCGGGTGTGTGCTGTTGCTGGACGGGAAACAGGCCGTTGCAGTGGAAGCGCGGGCGGATACGCGGGCAGCCGCCTTCCGCTTCCGGTGCGAGAAAGGCAGGCCGCCGCTGCGTGCTGGCCGGATTTATCAGGCGGCGCGCGGGCAGGCGCAGGAGGCTTTTTATACGGCCCTGGCCGCGGCGAAGGAGCCGCCGGAGCCCCTTGCGTGCCATCAGCTCAGCCTGCAGTTTGCGTTTGCCCTGTACGAATGGCAGGAAGCGATGGAAAAAGGCGGGAGGAAGCTCGCCGTATCCGCCTATGAGGCGGAAATCCGCGAAGCGGTATCTTATATGCGGGCGCATCTGGAGGAAAAAATTCAGATGTCTGAGCTTGCAAGGGAGCTTCACCTATCCGAGCGGAACTTCCGCAAGTATTTTACCGAGGAGATGGGCGTTTCCCCAAAGGCTTATTTGCAGACGGCGCGGCTGCAGCGCGCAAAGGAGCTGCTGTGCGCCGGGGGGCAGAACATCAGCGAGATTTCGGAGAGGGTCGGGTATTATTCCCAATTCCAATTCAGCCGGGATTTCAAAAAGGAATACGGCATAACGCCTTCGGCTTACCGCAGGGGAACAGAGGCTTCCCACACGGAGAAGGCCGCAGATCAGAAAATCAAATAGGAGGCTATATTATGATAAATGTTACCTTAAAAGGCGGCGAAATCCGCCGGTATGAAGACGGGACAACGGCTTTAGACGTTGCCAAATCCCTCGGCGCAGGGCTTTACAAGGCCGCGTGCGCATGCAAAATCAACGGGGAAGCGTGCGACCTGCGCACCGCGTTGCCGGATGGCTGCGAGCTCTCGATCCTTACCTTTGACGATGGTGAGGGCAAACACGCCTTCTGGCACACGGCCTCGCACATCATGGCACAGGCGGTCAAACGGCTGTATCCGGATGTGAAGCTCACCATCGGCCCGGCGATCGACAACGGCTTCTATTACGATTTCGACGCGGAGGAGCCCTTTACCCCCGAGGCGCTCTCCAAAATCGAGGCCGAGATGAAAAAGATCGTCAAGGAAGCGCTGCCGCTCGAGCGGTTTGAACTCTCCCCCGAAGAGGCCATACGGCTGATGGAGGAGAGAAACGAACCATATAAGGTGGAGCTGATCGGAGAGCATGCCGGCAAGGGCGAGGCAATTTCCTTTTATCAGCAGGGGGAATTCACGGAGCTTTGCGCGGGGCCGCACATCCCGGATACCGGCCGCGTGAAGGCCATCAGGCTCACCAGCTGCACGGGCGCGTACTGGCGCGGCGATGCAAAGAATAAGATGCTCCAGCGCATTTACGGCACGGCGTTTCCGAAGCAGTCTGAGCTGGAAGCGTACCTTACTCAGCTGGAGGAGGCGAAAAAGCGCGACCACAACAAGCTTGGCCGGGAGCTCGAGCTCTTCACAACCTCCGATGTGATCGGCCAGGGCTTGCCGATCCTGCTGCCGAAGGGCGCGCGCATCATTCAGATCCTCCAGCGCTTCGTGGAGGATGAGGAGCAAAAACGCGGCTGGCTGCTGACGAAAACGCCGTTTATGGCGAAAAGCGACCTCTACAAGATTTCCGGCCACTGGGATCACTATAAGGACGGCATGTTCGTACTGGGCGATGAGGAAAAGGACGACGAGGTTTTCGCCCTGCGCCCGATGACCTGCCCGTTCCAGTACCAGGCGTATCTCAACAAATCGAGATCCTACCGCGATCTGCCCCTGCGCTATAACGAGACCTCTACGCTCTTCCGCAACGAAGCGTCCGGCGAGATGCATGGCCTGATTCGCGTGCGGCAGTTCACGATCTCCGAGGGGCACCTGATGTGTACGCCCGAGCAGCTGGAGGATGAATTCAGGGGCTGCCTGGAGCTCGCCATCTTCATGCTGAAAACGGTGGGGCTTTATGAGGACGTATCTTACCGCTTCTCCCAGTGGGATCCGGACGACCGTGAAAAATATATCGGCACGCCAGAGCAATGGGATGAAGCACAGTGCGCGATGCAGAAAATCCTCGACCATTTGGAGCTCGACTATGCCGTGGGCGTGGGCGAGGCCGCATTTTACGGGCCGAAGCTCGATATCCAGATCAAGAATGTCCACGGCAAGGAGGATACGCTCATCACCATCCAGATCGACCAGATGCTTGCGGAAAAATTCGGCATGGAATATACGGATAAGGATGGCGTTAAGAAGAATCCCTATATCATCCACCGCACCTCCATCGGCTGCTATGAGCGCACGCTCGCCCTGCTGATCGAAAAATACGCGGGTGCGTTCCCGCTGTGGCTTGCGCCGGAGCAGGTGCGCATCCTGCCGATCTCCGAGCGGCACCATGAGGCGGCGCGGGCGGTTTATGAGAAGCTGTTCGACGCAGGGCTTCGCGTGGAACTCGACGGGCGCAGCGAAAAAATCGGCTACAAGATCCGCGAAGCGCAGCTGCAGAAGATCCCGTATATGCTCGTCGTCGGCGATAAGGAGGCCGAAAGCGGGACGGTATCGGTCCGCCTCCGCGGGGAAGGCGACATCGGCGCGATGGCGATCGACGATTTCCTGGCCCGCGCGCTGCTGGAGATTGCGGAGAAAAAACGGTAAGCGTTCCCATCAATGCGTGAAAGAGGCCGGGCGATCAGAGCCTGAAGCGCCTGCTCGACAAATACTCGCAGGCTGTGTTGATCTCCGGCCACAGCTATTTTTTGATGCTCGACGAGCGCTCGATTTATCAGGACAAGTCCACGGCCTTTACAACTTAGACGATCGCCTATCTGGAGATGGGGCGCGATCAATTGGATGCGTTCCGCGCTATACCATTGAAAAGGCCGTATCAGAGCCCCAGCTCTGATACGGCCTGCTTTTGTTGCGCTCGTGGAAGCGCGGCAGATTGATGTTTTACCTGCCTGACCCGCTTCTTCGGCTAACGTATGCAGGCGACGCCTATATGCATCTTTTACACAACTTTAGGAAGGTATGATCGAGGGGCAAACCGCCAGGATTATACATGCGTAAAGCCATTATGCTTTACGAAGATAACCGCAGGCTGCAAGAAACGTAGCAGAAGCGGATCACTGGCCTGCGGTCATCAATCACCTGCGACAAGGTTAACGATTTTTGATCTCCGCAAATAAATACTGCAGTCCCAAACCATTTATCGAAATGAGAAAGGGGAGAGGGCCCTTCTCTTAAGCGGCCCTTTTCCAACCATTTGATCAATGAAAATATGGTTAGTGAAGCCGGATGCGTTTGGAAACGGCAACGCTTAAAAGGACGAAAAAATTCTTTGCTTGCATCCGCCGGATGCTTTGATTATAATGGATACAGGATCACGCTGGCAAACGGACGGAATGGATATGGCTCTGTCCATTTGATATGGAAGGACGACGAGAATGTATCGTTGCAATATTATCCCAAGGCCTAATCAAATCCGACGAAAGGAAGGCTTTTTTCCGATCCCGCGTGAGGGGCGTGTTGAGGATTTCGTTACGCGCACGATTGATACGCGGATTTCCGGCCCAGAGAGCTACCGCCTGCATGTCCGCCCGGAGGGGATTACCATCTGTGCGGGTACGCCGCGCGGGCTGTTTTATGCAATGCAGTCGGTCCGGCAGCTCATTGCCACCAGCGTGGGGAAAGTCCCGTGTATGTGCATCTGTGATGAGCCAGCTTACCCCTACCGCGCCTTTATGGTCGACTGTGCCCGCCATTTCTTTTCAGTCGCGGATTTGAAGAAGATGATTGACGCCGCGGCACTGTTTAAGATGAATGTGTTTCACTGGCATCTTACGGACGACCAGGGCTGGCGCATCGAGATCAGGGAGCATCCGCGCCTGACAAAGATCAGCTCGGTCCGCGCCAGTTCCGACTTCGGAGGTATTCATGCGGACGGCCCCTATGGAGGCATTTATACACAGGAGCAGCTGCGGGAAATTGTGGATTACTGTGCCGAGCGCTACATTGAGGTGGTGCCGGAGTTCGATATGCCGGGCCACACATCCGCTGTGCTGGCGGCGAATCCCGCCCTCTCCTGCACAGGCGGGCCGTTTCAGGTGCAGACGAAACAGGGGATTTTTAAGGATATCCTTTGCGCGGGCAAGGAGGAAACCTTTCGGTTCCTCTTTGATGTGCTGGAAGAGATACTCGCTGTTTTTCCCTCCCGCTATATCCATATCGGCGGGGACGAGGCGCCGAAGGCCCGCTGGAAATCCTGCCCTGACTGCCAGGCGCGCATGCGCGAGGAAGGCATCGCCAACGAACAGGAGCTGCAGGGCTATTTTATGAACCGTATCATTTCCTGGCTGGGCGCACGGGGAAGGACGGCCGTTGTCTGGAACGAATCCCTGCGCGGCGGAAACCTCGACCCATCCGCTGTTGTACAGATGTGGATGGACAGAAACGGAGCGTGCGCGCACTGGGCAAACGGCGGCGGAAAGGTGATCGTCTCTGATTTCTATCATTATTACTGCGATTATCCCTATGCCATGACCCCGCTGCGGAAGACTTACCGTTACCGTCCGGCGCTCAAGGATGTGCGCCCGATCTATCAGAAAAATATCCTAGGCGTGGAAGCAACGGTTTGGACGGAATATATCGAAACCTTGGCACATATGAGCGAGATGTGCTATCCCCGTTTCGCCGCCGTGGCGGAAGCCGGGTGGACGAGGGAGGAACGGCGCAATGCGGAGAGCTTTGAACAGCGTTTCCAGATGGTCACGCCGCTGCTGGCGGCATTGGGTATCCATCCGGCCGCACCGCAGCTATGGAATCCGCGTTCGTTTGCGCGGCTGAAGGGGACGGCGCAGTTTTTCCTGCCGAAGCTGCCGTCTACCATCCGTGATTGAACAAGCTAGCGGAACATGAAAAAATCGAACCCTTTTCAGCCGGACGTGCTTTTCAGCCGTCCGGTTTTTTGCTGCGGGATTTGCCACACTTCCTCCTGACAGCCAGAGGAGCGGATGAGTTCCTTTTCATTATAGATAGGGAATTTGACTCCAATAAAATGCAGCTTTCGAATCAAATCTCATTTTGCACATATTTTCATTGAATAAAATAGATTTATTCTACGTCGGCGGGCCTTTTTCCAAGCCCGCAAATATTGCGCGCGCTGAGCGAATCGGCTAGAATGTAATTAAGCGACATTGCGTTTTTTCGCAAAGTACAGAAAAGGAGCGACTTGTATGGCTGAATTAAGATGGCATCCCCTGACGAAGGACTGGGTCATGATCGCGAGCAACCGGCAGAACCGGCCCAATATGCCCAAGGACTATTGCCCGTTTTGCCCGAGCTTTGGCAATGTGCCCGATTATGAAGTGCTGAAGTATGACAACGATTTCCCGGCGCTCTCCCAGAATCCGTCGGAGCCGGACGATGTGGCGGACGATTTTTTCAAGGTGCGTCCCTCTTACGGCAAATGCGAGGTGATCCTCTATTCTCCCGGCCATACCGTGACGCTTCCCGAACTGTCGGATGATCATATGCAGAAGCTCGTTGCGCTCTGGTGCGAGCGGTTCGAGGCGATGCGCGCCGATGAAAAGATCAAGTATGTTTTCCCATTTGAGAACCGCGGTGCGCTTGTAGGCGTTTCCATGCCGCATCCGCACGGCCAGATTTACGGCTATTCTTATATTCCTAAAAAGCTGGAGCTGGAAACGCAGTCTGCGCGCGAGCATTATGAGCAGACGGGCAAATGTATTTTCTGCGATATGCTGGAGCATGAGCTGGCGGCACAGAAGCGCATTATTTTCCGCAACGAGTATTTCACCGTATTCCTGCCCTTCTTCTGCGAATATCCCTACGGCGTATATATCTTCCCGAACCGCCATGTTCCCTATATGACGGATCTGAACGAAGAGGAGCGCTTTGCCCTCGGCGTAACGATCCGCGATACGGTGGCGATGTTCGACAATCTCTTTGACGATCAGTTCCCCTATATGATGTGCATGCATAACGCGCCGGTCAATTCGGGGGATTATGACAAGGACTATCACTTTCATATTGAATTTTTCCCGCCGATGCGCTCCGCGGATAAGCAGAAGTTCAACGCCTCCAGCGAAACGGGCGCATGGGCGCACTGTAATCCGCGCGCGCCGGAGGAATCTTCGGAGGAGATGCGCCGGGCATATCAAAAAATGCTGGAGAAACGCGCGGAACAATAATGCCTTGTACCGTTGGGGGAAAATTGGAACCCAGCTTTCAAAATAAACATGGATCAATCTGGAACCGCTGTATTTCATTTCAGCGGTTTCTTTTTTGAGCATTTATCTGAGTAAAGCAAAATACCTTTACATCGTATTTTTTGGTGTAAAGTTGATTTCTTTCAAAATATTTATGCTTTACAGTGGTCGGGTAAAAGCTATAGAAACACTATGGCTACTACATATGGTAACATTGTATTATAATTTTAAGGGGATTTGTACCGATTTAGTCACTTGATTGTTTAATAAAAACCCAAAAGCTGTAGCATTGCAGACATATAGACCTAATTTCTCAGTTTTTTGGGAAAGTATATGTTGACATCGCTGATGAAAAGGTTTATATTAGGAACCGATAAGGGAAAAAGTTGTCATTTGGTCTCGAACCTCTGAATAAAAGGACTATTATTTAAAAATGTGAGCGTATTTCACAATTACCGTGGTGAGAGAGGAAATGAGACGAGCGGACACGTGTGCCGGCCCTTGTAAACGCATGTCACATGCTGCATGCCTTATTTCTCAGCCGCTTTTTGCAGCTGAACCGGGCGCGTGAATTTTGTAAGAGGGAGGTGAGTCCAATGGCTTATGGAGAGCGCTGATGCCGCTTGTTCATGAGCTTTCCAAAATCTAGGGGATGAGATGGCAATTGTGCGCAGAAAATTTGGACGTGCCCGCTGAATGCGCATCATGCGCGGCAGCGGAAGGCCTCAGTGGCGATTGGTTCGCCGGGATGAGGGAAAAAGGCGAAAGGGATAGAGCCCACGGCAGGCTGCAGGCGAAAGACGCTTTTGAAGAAGCTGGTTTCGTTTGCTTCTGCGTATGGTTCCGGAGGGAACGGCAGCTTGGAGAAAAAGGCTGGCTTGTCCTAATGATTCAAAAGGCGGCGTAAAGCCGCGCAAACCGGATGCCGAACTACCGTGGAGTGTCCGGGTACCCCTCATCTTTGAAAACTTTCTGCTTCGTTTCAAATCTCCAGCGGTGTGTCCGGGCCTGCCGTGAGGGCTGGGATGCCGGATTTCCACCGCGGAAAGGGCGTTTCAAATAGAAAGCCGCAAACAGGGAACCGGCTCTTTGATCAAAGAGAAAAAGCCTGAAACCATACTGAAAGCCGGAATACCGGCGCAAAGAGATCGTTTTGGCGTGTATTTGGCCCTATGATGAGACGGCATTCAAAATTTTGGAACGGCTGCTCCTTAAAAACGGGAGAAGAAAAAGAAGTCAGAATAAAGTTGTTTCGACTGCAAAAAGACTGAACTTCAGCCCCGAAATGCAGGCAAAAAATGCGACTGAAAAAAAGGCGCGAAAGGCTTTTTGAGCGAAGTCATATTGAAGCCGTTTTGACTGCGAAAAGACTGAACTTTAGCCTCATAATGCAGGTGAAAAATGCGGCTCTCAAAAAGACGAAATTGTTTTAATGAAGTCATATTGAGGCTGTTATGACTGCAAAAGGACTGATTTTTGGCCCCAGGCGCAGGAAATCAATGCGGCGTTTAATGAAGTCATAGTGAAGTCGCTTTAACTGCAAAAGGACTGAATTCTAGCCCCATAATGCAGGCGAAAAATGCAACTTGAAAAAAGGCGAAAATTTTTGAAAAAACGGGGGAAAGGCTGCCCGAAAGCGGCAGGATCTGAAAGCAGAAAAAGGCATGGATGGGAAAAACAATCCCTTGATTTGTCTCCTATGAGGCATCAGATCCGGCCTCGGAATCCTTTCGGAACGCTCCCCGTTCCGGCAGGCGGTGCATCGCAAGATGCCTGTCCGGTTACTGTGGTGAACATGAAAATCCCCGGCGAACCCCGCCATTGGCATGGCTGGCCGCTCATCGGAAAGCAGGGCGGCACCGCACGGACCAGAGAACGAACCATTCAGGCCCCGGAGGGCCGGTACGAACACAGCAATCCTGAATCAGCCCGGGAGGGCAGCCTCACGGGAGCAGGAAAAGGATGCGAATGCAGCGAAAACAGCTGTTATTTAGCGTCCACCGCACGAAGAAGTACGCGCAACCCCTAACATAAGAAAGGAGCATTGACGTGAAAAAGCATCGAACGACTCGTTTATTGAGTGTCATCCTTGCGGTGGCAATGATCTTCGGATCGATCTCCGTAGGCGTTACCGCGGCGTATGCGCCGTATCTGAATGATGCGCTGGTAGATGGCAACAATTACAACACCATCGACCAGGTTACCCTGACCGAGGCCCAGCAGGCCTCTGTGCTGCTCGATAAAATCGACCGCGCGCTGGCGGATGCCGCGATTTCCATCGACATCCCGCTGATCGGCACGCTGAATATGACCTCTGTCGACAATGCACTCAACTCCATCTACAACGTCACAGGGAACTGGCTGTACGGCTCCGCCACCGTCGGCGACCTGGTCGTGCTGGAGACCTATCGCTCTGATATCGCGTCTGTCCGCCGCACCACGGCTGACAAGACCGATGTCGACGTGCTCGCATCCGTCGTGACGTATCTTGGCCACTGCGCTGACACGCTGTCCAAGATCATCGACGGTACATTCAACTGGAAGATCGTTAAGGGCTTCCTGCCCGCAGAAGTCCGTCTGCTTCTCGATGACATCCCCGGCTATCTCAAGGGGATGCTCTGGGATCTCATCCATCCGACGACGACGGAGCCGATGCCCGCAGGCACCACGCTCGACACAATCGTTCAGTATGTCCTCGATAATCAGGTCGGCGGCAAAAACGCGGCGGCGCTCGGTTTCGATGGCATCCTGCCCGGCTTTGACCTCGATCTTTCCACGGCCAATGGCTATCGCACAATCGAAGAGGTCGCCTACGCCGCGATGAATACGCTGCTGATCCCGCTGCTCAACAGCGGCCTCAAGAGTGTCATTCAGAATGCGATCGTGACCAATTCCCAGAAGGGCGGCCATCTGGAAGACCTCATCAATCCGGATTACGTCATCACCGAATATGATTACGACCGCACGCAGGGCTTCACGGATCAGATCAATGCGATTCTCGGCCACGCGGTCAATGCAATGCTCAAGCCCGGCCAGACCCTCTTCACCTGGAGGATGACGGCCAATGCTGGTGAGACGCAGGCCGATCTGGTGAAAGACAATATCACCAATCTCATCAAGGTCATCATCCCGCTCGGCGGCGACACCATCGATGTATCGACGCTGAACACCACTGAGAAGCTCGCCACCTACATTGCCCGCTCCGCGGTGGAGGAATTCGTCAAGCATATGAAGGTTCCGCAGGACGCTACCCTGCGCCAGATCGCTGTGATCGGCATGAGGGAGTTCATCGCCAGCATCGTCCCCGATGCGACCTATACGGTGACGAATACCAACAGCAACGAAGCGATTTAGGAATGCGCCAAGATCATCGGCACCTTCTATTTCAATAACCTCTTTGATTTCAATTACCATCCCGCGGCTGCGGACGATACCTTTGAAAATTTCCTTGCCCATCTTCTCTCCTGGGCGATGGATTATGCAGATGGCATCGTTGCCGTCCCCAAGGATGGGATCACGGCGGCAAACGTCTGGACGAAGCTCGACACCATCATATTTGCCATCGTCGACAGGCGTTGGTTCAATTATGAGGAGATGTTCCGCAGCGCAGCAGGCGCCGGTACGGAAGCCGACCTGACGGCGCAGACGCTCGTCGACTATGTGATGAATACCATCCTGGATGTCGATTTTGATCAGCTCTTCACCTTCTTCGAGCATAGCGCAAATAGCTCGCTGAATACGGCCACGGCGAAATCCGTCCTCATCAAGCTCGTGACGAATATCGTCAATGGCGTGGTGCCCGGCACGATTCCAACGACCGGCATCGTAAACTTTGAGGATGCGCTGGATACGGCGAAGCTCAAGGCTGCCTTCAAGACGCTTCTCGAGGGCCTTTCCGCCAAGCAGGCAACGCTGCTTCCCACCGTTCTGAATCTCCTGACCGCGTTCATGGGCTCTGCCAAGGAGCAGTCCCTCGGCAAGGCGAATCTGACCATCGATTCCCGCATCGATTGCACGGGCGGCTCCGTACCGGATGGCACGAAGATTCGCGTGTCCAATCTGACCACCGGCGTCAACCGTGCATATCGAGATGCATCCGGCACGCTCCATCAGGATGCGATGTATAAGATTCAGCCCATCGAGCTGACGAATACGGCCAATCTGACCGCCACGGTACCCACCACGGCGATCGATGCCAACGGCTTCGTCGACGTAGCGGTTTCCGGCTCTGTTACGGAGAATACGGAAGTCCGCTTCGACCTCAAGTACAATATCCTCGACGAGACGGGCGCGGTGCTCAATGATACCCCGCTCTATACGTCGGCTTACGCGCAGCTGTTTAAAACGGCGGGCAACTATGAGGCAATGTCCGGCGATTCCAATGCTGTGCATAAGACGCAGGTCCTGTCCTTCCCGTCCTATCTCTATGTGACGGATATCGACCGCGCTGCGATCTTCTCCGTGACAGTGCGCCATGACTATGCGTTCCTTGGCTCCGACAATGGCTCTCAGCGCATTATGAGGTCCTATGTCACCGGTACGCTGCCGTCGTATCTTGCGGCGAATGTCCCCACGGATGGCGAGCCGCTCTTCACGCTGGAAGGCGTGGATATCAACCGCCCGTCCTATGGTACGGCGAACCCGTATCTGATCAGCCGTTCTACGACTGACGCGCAGCCTTATGGCATCTATCCGATGCAGATCTCCTTCGATATCAAGAATGAGAGCGGCAGTACGGATGCGACCAATCCGCAGAATCATACCCTCGTCGTTTATAACGATTATGGCCTGCCCGGGCTGCTCAGCACAATCGACAGCGCAGACCGCCAGCGCGCGGACTACACCGCAGACGCCACTGCTGAGTGGAATGCCTATCAGAATATCCTGATGCAGGCTTATGCGCTCACACAGGGCAATCCCGATCATACAAAGATGTTTGGCGATATCATCGTGGGCGACGTCACCTATCACAACGCCTATGAGAAGATGGTCGCCGACGTCAATGCGGCGGTAGCAGCGCTCGATGCGAAGCAGGCCGCAACAAATGCGGAAGATGTTGCAGCGCTCAAGACACTTCTGGTCTCGCAGGAGAATCCGGAGGGCGGGTATTTTGACTTTGTCAACTATCAGCTCTTCACCTTCCGCCGCTGGCAGGGCTGGTTCAACCATGCCTGGAGCATCGTCAATTCGCAGGAGAACGTTCCCGAGGGCCAGACGGCTCCCGTGGTCCGTGCGCTTGATATCAAGTATGCGAAGCACATGGTCGAGCTCCTTTATCCCAGGATGATCGAAAAGGCGGCCGTGAAGACTGCGCTCAACGCGGCGATTACGGAATTCGGTCAAGAGACCCAGGCCGGTAAGGCGCCCGATACCTGGGCGGACTATGCGGATGCGAAGGCCTTCGCGCTTGAGGTGCAGGCGGATGCAAACGCCAATCAGGCAAAGGTGAATACGGCCCGCGTCGAGCTGATGAAGGCGCACCGGAATTTGAAGGATGAAGTTCTGACGCCGGATACTGGCTCCACGACAGTGATCGATTCTCGTCAGATGTTTATTTACGGCTTGGAGGAGCTTGCAGGAGATTTGGTTGGGTATGCATCTCCTGTCGGTACCTACACGCTTAATTATGATCTACATGGTCAGGCTTCCCTTGGCACAGGTGCCTATGTTTATGTTATGGATGGCACATCCCAGAAGGCACTTTATACTGTCGTGCTCTTCGGTGATCTAAATGGCGATGGCGAGATCACGGCTGACGACCAGACGATCATGAATGGCCTTGTCGACGGTACGGGCGACTCTACCAAATTCTTCGCAGGCGGCCCGTTCTTCACGGCGGCAGACCTGAATAGCGACGGTAAGATTGACGCGACGGATAAGGCGATCATGGATGCCCATATCGCTGGCACCTACACGATTGATCAGACCGGCCACAGCACATTACCATCGGCATAACTATTTCCAAAGTCCTGTCCGCCCGGGTTGCTCCCGGGCGGACAGGCACCTCCTCAAATTCTTTTCTGCCCCATAGGGGAAAATGGATGTCTCGCCATGAATGTTGATAAGGAAAACAGATTTTTCAGAGATCTGGTGTATAATTTGGAAACAGTGCTTGACACCCCCAAAACCAATGTGGTAGAATAAGGAAAAATATAGAGGGATTTAGCCCCATACTGTAAAATAATTTCCATTGGTTATCGTGTTTAGGCTATATGGGGTTTCTTGAATAAAAAACTTTTTTTCTGTTGTATAATGCTTACATATTGCGACAGAAATCGCCTGCCTTAAATGGTAGGTTATGGTTAATGGAGGACTTTCCCGCCATTAATCTATCATTTTTGGAGGTAGGAATCCCGATGGTGAAGAACAAGAATGTTGTTGGTCGCAGGATACTATCTATCTTGCTTTGTATGATGATGGTACTCTGCACAGTGCCGATGATAGCTTTCGCCGCTGCAGATGGGGCGGGTATTACGGTGCTGGAAAGAAGCAATCCGCTTTTATATGTATACCGTAATATTGCGGAAGTTCGGCAACCAGAGACTGTGAAAACGGGCACTCCGTTATCATCGTACCCCTTAGTAACTACAGGTGCCGTATTGCGTACGGCAAAAGAAAGTGGAGCATGGGATACATCATATTCTGCTTCGGTCCTGAAGGCTGAATGGGTTAATCCAGATAAAGTTTTTGATGAAGCTGGTACCTATACGGAACCTGTTTACATTTATCACAATACAGATGATAGCATCTGGGTAAAGGTTGAATATACCTTTACAGTAGAACAGGGCAGTTCAGTTGCTCCTGCTGAAATTATTACAATGCCGACAATTGAATCCCCTGTAAAATACACGGAGAATATGAAAGTTTCCGCTTTGAAACTTAGCGGCGGCGAGGCGAATGTCCCCG
>URQB01000025.1 GCA_900549825.1 uncultured Oscillospiraceae bacterium | reverse complement strand
CAGAGGCAATTCTGCAGGGCGCGCGGTTCCTTATTGGGGATTGTTAGCTCTTTTTGTCAAACAGCCCTTTGAACCAGGCGACGATTCCGGTTTCCTCTTGTGCCTGCGCCTGTGTCTGCTGCGGCTTTTCTGCCTGGATGCCATCTGTCTTCAGGATGAATTTCACATCCGTCTCCATCCCGTCCGCGGCCTGCGTATAGAGGCCGTAATCCTTGGAGAGGGCGAGCCATGCTTGCATGCGCCCGAGCAGGGAAGCGGCCGCATCGGCTGTGTCAGTATATTTGGAGAGTAAGCCCTCCTGCTCGATCTGATCCAGCGTTTTGATAATACCAGACGCGGTATTCAGCGTTTCCGGCTGCATCGCGTTCTGCATCGCCTTCATGATTTCGCTGCCGGAGGCAAGATCTGCCTGGATGCGCATCAGCGCGGCGAGCGTTTCCGGCATATTGTTCAGGGAGGCGCGTACGGCGGGATCGTTCAGGTCGCCCGAAAGCGATTCCAGGATCGGTGCGGCATCCTTCAAATCCTGCGCAAGCGTCGGGAGCATCTTTGCAAAGGCGCGCAGGTGCGGATTGGAGGCCGCCTGCATCACCTGCGCAAGAAGGCTGAGCTGGCCTGCGTTCGCGTCGAGATCCTTTTTCATCTGCATGAGCTGCTTTGCGGTTTTTTGCAGGTACTGCATGGTGCTCTTGTCAGCGAGCAGATCGTTCAGGGAGGCGAGCTGATCCTTATTTTTGGCGAGCTCGTTTGCCAGCGTCTGCAAATCCGGCATGATGTCGGTAGCGAAGGTCAGGAGATTTTCGACCCGGTCTGTGCCGATCTGCTCCATCTTGGCGCCAAGCGCCTCGGCTTCTTTCAGCAGGGAGGAGAGCTGCTTGGTCATGGAAGAAGCAATTTTGTCCTTCTGGGAGAGCTCTTTCTGAATGGTTTTCTGCACTGTGGTGACAATCACGCGGGTTGGCGCGGCGAGCAGCACGCCGACAGAGCCTTTCTCCACCTTTGGCAGAAGCGTATCTTTCAGCTTCGCCGCGGTTTGATCGTATTTTGCGGCGATTTCAATGCACTCCCTGACGGTTTTACGGTTTTCTTTTGCAATGGAGCCGTTGGCGGCAACCAGATCGTTTGCATTTGCATTGAGGATCGCCTGGACGCGTTCGGCAGAGACGCCTGTTTTTTCTGCGGCGATCTCCATGGCCTTTTTGTCGACCAGTGCGTCGACCATCACGCGGATGTCGTCCTCCGTCAGCGTAATGCCCTGCTTTTTGAGAGAATCGAACAGGGAGGAAATCTCCCTGAGCAGCTTGACGGCATCCGTGCTGCTGCCCATCAGCTCGCTGAGCGTCTGGAGCTCCTCCTGAGAAGAAGCCATCTTGCTGAGCAGGCCGCTTGAAGTATCCAGCACGCCGCTGAGGCTGTCAAGCTCTCCAGCCGCCGAGAGGATTTTGTCCAGCGGCTTGAGGTCGATTGACTGCAGCGCCACAACGTCGATGAGCAGCTTCTGGATATTTTTCACCAGGCTGCTGTCGAGCAGCTGATTTGCGGAGGCGAGGAGCTTTTGATCGCTCAGCAGCTCCGCAAGCTCGGCGGAATCCGCATCCTTTGCGAGCTTGCTGACAAGGGAGAGGTTTTCTTTGGTAAAGTACTGCGGAAGAAGCTCAAGCAGGGCTTTATCCTTTTCATAGACCGAGGTGAGCTCCTCCATAAGAGAGCGCAGCTCATCCAGATTGCCGTCGTCGGTCAGCAGGGAGCGCAGCACATGGTCCGGGTCGAGCTGTTCCACCGCGTTCTGCATATCGCTCAGGGCATACAGGCTCTTTTTGACTTCGCCGAGCTGGCCAGAGGCTTTGCTCAGATCAATGGAGGGAATGTCTGTGGTCATGGCAAAATACATATTATCCAGCTCGAAATCCTTTACATCCGCTGTCAGCGTGAAGGTTTCCGGGAAGGAGAGATCTTTCAGCTCATCGATGGGCATCGACGCAAGGTCGAGGCTGTCGCTGAGGCCGGGCAGCGCAAGAAAGGCCGCGAGCTGCTTGCTGCCGTCGCCCAGGATGGCGCCGTTTTCCAGCTTGATATTCTGGAAGTTCTCCTCCGGGAGGAGCATGCCGCCCAGCGCGGCGACCGGAGTATAGATGACGGCCTCCCGCCCGTTGACGCTGACGGTATGCGGCTGGGTGTTTTTCATCTGGATTTCGATCTTCACCTTGCCGCTCTTGCCCGCGAGGGCCGCGGGCTCGATCTCTGCGCCGTCCAGATAGTAACGGATCGAGATGTCGACGGGAAGCTCCTTTTGGGATTCTCCCTTATAATAGAGATCGGTCGAATCCATATTCCAGGTGAGCTGGTTTCCGTTTTGCACAGGCTCTGTGTCGCTCTTGATATTTTGGATACCGCTCAGATCGCTCTGATCGGCCACCTGCACGCCTGCCTGCTCCGTGTGGAGCCAGTCGGTCACGATTTTTTTGATTGCGTTGCCTTTTGCGTCCATGGTGACATAGACCGTTTCGGATTTGCGGATTTTGCCGGTATAGGAAGCATACGTTTTGGTGCTTTGCTGCTCTATGGCAGAGGGCTCTGTCGTACCGGCGGTATTTTCCTTCGATTTTTCCTGTACACTGCAGGCGCTCATCAGGAGGATAGAAGGGACGAGCAGGGCGCAGGTTAATTTTTGTATCAGATGTTTTGGTTTCATTGGAATCGCCACTCCTTTTATGGCTTGCGGCCACATACAAAATCGTTTGATTTGCCTCATTTATGATGGATCGCCGTCGGAAGATCCGACCGGCACGGGCTGGCCCTTTGTTTTTTTGCCGCGGCGGGTACGGTTCGCGCCATTCCAACCGAGACTTGTTTTGGCAATGATCTTCTCGCATACGAGCAGCAATGGCGTCAGGAAGAAGAAAATGACGATTGCGCTGATGACTGAGCCGCGTGCAAGCATCGAGCAGATGCTCTTGATCATTTCAATATTGCAGGTCAGGTATACGCCGAAGGTGGCGCAGAAGAAAACCAGAGCGCTCGACATGATGGAACGGTCGGCGGCGTTTGCCGCGATGCGCATGGCGGCCAGACGGTCGTGCCCGCGCTGCCGCTCCTCACGAAAACGGGTGGTAAGCAGGATGGCATAGTCCACCGTAGCGCCCAGCTGGACGCAGCTGATGACGGTTGGCGCGATGAAGGGGATCACCGTCCCAGTGAAGAAGGGGACCGCCTCGTTGATAAAAATGGCAAGCTCGATGCTGCCCACAACGACGATGGGGATGGTGAGGGATTTGAAACAGATCGTAACGATGATGAAGATCGCCAAAGTGGAGAGGATGCTCGTGACGATGAAATCCTTATCTGCGATCGTTGTCAGATCCTTTGTCAGCGGGCCTTCGCCTGTGATCATGCCGCCGCTGTCGTAAGATTTGACGATTGCTGTCATCTGATCAATCTGTGCGTTTTCTTCCCCGGTGGCCGCGCTGTATCTGGAATTGATCATGAGCATCTGCTTGCCATCCTTTTTGCAGATCTCCTTGATCTCATCCGGGATAAAGGAATCCTCAATCGCCGGGCCGAGGAATTTATTGTAGGAGAGGACAGTCTCGATCCCATCCACCTGCTCCAGTTTTTTCGACATTTCCGTCAGCTTGCTTGCAGGCAGGTTATCGTCGACGATAACAAAGTGCGTCGTCGCCATATTGAACTCATCCTTCATCTTGTTAAGCGATACGATGGAGGGGAGGTCCTGCGGAAGGCCGCGGTCGATGTTGTAATATTTTGTAACGCTGCTCTGGCCGATGCAGGCGGGGATGGCGATGAGCAGCCCCGCCGCGATCAGCACACGACGGTGCTTGAGAATGAAAGCGTTCATCTTATCGAAGCTCGGGATCAGGCTTTTGTGCGTGAAGCGGTGGATCGGTTTATCGAACGCAAGGATTAGAGCGGGCAGAACGATCACGACCGTGATGACGCCGAGCACGACGCCCTTTGCCATCACAAGGCCGATGTCACGGCCAAGCGTCAACCGCATGAAGCATAGCGCCAGGAAGCCGAAGATCGTTGTCAGCGAGCTGCCCGACAGGGAGAGGAAGGTCTTCGACACGGCACGCGCCATGGCGTCCCGGTGGTCTCCGCCTTTTTCCCGCTCCTCTTCATACCGGTCGACAAGGAAAACGGAGTAGTCCATCGTAACGCCCAGCTGCAGGATGGCGGCAATGCACTGCGTGATATAGGAAATCTGGCCGAAGAAGATATTCGTACCAAAGTTATAGACAACCGCCAGGCTCAACCCCAGCAGCAGCACCCACGGCAAAATCCAGGATTTCAGCGAGAGCGTCATGGCAACCATTGCAAGCGTGATGGCGATGGCAATATAGATGGGCGCCTCGCTGTCGGCGAGCTCTTTCGTATCCAGCGATATGGTGGACAGGCCGCTCAAAAAGCATTGCTTGTTCATCAGGCTTCGGATTTCGCCGATGGCCTTCATCGTCTCCTCCGACGCGCTGGAGTGGTCGTATTGGACGAGCATCATCGTGGCGTTTGTCTTCTGGCTGTAGAAGACGTTTTTGATTTCATCCGGCAGGATGTCCTCCGGCACGCCGATATCAAGAATATCGTCGATCCAGGTGACCTGGTGCACCCCTTCCACCTGAGAGACCTTTTCCTTCAGGGCGGAGACATCCTTTGCAGGCATATTCTCCACAATCAGGACAGTGCTCGCGGAGTTGTGAAAGGTTTCATCCAGCACCTGCTGGCCCTTGACCGAATCGAGATCGTCCGGCAGATAGGAGAGGATATCGTAATTGACATATGTGTTGAAATAGCCGATCGCACTGGGGATCAGCAGCAGGAAGGCAATCACAAGAATCAGCTTCGTGTGATGCGTCAGCCACCGCGAGAATTTATCAATCATACGGCAACACCTCGGTTTCTATACAGAATAAAAGCAGGTCAGTTGATCATTTTGCGGATGGTTTCGTAGAGCGTCGGTTTGATTTCAGAGAGCGTGTAGGGCTTCTGATATAAAATCGCATCGCAGCAAACCGAGCCGGTCATCTCGATGATGATATAGAGCGTCTGTTCTGCCTGCTCGTGCGATTTGCCGCGCTGCATGAGGCGGTCGATCACGGCGTCAACAATCGGGCCAAGCTCTCCATCCCTTAGATATTCCATGACGGAAAGGCTGGCGGACAACTTTTTATGGATCAGCAGCACCAGGTCATGATTGTCCTCCAGAGAATCGATCAGCCGGGAGGTAAAAAAGAGGATTCCATCTTCCAGTGGAGGCTGCTCTGTCTTGTATTTTTCGCCGAGCTCCCGCAGCGCCGCACGCACGAGGATGGTGCTCTTGTATAGCACGATCTGATCGAGCAGGTCGTATTTATCATGAAAATAGAGGTAGAAGGTGCCTTTGGCAACACCGGCCTTTTTGACAACCTCGTCGATCGCGGTGGCATGCACTCCCTTGCTGACAAAGAGATTATAGGCTTCATCGATCATTCGAATACGTTTTGCGTTCTTTTTATCCTCCAGCGCCTGTTTGGGGACGGCCTTCTTTTCCACAGCTTTCTCCTCGCTTCCAAGCAGTCATTATCATAGCACTTCGTACGGATTACGTCAACAGATTCTATAACAAACAGTATCTAAAACTATATCTAAAAATATCGAAAATCAAGAGATGTAATATTATCCTCCTTTCCAGCCTATCATATGCCGGATGGTTCCTTTGATCCCAATCGGGATCCCGGAAGCTGGAATTTTGTTTGGCTCCGATGTACCAGCCGAAGCAAAAGAGAGAATTTGTTTTCGGCGGAAGCACTGCTATTTTGGCAATACGGAAAAGTGACCATTGGTCATTTCGTGCTTCCGGAGGTAAAGATAACACCAAACTGACGAATAGTCAATCTTTTGAACAAGATATTCACAAAAACTTAATATGAGAAATAGGAAATAAGCCAGCATTGTAAATTGGATGGAATTATGATATGATTTTTTGTATAAACTGCTTGGAAGGAAGGATTTTACATGACAATCGGATTTATCGGCGGCGGCAATATGGCCGGCGCGATTATCAGGGGGCTGCTCGCCGCTTCTCTTTACCGCCCGGATGAAATTTTCGTAACGGATATTACACCAGAGCGTTCCCGGGATTGCGCCGGAAGGCTTGGTGTAGCTTCGGCGGACACTGCGCAGGAGCTGATCGAGCGCTCAGATACGGTGGTGCTCTCGGTCAAGCCGGTGGTTTTTTCCACGCTTCTTCCGGAGATTGCTGCTGTTGTGCGCACCAGAAATCCACTTATGATTTCGATTGCTGCCGGCAAAACGCTTGGTTTCATTGAAGAAACGCTTGGCTTTCCGCCTGCGCTTGTGCGCGTGATGCCGAATATCAACGCGAAAGTCGGCGCCTCGATGAGCGCATTCTGTGGCAATGAAAATGTGACGCAGGAGCAAAAAGTGCTGGTATCGCGCCTGTTCAGCGCCATAGGCCAGGTCAGAGAGCTCGACGAGCGCTTTTTTTCGCTGTTCGGCGTGATTGCGGGCAGCGCGCCCGCCTTTGCCTATCTGTTTATCGATTCGCTTGCCCGCGCGGCCGTGAAGAACGGCATGAATAAACAGACGGCGCTGGAGATTGCGGCACAGACGGTCCTTGGGAGCGCGAAACTGATCCTGGAGAGCGGGGAGCACCCCTGGGCGCTCATCGATCAGGTCTGCTCGCCTGGCGGCACAACGATTGAAGGGATCGCTGCGCTGCAGGAAACCGGCTTTGAAACAGCGGTGCGCCAAGCGGTCGATGCCGCCGTGGAGAAGGACGGGAAGCTCTAAAATCTAGAGGCCAGAGGCTGCGGACAGTTGTATTTTTTAGCGGATTTGCGGAGTTGGTGCAGAGCGGCAATCACAGCCGCAGGGGAGGAAGGGTTTCGATTTCTTTGGCAATAATCGCGGAAAACGGGCATACTATGAGAAACGAAACCTCCCTGCCCGCAGGAATGTTTTATATGTCTGATTTTATGCAAAAAAGAAAATTGAAGAGTTTCCTTTAGAACGTTTGACCACAAATCTATGCCATTTTTCTATATATTGCACAAAAAATGCAATATGCAATTTACACAAACATCAGACCTTTAAATCGGCTTCGCTTGGGATACAAGCTGAATTTTCGCAAAATGGCCTATAACTCGCCATAAGTCGTTGACGGAGACAAGTTTTGTGATATAATATGTAGCGAAGCAGACATGAAATTTGATTGTGTGGGAGATATATCATTATGTATGTGAAAGACGTAACGGTCCAGAATCAGGTCGGCCTGCACGCTCGTCCGGCAACCTTTTTTATCCAGAAGGCAAATGAGTACAAATCCTCCATTTGGGTGGAAAAAGAAGAGCGCCGCGTGAATGCAAAGAGCTTGCTTGGTGTTCTTTCCCTCGGCATCATGGGAGGGACGAATATCCGGATCATTGCCGGCGGCCCCGATGAGGAGCAGGCAGTTGAAGGGCTTATCAAGCTCGTAGAATCTGGTTTCGCGGAGTAATTTCTTCGCGAAGAGCCAACCGTTTTCTTTCAGCCCTGTCCGTATGGTTTCGGGTTTTCAGGAGTGGACAGGCTCGAAAAGTGCATTTTTGATGTAAAGGCGAAGGCCCTGTTTCCGCAATAACAGGGCCTTCGTTTTTCCTTTTTCTCAGTATCTGAAAAGATATAAAATGCGCAAGCTGCATGTCGCGGCTTGCGCATTTTGTAAGAATGGCCCCATATCAGCGGCCGTTTTGAGCGAAGAATGCAGGGCTGTGTTTCACGATTGCTTATTTTCCTGCCCGTCCGGATGGTTTTCCGCCTGTTCGAGGGCCTTGTGAGCTGCCTGTTCCTGTTGCAGACGCTCATCCTTTTTCTCTTTGCAGTAATCGAGTAGGCGGCTGCTGAGCATTGTGTTCAACGAGGCCTCGAAGGAGAGCAGTGCAATCAGCGTCAATGCGATGCTGCTCTCGTCTGTAACGCCCTGATCCTTGCACTGGTGCTCGATTCTGGAGAGCTTGTCCTCGATATCCTTGCGGTAGTTTTTTTCATAGCCGCTGACCAGGTTGTAAAAAATGCCGTACATTTTATCAAGCTGGTCGGCATTCTCAATGTGGGAGGTGAAGCGCTTGATCTCAGGCATCGGCAGGTTTTGCTTGAGCAGGAAAATATAGATCAGCGTAATGATATGACGGCGGTTATACCGCTTGTTTTCCGGGCGGGGAAGCACGCCCTCCTTGCTGTAATTATTGATCATCGTGTTGGTAAAAACGCTCTCATCCTTACGGCGCAGGCTCGGCCCCATCTCCTGCTCCAGCAGGGAGGTGACCTGCTCCATATACAGGTCTATTTTGGGGATGTCGCCGGAAGAGAGCAGCTTAAAACCCGCCAGCTCCTGGGCGCGGCGCAGGGTTTCGTCTTTCAGATCGGACATTTTGAAAAACCTCCATGTGAATCGCATGTCAAACGTTATCTTCTGCTTTATTATACGGCTTTTTATACTGCATGGCAAGCAAAAAATAAAGCGCCCGGGAGAAAGCCCTCCCAAGCGCTTGCTGTGTATAGCGGGAAGCCCGTCATATCGTAATGCCCGGCGGCTTTACCGCATCACGCTCACCGCCACATCCGGCGTATCCGTGATGATGCCGTCTGATCCCCACTCGCTGCACAGACGCATTGCTTCCTCGAGATTGACCGTCCAGGGGTTGACGATGATACCGGCCTTATGGCAGTCTTCGATATACGCCTCGTCCACATAGGCGATCAGGGGATGCAGGGCGTCGGCCTTGATCCCTTTTGCATAGGCAATCGGGTCGTCGTAGACCTGCTCGATCACTGGCGAATCAGGGGAGTACAGGAAGCCGGTACGGGTATTGGGGTCGATCTCCTTTGCCTCCACCAGCAGGCGCGGGTCGAAGCTGGAAATGATCAGGCGGTCAAAGAGATGATGCTTCTTGACACATTCGATCGTTTTGCGGACGATTTCTTTTTCGCCGGATTTCGGGCTCTTGATCTCCACGTTGATGATTTCAAACGGGTCTGCGATCTCCAGGAATTCATGCAGCGTCGGGATCCGCGTCCCTTTGAAATCGGGGGAGAAATAGGCGCCGAAATCAAACCTTTTCAGTTCCTCGAGCGTATAGTCGGAGATATTGCCCTTACCGTCGGAGGTCTCGTCGATTGTGTAGTTGTGGCAGATGACGAGCTCCCCATCCTTGGTCAGATGGACGTCGTTTTCCACGCCGTCCGCTCCGAGCTCGATTGCCTTGAGAAACGCGGGAATGGTATTCTGCGGCGCGTGCTTGTTGGCGCCGCGATGCGCGAGGATCTTTGTCATAAAAATCGCTCCTGTTCTTTACGATATGGAAGGAAAGGAATGCTCTGCTGCTTATTATACTCCAAGCATGAGAATTTGTTAAGCGGGAAACCTGAATTTCACGCCCGGATTCTTGCCTTTTCCGATGTTCCGTTTTATGATAAGGGTTGCACTTTGGTACGCTTTTAAAAAGGGGGTTGAATGTATGGAAGCTTTCGTCTGCACCGCCTGCCCGCGCCGGTGCGGCGCTCGGCGGGAACCGGACCGGCCCTCCGGGGGCGTCTGTGGGATGCCGGCCGGATTCGTGGTTGCGCGAGCCGCGCTGCACCAGTGGGAGGAGCCATGCATCAGCGGGCAAAACGGTTCCGGGACGGTGTTTTTCTCCGGCTGCTCCCTGCGGTGCGTATACTGCCAGAATCAAAAGATCAGTCTCGGACGCTTTGGCGCGCCGGTAACGGCGGAGAACCTGATGCGCATGTTTGACCGCCTGATCGAGCAGGGAGCGCACAACCTGAACTTGGTCAATCCAACCCATTATGCGCCAATGCTTGCGGAGGTGTTGAAAAACTATCGTTCCCCTGTGCCGGTCGTCTATAATGCCGGGGGATACGAGCGGGTGGAAACGCTGAAGGCCCTGGAAGGGCTTGTCGATATTTACCTGCCGGACCTCAAGTATGTGGACAGCGAAGTTTCCCTGCGCTATTCCGGCGCGGCGGACTATTTCACATACGCTTCCAAGGCGATTCTGGAAATGAGCCGCCAGGCGGGCCAAGCGACTTTTGATGAAAACGGCCTCATGAAAAAGGGGCTGATCGTCCGGCATCTGATCCTGCCCCGCAATACGGCGCAGTCCATCAAGGCGCTTACATGGATCCGTGAAAATCTACCGGAGGGGACGCTCGTCAGCCTGATGTGCCAGTATACGCCATGTGGGGATCTCGCAAAATGTTCAGAGCTTACGCGGCGGATCACGCGCAGGGAGTATGAGAAGGTGGTGGATAAGCTTCTGGAACTGGGGCTTACAGGAGGGTATCTGCAGGAATTATCCTCGGCGAAGGAGGCGTATATTCCACCCTTTGATCTGTCTGGGGTTATCATATAGTATTAAAAACCGCATAAAATATAATTAGAAAGTTTATTAGAAGAATTTGAAACCATTATTTAAGGAAAGTATTGACACGAGATATACAAAGTGCTATGATGAGTATCGCAAAAGAGAGAGAACAACCCAACAGATCGATTGAAGAAGAGAGGGAGGACGATTATGTCACTGGATAAGGTGCCGCTGATCCAATACGGCAAGGCGGAGGATATCGTCAATTCCGTCACCCACGCTGTGGGCGCGGTGTTCGGGATCGTCGTGCTCGTGATGTGCACGGTGCGCTCGGCAAAGCTCGGCTCTGCCATGGGCGTCGTCAGTTCCGTGATTTATGGCACGTCGATGATCATTCTGTATTTTTGTTCGGCGCTCTATCACGGGCTTCCGGCGGGGAATGCAAAGCGTTTCATGCGCATTGTGGATCACGGCGTGATTTACCTGCTGATTGCGGGCACGATCACCCCCTGCGTGCTGATTGCGCTGCGCTCCGAGAGTAATATTGCCGGCTGGGTAATGTTTGGAATCACCTGGGGCTGCGCGCTGCTGGGCATTATCCTTACGCTGATCGACTTTGAAAAATTCAAAGTGATGGAGATGGTGCTCTATATCGCCATCGGCTGGACGCTGCTGCTTGTGGTAAAGCCCTTGTTCCATGCGCTGAGCCCAACGGGTATTGTGTTGGTTATCCTGGGCGGCGTGGTGTATACCGTGGGCGCGATCATCTACGGCTTTGGCAAGAAGGTCAAGTATTTCCACGCGCTGTTCCATCTCTTTGTGCTGGCAGGCAGCACGCTGCATTTCGTAGCGGTTTACTGGTATGTGCTGCCGCTGGCGAAATAAGCTTTTCTAACCGATTTCCTTTATCTCCTTTTGATGAAGTTCACACACAAACGGCAAACGGCAGGTGCGCATGATTGCACCTGCCGCCTGCCGTTGTTTTTAAATGAATAATGCATCCATTATAATCTATTTATTATTGATGGTTCCTATTTTACGAATCAGGAGAAAGCTATAATATAATAACGTGATCAAACAAATGAATATAGAAACGAATCGAATGTCAAAAGGGAGGAAGTTTATTTGTTAAAGAAAATAAAAAAATTGGTAATCGGCGCCGTGCTCACCCTGAGCGGCGCGATTATGATGACAAGCGAGGAAAACGTTGCCGTCGTCGGCATGGTGGCCGGACTGATCGGGTTGCTTTTTCTTGTGATTTCTTTATTTTCTGGCTCTAAGCTTGCATCTTATTACAAAGTGGGAGACGGCGCGAAGCAACCACCAGACCACGATATAAAGTGACAGCTGATTACATGAAATGAAAAGCATCCCCGCAGATCCAACTGGATTCTGCGGGGATGCTTGATATAAAGGGGCTTCTACGTGCTTACGGCCAAATCTCCTCAGGGTCCACCCCGTAAACCTGCACCACATCGAGATACTCGCTGTTCGCCAGATCCTTGACCGTGACAATCTTCCCGCCGTCGGAATCGAGGTCGAGCCCGGCGGATAGATAAGCCTCCCATACAAGGTGCGCACACTGTGTGCCGCCGATCTCCTCCTGAAATTTGGAGGTGAAAATCCCCGCGACCAAGTTGTATGGGATGCCCGCGAGATGCTCGTTGGCAAACGCGACGGCCTGTGCGGCCTTGTCCCTGAATTCCGCCTTGGGGCGCAGGATCATGACGGTCGGCCAGTCACGCCAGCCGTTCACGCTCTGGTAGGAGGAATCCACGCCGAGGGAGATCGCCTCCAGCGTCTGCCCCGCCGCCGCATCGGTGACGAGAGCCGCATGGCCGTGCCGCCAGCCAAAGGAATGCATGGAGCGCGTCAGGATGATGTCGCCGTCGCGCAGGGGCGCGAGGGAAAAGCCGTAAATCCGGCTGCCGGTTTCATCCGTCAGGCTTTCCTGGTAGGCGGTCAGGGAAATTTGTTTGCATGTAATATGAGGCTCGCGGAAGAAATCCTCCTGAGCTTGAAGGATTTTTTCCCTCCCGTCCGGCAGAAGCAGCAGGTCCTGTACGGCAGGCTTTCCGAGGCCGGTCTGCCGGTAGAGGCTGTCATAATCCCGATCGGACAGGGATTCTTTTGCCAGGATCGTGCTCAAATCCGCTTTGGCATAGTTGGGTGATACGTGATCTCTTGGCTCTGCGGCGGCGTTCAGCAGGAAGGTCAGCAGGAAAAATACTGCGACGCAGGCGATCGGGATAAAGATTGATTTTAAGATCCGTTTGGTCGTTTTTTTCCTATTTTTTACCGTCTTCATTTTGTACCCCATTATGAAAAATCTGCGGATATTTATTGTGCCCAGGCGTAGATATTTGTAAAGCGAGAGCGCCTCTGCACTGGGGGCCTGGGCTTGTACAACAATATTATAACACAGAATCACAGAACGAAAAACGTTTTTTCTTGCATCCTACGGGACAGTTCGGTATAATCAAAGGCAGGCTGTAATTGATCAGTTCAAAATCTTTCAGGATTGTGAGAGCAGATTATGAAACAGGGATTGAAGGATTATAATAGAAAATGCCTGCAGAGGGATCTTGCTTCCGGCGGGATCGCGGCCATGGCCATGCTGCCCTTTGCGCTGGCGTTTGGCGCACTGGCGGGGCTTGGGATGCCGGCGGGGCTCATCGCCGCGGTAGGGGCGGGGCTCCTGGCGGCGCTCGTTCCCGGCAGGGTTTCATTTTTTGCAGGGCCGGTGTGCATCGTATTTTTGGTCTTCTCCGCCTGTGCGGGCCGGTATGGGCTGCCGGTTGCCCTGACCGCTTCGCTTTTTGCGGGCGCGCTGGTTTTTGCCGCGCTGTTATTGCATGCGGAAAGGCTGCTGCACGATATCCCCGCGCCGGTGGCGGGCGGCTTCACCATCGGCGCGGCGTTGGTGATGACGATTTTGCAGACGAACAATTATTTCGGCATCAACGCGACCGGCGTCAGCGCGGTAGACATGCTGCTCTCCTACCGGAGCTTCGGCTTCCATGCGAATTGGCGGACAGTGCTCTACGGCACGATCGTGCTGGTGCTGATGATCACCTATCCGCGAAAATTCAAAACGCTCCATAAAAAAGTACCAGCCCAGTTTGTGAGCCTCGTCATCGCGCTGGGGCTGCACCTTTGTCTGGTGCCGTCGGCTGCCGATTCCCCAGTTTTGGAGGTAAGGGCTTTCTCGCATACACTGTCCGGCTCGGGCGGGATTCTGTTCGGCGGCTTTTCCGTTACACCGGCGGGCGGGCTGATCGTTTCCACTATCGCAATCGCGCTCGCCATTCTCGTTTGCAGCGGCAATGCCCGGGCGGAGAAGAGGGAGCGGCCCGGCAAAGCGCTTTTACTGGGTGCAGGGAATATGCTCCTGCCGCTCTTCGGTGGCATGCCGGTTGGCGCCGTGCAGGAAAAGAATGAGAAGGTCACACGCATCGCACCGCTTTTCTCCAGTGCGCTGATGCTGCTTGCCATATTGCTGCTTGGCGGTATATTTGAGCGGATTCCGCTGTCTGTCCTGGCAGTGATCCTGATCGTGACGATGTGGGAGAAGCTTGATTTCAAGGCGCTGAAAACGGTTTTTGGCGGCAAAAGGCCGGTCCCGGTTCTCCTGTTTTTCCTGTGTGCGGCGGCGACGGTTTTTATCGAACTGCCCTATCTCATGCTCCTGCTCGGAGTGGTGACGGCCTGCGCCGCGCTGAGAGCGCGGTTGCAGATGAAAAAGGCGTAAAGGAGTGAATGCCTGAGAAAACGGCGGTTTGCGTCCACAGAATGTGCAAAGCTTTTGTTTCACGGTGGCCTTTCTTCGGAATGGATGCCGTTTGCTTTCTCTCTGAAAATCGTGTATACTAAACCAAAAGACCGTTTCTTTATTTTGGAGAAGATTTTCCTGACGGGGCGTCGTGCCGCTTTTCTCCTGCCCCGATGGAAAGGATGGGGATCAGATGATTTTAACAGTCGATATTGGCAACAGCAATATCACAATGGGCGTATATCGGGAGGATTGCCTGCTCTTTGTCGCCCGCCTGGCGACCGACCGCTCCCGGACCGGGGATCAGTACGCGGTGGAGCTCAAGGCCATTTTTGCGCTCTATGATGTCGTACCAAAGGATTTCGAGGGGGCGATTATCAGCTCCGTCGTGCCGGAGCTGACTGCGGCGGTTAAAAAGGCGGCGCAGATGGTCACGGGCCATGTGCCGCTGCTCATCGGGCCGGGCCTGAAAACCGGGCTCAACATCCGCACGGACACGCCCGGTATCCTCGGCGCGGATCTGGTGGTGGGCGCGGTGGCGGCCATCCACACTTACGAGCTGCCCTGCCTCGTGATGGATTTGGGGACGGCGACGAAGATCAGCGTCCTCGACGAGCAGGGCACCTATCTTGGCTGCACGATTTCTGCGGGCGTGGGGATTTCGCTGGATGCGCTGGCTACCAGAACTTCACAGCTGCCGCATATCAGCATCGAAGCGCCGCACCATGTGATCGGCACGAATTCGCCGGATTGCATGCAGTCCGGCACGGTGTTCGGCACCGCCGCCATGCTCGACGGCCTGTGCGACCGCATCGAGGAGGAACTCGGCCGGCCGGTCAAAACGATCGTGGCGACCGGAGGGCTGGCGAAGGATATCGTTTCCAACTGTAAACGAAAAGTCCTTTACAGAGAGAATTTGCTGCTGGAGGGGCTAAAGTTTATCTATGACAAAAACACGCCGAAAGGCGACCGTTTTCCGCAGCATTGATTTGCTGAAAATTGCCACTTGACAAGAATCGATTGTAAGGTTAAAATGCTTTACGGATCGATTGCTCTGAGAGCAGAATGGTCAATCCTGTGTTTCCGCCAAATTTTGCGCTGCATCTTCATTTGGGAGAGCAGCAGCAAGGAGGAATATAAATTGAAAAAGAATACCCTTGCGAGGACGATGCGCCTCGCGCAGCTCGCCATGCTGATCGCCATCCAGGCGATCCTGACCTTCACGCCGCTGGGCTTTATCATGATCCCGCCGATTTCCATCACGATCATGCATATCCCCGTGATCATCGGAGCGGTGACGATGGGGCCGCTCTTTGGCGGCATTCTGGGCGCTTCCTTCGGCGTGATGTCGATGCTGAAAGCGACCTTCGCCGCGGCGAGCCCGGCAGATATCATCTTTTCTCCCTTCATCAGCGGGACACCGGTGCAGTCTCTGATCCTGTGCGTGGTGCCGCGCATCCTGCTCGGCGTGATCGCCGCATGGCTGTTTATCGGCCTGAAGAAGCTCATCAAAAATGAGACGGCTTCGATCGGCCTGAGCGCGGGGCTTGCAACGCTGTGCCATAGCGCAATGGTGCTCGGCCTGATGTGGTTTCTCTTCGATTCCCTTCCGCTCAAGGAAGTATTCGCCACGATGATGTCGCTCAACTGCCTTTTGGAGATCGTGATGGCGGTCGTTGTCGGCATGGCAGTATGCAAGCCGCTGCTGGTCTATCTCCGTAAGCAAAAGCTGGTCAAGGCATAATAGCCTCACAAAACACGTGCCGCCATTGCGCAGGAGCGCAATGGAATGATCACTTAGCAGGAACAAATAGTTGTGGCCGTTTCCGATTTTTCGGGAGCGGCTTTTTTCCTGCCTTGAAAAGCGCGAAATAGATGGTATAATAACAAAGAATAAGCATGCGTGCGGCTTTGCGCATACCTCAATTTTCAGGAGGAATCATCAATGGACAACACAGAGAAAAAGAAATTTTATATCACTACGCCAATTTACTATCCGTCGGACAACCTGCACATCGGCCATGCTTACTGCTCCGTGATGGCGGATACCATGGCGCGATATAAGCGGATTCAGGGGTATGACGTGATGTTCCTGACCGGTACGGACGAGCACGGCCAGAAGATCGAGGAGAAGGCGAAGGCAGCGGGAATCACGCCGAAGCAATATGTAGACCATGTCGTATCTGGCATTAAAGACCTGTGGAAGCTGATGGATATTTCCTATGATAAATTCATCCGCACGACGGACGATTATCATGAAAAGGCCGTTCAGAAAATCTTCAAGCAGCTCTATGACAAGGGCGATATCTACAAGGGCTCCTATGAGGGCTGGTACTGCACGCCCTGCGAATCCTTCTGGACGGAGACGCAGCTTGTCGACGGCAAGTGCCCGGACTGCGGGCGCGAGGTCAGGCGTACGTCTGAGGAGGCGTATTTCTTCCGCCTTTCCAAATATCAGGATCAATTGATCAAGCTCTTTGAGGAGCATCCGGAGTTTCTGGAGCCCGCCTCCCGCCGCAACGAGATGCTCAACAACTTTATCAAGCCCGGTCTGGAGGATCTGTGCGTATCCCGTACATCGTTTACGTGGGGCGTGCCGGTCACATTCGACCCGAAGCATATTGTCTACGTCTGGGTGGATGCGCTTTCCAACTATATCACCGCCCTCGGCTACGGCTCTGAGGACGACAGCCTCTATCAGAAATACTGGCCTGCGGATATCCATCTCGTCGGCAAGGAGATCGTGCGCTTTCACACCATCATCTGGCCCGCTATGCTCATGGCACTGAATTTGCCTCTCCCCAAGAAGGTGCTCGGCCACGGCTGGCTGATCCTGGAGGGCGGCAAGATGAGCAAGTCGAAGGGCAACGTTGTCGATCCGGTGGTGCTCTGCGAGCGCTACGGGGTGGATGCGATCCGCTACTTCCTCCTGCGCGATATCCCGTTCGGCTCGGACGGCACTTTCTCCAATGAAGCGCTCATCACGCGCATCAATTCCGACCTTGCCAACGATCTTGGCAACCTCGTCTCCCGTACGGTGGCGATGGTCAACAAGTATTTCGGCGGCGCGATCCCGGCCGAACGCACGGCAGGGGAATTTGATGACGACCTGATCGCGCTTGCTACGGCGACGAAGGCGAAGGTGGAGGCCTACGCGGATGAGATGCAGTTCTCCTCCGCGCTGACGGAGCTGTGGGCGCTCATTTCCCGGACGAATAAATATATCGACGAGACGGCCCCGTGGGTGCTCGCCAAGGACGAGGCGAACGGCGTCCGCCTTGCGGCTGTGATGTATAATCTCTGCGAAGCGATCCGGATCATTTCGATCCTCGTTTCTCCCTTCCTGCCGCACACCGCGCCGAAGATTCAGGCGCAGCTCGGTGCGCCCGCAGACGTGCTCTCCTGGGAGCAGGCGGATCAGTGGGGCCTGCTGCCGGACGGCTTTTCGGTGCAGAAGGGCGAGATCATCTTCCCCCGCATCGATATCGCCAAGGAGCTTGCGGAGCTGGAGGCGCAGCAGAAGGCTGCCCGCGAGGCGAAGGAGCAAGCGCAGCAGAAGACGGAGGGCATTGCGCAGATTTCGATCGATGATTTTGCAAAGGTCGAGCTGCGCGTGGCGGAAGTGAAGGATTGCGAGCCGGTCAAGCGCGCAAAGAAGCTGTTAAAGCTCACGCTGGATGACGGCAGCGGCGCACCGCGCACCGTTGCTTCCGGCATTGCGCAGTGGTACAAGCCCGAGGATTTGATCGGACACAAGGTGGTGCTGGTGGCGAACCTGAAACCCGCGATGCTCTGCGGCGTGGAGAGCCAGGGTATGATCCTTGCCGCGGACTGCGCAAAGGATGATGTGAAGGTGCTCTTTGTCGATAACATGCCGGCGGGAGCGAAAATCCGGTAAGAATTTCGGGCGGTGCAGAGCAGGAAAGCATTGCGCCGCTCTTCTGTTTATTGGGAGTGATGAAATGGAGATGGAGACGCTTTTCATCCGGGGAATTCCCGCCGTGGTGTGGGGAGGGCCGTCTCACCACGTATTGATCGCAGTGCATGGCAATCTTTCGCATAAGACGGATACCGTGATCCGGCTTCTGGCTGAGGCGGCGGTACCAAAGGGCTTGCAGGTGCTCAGCTTCGACCTGCCAGAGCATGGAGACCGGCCAAAGGGAAACCCGCCCTGCAAAGCGTCAGCGGCGAAAGCAGACCTGGGGCTTGTAATGGAATATGCGAAATCCCGCTGGCGGGAGATGAGCCTCTTTGCCTGCAGTATGGGGGCGTATTTCAGCCTGCTGGCGTACCCGGACGAAACCATTCGCCAGTGCCTGCTTTTATCCCCGGTTGTGGATATGGGGCGGCTGATTGAAAATATGCTTCTCTGGTCCAATCTCAGCCCGCAGCGGCTGGAAGCGGAGGGGGAGCTTGTGACGCCAGCCGGGCAGGCGCTGTATTGGGACGATTACTGCTATATCAAAGCACATCCTGTGACCCGATGGGAACCGCAGACGGAAATTCTATATGGCGAAAACGACGGTTTATGCGAACGGGCTGTGCTGGACGCGTTCGTTCGGCGCTTTGACTGCCGCTTGCAGGTGATGGAGCAGGGAGAGCACTTTTTCCACACGCCGGAGCAGCTGGCGGTTTACCGGGACTGGCTGGAGAAACGGATCGAAACAGCTTCAGATTGATACGATTTGAAAGGGGAGAGCGAATGCTGACGGAAACCTTTGACCGGTCGGAGGAGATCATCCGGCCGGAGATGATATACGGAAAACGGGAGAAGCTGTGCGAGATCTGCATCATCACCTTCTCGCAGAATGTGATCGAATATGCGTTGCAAAAATGCGATTGTAAAAAGGTCGCATTGATCGAAAGCACGGGTGGTGCGATCCCGATTTATATCATGACATATCGGGAAAAGAAGTTTGCCCTTTATCAGTCGATTGTCGGCGCTCCTGCGGCGGGCGCCTGCCTGGAGGAGGCGCACTGCCTGACGGGCGCGTCCCACTATATCATGTTCGGCTCCTGCGGCTGCCTGCATCCGGAGATCACCGCTGGAAAGCTCATCGTTCCCACGCAGGCATACCGGGATGAGGGGCTCTCCTACCACTACGCGCCCGCTGGGGATTATCTGCCGCTCCCAAATGCCGGGCGGGTGGCCTCGTTTTTTGAGCGGAAGGGCATCCCGTTCGTCACCGGAAAAACCTGGACGATGGATGGGCTGTACCGCGAAACGCGCGCCAACATGGAGAAGCGAAAAGCGGAGGGCTGCCTGACTGTCGAAATGGAGTGCGCGGGGCTTCAGGCGGTGTGTAGTTTCCGGGAGCTGCAATACTACGCCTTTCTCTTCGGCGGCGACCTGTTGGATGCTGCGGAGTGGGATGTTCGGATTCTGGGGGATCACAGGGAAAAAGATTGCCAGATCGAAGGCTTCCGCATTGCGCTGGAATTGGCGCACGCGCTATAAATGTTATTCAGTTTGGAATAAGGAAGGTTTCACCGGATGGATTCACTGATTTTCGGTTCGCCCGCGATGCAAAAACCGCCTGTGACACCAGATTCACATATCATCTTTGATTCGCATGCGCACTACGACGACCGGGCGTTTGACAGCGATCGTGAGGCCGTGCTCGCTGCCCTGCCGGACGCGGGCGTCTGCGGCGTGATCAACTGCGGCGTCGACATCCGTTCTTCCCAAAAAGCGCTTGCGCTTGCCGCGCAGTATCCCTTTCTCTGGGCAGCGGTTGGCATCCACGGGCAGGAGGCGGGCCGGGCAAAGCCGGGCGATCTTGACGGTCTCGTGCCGCTTTTGGAGGAGCCGCGCGCGGTGGCGCTTGGAGAAATCGGCCTTGATTACCACTATGACGACGGTGCGCCGCGGGATGTGCAGCGGGAGCTGCTCGAGCGGCAGCTCGCAATCGCCGTGGAGCGTGATGTCCCGGTAATTTTGCACGACCGGGAGGCGCATGAGGATATGTGGAAGCTGTTGCAGCGATATAAGCCGCGCGGGGTGATGCACTGCTTTTCCGGCAGTGTGGAGATGGCGCGGGATCTTGTGGGGCTCGGCATGTATATCGGCCTTGGCGGCGCGGTGACCTTTAAAAATGCGCGCCGTCCAATCGAGGTGGCGGCCTGGGTGCCGGCGGACAGGCTGCTCATCGAGACGGACGCGCCCTATATGACGCCCGCACCGTTTCGCGGCAAGCGCAATTCCTCGGCGCTGATCCCTTATACGGCGGAAAAGATTGCGCAGGTGCGCGGAATCACGCCGGAGCAGGTCCTGCGCATGACGAAGGAAAATGCCAAGCGGCTGTTCGGCGTGGAATGCCCGGCGTAATGGAAAATGAAAAACGGGTAATCAGATGGTTTCAGATCTTCCATGGAGCAGAGGAAGACAAACACGCTGCAAAATGTACCTTCATTTTGCAGCGTATTTTGTGCCAGTGATTCGGCAAAAGGGTGGGCCCTTCCTGTAACCTGCCGGCAACGATTGCCTATGTGTGATAAAGAAGTAACATGAGTGTAAAAAATTGACATGCAGATCAAGCATTTGTGCATTGTGCCGGATAGTGCGGGCTATTCCTCTCATCGGGACCGTGGATTGCTCTGGCTGGTTTTGCTATTTTTTCAAATCACATAGACAGGTGCAGTAGTCTATAGACCTTTGCATTGAATACAGTATTAGGAGCTTTTTCAAAAAAGTAAAACTCTACACATTTCCATTTGTCGGGATTATAGATAATTACCTTACCTGTACAGGACTTAAAATCTAAAGAAAATTCCAACGATTTCATATGTTGTGTTTCTGGAATGTCCCTTTCAATTTCTAAAACGTAATTTGATTTTGCAAAATCTTTTTTCAAATCGCATATTGAGACAATACCAATATTGATCCGTTGCCAACCAAATGAATTCAGAATGTTGTTATAAAATCCGTCGAAGAGAAACTTGTTCATTCCCTGGCTGTTTTTCCATAAATATAGTGGTGCATATTCGTTTCTGTTATTCGCAAATGTCCCTTTTTCAGAAATGAGGTATGCTTTGAAAAGCAAATCCTGAAATCCGTCTGTTTTATTTCCATTATCCCGGACTCTTTTTCGGATAATCTCCATATCATAATCATCTGGCAAAGAAATTTTATACTGCATAGCTATCATTTCGATATTCTCCTTTACACGCTATAGAATCACTGCTTTTATGATTTTATTATACATTTTCTTTGGCCTGGTGTATAATTGTTCCTAATGATGTTGGATATCACTTAAAATGATGGGTGGTTATTACTATGGAGAGTTTGGAGCTTAGAATTTTTAGGGAAGTCGCAAAAGCAGGTTCCATTTCAAAAGCGGCTGAAAATATGTGTTATGTACAGTCAAATATTACAGCCCATATGAGGAAATTAGAGCAAGAGTTAAATACTGTTTTATTAGTGCGACATAACAGAGGTATCACGCTAACCAAGGAGGGCGAGAAATTATTATCTTATGCAAATTCAATACTTGATTTAATGGATCAAGCAAAATACGAGTTTCAACAAGATAAACTTGACTTACACATCGGAGCCACACAAACTCTGGCTGCTTACAGACTTCCTCAATGGTTATCACGTTATCAAAAACAGTTCCCCAATGTTAATGTGTCTGTTATTACTGACAGTCAAGATCAACTGATAGAGCTTTTGTGTAAACAAACGATTGAATGTGCCTTTGTGGAGAGGAAGTATGTATCAAAACAAATACACCCAGTTTTTTCTTTTGATGAGGAATTATGTATCATTGCGCCTCCTCAAAGTAACGAACAAATGTTAAAAAACAGCGCAATTATCACTAACAAAATTCGTAGTTGCCCTTATCGCAAAATTTTAGTAGAATGGGCGATTTCTCAAACCTCGTCAACACCTCAAATTATGGAATTTGATACTGTTGATGCGATTATCCGTTCCGTTTCGCTTGGTATGGGTATATCGCTGCTGCCGTACTCGGCTGTTTCAGATAGAGAAAATATAGCTATTTTTAAGGCACCAGATATGAAAAGCCTAAATATGAATATGGTCGTCTTCAACAACCAGCAAAGCAAAAATGTTTACGATTTTTTAAAAATAATCAATGGTATGAATCCTTCGGAATAATGGGCGGCTGCCTATCTCATTCTTGTGTTACCTTATGACGCATGAGCATTTCTGCCGGGCTTCCAGCAATTTTCATCCGCGCCTTCTTGACTTTTTTCACAATTCTGGTATGATAACGAGAGAACAAATGTTTTGAGCCGATTGTGCTCAGGGAGGTCTGTGTATGGCACAGAAGAATTTGGTGGTAAAGGGTGCCCGTGAGCACAATTTAAAGAATGTAGATATTGAGATCCCGCGCGATAAGCTCGTCGTCTTCACGGGGCTTTCCGGCTCCGGAAAATCGTCCCTTGCCTTCGATACGATTTATGCGGAGGGCCAGCGGCGCTATGTGGAGAGCCTGTCCTCCTATGCGCGGCAGTTCCTGGGGCAGATGGAGAAGCCGGATGTCGACTCGATCGACGGGCTTTCCCCGGCGATTTCCATCGATCAGAAGACGACCTCTAAAAACCCGCGCTCTACGGTGGGCACGGTTACGGAAATCCACGACTATTTGCGCCTGCTGTACGCCCGCATCGGCATCCCACACTGCCCGGTCTGCGGCAAGGAGATCAAGCAGCAGACAGTTGATCAAATCGTCGACCGGATCATGGCGCTCGACGAGGGTACGAAGATACAGGTTTTGGCGCCAGTCATCCGCGGGCGCAAGGGCGAGCACGTCAGGGAATTGGACGCGGCGCGTAAATCCGGCTATGTGCGCGTGCGTGTGGATGGCAGCATCTACGATCTCTCCGAGACGATCAAACTGGATAAGAATAAGAAGCACAACATCGAGGTCGTCATCGACCGCCTTGTTATTCAGGATGAAATTCGTGCGCGGCTGGCGGATTCTGTAGAGACGGCCTGCTCCCTCTCCGGTGGCATCCTGCTCGTCGATGTGGTAGGCGGGGAGGAGCTGCTCTTCTCGCAGAATTACGCCTGCCCGGAGCACGGCGTGAGCATCGAAGAGCTGACTCCACGCATGTTCTCCTTTAACAATCCCTTCGGCGCGTGCCCGACCTGCTCCGGCCTCGGCATCTTTATGAAGGTCGATCCGAAGCTGATCATCCCCAACCCGCACCTTTCCATCCGGCAGGGTGCCATCAAGGCCAGCGGATGGACGGTGGCCGAGGGCGGCACGATCGCGCAGATGTATTTTGAGGCGCTGGCGGAGCACTACCATTTTTCGCTGGACGAGCCTGTCAACAAGCTGCCGAAGGTGGCGCTCGACGCGGTGCTCTACGGCACCAAAGGAAAGAAGATCAAGATGCACCGCCGCAGCGAATACGGCAGCGGCACCTATACGACGGATTTCGAAGGCGTGATCCCCAATCTGGAGCGGCGTTACAAGGAGACGAGCAGCGAATGGGCCCGCGCGGAGATCGAGCAGGTCATGAGCGAGCGGCCCTGCCCGGACTGCGGTGGCGCGCGCCTGCGGCCGGAATCCCTGTCCGTCACGGTGGGAGGCATCAATATCGACGGATTCAGCCACAAATCCATCACCGGCGCGCTGGAATTTCTCCATACATTGGAGCTGACGGAGCGCGAGCAGATGATCGCAAAGCAGATTTTGAAAGAGATCCGCAGCAGATTGACGTTTCTTTCAAGCGTCGGGCTCGACTACCTCATGCTCTCACGCCCCGCCGGGACGCTTTCCGGCGGCGAAAGCCAGCGCATCCGGCTGGCGACGCAGATCGGCTCCTCGCTGATGGGCGTGCTCTATATCCTGGATGAGCCGAGCATCGGCCTGCACCAGCGGGATAACGACCGGCTGCTCGAAACGCTCAAACACCTGCGCGATCTGGGCAATACGCTGATCGTGGTCGAGCACGACGAGGATACGATGTATGCTGCGGACTATATCGTGGACGTCGGCCCCGGCGCGGGTATCCACGGCGGGGAGATCGTCTGCGCGGGCACGGTGGACGAGATCAAGGCCTGCAAACGGTCCCTGACCGGACAGTATCTCAGCGGCACGCGGTTTATCCCGATCCCGGAGAAAAGGCGCAGGGGCAACGGAAAGTTCCTGCGTGTGCTCGGCGCGCAGGAAAACAATCTGAAAAGCATCGATGTGACCATCCCGCTGGGCGAATTTGTGTGCGTGACGGGCGTATCCGGCTCCGGCAAGTCTTCCCTGGTCAACGAAATCCTCTATAAACGGCTGGCGAATGAACTCAACGGCGCGAAGCGTACCGTCGGCGCGCACAGGGATATGGAGGGCATCGAAGCGCTCGACAAGGTCATCGACATCGACCAGTCGCCGATTGGGCGCACGCCGCGCTCCAATCCGGCAACGTATACGGGCGTGTTTACGGATATCCGCGAGCTGTTTGCCTCCACGCAGGAGTCGAAGATGCGCGGGTTTAAATCCAATCGCTTTTCCTTCAACGTGAAGGGCGGTCGCTGCGAGGCCTGCCAGGGCGACGGCATCGTGAAAATTGAAATGCATTTTCTGGCGGATATCTATGTGCCCTGCGAGGTCTGCAAGGGCGCGCGCTACAACCGCGAGACGCTGGAAGTGAAGTATAAGGGCAAAAATATCTACGATGTGCTGGAGATGACCGTGGAGGAGGGGCTTGCATTTTTCTCTGCCGTGCCAAAAATTCAGCGTAAGCTGCAAACGCTTTACGACGTAGGGCTTGGCTACATTAAGATCGGCCAGCCCGCAACCACACTCTCCGGCGGCGAGGCACAGCGCGTCAAGCTCTCCACGGAGCTTTCCCGCCGCGCGACGGGGCGCACCATCTATATCCTGGACGAGCCAACGACCGGACTGCATACGGCGGACGTGCACCGCCTGATCGACGTGCTGCACACGCTGGTGGAGAATGGCAATACCGTGCTGGTGATCGAGCACAATCTCGACGTGATCAAAACAGCCGACCATATCATTGACCTCGGCCCGGAGGGCGGGGACAAGGGCGGCATGATTGTGGCGGAAGGAACGCCGGAAGAGGTGGCGCAGGTGAAGGAATCCTATACCGGCCGGTATCTCAGGCGGATTTTGGAACGTGGATAAAGGCAGGCGAAAAGATGCCGGCAAAAAGTAAGACCCGCCCCATACAGCAGCGTATGGGGCGGTTTTTTGATAGGGTGAAGGGAATGAATCGATTTAAAAGATGCTGAGGATCATTGTTTCAACGCGGGAGAAGAAAGCAGCCAATGCCAGCGATTTCAAGTTATTTACCATATTGGCGATCATTTTAAATTTTTATGATCCAGCCTTTTTCGTGAAACAAAAAATAAGGAGAATTTACTCGAATGAACACAACTTTATTCCAGAGGAAGTATATCATTTTGCCAAAAAATCTGGTAAAATGATAAATAAAATATGGAGTTTATAATTTGGAGGAGGAAAGCAGGATGGAAAACAGATTGACCTGGGGCACTAAACTCAGCTACGGCGCCGGTACCATTGGCAAGAGTATGAGCTACGGCCTGGCCAGCGGATTTATTTCTTATTATTTTATGACGGGGCTTGGATTGCATGCAGCTTTTCTGGGATTCATGTTTTTTATCGCACGCATCTGGGACGGTGTCAACGATCTGCTTATGGGTGCGATCATCGACCATACGCATACCAAATGGGGAAAATTCCGCCCGTGGATGGTGATTGGGGCCGTGACCAATGCGGCGGTTACGGTTTTGCTTTTTACCGATCCCGGCTTCCGGGGCCCCGGCCTGTATGCTTATGCGACGGTCTGCTTTGTCCTGTGGGATATGACCTATACGATGATTGACGTCAGCTATTGGGCAATGATCCCCGCTTTGACGCTGGACCCCGGGGATCGCGACCAGGTTTCCATGCTGCCGCGTATCTTCGGTGGCGCGGCGGGCATCGTCGGCGCATTTACGCTGCAAATTGTAGACCGGCTCGGCGGAATCACGGGCGGCGGATTTATGAAGTATGCGCTGATCACCTCCGGCGTATATATTCTGACCGTCCTGATCTGCGCGGGCACAGTGCGGGAGAGGATTGCGCCGCCTCCGCAGCAGAAGGAGGAGAAATTTTCCCTTATCCGCTGTGCGAAGATTCTCTTCCACAATGATCAGGCGCTCGTCATCGTGGTGATTATGATCCTTTTCAACCTCGCAATCAATCTGACGAACGCGGTCACGGTTTTCTATTTTGTCTTTGTGATCGGCAGTAAGGATCAGTATTCCTTCTTTACCATCCTGCTCGGTGCCTCTCAGGCGATCGGGTTGCTGGGGTATCCGTTCTTCTCCAAATGGTTCGGGCGAAACCGCGTGAATGTCGGGTCTCTGGTTTTGCCATGTATCGGCTATGTGCTGATGTTTCTCTCGACGCAGTTTTTCAATGGGCAGTTCCTTCCGTTTGCCGCCGCGGCTTTTGTGATGTCTGTGGGCTTCGGCTCCATGGGCGTGATGCAGAATGTGATGCTTGCGGACGCGGTGGACTATGGGGAGTGGCGCAGGGGAGAGCGCAACGAGGGCGTGATTTTTTCGATGCTGACCTTCCTGAGCAAAGTGGCGGCAGGATTGAGCTCCCTGATCACCATGCTGGGCTTTGCGACCGTCGGCTTTGATGGGAAGGAGGATTCCATTGCGACGCCGCAGGCGGTGACATGCATCGAGACGATGATGTATATCCTGCCGCCGTTGATTCTGCTGGCGGCGCTGGCGATCTATTTCAGGAAGTTCAAGCTCAAGCCGGAGCTGGTGGAGCAGATTTCCCGCGAGATTCAGGAAAGACGGAGCTGATTCAGGCAGATGATTTTCCATTAAAAAGCTGAATGCGTCTCGTTTCATGAAATCACAGCGAAATAAGACGGTGGGCCGCTGCAATTTGCTTTGCAGCGGCCCCGAATTTTTATGCAAATGAGGGTTCTGAATGCTGTTAACGATCAAAAGGATTGCCGGGCATCGCATGGGGAAGCGGATCAGAATAACAGATGCTGGCAAGGCCACGCCCGGATGAGGCTACCAGCAAAGAAAATCAGGATGGGATCAGGAGA
>URQB01000024.1 GCA_900549825.1 uncultured Oscillospiraceae bacterium | reverse complement strand
GCGGTCCTTTGGCGTTTTGGGGCAATGCCGGGGCCTTTGGCAAGGCAGACGACGACGCCTTCCTTGCCGGAAGGCGAGGAGGATCACGCCGGCAGAGGCCCTCGGCATCGCTCTCAAAACCGTTGTTGCCCCTGTTCACCGATGCCAGGTTTGTCCGTTAAAAAGATTTGGCAAGCCCGTTGCGCAGCGCGTTACGCGCGTCTTCCCGCCCGATTTCATAGCTTTCCTGCATGCGGGCGGGATCCTTACACATCCAGCTCGTGGGCAGGGGGCGGCTCGGGGCGATGACGAAGGCGCGCAGGCAGTGCTCAAGCTGCTCGAGCTGAGCGAGGCAGGCATTATAGACGGTATGGCGGCGGTCCAGCGTCTGCACCAGCCGGGGATAACGCCTTAACATCCGGTGATAGGCGGGGCGCATCCGCATCGGGCTCTGCCGATAGCCGCGCGGCTGCGTCAGGACGGCGACGATCTGCTCGCAGCCGTCGTCCAGTGCCTTCTGCACGGGGATCGGGTCCGCCACGCCGCCGTCCACACAGGGAATGCCGTCAATCTCCACCGGCTGGGAGATGATCGGAATCGAGGCGGACGCACAGAGCAGATCGCAGTTGTGCGCCAAATATTCTTTGCCGAAATACAGGGCCTGCCCGTCCTCGCAGGAGGTGACTCCGGTATAGAATTCGATGGGGGAGTGCTGGATGGCGTCATAGTCGAGGGTGTCCAGCGCATTTGGGATTTCGTCAAAGATCAGGTCCATCCCGAATAAGGATCGCTTATGAATCAGATTGGAGAGGCTCATATACCGCTTATCGCCCAGATATTGCGTATTGACGCGATAGCCGCGCCCCCTTTGGCCTGCCAGATAGGAAACCGCGTTCGCCGCGCCGGCGGATACGCCCACCGCATAGTCCGGGAAAAGCCCCTCCTCCATCAATATATCGAGGACGCCGACGGTATAGATCCCGCGCAGGCCGCCGCCCTCTAAGACCAAGCCAGTTTTCATTTTTTACAACCTCACAGAAGAATATTTTTTAATGCGCGCTTCGGGACGTAATGCACATCGTTTTCATCCCGGTAGTAATCCGTAGAGCCGTCCGGGCCCACCCCGGTGAGCAGCACCGTCTCGTCGGGCTTGCCGATGGCAAGCACCATCATGGGCTCGATCTGCTCCGGCAGGCTGAGCGTTTTTTTCAGCGCGTTCTTTTCGAAGCTGCCAATCATGCAGCCGCCGAGCCCCTTTTCCGTAGCGGCGAGCAGGATCGTCTGCGCGGCGATGCCGATATCGCGCTGGAACATCGTGGGGGAATCGTTGACAGACATGTCCTGGCAGATGACGATGAAGGCTGTGGGACGATGCCCCTCCCGCGGTAAATGCAGCTCTTTGAGCCTGCCTGCCCAATGGGTGAGCGGCTGGATGCGCGATACGGTTTCCGGCTCGCTGGCGGCAAGGTATTTTAACGGCTGAATATTGACGCTCGACGCCGCATAGCGCGTGCAGCCGATCAGTTCCTCCAGCACGGCGCGGCTCACGCGGTAAGCTTCGTCATAGCCGCGGTAGCTGCGGTTCTTTTTCAATAGATCAATGAGCATGGATCTGCCATCCTTTCTATCATGGATTAAAATAGACAAGGCCGTAATTTGCAAACCGTGAATGAACGACTCCCTGGCTTTGCCCCGGCAAAAACGCCATCTATGATGCCTCAATTATGCCCAGCCGCAGGCAGGGCGGGCAGCGTCAATGATTATAGCATGAATTTTAAAGGGAAGCAGGCTGCGCAAATACCGGTTTGCACAGCCTGCCTTTTTCGTTCTAACATTAATTCGCTGTTTTCGGGAGCGACTCGATCATCTGCATCATCTCAAGATAGAATTGCAGCGTTTTGTCCCTGTCCGCATTGAGGCCGATCACTGTCCCGTGATCACCGGGCAGGGTGGGCATGACGTTCCAGCTTCCCCGCACGATATGAGAGGCGTCGAAATCCACACCCGGATCATCAGAGGGCTTTTGCGCTGAGACGACGCTAACCAGGCCGTCGTTGGGCAGCCAGCTTGCATCGATCGGATAGTCCGTGTCTGTATTGACCGCATATTTGCCGATCAGGTTTGCAAACGGGATCAAAACCAGAAGCGTATCGGCGTTTGCTACCTGACGATCGCTGAACGCGGACTGATGGGTCGTCAGGTAGGAATAGGAAAAATAATAGATATTCCGCTCCATTCCGATGCGTTCGTTGAGCAGGGCCGCGCCGTCGGGCGAGAGATCTGTGACCACGCTGTCGTCCGTCTCTTCAAAGATCAGTTTAAGCGCTCTCAGAAGCCGGTCCTGCGCGGATTCTCCCGGAACCGCCGTCAGGCCGAACTGCTCCAGATGAAAATCGACGAACCCATTGAGCGGCGACCGGCCCATGATACCGGCATAGATATAACTCACCGCTTTGACCAGATCGGTCAGCTTCAGGTTGTCGGCAATATAACGCAGCGTTGAGCCGTTATGAGGCGTGCAGAGCGTGGTGACGGAATGCACCCAATTGGCTTTGCCTCCCGTAAAGAGCGGGGAAAGCTCTTTGGCGGGCGTGGCTTCTCGCTCTGCCGGGTCTCCGTTGGCAAGCAGCTCTGTGAGGAGACGAACCGTGTTACCACCGAAGCTGTGGCCGACGAGATTGACCTTTTTCAAAATGCCTTTTTTATCCTTGGTCCCCCAGCCCTCAAATAAGGGCGCGTCATAGGTGCGCCCGTAGCGGGCGTGGCTGTGCGCTTGAGAATGCGCCTTGCCATAGTCCACGGTACCGCCCGTCATCTGAGCGTAGAGCTCGCATGCACGGTCCCAGCAGCTTGAAATTGGCCCTACAGAGGCGTCATAGCATTCGTAGCCGTTGTCACGCAGGCGCGGCATCAGCGCGCCCGTGGTTGCGCCCCAGTAGGGGAGGATGCTGTTGATTCCCTCGTCGGAGCCCCATCCGCCCATCCCGTGGACGAAGACATAGGGGTACTGGACATCTGCCATTTTGTCGACAGCCGCGCTGGACGCGGGCAGCACCACCAGCACAGCCATGACGGCTGCCAGCAGGAGGCTAGCAGCACGTTTTCCGATTTTTTGCTTCATTTTATCAACACCTCCGGACAGGGAGCCACCTATCAAAGCGGCAAACGATACAATGTTTTTCTTATTTCCTCTAAATTGTAACAAGAAAACAGATAACTTGCAACCGCATGCGATAATATTTCTGGAGAAAACGGCGCATTCTAAGGATGGAACACATCTGCGGGAACGGCTTTCTTTCCCGCCAGGCGAATTTGCGAAAGGAGACGTATTTTTATGGATCGTTCGAAAAAAAAGCATGTCCGTGCTGTCAAAACGGCGGGGGACAACCAGTGGACGACATCCCACCAGAAAAGCGGCCCGGATAAGCGCCCGCGGCGCGACGGGCCGGGCGGGGAGCCGGGGCAGGAAACAGATGAGAAGTGAAAGACGGCGGCCGGAAGCATCTGGCCGCTGTTTTGTTTGAGAAGCTTTTTTACTACCACTGCATAGGATATATTAATTTATTCCCAATTTTGAGATGGGATTTCAATTCGATAATGTGAATATATATACTATCCCGGAGACTTCGTCAGAAAGCGCCCGAAAACTTGACAAAACGGCCGAAATTGCTATAATAACTTAGTTACCGTAAGGAGGTATCTGTATGGCGCAGTTTTATACCGGCCCGATTTTCAGCGGCCAGCCCGATTGGGCGCATGTTCCGGTTGCCCGCCTGGAAAGCTTTCATTGGGAAGGGGCGTCTCCTTACCGTCCGGCCTCGTTCGCGCAGCTTTGCGCGGTGCGTGGAAAGGGCGTTTTTGTGCGGATGTGGTCTTTTGAAGAGCCGGTCCGTGCGGTTGCGTGCGAGCGTGACGATCCGGTTTACAAAGACAGTTGCCTGGAATGCTTCCTGAATCCGTTTCCCGCCGTGCAGGATTCCTACATAAATTTTGAGATGAATCCGAAAGGCGTTTTTCTAACGGAATTCGGCCCGGGCCGGGAGGGCCGCGTCAGATTGTCGAAGATGACGGATTTGGCGCCCGTTGTTACGCCGTTTTCCTTATCAACGCCGCGGGGGGATGCCTGGGGCGTGCTGCTGTTGATTTCCGCAGAACTGATCGAAGCGGTTTATGGCCGGCCGTTTCCAATCGTCTCATGCACCCTGGCGGGCAATTTTTACAAATGCGGCGACGAAACGGAACGCCCCCATTTCGGCGCATATTTTCCGGTCGGCAGTGCGGCGCTTGGTTTTCATAACCCGCAGCGTTTCGGCACGATTGAGTTGATAGAAGAAGCAACTTACCTATAAGAGTTTGATATTATTGTTAGAAAGGCTGTGTGTGACACATGAGCGAGCTTCCTTTCCAGCTTGAGGAGATCAAGCACCAGTTCGCGCTGGGTGGCGACTACACCGGTTATGACAGGATCCACAACGGTCATATCAACAATACCTATGTCCTGCATTTTCAGGAGGACGGTCAAAACCGGGATTTCCTGCTGCAGCAGATCAATACCCATGTCTTTCACAATCCGGATGAGCTCATGGAGAATATCCTCGGCGTGACCTCCTATCTGCGCCGGCAGATCGAGGCGGCCGGCGGAGACCCCGGGCGGGAAACGCTCACGGTCTACCGCACGATAGACGGAACGCCCTATTATAAGGATGCAGAGGGTCATTGCTGGCGTATCTATAATTTTATTTCCAATGCCTATACCTGTCAGAGCATTACAGACCCGGTTGTTTTCTATCATGCGGCGAGGGCCTTCGGCACCTTCCAGCAGATGCTCGCGGATTATCCGAGCGACAGCCTGCATGAGACGATTCCGAATTTCCACAACACGGTCTCCCGTTTTCAGGATCTGCTCCAGGCGATCGAAGCGGATCAGGCGGGACGTGCAAAGCTCGTGCAGGAGGAAATTGCTTTTGCGAAAGCACGCGAAGCGGACTGCCGTGTGCTGCTTGACCTGATGGAGCAGGGTGATCTGCCCCTGCGCGTGACGCACAACGATACGAAGCTCAACAACGTGATGTTTGATAACGATACAAAGCGGGGCATCTGCGTCATCGATCTTGATACGGTCATGCCCGGCCTGTCTCTTTATGATTTCGGCGACAGCATTCGTTTCGGCGCCAACACGGCGGCAGAGGACGAAAAGGATCTTTCCCTCGTTTCGCTGGATCTGAACCTGTTTGAGCAGTATGTCAAGGGCTATCTTTCGGCGGCGGGCGGAAGCCTGACCGCGGCGGAGATCGACAATCTCGCATTTTCCTCGAAGCTGATGACCTTCGAGTGCGGCATCCGCTTCCTGACGGATTACCTGAATGGCGATACATATTTCAAGACGGCTTATCCGGAGCACAATCTCGACCGCTGCCACACGCAGTTTGCGCTGGTGGCCGACATCGAGCGCAAGATGGAACAGATGCAGGAGATCGTCTCCCGGGCATAAATTTTTTCTCATCTCTCGGATGTATGTGACGGACTCCGGAAAGGATGATGTTGAGATGAAATACAGAGTGGTTACGGCGGCCGCGGTGTTGATCGCGGCCGCCGTTTGTGCAGGCGCGCTGACGCCTGTGCTGTATGGGCGCGCTCAGGTCAAAAAGCTGCAGGCTCAGCCGCTTTCCCTGCCGGCCGGTTTCCTGGTGACCGCTCACACAGGCTGTCTGGGCACGAAGGAAAATACGCTCGATTCCCTGCACGCGGCGCTGGGCAGCGGCGCAAACGCTGTAGAATTCGATATCCGCTTCCGCAAGGACGGGACGCCGGTGCTCGCGCACGATGCCTTGCAGGATCACGACAAAAGCCCCTTGCTGGCCGACGCCTTTGCCCTGATCGCGCAGACAGAGGCGGTTCAGGTGAATCTGGATCTGAAGCAGACGGACAACCTTCCGGAAATCGCGCGGCTGGGCGAGGAGGCCGGCATCCTTGACCGCCTGTTTTTTACCGGCGTTGGAGCAGGTGAGGCGGACAAGGTGGCAAGGGAATGCCCGGAGATCCCCTATTATCTGAATGTCTCCCCGGATACAAAGCAGAAGAAGAGCGACGCGTACTGGCGGCAGGTGGCAGATCGGATCAGGCTCTGCGGTGCAGTCGGCATCAATTGCCATTATGACGCGGCGAGCGAATCGCTGGTGCGTGTGATGCATGAGCAGGGCTTGCTCGTCTCTTTCTGGACGGTGAATCGAAAAACAGCCATGGCGCGGATCGCGTCGCTCGGGCCGGACAATATCACGACGAAGGAGCCGGTAAAGCTCAGGGAGCTGCTGGCCGGTTGGAAGAGCCTCTGATGAAAAATCTGTCAGTTCTTTCCGATCAAAACTCATGAAATAAACATCCACCGGCTTGGTCGGTGGATGTTTATTTTAACGGATAAGGGCTGCGCAGGACCGTCGGATGCTCAATCGTTCAAAGATTCCTTCTTCCATTATGTATATTACGGGATCATCCATGCAAAATATCATTGAAATTATTATTAGGAGGCAGGATCTATGACGACGAAAGAACTATTGTATCTGGAAGACGCGCTGGGGCATGAACAGTACTTTCAGACCCAATGCAACGAAACTGCAAACCAAATTCAGGATGCGGATCTGAAGGCCTGCGTACAGCAAATGGCGCAGAAGCATCAGCAGATTTTCCAGAGCTTTTACGGCTTGCTTTGATGACGGAAGGAGAAATGAAACATGGACGATAAAAACCTGATGGAAAACATCCTCCTTTTGGAGAAGGGCGTTTGCGACCTGTATATGCACGGAACGATTGAATCCCCTACGGCAAATGTGCATCAGGCATTCAACACCGCCTTGAACGACTCGCTGTGCATGCAGGATACCCTTTACGACAAGATGGCGGCGAAAGGCTGGTATCCCACCGAACAGGCGGAGCAGAATAAAGTGAATTCCGTCAAGCAGAAGTTCGGCGCGCAGAGCGCCCAGTAAGCAAAACAGCGAAAAAATGCAGCCCCGACAGCATGCGGGGCTGCATTTCTCTTTTTCAAAAGCTCAAACGCACCGGGGAAGCCGCTCCATTTCACAGATCCCTTTCCACTGCGATTGGATGATCGCCTGCAGGATCGGGGCAAGCTCCGGGCAGATTGGGTAGCGCAGTATATTTCTGGACATACGGATCGCACCCTCATGGTGCGGGATCATTTCACGCATAAAATCGGCGTTGATGCAGTTGGTCGCGCAGGCATTCTGCATTTGCGCAAACATCGTTTGCATCATCCTTCAGGACGTCGTTTTTGATGGGGCAGCAAAGCCGCGTCAGACATCTCTCTGGGATTCAGAGAAGCATATGCTTGGAAATGAAGAAGCTTGCCTGTCAAAGCCGGCGCCGTAGTTCGGCTCGTCAGTCCAGTAAATAAATCTCGCCGGGGCTGGCAGAATAAAGGCAGAAGCATGAAACTGCCTCCATCCGGAAAGGAGAGGCGAGGCTCTGATCGGACGGTTTTCAGCCGAAAATCGCCCGTATGGAAAGGATGATGGGAACTGAATGGAAAGAGCATGGTGGAAGGAAGCGGCGGTCTATCAAATCTATCCTCGCAGCTTTCAGGATTCAAACGGCGACGGGATCGGCGATCTCAACGGAATTACCATGCGCCTCGATTATTTAAAGGAGCTTGGCGTGGATGTCATCTGGCTGTCGCCCGTCTATGAGTCGCCGGATTGCGACAACGGCTACGACATCTCGGATTATCGAGCGATCATGAAAAAATTCGGCACGATGGCGGAGTTTGACCGGCTGCTGGAGCAGGCGCATAAGCGGGGCTTGAAGATCGTGATGGACTTGGTGGTCAACCACACCTCCGAGAAACACCCCTGGTTCATCGAAAGCCGGTCGTCGCGGGACAATCCTCGCCGGGACTATTATATCTGGCGGTCGGGCAGAGGCGGCAGGGAGCCGAATAACTGGGGCTCCATCTTCGGCGGTCCCGCATGGGAATACGACAGTAAGACAGATATGTATTATCTGCACCTTTTCGATAAAGGCCAGCCGGATCTGAACTGGGAAAACCCGGCGCTCCGCCAGGAAATTTACGATATGATGACCTGGTGGTGCGAGAAGGGGATAGACGGATTCCGTATGGACGTCATCAGCATGATCTCCAAGGATCAGCGCTTCCCGGATGGGGAGAAGGGGAGAAACGCGCTGTACGGCGACGCCTCTCCCTATGTCGTCAACGGCCCGCGTGTGCATGAATTCCTCAAGGAGATGAATCAGAGGGTGCTCTCCAAATACGATCTCATGACCGTAGGGGAGACAGCAGGCGTCACCATCGAGCAGGCCAAGCGCTATGCGGGCGAGGATACGCACGAGCTGAACATGATCTTTCAGTTTGAGCATGTGGAGATCGGGGACGGCCCGCTTGGAAAATGGACGACGGAGCGCTACTCCATGCCGGAGCTGCGCGCAGTGATGAGCAAATGGCAGACGGCGCTGGAAGGCTGCGCGTGGAATGCCCTGTTCTGGGGCAATCATGACCAGCCGCGCTGCGTATCGCGCTTCGGCTGCGATCAGCCGGAGTACCGCGCCCTGTCCGCCAAAATGCTGGCAGCCTGCCTGTATCTCATGAAAGGTACGCCCTATATCTATCAGGGTGACGAGCTGGGCATGACGAATAACGGCGGCTTCCGCGAGCTTTCGGATTACCGCGATCTGGAGAGCATCAATTGGTTCCATGCCTATACGCAGGCCGGCCCTGCCACACAGGAGGAGATGCTCGCCGCCCTCGGCGCGCGCAGCCGGGATCATGCGCGCACGCCGATGCAGTGGGACGATTCGCCCAATGCCGGGTTCACCTCGGGCGAACCGTGGATCATGGTCAACCCCAACTACCGGCAGATCAATGCCGCCCAGCAGGTGAATGACCCGGATTCTGTCTTTTGTTTTTACCAGCGGCTGCTCCGGCTGCGCAAGCAGCAGGCTGTGTTTCTCTATGGCGCATATGAGCTGATGCTCCCTGATTCCGAAGCCATCTGGGCATACCGCCGGACGCTGGGGGATCACGAGGCGCAGGTGTATTGCAACTTCACCACGCAGGGCGTCCCCTGCGAGACGCCGCGAGAGGGGCTGGCCCTGTGCAATTACGGCGCCGTTCAGGCTGGAATTCTCCGCCCATGCGAATGCAGAGTCTATCGGAATCCAAAGGGAGCCCTGAGAGGCTGATGTAGGTTTCTTCGGTCTGGTCATCTATTTCGCCGGCTATGGCAACGTGCCGCTGTTACCGCCTGAAGAATAAGGGGAGGCAGATCATGGAAAAGTACAGCGCGGGATATCTCTCCCGCGAAGAGCCTGTTATCCAGACAATATTGATACGGTGAAAAAGTGCGGCGCAAAACGTGACATTTCACGTTTTGCGCCGCACACGTCTGATTTTCCCAAGGTGCGTTCAGCCCTGTTTTTACGCCATTTCTTTTCCCTCAAACACCGCGCGTTTTTTGATATCCTGCATCAGCCCGTCGAACTGCGCGGGTGTCAGCGACTGCGCGCCGTCGCATAGCGCGTTTCTTGGATCGTTATGCACCTCGATCATCAGCCCGTCCGCGCCCGCCGCGACAGCGGCTTTTGCCAGGGGTTTTACCATCCACGCAATGCCTGCCGCATGGCTCGGATCGATGATGACCGGCAGGTGGGACTGCTGCTTCAGCAGGGGGACGGCGGAGATATCGAGCGTGTTGCGTACCATCGTTTCAAAGGTGCGGATGCCTCGCTCGCAGAGGATGATATTTTCATTGCCGCCTGCCATGATGTATTCCGCGCTCATCAAAAATTCCTCAATCGTATTGGCAAGGCCGCGCTTTAAGAGGATCGGCTTGCGAAGCTGGCCGAGCGCCTTGAGCAGGCGGAAATTCTGCATGTTGCGCGCGCCGACCTGAATGATGTCCACATCGGCAAAATCGTCGATCTGATCCTGCCCCATGATCTCCGTCACGATCGGCAGGCCGGTCAGTTTTTTCGCCTCCAGCAGCAGCTTCAGCCCGTCTGTCTCCAGGCCCTGGAAGGAGTAGGGGGAGGTGCGTGGCTTGAATGCGCCGCCGCGCAGGAGCGTCGCGCCGCTCTTCTTGACATCCTGCGCGATCGTGCAGAGCTGTTCCTCGCTCTCGATCGAGCAGGGGCCGGCGATCACGTTGAAGAAGCCCTCGCCGATGTTAACATTTCCCACCTGCACGATGGTGTCCGCCGGATGGAACCGGCGATTGGCCTTTTTATACGGCTCGGAAATCCGCTTGACGTCCTCGACGATCTCGTTGGCCTTGAGCGCGTCGATATCCACACGGGAAGTGTCTCCCACCAGTCCGACCACAGTCGTCTCCTGGCCTTCGCTGTAGTTGGTTTTGAGGCCGAGCGCTTCCACGGCTTTCAGGAGGGTGCTGATCTGCTGCTTCTCTGCGTTTTGTTTGAGAATGACAACCATATATCACAGGTCCTTTCGATTTAGCGGTTTTATGTATTAAAGTATACGCTGCTAAAAATCGAATGTCAAGTGGGGAGTTACCATTGTCTAAATGCTGAATTCGTCCATCTCATATGGTGTTTGTAATGATATTTCCCTGTGCATCAAAAAGTTGGTAATCTTCTGATGAATTCGGCGGAAAGCCGCCGGGTTTCAATAAAAAGCAAAGACGAAGGCCTTCCGCTTCAATCATCTTCATTTCCTGATCATTAATAGTTACTTTGGTTACAAGCGGATTATAGATGATTCCCCAGTGAACAGATTCTCTTTCACGTGTATCCCTCTGATTAGAACTATACAAAAAATCAGCTGAGCGGTTTTGGCTGTGAGTGGAAAGTTCAGCGCTTGTCTGTAGCACACGGTAGGAGAAAAATTTTTTTTGAAGAACGGCGCAAGAAAGATTACCATTTTCATTGATATAAAAGACTAAAACGGTGTTATCCTGTTCAGCAATATAAATCTGTTGGACCGGTTTTTCTATCGGCATGGCATCTTTATATTTCCCTATTAAAAATTCATATGGGGAGATTGAGGAGCTGTGTGTCATCACAATTCCTCCAATGAAAAGCAGGCATAGCAAACTAATGATAATCGGCAAAGCATATTTTTTCAATATATTTTCTCCTTTCTGCACGCTGTCAAAATAAGCCCTCGAATCATTCGAGGGCTTATTTTGACATTTAAATCAGTAGTAAAGATTTGTTATTGTGCAAACAATGCTCCATTGTTTGTCCGTCCCGCCCAGTGAAAAGCCTGCGCCAACGCCGCTTGGACTGGCAGAGAAACTGATACTTCCCGTTGAACTTTGATAAGTATGAATGTATTTACAAATAACCTCAGTAGTATTTCCATTGCCTGTCAATTTATTTTTATATAGATTTGCGCTAAGATTAGCCTCACTTACATAAATATTGTATTTACCGGAAACATTGCGATATTCATAAAATGAGCATACCAATCCGGCATTAGGTACAGCATCCGACAGATATATAGATTGGGTTCCTCCATTATTCCATTTGGCGTTATAGGATACATTTCTATAAGTAAAGCCTCCACCCCAAGCAAGACCGAAAAAATCTTCTCCTACAGCAGGATTATTAGTGGCACTATAGAGAAAATTAAAACCATCCCATCTTGCCTTAGCAGATACAGTATACTGAGAGGCAGTCTGAGAATGCGAACCGCTGCCGGAGAAAGTAATGGTCAATTTGCCTCGACTATTTGTAGCAGCCCTGCTAGAGGGAAGATTCTGATTCCCTAAAGATTCAAAATTTTCAATGCCAATAGCCTCAACTTCACTTTTGGAAAGGAGCCTACTACTCGTTGTCATTAGGTTTCCGTCGATAACAGCATGCTCTTCTTCTACAAAAACGGTAGCTGTAATTATCTGTCCCAAACTTTTCGAGTCCTCAGATAACATTGTCTTTAATTCCGGATTATCTTCTATGATTTTACGAATGTCATTCTGTTCTTCTGGAGTGGTGTTATTAATAGTTATTTCATTGCCATCAGCAGAAATATGAATTTCTCTAGGATCGATAATATTCGTTAAAATATATGCATCTGGAAATTCTTGCGATATGATGTTACACTCTGATTTGGTAATATTTGGACATTCAATTTCTGGAATCGCAAATACGGAGGAGGCACTTGCTAAAAAAATCATTGCTGCTATTAATAATGATAAAAACTTTTTCATATAATAATTAAATTCTCCTTATCAAATATCATTATTCGCTATTGGTTTTTTAAGCTTATCAAGTATCAAAAGATAAATGATATCTTTGCTTCGAAGCATAGAATATGATAATAGTAAATTACTTTAATGTCAACCAAAATATGAATTTATTTCCTTATATAATCATAATTTTTACAGAAATCAAATTTATGATTGTTTCCAGATTGTTTTAGGCTAATAATGAAAAGAGGAGGATATAATTATCCTCCTCTTTACCATATACATCATTTTTTAGATGAACCTCACACCGCGCGCGTCACCTTGCCGGAACGCAGGCAGCGCGTGCAGGCATACACCCTGCGCGGGGAGCCATTCACGATTGCCTTGACACGCTTGATGTTGGGCTTCCAAGTCCTGTTGGAGCGCCTGTGGGAGTGGGAAACCTGAATACCGAAAGACACATCTTTGCCGCAAAATTCACATTTCGCCATGTGTCGCACCTCCTTTTTACTAGACAGATACAGAATAACAGAACTATATTAGCAGGTCTTTCAAAGAATTGCAAGCGGTTTTTGACTTTTTTTGCACCTCTCTCCCGGTTTCAAGGCGCAGGCCGGCATCGCCCTTTTTCAAACGCCTGATCCAGACGGTATTCCACCGGATAGATCCGGCCTAAAAGGATGCGGGAGCAGGCGGCACGATGTGAAAAAATAGACCATATTAATCCCGAATAAAAATTCTTTGTTATAGCTTTTGCACTATTGTATTTTCAAACCAGAGTGCTATAATAAAGACCGTCAAAGGGAACGGCGTCAGATGCCGGGCCCTTTCTAACTCTCATTTTAGCGTTGCCGGAAGGGATGATCGATTTGGATAAGATGGTAGAAACCATTATCGAAATGGATAAACAGGCGCGCAAGCGAACAGAGGAAGCGGAAGCCTACCAGCGCAAGGCGCAGGAGGAGCTGGAAAGCAAGGAGAAGCAGTTGCTTTCTGAGCGGCTGGAGCAGGCGAAGGCGGAGATCGACGAGCTTGCCCGCGGCGAAGTGCAGACGGCTGATAAAAAGCTGGAAGAAGCGAAGGCTGCCAATGACGCGGCGCTCCGCAGGATGGAAGCTCTATATCAAGAAAAAGGCGCGCAGTGGGTGCAGGAGATTGTCCGCCGTGCGCTGGATGCATAACAAAGGCATTGCAGTCCGCACAGCGGGCTGTATTTTGTTGGGGTTTTAGAAGGACATGGCCCAGGGATGGGCATGGTATAAAAGCTTTTCCTTATAAATAGGTTGATTCATTTTGCTGTGCGGATGCACGACGATCCGCTTCCCTGGCCGCGCGGGGCGATTCTGAAACCGAACAAACGATGCGCGGAGAAAGGGTGAACCGATTCTATGCTCACAACGGTATCCTCCAATGCGATCCTGGCGAAATCGCGCGCCATGTACGGCAGGCGGCTGACGGAACGCAACTATACGGAGCTGCTCAGCTGCCACAGTGTCAACGAAGTGGCCAATTACCTGAAAAACCGGACGGCCTATGCAGATATGTTCGAGGGGACGACCACCACGGATATCCACCGCGGCCAGCTTGAGACGATGCTGAAAAAGCGGGTTTTTGACCAGTACGCGTCGCTGTGCCGGTACGAGATGTCCATTGGGCAGGATTTTTACCAGTATTTCATCGTACGCAGCGATATCGACCAGATCCTCTCCTGCGCGCGCTTTTTGAGCACCGGGCATCCGGGCGATTACCTGTTTGCCATGCCGGCATTCTTCAACCAGCACACGAAGCTGGATCTCTACGCGCTGGCGGCGGTCAATTCCTTCGACAGTCTGCTTGCCGCCCTGGAGGGAACACCGTATTACGATATGATGCATCTCTTTGCCCGCAGGGCGCCATCGGAGATTAATTTTCTCGATATGGAGTCGGTTTTCCAGCGGTATCTTTACGACCGGCTGGAGGAGCTGATTGAGAAGGGCTTCAAGGGCAAGGATCGCAGGGAAGTGATGAGTGCAGTCGGCCTGCAGCTCGATATGGAGGCAATCGTCAATCTTTACCGCCTCAAGCGGATGAGGGATCGTTCCCCGGAGGAGATTCGGCGCTCCGTGATCATCGGCCCAATCAGCAGGCTGCGCCGGCGTCAGTTTGAAATGCTCATTGAGGCGCCAAGCGCCGCCGAGATGGTAAAGCTGCTGGACGCAACGCCCTATGGACGCAAATTCCAGAAGGAGTTTTCCTATATTGAAGATTCTGCGCAGAAGCTGCAATATGGTCGCTGCCTGAAGGATCTTCGCTTCTCCACCAATCCGAGCGTGGTGATGCTCAGCTTTATGTTTCTCGCAGAGAACGAGGTCAATAATATAACGCATATCATCGAAGGTATCCGCTACCAGGTCCCGGCGGAGGAAATCAGCCGAATGCTTATCGGCGTGGGAGATTAGGGGAAGAAGGCGGTTTCCGCCTTGCAAAACCGTGCGTAGCTCCCCACTTCTGCGAAAGGAAGGGTCACAGATATGGCAATCGCAAATATGAAATTTGTTAAGGTCATCGGTTTGCTCAGCGAGCTGGACGCATTCCTTGGCTCCTGCTGCGTGGACGGCACGTTCCAGCCGGAGCAGGCCATGCAGTATATGTCGGACTCGATGGGTTATACCCAGCTGGTGGAGGAAAATCCGTACGCGCCGATGCTGCAGAAGATCGAGGAACTGGCCTCCTCCTCCGACATCCATCTGCGCGAGGTGGAGAAGATCCCGAAGCCGGTGACCAATGAGGAGACGGAAGCCTTCATCCGTCAGCTTGGAAACCGCATGAGCGAGCTGCACGACGAGCGCAAGGTGCTCACGGATCAGCTGGCGACCTGCGAAAGCGCGATCGTGCAGTTCCGGCATTTTACGGGGCTGGATATTAATCTGGACGATCTGTTCGCATGCGAGTTCATCAAGGTCCGCTTCGGCCACATGCCGAAGGAATCCACGCAGAAGCTGATCGCCTATGCGGATAATCCTTACATGATGTTCATCCCGTGCTCGAGCGATGCCAGGGAGGATTGGGGCGTTTATTTTGCCCCACGCGAGCAGATCGAAGAGGTGGACCGCAATTTTGCAAGCCTCTATTTCGAGCGGCTGCGCATCCCCGGAGCGGTCGGCACGCCGGAGCATATCATTGAAGAAATTCAGAAGAATATCGACCTGCTCAACGAGCAGATCGCTCAGCTCGACGCAAAGATCGCATCGCACTGGAACGAAGAGGCGGATCACTGCAACCTCATCTATACGCACCTGAAATGGTTCAGCGGCCTGTTTCATCTCAGGCGCTATGCGGCCCGCCACGGAGATTCCTTCTTCTATGTGGGCTGGCTTGCGGAGGATGCCGTCAAAGCATTTGAAAAGCATGCGCGCAAGCTCCGGAAGGTGACCTACGAGATCAACGATACCGACGAGGTGGGCAAAACCGTCCCGCCGGTGAAGCTGAAAAATCCGCGTATTTTCCGCCCGTTTGAATATCTGGTCGGCATGTTCGGCCTGCCTTCGGGCAAGGACATCGACGTGACCGTTTTTGTCGCGATCACCTATACGGTGATGTTCGGCATCATGTTCGGCGATTTTGGGCAGGGCATCGTGCTGGGCATCGCGGGCTTCCTGATGTGGAAGCTCAAGGGGATGCAGATCGGCAAAATCCTCATTCCGTGCGGCGCGTCCGCCTGCGTGTTCGGCCTGGTCTACGGCGAGTGCTTCGGGTATGAAACCTGGTTCGATCCGCTTTACCACGCGATCGGCCTTTCGGGTAAGCCTGTCGATATCATGGAGTCCATCACAGGGCTTTTGCTCGTTTCCATCGCCATCGGCGTGGTGCTGCTGGTCTTTACGATGCTGATCAATATCTACGGCTGCCTCAAGCATAAGAAATTTGGCGAAGCGCTCTTCAGCCAAAGCGGGCTGACCGGGATCGTGCTGTATCTTTCGGGCGTTTGCTTTGTTTATAACTTCATGACAAGCGAGACAATTGTACCCAATGCGGTGCTCGGCGCTCTGATCGGCGTTTCCTGCATCATCCTGTTTTTCAAGGAAATCCTCATTGGCCTGATCGACCACCACCCGGATTGGAAGCCGGAAAGCATCACGGATTATATCCTTGAGAATTTTTTTGAACTGTTTGAATACATTCTTTCGTTCTTCAGCAATACCATTTCCTTTTTACGAATCGGCGCGTTCGTCCTGGTGCATGCCGGTATGATGACCGCGGTGTTTGCCATCGCGGGGCTAACGAGCAGCACGGTGGTGAACCTCATCGTCGTTGTGCTGGGCAATCTCTTCGTTATGTGCCTGGAGGCGCTGTTCACCTCCATCCAGGTGATGAGGCTTGAGTTCTACGAGCTCTTCAGCCGCTGCTACGCGGGCGAGGGCCGCTCCTTTGAGCCGGTCCGCCTGCATCATGTATCCGAGTCCGTCCAATGACGCAGGGCGTCAGTTTCCAAATAGATTGAGAAAAACAATTGCATTTTTGGAGGTAACGATTATGTCCACGTTTCTGTATGCTATGCTCGCCATCGTTCCGATCGTCGTGCTGTTTCTTTCCTTTTACGCTCTGTTCCGCAAAAGGGCGCAGGGCGTGCCGATGAAGAAGGCGATGGTTTCCCATATCGCCACGCTGCTCGTGCTGGTCGTGCTCATGTCCGCGCTGGCGCTCGGCGCTTCCGCCGCGAATGAGGCCAACCAGCCCGCGCCTCCGGCGCAGACCGAGCAGACTGCGGCCAACGCGGGCAATGCCCAGACAGATAATTCCAAGGGCCTTACGATGATAGCCGCGGGCCTTGCTGTTGGCCTTGCCGGTATTGGCGGCGGCATCGCGGTTGGTTCCGGCGCGCCCGCTGCAATCGCTGCGACGAGTGAAGATCCGAAATCCTTTGCAAAATCCATGCTGTTCGTCGCCCTGGGCGAAGCAATCGCCATTTACGGCCTGGTTATCGCCCTGCTGATGCTGTTCAGCTAAAAATCATTCGAAACTGAGAGATCATAGGCGGTGGATTGAAATGCGCTTTTATTTGATCAGCGATAATATGGATACCCTGACCGGCATGCGTCTGGCGGGGATCGAGGGCGAGGTCGTCCACGATCCGGGGAGCGTTGAAAAAGCGCTGAACACCGCTATGGCCGCGGAGGATATCGGTATTGTGCTGATAACGGAGCTGCTGGTGAAGCTCTGCCCGGAGCAGGTATCAAAGATGAAGCAGAGCTGCGACCGGCCGCTGATCGTGGAGATTCCCGACCGGCACGGCTCCGGCCGCGCAAAGGATTCCATTACCCGATATGTGCGTGAAGCGATCGGCGTAAAGATTTGAGGTGAGGCACATGCTCGAACAAGATGAACGAATCGCAAAATTCCTGGATGCGATTGATAAGGATGCCCGGGAGCGCCGCAGGCAGATCGAGGCGCAGGTGGACAAGGCGAATGCAGAGGCGCTTGAGCGCTCCAAGGCGGCGGCCCAGGTGCAGGCGCAGCAGCTGATCGGCAAAGAGCTGTATAAACGGCGCGTGGCGATCAACCAGAAGTTTGCAAAAGAAGAGGCCTCTTTGCGCGCCGCTTTAGCCGGCCGGCGCACGGAGATTGCCGATGCGGTTTTTGAAGATGCCGGGAAGGCGCTCTCCGCATTTGCGGAAAAGCCCGAATACCAGACATTCCTCTCCGACAGCGCAGCACGCTGCGCCGCGCTCCTGCCGCAGGGGGAGGGGGCTGTGATTCTGGTGCGTAAAGCGGATCTGCCGCTTGCGGACGCGCTGCGCAAAGCGTTCGGCCGTCCCTGCGAGGTGCGGGCAGACGCTTCCATCCGGATCGGCGGCCTGAAGGCTTCGTGCGAAACCAGAGGCCTTGTGGCGGACGATACGCTGGACAGCAGGCTGCAAAGCCAGCGCGGCTGGTTCTTGGAGCACGCAGGATTAACGCTGGAACAATAAATGCGCCGGAGGTGAGCAAGGTTGAAAAGTTAATTTTTCAACCTGGAAGTTTTGTGCTTTCCGGTCAAAAAGGCAGACCGGAATTTGGCTGCGCCAAACCGCATAAAACTGCTTCCGGCAAAGAAAGGATGGCCATAGAAGTGTCCGATTCCAATCAAAATGTAATTTACGGCATCAACGGCCCGGTTGTGACGATCCGCGGCGCAACGACGTTGCGCATGATGGAAATGGTCTATGTCGGCAACGCCCGCCTGGTCGGCGAGGTCATCGGCCTGGATGCGGAGCAGACGACCATCCAGGTTTATGAAGAGACGACGGGGCTTACCCCCGGCGAGCCGGTAATCTCCACAGGAGGCCCGATGAGCGTAACGCTCGGCCCCGGTATCATCCGGAGCATTTTCGACGGCATCGAGCGGCCCCTGAACACGATCGAAGAGCAGTTCGGCGCGTTTATCGGCCGTGGTTCGAGCGTCCCTGCTCTGGACTTGGAGAAGGAGTGGGATGTTACGGTTCTCGTCAAGCCCGGCGACCGGCTGGAGGGCGGCGCGGTTTACGCACAGTGCCCGGAAACGCCGCTGATCACCCATAAAATGATGGCGCCGCCCACGCTTTCGGGCGAGGTCGTCTCCGTCAGGCCTGATGGGAAATACCGCCTGGAGGATGAAATCGCCGTATTGCGCGATGAAAACGGCCAGGAGCACAAGCTGACGCTCTGCCAGCGCTGGCCGATCCGGACGCCGCGCCCGGTCAAAAACAGGCTTCCCGCGCAGCGGCCGCTGATCACGGGCCAGCGCGTGATCGATACGCTGTTTCCCATCGCGAAGGGCGGCGCGGCGGCGATCCCCGGCGGCTTCGGCACCGGCAAAACCATGACGCAGCACCAGCTTGCCAAGTGGTGCGACGCGGATATCATCATCTATGTCGGCTGCGGCGAGCGCGGCAACGAGATGACGCAGGCGCTGACCGAATTCAGCGAGCTGGTCGACCCGAAATCCGGCCGTCCGCTGACCGACCGCACTGTTTTGATTGCCAATACCTCTAATATGCCTGTGGCGGCCCGTGAGGCGTCGATTTACACAGGCATCACCCTTGCGGAATACTACCGCGATATGGGCTATCACACCGCCCTGATGGCAGACTCCACTTCTCGTTGGGCAGAAGCCCTGAGAGAAATTTCCGGTCGTCTGGAGGAAATGCCCGCGGATGAAGGCTTCCCCGCTTACCTGCCGTCCCGCCTGTCGGAATTCTACGAGCGCACCGGCTATATGGAAACGCTCAGCGGGCAGGAGGGCTCCATTACCGTAATCGGTGCGGTCTCTCCGCAGGGCTCCGACTTCTCAGAGCCCGTCACGCAGAATACCAAGCGATTTACCCGCTGCTTCTGGGCGCTGGATAAAAGCCTTGCCTATGCGCGCCATTATCCCGCGATCAACTGGAACGATAGCTACAGCGAATATATCAACGATCTCTCCCCCTGGTACGAGGAGCATGTCGGCAGGGAATTCATGGCTTACCGTGAAGAGCTGTGCGGCATCCTGCTTGAGGAGAACCGGCTGATGGAGATCGTCAAACTGATCGGCGCGGACGTTTTGCCTGACGATCAGAAGCTGATCATCGAGATTGCCCGCGTGGTGCGCGTCGGCTTCCTGCAGCAGAACGCTTTCCATGCGGAGGATACCTATGTTCCTTTGGAGAAGCAGCTGAAGATGATGGAAGTCATCCTCTATCTCTATCATAAATGTCAGGAGATCGTGGCCCGTCAGGTGCCGATTTCAAAGATCATGCAGACGGGTCTGTTCGACAAGCTCGTCAAGATGAAATACGATATCCCCAACGATAAGCTCGAGCTGTTTGAAAGCTACAAGGCGGAGATCGACCAATCGCTCAAGGGCTTTTTGAAATAAACCGCGCATTGTCCGGTTCCCCGGCAGCTACGGAAAGGTGGTCATTTTGATATGATACTGGAACACATTGGATTAAAGGAAATCAACGGCTCCCTGGTCGTCCTTGACGACGTGGACAACGCGAGCAACGAGGAAATGGTGGAGCTGCATCTCGACGATGGGAGCGTGCGCGCGGGCAGGATCGTCAAGATCGACGGCAAGCGCGTGGTCATCCAGGTGTTCGAGGGGACGCGCGGCGTTTCCATGGTCAATACCCGCACGCGCCTTTCCGGCCATCCGATGGAGCTGCCGCTGTCTCCGGAGATCCTGGGCCGCGTATTTGACGGTCTCGGCCGTCCGATCGACGGCATGGGCGAGGTCTATCCCACCTGCCGCCGGGACGTCAACGGCGCGCCGATCAACCCGGTCTCCCGCGTCTATCCGCGGGACTATATCAATACCGGCATCTCCTCCATCGACGCGCTGGCAACGCTGATCCGCGGCCAGAAGCTGCCGATCTTCTCCGGCTCCGGCATGAAGCACAACGAGCTGGCAGTTCAGATCGTGCAGCAGGCGTCAATCAAGGATAATTCTGAATTCGCCATCGTCTTTGCCGCGATGGGTGTGAAAAACGACGTTGCGGAATATTTCCGCCGTTCCTTCGAGAGCGCCAACGTGATGGGCCGTGTCGTCATGTTCCTGAACCTGTCGAACGACCCGATCATTGAGAGAATCCTTACCCCGCGCTGCGCGCTGACCGCTGCAGAATACCTGGCCTTCGATCTCGGGATGCATATCCTTGTGATCCTCACGGATATGACCTCCTATGCCGAAGCACTGCGTGAATTCAGCTCTTCCAAGGGCGAAATTCCCGGCAGAAAGGGCTTCCCTGGCTACCTGTATTCCGACTTTGCGTCTCTTTATGAGCGCGCGGGCATCGTCAAGGGGAAGGGCGGCTCCGTCACGCAGATTCCGATCCTCACCATGCCCAATGACGACATCACGCACCCAATCCCCGACCTGACCGGCTACATCACAGAGGGCCAGATCGTATTGGACCGCGATCTCGACACGCGCGGCGTCTATCCGCCGGTGAGCGTGCTGCCGTCGCTCTCCCGCCTGATGAAGGATGGCATCGGCGCGGGCTACACGCGCGACGACCATAGCATGCTTTCCAACCAGCTTTTCGCTTCTTACGCGAAAGTGCAGGACGCGAAAGCGCTCGCCTCCGTTATCGGCGAGGATGAGCTCTCCGCCGCAGATAAGCAGCTGATGGAATTCGGCCGTGTCTTCGAGCAGAAATTCATCAATCAGGGCTATACGGAGAACCGCACCATCGAGGAGACACTCGATCTCGGTTGGGAACTGCTCTCCATGCTGCCACGCGAGCAGCTCGACCGTGTGGATGAGGAAATGCTCGATAAGCACTATCGCAGATGACGGCTTTCAGGCGTCAGAGCACAGACATTCGTTTTGCACTCCATCAGCCGATTCAACCTGCTGTATTCTGTGTTCTGTCTGCCGTCTGACAGCTGTTGTCTGATATCTGATGAGGGGGTGACCGCTATGGCTGGCCAGGTGTTTCCAACCAAGAGCAATTTAATCAGCACCCGGAAGTCTTTGAACCTTGCCAAGCTCGGCTATGACCTGCTGGACCGCAAGCGCAATATCCTGGTGCGCGAGATGATGTTGATGATCGATCAGGCAAACGAGGTCCAGAACCGCATCGACAGCACCTATACGAAGGCGTATGCCTCTTTGCAGCGGGCGAACGTAACGCTGGGCATGTGCTCCCCCTTTGCGCAGGCCGTCCCTGTGGATAAGAGCCTTACCATTGACTTCCGCAGCGTTATGGGCGTGGAGCTGCCGACGGTATCGATCGGCGAAACAAAGAAGGATCTCTATTACGGCCTTCACTCCACAAATTCCATGCTGGATGACGCCTACCGCTGCTTCGACGAGGTAAAGCATCTCACAGCGGAGCTCGCGGAAATTGAAAACAGCGTCTACCGCCTCGCGCAGGCGATCAAAAAGACGCAAAAGCGCGCCAATGCCCTGCATAATATCATGATCCCGCAGTTTGAGGCGACGATCAAATTCATCACCGAGGCGCTGGAGGAGAAGGAGCGCGAGGATTTCTCCCGGCTGAAGGTGATTAAAAGCCAGAAGCAGTGACAGCATGCCGCCCGCTTTCGTGCGGCCTCTGTCATTTGACTGAAAAAAGAAACGAACCTGAAAGAGCCTGTTCTTCTCCTTCAGGTTCGTTTTATTTGTGATTAAAACAGTGCGTCCCGGCCTGTAACACGAGAGTCTTCCGCCGATCCGGAATCCCGGCTCATAAGGTCAGGCTGGGTGCGGCATAGGTACGGGCTGCCAGCTCCTGATCCAGCATATAAAGACCTTTTGCATCCGTGCCGAACAGCTCCATCTTTTTTACAAGATCAGAAGCGTTCGTTTCCTCCTCGCCCTGCTCCTTGACAAACCAGTCAAGAAACTGCATGGTGCGGTAGTCCTTGGCCTCATAGGCCGCTTCATAAATGGTATGAATCAGGCTGGTGACATATTGCTCATGCGCAAGGCCGGCCTTCAGGGGATCCAGGTTCTCCTGGAGCAGGGCGTCAGGCTGTGCGACCGCCTCAAAGGTGACTTTGGCATCGTTATTTTGCAGGTACTGGACCATCAACAGCGCGTGGTCGCGCTCTTCCTGCGCCTGTACCTGATACCAGTTGGCAAACCCGTTGAGGCCCTGCTCCACATAATAATTTGCAAAATGGAGATACAGGTAAGCCGAATACAGCTCCTTATTGATCTGTGTGTTCAATAACTGGGCAACCTTTTCGTTCAACATCACATAGTACTCCTTTCTAATCATACAAAAATAGGGATCCGATCATGTATTCATTATAGCATTCGCTGTCTAAAATACAAGATGGCACAACGACGAAAAGCGCGCGGACGGGGAGATGATTTTTCTGCAAAAGACCGGCTGTCCATTCCGTCTTTTTCCCTTTTGACCGATAAAAAGCAAGCTGTTTCAGCATCGATTGTATAGTTGCCCTTCCACCAAAAAACTGGTATAATAAACCGTCAGGCATTTTTGGAAAGGCCAGTGGTCTCTTTTGTGATAACCCTTCCTTTTCCGGGCACAATAGCAACGCAAACAGCAACGGAAGGGAGCCTTTCACAATGTCAGAAGCAAAGCAGGCAACAGCATTTACTACCGATCAGCCTCCACTATCCGCTCCGGAGCCGGAGCAGGAGAACACAGACAATAACGGTGACAACAGCGGCCAGGTACAGGACGATATCCGCCAGATCATTGAGACCGGCTCGATCACGGTGGATAAAAACGGCCATTATATCCACTGCCTGACCATCATCGGCCAGATCGAAGGCCACTATATCCTGCCTCCTCAGAATAAGACGACCAAGTATGAGCATGTGATCCCGCAGCTCGTCGCCATTGAGGAGAGCAAGGAGATCGAGGGCCTGCTCATCATCCTCAATACCGTCGGCGGCGATATCGAAGCGGGGCTCGCCATTGCGGAACTGATCGCCGGAATGAAAAAGCCGACCGTTTCGCTCGTGCTCGGCGGCGGCCATTCCATCGGCGTACCGCTGGCGGTTTCGGCAAAGCGGTCGTTTATTGTGCCGTCCGCCACGATGACCATCCATCCCGTGCGCATGAACGGGCTCGTTATCGGCGTGCCGCAGACGCTCTCCTATTTCGATAAGATGCAGGAGCGCATCGTCCGCTTCGTCTGTGAAAATTCCAATATCACGTCTGATGAATTCCGCCGCCTGATGATGGAGACGGGGGAGCTGATGATGGATGTCGGCACTGTGTTAAATGGTGAAGATGCCGTCAAGGAGGGGCTGATCGATTCGCTCGGCGGCTTATCGGACGCAATGGATTGCCTGTACGGCCTCATTGAGCAGGAGAAGGGAAAAGAGGGTGGACAATAATATGCTTCACACCATCATTTCCGAATCCGATATCTTCCCGCCGGAGCCCATTGCCCGCCCGGCGTTTTATCCGCGCGGCTGCGGCGGCGTAGAGTGTACGGACAGCCCGGACGGGCCGGTTATCCAAAGCCTGATTTCGACGAATCCGTTCGACTATCTCGATCCCGGCCTCGCGCCGGGCAGTGTTTACCGGCCGGGCAAAAAATAAAGCGGAATACAACGCCTTGCCGCCCGTCATGCGCACGGTGCGGGAAGGATACATATAGAGAAAGCCATATGATTATTTCAGAATTTGGAGGGTCAGTTCAGATGACGGTTCTCAAAGCAATCATCCTCGGCATTGTGCAGGGAGTCACCGAATTTTTGCCGATCTCGAGCAGCGGGCATCTCTCGCTCGCGCAGCACTTTTTACATATCAGCGGGGAAGGCTCCCTTTTCTTTTCCGTCATGCTCCATATGGGCACGCTGCTTGCCGTTTTCCTGGTGTATTACAAAACGATCTGGAAGCTGATCGTGGCGCTGTTTTCCATGCTGAAGGATATTTTGACCGGGAAATTCAAGTGGAAGAATATAGACGCAACGCAGCATATGCTCGTGATGTTCGTCATCTCCTGCGTGCCGCTGCTATTGCTTCTCCTGCCGGTCGGCGGCGGGCGCAGCCTCATGGACGCCGTCGGCGGCCTCGCGGAGGATAACGATGTCATGGTGGAGGGTTTCTGCTTCCTCTTCACGGCCTTCCTGCTCCTGTTTGGCACCTGGCGGTATCAGCGCCGCAAGGTGCATGATCAGGTGGAGGGTAGAGACGCAGTGGCTGTCGGCCTTGCGCAGATGCTCGCGGCGAGCCTGCCCGGCGTATCCCGCTCCGGCTCGACGATCGCCACCGGCATGATGTGCGGCGTCAATCGCGACTACATGGTGCAGTATTCCTTTATCCTCGGCATCCCGGCCATTCTCGCGGCGAACCTGATGGAGTTTAAGGACGCCATTGCCTCCCCGGAGCCGGTCGAATGGGCGTATGTGATCATCGGCGTCGTGGTTGCGGCAGTTGTCGGGGTGGCGGCGATCAAGGCGCTCGAATGGCTCGTCAAAAAGGATAAGTTCAAATTTTTCGGTTATTATTGCCTCGTGCTCGGCACGGCGGTCGTGATTTTCAGCGCGCTTGAATACGCGGGAATCGTCTGATGTGCCGGCCGCAGCGGAAAAGGGAACTTTTGCTTCAATATAACGGCGTAAAGGGCTTGAAGCGGTAGCGCTTCCAGCCTTCCGGGCCGAAAGGATGTTTATCGCAATGGCCAGTCAGACGAAAAAAAAGCCCTCTGCGGCAAATAAAAAGACCGGCACAAACGGGAAGGGGAAGCCGAAAACCAGCCCCCGCCAGTCCGCGAAGGCGCGCCAGGCGGAGGAGGAGCGCCGCCTCAGGCGCGCCGGGCAGCGGGACGGCGTTTTATTGCTGTTTCTGGCCGTGTTTCTGTTTTGCCTTGCCGTTGTGCCGGGGCAGAGCCTTTGGAGCGCGGTACAGGGTTTCCTGCTGGGCGTATTCGGCTGGTGCGTGTTTTTATGGATCGGCCTTTTGATCTATTTTGCCGTGCTGCTGTTTTTGCGCCGCGTGCAGAAGCCGCAGGTGATGCGCGGTGTTCAGCTTGCCATTTTGATCCTGCTGCTGAGCAGCGCGTTACATATCCTCAGCCATGATACCGTTGGCATGAGCTGGGCGGAGGATTTGAAGGACGCTTACGCCCTCGGCTTCGGCGGTGTGGGCGGCGGCGCCGTCGGTGCGTCGCTGGGCGGCATTCTGCTTTTCTTTGGGAGAGCGCCCGCCGCCGTTACGGTGATTCTATTGATGCTCGTCGATCTGACGCTGCTGTGCTGGCCGCTGATCGCGCAGCATTTGCAGGAGCGGGAGGAACATCCCCGTCCACCGCGGGAGAAGCGCTCCCATGAGCCGGAGGAAGAGCCGGAAGAGCTGCCGGAACGCATGCCGCCCGCTTCGCCGCGGCCTCAGCGGGAGAGGCCGCGCCGCCATCATTGGAAGCGGGGCTTCGATCCGGATGTCCCGCTGGACGTGCCCGGTTCCACTGCCCCGCTGCCCGATCTGCCGCCTGAGGTTTTATTTGGAACGGGGGCCTGGGAAGCCGAAGGGGAGGCCTCTGCTGTGGATGCGCCCGTTGTGGCGGCGGAACCGGATGAGGCGCCTTTGGATGTACAGGAGCCGGAGAAAGCGCCGCAGCCCCCCTTTGCGCTCGACGATATCATCCGCAAGGCGACAAAGCCTGCCGCCGCGGCTCCCGTCCGGGAGGAGTCCGTGCCCCGCGCGCGGGAAAACGGCGCGGATTATGCGCTCCCATCCTACGATTGCCTGGAAAAGCCGCAGATCACGGATTCCTTCAATTACAGCGAGGAGCTCAAGGCGAACGCCCGCAAGCTGGTCGACACGCTGAAAAGCTTCGGTGTGGAGACAAAAATCGTGGATATCAGCCGCGGTCCCGCTGTTACGCGCTACGAATTGCAGCCCTCCGCGGGTGTGCGTATCAACCGCATCTCCAACCTTGCGGACGATATCGCCCTGAACCTTGCAGCCTCCGGGGTACGCATCGAAGCACCGATCCCGAACAAGGCCGCCGTGGGCATTGAAATCCCGAACCGTACGCGCACCATGGTAACGCTGCGCGAGATCATCGAAACGCCCGCCTTCCAGCAGGCAAAAAGCAAGCTGAACGTCGCCCTCGGCAAGGATATCGCGGGTAACATCACCTGTGCGGACCTTGCCAAGATGCCCCATCTGCTCATTGCGGGCACCACGGGCTCCGGTAAGTCCGTCTGTCTGAACTCGATGATCGTCAGCATCCTCTATAATGCCCGCCCGGATGAGGTAAAGCTCCTCATGATCGACCCGAAGAAGGTCGAGCTGAGCATCTATAACGGCATCCCGCACCTGCTGGTGCCCGTCGTGTCCGATCCGCGCAAGGCGGCGGGCGCGCTCGGCTGGGCGGTGACGGAGATGCTCAACCGCTATAAGCTCTTTGCGGACAATAACGTGCGCGATATGGCGGGCTACAATAAGCTCTGCAAAAAGGATCCGGAGAAAAAGCCGCTGCCGAGCGTCGTCATTTTTATCGACGAATTGTCCGACCTGATGATGGCCGCGCCCAATGAGGTAGAGGATTCCATCTGCCGCCTCGCCCAGATGGCGCGCGCGGCGGGCATGCATCTTGTTATCGCGACGCAGCGCCCGTCCGTCGACGTGATCACCGGCATCATCAAGGCGAATATCCCAAGCCGGATTGCGCTCTCTGTCTCCTCGCAGGTGGATTCGCGCACGATCCTCGATATGACCGGCGCAGAGAAGCTGCTCGGCAACGGCGATATGCTCTTCAGCCCCGTCGGCACCTCCAAGCCCGTGCGCATCCAGGGCTGTTTCCTCTCCGACGGCGAGGTGGAATCGGTTGTGGACTTCATCAAGGAGCAGGAGAAGGCTGATTACAGCGATGAGGTCATCCAGGAGATCGACCGGCAGGCCGCCGCAGAGAAAAAAAAGGGCGGTGGCGCGGCGGAGGCCGAGGATGGAGAGGATTCCGACGAGATGCTCCCCAAGGCCATCGAAGTGGTCGTGGAGGCGCAGATGGCCTCTACTACGCTCCTGCAAAGGCGGCTGCGCTTAGGGTATGCGCGCGCGGCCCGTCTGGTGGACGAGCTGGAGTCGCGCGGCATTGTCGGCCCGTTTGAGGGCAGCAAGCCGCGCAAGGTGCTCATCTCCAAGCAGCAGTGGCTGGAGATGAACGCAATGTCGGACGACATCCCGGCGGCGCGGGATGAAGACGGTTTGGATGAATAAACAAGAGCCACAGTTCTCCTTTCACAGGGAGGGCTGTGGCTGTATTATAAAATAGGAACAGCTTTCCCGCCGCCCGGAAACATGAGCAAGAAATTTGAAACATGGGAGGAATCTCTATGCCCATCGCTTCCCCTGGTACCGATCTGGCCCTCCGCAAGCCCGTCCACACCAATGAAAACCGGGAGACGGCATCCTGCATCACGGACGGCAACCCCGCCACCCGCTGGTGCTCCGTGCTCTACCCGGCCTATGCGCAGATCGACCTGGAAGGTTGCTACAGGCTTTCTGAGCTTGTGATTCACACGCCGGCGGAGGGAGCGTCGCGCTTCGACGTCTATGCGAGCTTAGACGGCTCGAATTTTGCCCGGATTGCGCAGAAGACAGAGGAAGCACCCTGTCCGCCGCAGGGGGATGCCTTCGCTGTCGACTGTGAGGCCCGTTTTCTGCGTGTACGCGTGACCTATAATAGCGCGGCGGACGGCGCGGTGCTCTGCGGCGTGGAGGCCTATGGCGAGCCCACCGGGCAAGCCTGCGAACCGGCGGCATTTGTCCCCGTGGAGGATTATGAGCAGTCCCAATTTAACGTGCCTGTCACGCAGGAGGATACCCTGTGCGAGGTGCGTGAGCTGATCGCCGATACGGTTGGTGAGGCACGCGCGGATTGGTTTTTGCTGCGCCTTGCGGAGAATGATCAAAAGCCGGGGCAGGATTATTTTACGCTCTCCGATCAGAATGGCAAAATCGTCATCACCGGCCGTACCGGCGTCTGCCTGGCCGTGGGCTTCCACCACTATCTCAAATATTTCTGCAACGCGCACGTTTCGCAGATGAGCGCGCAGGTCAATCTGCCGGGCGGTCCTGTCCCGGTGGGGGAGGGCGTGCGCCGCGAAACGCCGTTTTCCCTGCGCTACAGCTACAATTACTGCACGCTTTCCTACACCATGGCCTTCTGGGGCGAAGCTCAGTGGAAGCGCGAGCTCTACTGGCTCGCCATGAACGGGGTCAATCTCGTGCTCGATATTACGGCGCAGGAAGAGGTCTGGCGGCGCTTCCTCGGCGCGCTCGGCTATTCACACATGGAATGCAAGGATTTTATCGCAGGCCCCGCCTACTACGCCTGGGCCTATATGGCGAATATCAGCGGCTTTGGCGGCCCGGTGCACGATAGCTGGTTCGCTTCGCGCACCCGCCTTGCGCGGCATAATCATCTCATGATGCGCCGCCTGGGCATGCAGCCCGTTTTGCAGGGCTACAGCGGTATGGTGCCCGCCGATATCACACAGAAAGTGAAAAACGCGAAGATTATCAGGCAGGGGCTCTGGAACGGTTTCCCGCGCCCTGCCATGCTCAAGACCACCACGCAGGCCTACCGCGACCTTGCCGCGCTGTTCTACCGCTGCCAGCGCGAGGTGTTCGGCGATGTGAGCCACTATTACGCGACCGATCCCTTCCATGAAGGCGGGAAAAACGGAGGTATGTCCCCGAAAAAGATGGCTCAGGTCGTGCTTGATGAAATGCTCCAAAACGATCCGCAGAGTGTGTGGGTGATCCAGTCGTGGGGGGAGAATCCTTCCAAAGCCCTGCTGCATGGCCTGCGCGGGCGTAAGGAGCACGCGCTGGTGCTCGACCTTTATGCGGAGGCGCGCCCGCATTGGGAAACCTGGGCGGGCGGCGAGTTTGACAATACCCCGTGGCTGTGGTGCATGCTCAATAATTTTGGCGGGCGTATGGGCCTCAACGGGCATATGGATACCGTCGCGAGCGAGGTCGCCCGCGCCGCAAACACCGCCAAATGCATGGCGGGCATCGGCATCACGCCGGAGGCGACGTTCAGCAATCCCGTTCTTTTCGATCTGTTTTTTGAAACGATCTGGAGCGATACGCCGGATAGGCTTTTTCCCATTGAGCCGGACGCGTGGCTCGCCCGGTATACCACCCGGCGCTACGGCGCTCAGAGCAAAGCGGCGCAGGAGGCCTTCTGCCTGCTGCGCAAAACGGTTTATCACCCTTCCCTCAACCACAACGGCGAGGGTGCGCCGGAATCCGTGGTCAACGCGCGCCCCGCGTTCCAGATCCGCTCCGCCTCCTCCTGGGGAACGGCGGTCATTGGCTACGACAAGCATGCATTCGAGCAGGCCGTGCGGCTGCTGCTGGAAGATTATGAGATACTCAAGCAGAGCGACGGCTATCTTTTCGACCTTGCGGACTGCCTGAAACAGGTGCTTTCCAACACGGCGCAGGAATATCACAATTCCATGGCACGGGCATATCGGGAGAAGAATCTTGCGGTATTCGACGACTACAGCGCCCGGTTTTTCCGTCTCATCGACCTGACGGAGCAGGTGCTCGGCACACGCAGGGAGTTCCTGCTCGGCACATGGCTGCGTGGGGCACAGGAGCTCACGGCGGGGACGGACGATTTCACCCGAGACCTCTACGAGTTCAATGCCCGCGCCCTGATCACTACCTGGGGCGCGATGCGGCAGGCGAACGAGGGCGGCCTGCGCGACTATTCCAACAAGCAGTGGGCGGGGTTGACGAGTGATTTCTACCGTCCGCGGTGGGAGAAGTGGGTGGCCCTCCGCCGGGCGGAGCTTACCGGTGGGGAGCAGGACCGCCGCAGCGAACAGGAGCAGGCGGAGGACTGGTTCCGGATGGAATGGAACTGGGTGCTCGCACGCAATCCCTATCCTGTGGAACCGAACGGAAAGGATTTGAGGGAGCTTGCACAGCAGGCGCTGGCTTTTTCTTGTTAGCCGGTTTCTAACAGGATGCTGCTTCAGAAGGATGATAGCTATGGAAGGAACGGCGCGTTGCGAAATGGAAGTTTC
>URQB01000023.1 GCA_900549825.1 uncultured Oscillospiraceae bacterium | reverse complement strand
TGTGTTAGGCACGCCGCCAGCGTTCGTCCTGAGCCAGGATCAAACTCTCTAAAATATGATATCAAAACAGCCTTTCGGCCGCTTCAACCTATCTTAGAGCTCAATCGCTCATTCGATGCTAGCGCATCTTCTGTACTGCTTCGTTGCCGAAGCGTACCCACAAGTTTTATATGAAAACTTATCAAAAAAATCTCAGGGTTCCTTGTTTGTTTCGTTGTTTAATTTTCAAGGTCCGTCGCCTCTCAAAAGAAGGGCGTTTTGTATCTTACCACACTTGCGCCGCTTTGTCAACACCTTTTTTCAGCCTGTCCGTTCTTTCTTTCCGGACCGCTTCCAATCCGTGCGGCATATTCCCTTGTGAGGCGCGCCCCGTTCTCTGCCCGCCGACCCGCGGCCCTCTCCCGGAGCGCTTGATTATTCTATCAAACCACCTCCCCTTTGTCAACATCTTTTTCTCCCTTTTTCTCCTTACTTCTACACCCCTCCGCGCGTTTAATCGAATCGGATGAATTTTCCAATCATCATTCTTTGAGGATAATTTTGAATCCGCTGGAAATTGTAATAACGATTCAATGTTATCATGGAAGGAAGATTTCAGGTATGCCTAACGAACGGACAATCCGGCGGCTAAAAAAGATATGGGAGGTCACAATGATCCTCCTGCTCAATATCCTGATCATCGTCGCAGCAGTCGCTCCCAGCTATACAATCACGCGGGAGGAACAAAACGAATCCGTGCAGGTGCTCTCCAAACTGGGCTCGCGCGGAAATGAAGTGCGACAGGTTCAGACAAAATTGAAAAGCCTCGGCTATTACACCGGCAAGGTAGATGGCATCTACGGTACCGGCACGCAGAGCGCGGTCAAAAAGTTTCAGAAGAATTGTGGCATCACGGTCGACGGGATCGCCGGTCCAAAAACCTTATTATATCTCGGCATCACCAACACCGGCGGCTCCTCCGGCAGCACGGGAAAATACAGCCAGAGCGACATTAACCTTCTGGCGCGCATGATTTCCGCGGAAGCACGCGGTGAAAGCTATACGGGGCAGGTGGCTGTGGGCGCTGTCATTCTCAACCGCGTGCAGCATGCCTCCTTTCCGGATACGATCGCCGGGGTGATCTACCAACCGGGCGCTTTCTCTGCCCTGAACGACAGCAACTGGAGCAAACCAGTTGTCGATTCTGCCCGCAAGGCGGCTCAGGACTGCATCAACGGATGGGATCCCAGCGGCGGCGCAATCTATTATTACAATCCAAAAAAGACAACAAACAAATGGATGCTCAGCCGCCCGGTCACCAAGGTAATCGGCAACCACTATTTCTGCAAATAAACAGGCGCTGCCCGCTTGACAGCCGCGACCCGACGCGATAGTATGGTGACGGCAGAAGAATGTGCTATATATAATTGTATGTAATCCGGAACGCCATACCGTGAAGAGGGAGTTTTGATGCAAATACTGCTGCGTGCTTTCCTGATGATCCTGATTCTCATTGCCATCATCGTCGTGTCGATGATTCTTTATAGAAGGTGGCGGCCTCTGCGAAACGCACATTTTATCTGTCCTTATTGCGGAAGTATCACCACACCGGGGCGGATCGTCCTCGCAATTTCTCCCGCTCGGGCTGACAACCGGTTGCTGCAATGCGCCTCCTGCGGACGCTTCGGATATATGCAGCCCGTCTGGGATGTGTAAGGATTTAGAAAATAGCTCCATCTTTTTTGAGCAGCCTTTCTCCACCGGACCCATACCCAGCGCCGTTGTGACGTGAACGCATCATAACGGCGCTGGGTTTCCATATCTCTGTGTGCCTGCAAATAATGCTTGCCCATCCGGTGCTTTTCTTCTATAATAGAGAGGATTATAAGCTGTAATGCTGAACGATTCTATCTGTCAGGAGGATTTCGTTTTGAAAAAGAAACCGCTGATTATCACCTGCATTCTGCTCGCCGCCGCCATTGCGCTGACGGCTGCCGTCTTCGGCTTTGGCCTCGGCAAGAAAAAAGAGGCGGACCATCCGAAAGCCGACCCTAACGCCGCCGGAACCTATCAGGCGCTGAGCACAACCGCCGATTTTGCCGACCATCCGCTGCTGCCGACGGATTTTGACGGCATTTTCTATACTGCCGACCCAAACGGCAATTTTACATTTTATGAATACAAAAACGGTGCGTTTACAAAGATCGACGCGAGCGGTACGGTAACCGCCACCGTTTCGCTCAGCAACCAGAACATCCCCGCGAAAATCACTTACCTCAAGCGCGATGGCAAGGTGGACGGCTACGGCCTGTTTACCACGGCGATTTCGGATGCGCCGGTTGCGATCTACGATTACGTCTTCTTCCGCGTAAAGACAATGCCGGAGAAGTTCTCCGGGGAAGCGCTTTTGCTGCTCGATACGAAAAAGGACGATTTCTACAAATCCGAGAAGGTGTATGAGGAGGCCTATACGCTCGACCTCTCCACCGGCAAGACGAAGGTCTTTTTGCTGCAAAAAAGCCGCACGATCGGCGAAAACGGCGGCTCCCGCTCCGACTTTACGCTGCTGACGGACGCGCTGGTGGACAATGCCGGCAGCCGCCTGCTCTTCTTTACGGGCCGCTACTACGCGGGGGATTCCGAGAAGCGCGACGTGATGTTCCGCACGGGCAGCACGCAGACACACGGCTTTGCGAACGCGGATTACAACTATGCCCGCTCCACGGACAGGGGCATCGTCTTCCTGCGCAAGACGGACGAGGGCTTTAACGTGATGCGTTTCAGCAATGAGAAGGAAGCCGTCCTCAAGGAATTCGAGGGCGCGTTCGGCACGGATTACCTCCTGAGCGGCGATATGCTCATTGGGAAAAACGGCACGGTCTACAACCTTGCCACACAGAAGGAACAGGCCTTTGACACGCCCGGCCTGAAAGAGCTTGCCGCTGCGGCGGTCAGCCCGGATGGCAAGCGGCTGGTGCTTGCGGGCATGCCGGAGAACGGCGCGGTCAACGAGCAGAGAATTGTGTACGTCGACCTGGAGGCAGGCAAGCAGAAAGCGTTCACCGGGGCGGATTTGTTTCGGCTCGAAACGCCGGCGCTTACTTTCATCGGCAACGATACGGTATTCCATAACCGGAAGAGCACGCAGGAGGGAAAGGCGTGCCAGCTTTGCGCGATTGAGTGGGCGAAGGTGTTTGCGGAATAAGGATAAGATTGATATTGCGGGAGGCCGGGTGCGGATAGGCATCCGGCCTTTTATGTGACCAAACTTTTTTCTCCTATTGCAGGATTGCTTGCGCTCGTGCCGCGCGGGCACTTCCTTTTCCGTTCGGCCGGAAAAGGAAGCAAAAGGGGCCGGTTACGCACGGCACTGCGGCAGCTTTTTATAAATGAGTCACACCACAACCCGTTCGGCGAACCTCCCCAAACTCGGCGATTCACATCGCCTCAAACACATGGAAAGGATCGTTTTTGCCCTCCGGGCAACAATCCCCTCGCGTGCACGCAGTGAGGGTGTGGAACTCGCTGCCTTGGCCTACCGATCGGTTTTATTCCCTTTGTTCGTTACAGATTACCTCAGGCTTCTCTAACACTGCGCAGCCTGAATCTTGCGCCGCAGAAACAAAAAGATCGGCCCAGTCAGCATGACCGCTTACCCAATGCGTATATGTGAGGGGATTTTTTGCATCGCAATGCAAAAAACGAGCGAGTTTTTGGGCGGCCCGCCGTCAGTAATGTTACCACAGCCGATGTACAAAAATCCTTTGTTTACAATTGTCTGGACAAAGAGAGACCCGCTTTTCGATAAAATGTTCGAAAAGCGGACCTCATACAAAAAACAGAGCGTTCCAAAAGCCTGCCGCCACCATTCACTTTTTTATGATCTGAAACCGGTCCTCCAGCAGCAGCCAGTTTTGCGGGAAGGCCCATCCAAGCTTCCAGTAGCTGATGCCCCGCAGGTCAAGCTCCTTGAGCAAATCAAATTTCGCATTGATGGATCTTGCGTCTTCAAACCAGACGACATGCTGTTTTGACGAGGCGTCACGGTAATAAAAGAAAGGGGCCTGCGCTGTATTATCGTATTCTATTATGGCGTTGTTATCCCTGGCAAGGGATATGGCGGTCTGGGGGCTGATTGCGCGGGCGTAAGCGCCACCCTGCACAAAAGGCAACGTCCAATCGTAGCCATAGAGATTTTGGCCCATCATGATTTTTTTCGCAGGTATTTCCGTTTTTGCATACTCCAGAACCTCGCGCACCGGCCCGATGGGCGATACAGCCATGGGGGGACCGGCGCTATAGCCCCACTCGTAGGTCATGATCACCACAAAATCCGCAACTTCCCCATGGACTTTATAGTCGTGCGCGGTATACCATCTTCCAGTTTGAGAAGCACTGGTCTTTGGGGCAAGCGCGGTAGACATCAAGAGATTTTCCGCATGCAGCCGCTCTACCGCCTTTCTCAGAAAAGCGTTATAATTTTCCCGGTCCTCCGGCCGCAGAAACTCAAAATCAAAATGGATATCCTGAAAACCGTATTTTCCGGCGGTTTCGATGATATTGTTCAACAAAGTATCCTGAACGGACGGATTCGTCAGAATTGCTTCGCCTACCGTATCGCTGAACTGTCCGTTTTCGAGATTTGTGACCGCCATCATCAGCACCGCACCGCTGCCAGCCGAGGCGGTCTTGACAGGGGAAACATCAAAAGTAACGAGACTGCCGTCGGGCCTTGCCTCAAAACTGAAGGGGGCAACATAAGTAAGTAAAGGCGAATACTCAACCACAGAAGAAGTTGCCACATTCGTGAACTGTCCGTTGATTGCTTCCACATAGGCATTTGATTCCACAGATGTTTTCGGCGCAGGTGGAATATACAGGCGAAATCCAATTTGAAGCGGCCTGGTGGGAGGAATCGCGTTTATTTGGGCAAGCCTTGCATAGCTGATGCCAAAACGCCTGCCGATCATGTAAAGGGAGTCCCCCGGCTGCACAAAGTAATACATACCTGTAATGGGAATCACAAGTGCCTGACCGATCACAAGCGTTTGGAGGGGATCAATTTGATTTGCCGACGCGACGTCGGCAACGGATATGCCGTAGGTCCTTGCGATGCCATAAAGCGTCTGACCTGATTGTACGACATGAATCTGCATAAACTCAGCACCTCCTAAAAACATTCTATTCAAAAAAGTGAAATTGTTGATTTAATAATGCTGCTCTCTTTCATTCCTGCTTTATCACACTGTTTTAAAAATAGACAGCATCGGTAAACAAGGAGAAACAGCGCCGCCCGGAAGGCGCAAAGCCACGTTTGCCGCATCTACCGTGATTTTGAGAGCCCTTCCCTGTTTTCAATTCGCTTTTTGTATCATTTTTGCCGCTTGTTTTTGGGCACTATGCCCTTCCTGCTTAAGGTGCTAACATTGAATATCAATCATAAAAAATACACAATCTACTTATAGACAATTCGTTGTTTTTACAATATACTGACTAAAGAGCAACCGTATATGTGGGCAGAAGACAGAAAACATCCAGCCGCCTTCAATGGGGGCAAGCGCACAGAGGCGCATACGATGGAAGGGAAATGTGGAATGCAGATACGTATCTTGTTGGTAACCCGCAGTTATGCCGATGCGATTTATATGAAAAACCTGCTGCCGTGGGAACAGTTGGGGTTTCAACTGCTGATTGAGCTCAACTCGATTTCCGGGCTGCAGAAGGTGATCGACCTCCACCCCCAGGTGCTGATGCTGTTCGGATCGCTGGGCGCAGCGGACTTGGACCTGTTTTTGGAGTACTCGCAAAAGAAAAATCCCCGACCTTATATTATCATCCTGCCCGACAAGCAGCGGCAGGCAGACGAGCTGCTGACAGAGACCGCCAACAGTGGTATGGCCCAACTCTATTTCGTGCCGAAACTGACTGACGACACGCTGCTGAAGGTGCTGGAGGATATCCGCACAACGCAGCGCAGCGCCGCCCCCAGCAGCGTGATGTCCGGCAGCCTGCCGGAGGACGAGAAAGCATCGCTCGCGCAGCTGCAGCAGTCTTTTCCGGATGCGGCGTGTGACCTTCTGTGGCTTCACCTGGATGCCGTTCCGATTTTGATGCGCAAGCAGATTGAGAGCGTTTTAAGCGATCGCGCCCAGGAGGGCTGGCTTCGCTGGCTCAGATGGCGGCAGGATATCTTCCTGATCCTGGTGTCGCTGGGAGATAGAGAAGAACAAGTGGAGGCTATAACGAAGTGGCTGATGAACGGCGATTTCGGCAATATCCAGCTTTTGCTTGCAGGGCCTCTCCGCGCTGATGAGATAGAGGGCGCAGTTGTGCGTCTGCAGCGTCTGGACGGCCTGCGTTATTTTACAGCAGATGTGCGTCTCCTTCATGAGAACTCGGATATTGCCCGCCCCAAGATGGTCTATCCGGATCTATTCTCCATACTTGTCCGGTTACTGCTGGCCTCCCTGTGTGATGAGGAAAAGACAGCAGCCCAGCAGATCCGGGAATTATACCTGAGACAAATCAAGCCCTCAATGAGTTGGGCCGTTCTGCAATTGGGGCGGCATATGCTGCATTGGATCTATCAGACACTGAGCAGACCGAACGCGGAACCAGAAGAACAGCCCATCGGGCAGTTTCGCTCCATTGAGGGTGAGGTGCAGTTTGCCATCGCTTCCTGGGAGGCACTTTTGAAAAAAAGAAAACCGGTGCCGCTGTTGCCATCTGTGGAGAGAACGCTGGAGTATCTGCACGCCAATTATGCCTCTAACATTGGCCTGAAGGAACTGGCCGACGAACTTGACATATCAGAATCCAGCCTGAGCAAGCAGTTCAAACAGCAGATGGGCTGCGGAATCGTTGCGTACCGCAACCATCTGCGCGTCTATATGGCGGCGCTGATGCTGTTGCAGAGCACGCGATCGGTGAGCCAGGTGGCGGAGAAGATGGGGTTCTGGGATGTCAAGTACTTCAGCCGTGTATTCCGCAAAATCATGGGGGAGTCCCCCGCGCAGTATCGCAAGCTATCTGGGGAAAAACAGGGGGGAGAAGCGCACAGATGAGAGGAGCCAGAATGCACAAGCCGGAATACGCAACAGTGGGCAATTATTTGGAGCCTCGGATTACCAGTGAGGATGAGGTGAAGATCCGGGTACACTACTGCGCGATCAACTCGGACGATTACTCCATGTATATGGGAAAACTAAAATCCCGCTACGCCAGTTACGGCTTGCTGAATGAATTCAGCGGCGTAATCACGCAGGTGGGAAGTGCCAGCAAATCCGCAGGCTTTTCTGTGGGGGACCCGGTCAGCGCGACTATGTTTTCCCCCTGCGGCATGTGCCCCATGTGCCGCAGCAACCGGCAGGACCTCTGTGTCGAATTGAATGGAAATGCCTGCTTAAATGAGTTTATCGTTCTTAACAACCGCAAAGTCGTGCGGCTGCCGCAACAACTTCCTCTGCGCCAGGGGGCGCTGTTTTGGCTTGCGGCCTGCTGTATGCGCTGCGTGGAGCGGATGGAAGTGCAGACTGGGCAGACAGTGCTGATCCATGGGGCCGGCAGCAACGGGCTGATGCTGCTGCAGTTGATCCGCAAGCGGCTGCCGCGGCTGGTGGTGGTCAGCGAGCCGCTGCCGGACAAGCGGGAACTTGCCCGGCAGATGGGGGCGGATGTGGTCCTGGACCCCTATCAGGACCAGCTGAAGGAGCAGACCCTCCAGTTGACGAACGGCTTTGGGTTCGACCACATTGTCGATGCCTCCGGTGCGGTGGAGGTCATGTCGAATACCGCCAATCTGCTGTGTCGGGGCGGGCGGCTGATGCTGTACTCCAACTACCGGCCCGGCAACACCGTCTCCCTCGACCTGGCAGATATCTATTGGAAGGAGTATACCGTTACCAGCTGCTATAACCCGACCTACGCGCCCTACACGGCCAATGCGGACTTTATGACCCAACTGGATCTGGAGCATCTGATCGGCGCCGAATTTCCGCTGGATGAGGTGAATCAGGCCTTCAAAGCATATGCGACCCACCGCTATCAGCGCATTTTGATCCATCTGTAGGCCGTTCGGCTGAAACTCCCCACCATCCTGTGCATTCCTCCCAGGATGGTGGGGAGTTTTGTTCGTCAAGATTCTCCACATCTCAGATAATTTCCGCCAGGATGTGAAATAATCCACCTTTTACGGGCGAAAAACAGATTTTTCCCCCTTTCGGGCACCTATTTGACCGTTGTATAATATAGACGGAAGATGCTCCTTTCCATCCATTGATTTTATATAAATTGGCAATCAGCATTTTCCAATCGAACGCACTCACCAAACTTACATGAAAAAGGAGGTTTTTTATATGAATGTTAGTCCAGAGCGCGTAAAAGAATTGAGACGCAAGGCAAATCAAATCCGGAGAGACATCTGTGTCACAACCAGCAAAATCGGTTACAGCCACCTCGGCGGCGGTATGTCCATGACCGACCTTGTCACGGCGCTTTACTATGATTTTCTGAACTTTGATCCCAAGAATCCACGTGACCCGGACCGTGACCGATTTGTGCTTTCCAAGGGCCACTGTGCTCACGTTCTGTACAATATCTTCGTTGACAAGGGGATGTACACCAAAGAGGAACTGTGGAACGAGTACAACCAGATCGGCGGCCGTTTCGGTATGCATCCGAACTACCTCTATATCCCGGGGATCGACGCATCCACCGGTTCTCTGGGCCAGGGTATGGCGCTGGCAGTTGGCATGGCGCTGGCCGGCAGATTGGACAAGAAGAACTACCGCGTTGTCTGCCTCACCGGCGATGGCGAACTGCAGGAAGGTTCCAACTGGGAGGCATTCATGTGCGCCGGGCACTATGGACTGGGCAATCTGGTGACCATTGTTGACAAGAACCGCATTCAGGCCGTGGGCTGGACCAAGGATATCATGGATATCGATCCGCTGGACGCCAAACTCCAGGCATTCGGCTGGGAGACCGTCACCATTGACGGCCACGATATGAAGCAGATTCTGGAAACACTGCACAGCCTGCCCGCATCGGACTCCCAGACCCGCCGCAAGCCCATCGCCATCATTGCCAATACCAACAAGGGCGAGACGCTGCCCGGTCTGGAGAACACTACCGCCTGCCACCTGCGGCCCATGCCCGATGATTTGCTGGAGAAGACCATGGCCCGTTTGGATGAGATTGAGCAAGAAATGGAAAGGAGTTGAGCAACGTGGCAAAGAGAATTACCTTTGAAGGCGAACTGCAGCTGGGGCATCTGAGCATGCTGGCTGCCGCATCCGCCCGTGAATTGTATGTGGAAGAATTGCACCGCCTGGCAGAGAAGGACGAGCGCATTGTTTTCGTCGGCGCCGACTCAGGATACGGCGGTGCGGAGAATAAGTTCCGTGAGAAATATCCCGACCGGATGCTCCCGGTCGGCATCGCCGAGCAGGATCAGGTGGGCGTGGCCGCCGGTCTGGCACTATGCGGTAAAATTCCGTATATCTCAGGCTTTGGCCCGTTCCTGGCCCTGCGCACTCTGGATCAGGTGCATACCAATCTCTGCTATCCGAATTTGCCGGTGCGTATCGTCAATACCCACTCGGGCCTGACCTCGGCCAGTGGTCCGACCCACTATAACATTATGGATATCGCGATCATGCGCACCCTCCCCAATATGACCTTCGTCATTCCCAGCGACGCCAACCAATGCGTCAAATTGATCCAGAAGAGCGTGGATCACCCCGGCCCCATGTGTATCCGGATTGCCCGGGGCGCCGAGCCTCTGGTCTACACGGAGGATTACGAGTATGAGATCGGTAAGGCCATCGTCGCCCATGAGGGCAACGATGTGACCGTTATCGCCGCGGGCTGTACCGTCGCATTCGCAGTCTCCGCCGCCAATGCGCTGGAGAAAGAGGGGATCGGCGTTCGGGTGCTGGATATGCACACCATCCGTCCGCTGGACCAGGAGGCAATCCGCACGGCCATTCGGGAGACCGGCCGTATTATCACCGCAGAGGATCACTTTGTGGTCAACGGTCTGGGCAGTGCGGTGGCCGACTTGATGGCAGATGAGGGCCTGACGCCCAAGTTTAAGCGCCTGGGTATCCCGAACGACGCGTTTCCGCCTCTGGGTGACAGTTATGAGCTGTATGCCCACTTAGGCTATGACCCCGAGGGGATGAAAAAAGCCATCCGGGAGATTCTGCGGTAAGCCCTTTCCCTTGTTCCGGTCATCTGCTTTGGGAGATGAAAAAGAAAAGGAGAACTACGATGCAAGAACAAAAATCTAATCTTACCAAAAAAGCACTAATTCTGGCGATCCTCTTCTTGGTGTTCCATCTGATCCTGTCCTTCCTGCGTGGGGAGTTGAACTTCATGGTACCGCCCCTGTTGACCTTCATCGTGGAGGACCTGGGGGCAAACCTGGGGCAGGGTGGCCTGCTGCAGACCACCTCCACCCTGTGCATGGGCGTTGGCATGATCTTTGCCAGTATCGTAATCGATAAAATTGGTGGAAGCAAGACCCTGGCGCTCTCCACCGTGTTCATGTTCATCAGTGGCCTGCTGGGCCTGACAGCGACGACCTTCACCGCCATGATGTTTGCCCGTGTGTTCGCTGGCCTGGGCAATGCCTTCAGCTTCCCTGCCGTAGTGGCCATCGTCGCTGAGCGGTTCCGCGACAAAAAACACCTTGGCATGGCCAACAGCGTCATCCAAGCGACAAACTCGCTGACGCAGACTCTGACTTTCTCCCTGACGGTGCCCATCTTTATGGCCCTGGGTCAGAACTGGCACTACCAGATCATGATGTGGGGTACTAGCTGCCTGGCCCTGGGCATCCTGTTCCTGGTGTTCGACCGCAAGCCCAACGCTTTCTTCAAGGAGTACAACAATGCCCAGCTGGCCCGGGAGAACGCCGGCCAGGCCCCTGCCCAGCAGGTGAAAACCGCCTCCAAGACGAAGGGATCCAGCCTGGCGCAGGCAATCAAGATCCGTTCGGTCCAGAGTGCCGTTATCTCCTTCACCGGCGCCACCTGGCTGTTTATGATCTTCAATACCTACCTGCCCACGATCCTCCAGAGCGTCCACGGCCTGACGGCCCAGGAGGCCAGCTCCATCACCGGGCTCATCAGCCTGGCCGGCCTGTTCTCCTGCCTGCTCTACGCCCCCATCGTCGGCAGAATCAAAAATTATAAGCCCATCATCCTCCTGTTTATGATCCTGCTGCCTCTGAGCGGCGTCTGTTCTATGCTCCTCAAGCCGGGCCTGCTGCTACGGCTGTGCGTGATCGTGCTCGGCATTGCCTGGGGCTGCTATGTCCCCACCATAAACACCGCTGTCATCACCACAAAGGGTGTTACGCCCGGCATCTACGCAGCGTCCAACGCCATCTGGACCCTGTTTGGAAACGCGCTGGCCATGCTGATGCCCATCCTGTTCCAGACGCTTCAGGTGCGCATTGGAATGCAGAACGCCGCTATCGCTCTCTGCCTGGGCGGTGTGTTCGCCATAGCCGGTGCCCTGTACTTCCCCAGCGAGAAGAAAACTGCTTGAGGGGGTAAGCGTGGGATATGGAGCGGAATGCGAGACGAAAGAAGGAAGACGGCTCCCTGAGTTTTGTAGAGAAACTCCACTACGGGATCGGCACGATCGGCTATAACGCCAGTTTCCACTGGGTCAGCACCTTCCTTCAGATCTATTACACAGATACCATCGGCGTCAGCGCGGGCGCTCTCTCCGCCCTGGTGCTGGGTGTACGGCTGTTCGACGCCGTCAACGACCCCATCATCGGCTCTATGGCCGACCGGACCAGAACCCGCTGGGGGCGTTACCGCCCCTGGCTGCTGTTCGGCGGGATCGGGCTGCCGCTGAGTATGATCGCGCTGTTCAGTGCGCATTCCTCCTGGAGTTCGACCGCCAAAGTCTTATGGATGTGTGTCTGGTATGTTGTGGTAACCGTGATGTCCACCTGCTACGATATGCCGTACAGCGCCTTGCATGGCGCCCTCTCCCCCAGTTCCCGTGAGCGTGTCCGGATATCCTCTGTCCGGCTGGCCTGCAGCCAGATCGGCACGCAGATTACCGGCATTCTGGGCATCCAGTTGATTTTGTACTTCAGCCATGCCGGCGGAGCCCGCACAGAGGGCGGCTATCTGACGGCTGTGGCGCTGATCTGCCTGGCCACGCTGCCGCTGGCCATCTGGCCCGCTTTTAAGAGCCGCGAACGGGTTCAGCCGCCTCCCGACCAGAAGAAGATCCCGGTCCGAGGCCAGTTGCTGACACTGCTGAAGAACCCGCCTATCATCATCATCAGTGTGGTGATGATGACCTTCGGTTTCATTGGTTTCGGCCGCAGCAGTATGATGATGTATTACTTCACCTACGTGCTGGGCAATCCCAAGGTAATGTCGGTCTTCGGCCTGGTCTCCATGGTGGGCTCCCTGGCGGGAAACATCTTGATCATGCCGGCTCTGTACCGCGCCCTTCGCAGCAAGGGCCGCACCGCCGCTGCGGGCCATCTGCTCTGCGGGATTTCCTGCCTTCTGGTATACGTGGTTACCCCCGGCGGTCTGGCATTCTGGGTTCTGATGTTCTGCACGGCCGCCTTTATGGGCACGTTCAGTTCCGCACAGTACAGTATGCTCGGAGACGCGGTGGACTACGGCGAGTGGAAGGTGGGCCTGCGCTGTGACGGCTTCCTCTCCTCTTTCACCTCCCTGGCCCTCAAGACCGGCAGCGCCATCGGTCCGGCCCTGGGACTGTACCTGATCAATGCCTGCCACTATGTGCCCAACGCGGTGCAAACCTCCGCAGTCATCACGATGATGAAGGCCAATATCTCCCTGATCCCCGGGATCACAGCTCTGGTCTCCGCCGCCCTGATTTTCTCCCTCTATAAACTGGATGAACCCAGGCACGAGAAGATCCGTCAGGCACTGCAGGAGCGCCGTGAGAAACAAGAAAAAGAATCCTAAAGGGGTAGTTTCTATGCGCATTTTAACAATCGTAGATAAGAAAAAAATGATAGTTGCTGAAAAACCCATGCCGAAGGTTGAACCGGGACGCGCGCTGATCAAGGTGTCCTATGCGGGCATCTGCGGAAGCGACTGGCATATGGTCTGGGGCAATGGTGTTAGAGCCGGGCAGAACGCTGTGGCCGGCCATGAGTTCAGCGGTGTGATCGTGGATCCCGGTAACACTCATTTTAAGGCGGGGGATCGAGTCACGGCGATCGAGTACACCCCCTGCGGCGAATGTGAGTACTGCCGCAGCGGGAAAAAACACCTCTGCCCGGAGCGATTCAGCGCCGGCATCGGCCTGACGAATGACGGTGCGTTTGCCGAGTATCTCACCGCCCGGGAGGATATGATCTACAAACTCCCTGACAGCATCGACGATGTCCAGGCGGCTATGATCGAGCCCTGCGCGGTGAGTATGCACGGTGCCAGCCTGGCCGGCGTCAGGGAAGGCAGCAAGGTGCTGATTACCGGCGGCGGCGCCATCGGTTTGTTCGCCGCTGCCAGCGCGAAGGCTCTGGGCGCCTCGCTGGTGGTCCTGACGGAGGTCAATCCGATCCGGCTTGGTCAGGCCCGGGAGGCCGCCTTCATCGACCACGCCTTGAGCGGCACGGCAGACGGCTTAACAGACACTCTGCATGAGCTTGCAGGCGGCCTGTTCGACTGTGCCGTCGAGTGCAGCGGCAACCAAAAGGCTGCCACCATGGCGCTGGAGTCTATCAAACCAGGTGCCACCCTGACGATGCTTGCGTATGGTTCTGGACCGCAGATGGAATCCTTCTCGTTTATCAACGACGAGAAACGCATCCAGGGCGGGGTGTTTTTCACCCAGGAGGATTTCGAACGGGTCATTGCAATGATGGCCGATGGACGGATCGACATCCGTCAGTATGCCGAAATCATCACCATGGATGATGCGCAGGATACCTTCCTGGGGCTGGACAATGGGACCAAAAATGCTCAGAAGTATGTGATCAAAATCACGTCTGAATAAGGAGATCGTTGTTCATGTTGGCAAAAGAATGTGAGGCATATCGCTGCAAAGAATTCACATCCATCTATAAACTTCTCTCTCTGGAGGGCAAAAAAGCCCTGGTTACCGGCGGGGCCGGTGGGATCGGTCGTTCCACAGCCAAGGCCTTTGCCGAACTAGGGGCTGATGTTGCATTGATGGACATCCCGTCGAAGCTGGCGGACTTGCAGCGGATTTGTGACGAAATCAAGGATAAGTACCCTGTAAATGCGATTGCCGTCGCAGGGGATGTAGCCGATGAGGCCAGCGTGAAGGAATTTGTTGCACAGACGGCGGAGGCACTCGGCACCATCCATATACTCCACAGCAACGCCGGGATCGTCCTGCCCGAGGACAATCCAAACGCCCCCATCGACGGGTGGAACAAAGTGCTCGGAGTCAATTTGACCGGCATGATGCTGGTCTGCCGCACCGTTGCCAACGTGATGATCGCACATCAGCATGGCGGTGCCATCATCAACACCGCCTCCAAGTCCGCACACATGATCAGCGGCAATGGTTTCTCCTATGCGGCAACCAAAGCCGCCGTCATACACATGACCAAAGCGATGGCAGCACAGTATGTTCCGTATGGGATCCGTGTGAACAGCATCAGCCCGGGCGTTGTCCTCTCCGGAATCCATGATAACGTCCCTGTGGAGGGTATGGAACATATGCTGGGACTGATCCCTATGAAACGGTTTGGCACCCTTGATGAGATCGCAGGATGGGTGGCCGTACTTGCAAGCGACGTGGCCGGTTTCATGACCGGCAGCGATATTCTGGTTGATGGCGGGCAATGTATCTACTGATCCGAATATTTTTATTTTGAACAACCGGTCAAAGTCATTTGACCGGTTGTTTCTTTTTGTGCGGCGGGGCCTTATGATGGAAAGCACACTCCCCCATGTATTTTGATGATTTGGACAATCTATCTCTTTATGAGTGGGGAACATCTACACATCCCAACTTGGCCGGAAGCACTGGGTTGGAGGAGGCACCCCAACAAGCCGATGTTTGCGTTCTGACCGTGAGGCCGGGCGTTAAAAGTAGCAACGATGGCTACTTTGGCCCCCGTAGAATACGCGAATTTATGCAGACAATACATTGCAGAGGGTTGTTTTGATTCGTACTTTTAGAATATCAAAATTGAGACCACTGTGGAAAAATGCCGGATTTTTTTGCCACAACGAGTCAATCAAAATGCAGGAAATAGATACCTTCTCAAATAAATTCTTACAAGTTACTCTCTGTTCTAAGCAAATCAGCTATATTAGAAAAATAGCTGTTCCCAAAATTTGACGCTCGTCTGTAAAATAGCTGCGGAGTCAATGTACAAATTGTCAGTACTTAAGATGCAATATAATTTTGTGCGCTCGTGTGGCCCTGTGCCACCCGGGCGCTTCTCTGTTCCTATGGGACTGCCTCGGTGTTGTTCCCCGCCTGCTTTCGTTTCGGTTACCCGGCCACAAACACTGAAACGGAGACCAATTATGAAAAGTCAAGCCCCAAAATAGTGGAGGATGGAGGCTTTTATTTTGGTTCCTGTTTTGATAAAAAACGATAAAAATATTAAAAATAATTTAATTTATGACAGTATGACATTCATCTTGTGTCAAATAATCCCTGAATTAACCATATAATAAAAATATAAATGACTAAAATGGGAGAATTGTATATGAAAAAATGTAAAAAGCCGGAGAGCAATAAGAATTGGGTCGGAAAACGCGTTGCCGAGCTTCGCAGAGAACGCGGCATATCGCAAAACACCTTGGCTATTAAACTCCAGGGCTTCGGCATTGACGTTGATAAAAACGCGATTCAGTTGCTTGAGCATGGTCATCGGTGCGTACGGGATATGGAGCTATATATCATTGCAAAGGTGCTGAACGTTCCTTTGGAGGAGTTGTTCTGAGATATCCCACACGATATGGAAGCAAGATAATGCCAAAACCCCGCCAAGGATTTCTCCCTGGCGGGGCTTCTTTCGTTTTGCAAAATAACGCCAAACACATGCCCTACAAAGAAAAACATTGTGTTCGCCTTATTTGCGCTTGGTGGAGATGGCGGGAGTCGAACCCGCGTCCGAAAGCCCATCCGCACAACTTTCTACGAGCGTATCCGGTCTACTGGGATTCCCCTCGGCGCCCGCCGTCCGGCAGGCTGGCGCTTACGGTAGCCTCCAAGTCATGACAGAGGCGGAGGCAAGCCTCTGTTCACGTTCCCTGCTAATCGACGCCCAAACCTAAGCCGCAGGACTCAAAGGCAGGACGCAGGCTTAAGCAGCCTGTAACGAAACTTTATTGTTGTCGTTTATTTTGAAAAGGTTGCGGCTTTTCAAGCGGTTCCGCGCCTCTGCTCGCTTATCGTGTTTCAAAACCCCCGTCGAAATCCTTTCATCCCCTTATTTGAATTGTTTTATCGCTGCCGCTCCTTGAGGGAGCGCTGGATGTCGCGCGCCGCGGCCCTGCGGGCCATATCCTCGCGCTTGTCGTAATTTTTCTTGCCCTTGCAGAGGCCCACCTGAATCTTGACCCGCCCCTTTTTGAAATAGGCGGAGAGCGGAATCAGCGCATAGCCCTGCTGCTTCGTCAGCCCATAGAGGCGGTTGATCTCCCGCTTGTGCATGAGAAGCCTGCGCACGCGCATCGGGTCGCGGTTGAAGATGTTCCCCTGCTCATAGGGGCTGATGTGCATGCCGTTGACGAAAATCTCGCCGTCCTTGACCGAGCACCACGCATCCTTGAGATTGACGCGCCCCTGCCGCACGGATTTGACCTCCGTGCCGAACAGCTCGATCCCGGCCTCCGCGCTCTCAATGACAAAATAGTCGTGAAAGGCCTTTTTATTGTTTGCAATCGTCTGCAAATCGCTTTTCTGCGCGTTGCCCACGGTCTTTCACTCCCTTCTGTCCGATCAAAAGCCGAAGCCGGAACTGCATTATATCATACAAAAAATTTTTGTCAAGCAAAAGGCAGCGAACAATGTCTTCCAGCCCTTTTAAATGACCTGCCTGCCCTCCAGCGCGCGGGAGAGCGTCACCTCGTCCGCATATTCCAGATCCGCGCCCACCGGCACGCCGTAGGCAAGACGGGTGACCTTGATGCCCATCGGCTTCAAGAGCCGGGAGAGATACATGGCGGTCGCCTCCCCTTCCACGGTCGGGTTCGTCGCCATGATGACCTCGTCCACCTCTTCCTCCTCGCCGCCCAGCCGGGCGAGCAGCTCCTTAATGGCGAGCTGGTCCGGGCCGACGCCGTTCATCGGGGAGATCGCCCCGTGCAGGACATGGTAGGTGCCCTCGTATTCATGCGTGCGCTCGATGGCGAGCACGTCGCGTGGGTCCTCCACCACGCAGATTTTCGTCTGATCCCGCGCGGGATTGCCGCACACGGAGCAGAGCTCCGCATCTGTGAGATTGCAGCAGATTCTGCAGCGGTGGATTTTTTCGTGCGCATCCGTAATCGCCTGCGCAAAGCCCTTCGCCTCCGCATCAGACAGTCCGAGCACATAGAAGGCCAGCCGCTGCGCACTCTTGCGCCCGATGCCCGGCATGCGCTCGAACTGCTCGATCAGCCGCGAGAGCGCGGCTACCTGATACCCTGCCATTGCTTAAAACAGGCCTCCCGGCATACCGGGGATATTGAGCCCACCGGTGATCTTGCCCATCTCGCGCTCCGAAGTTTCGTCGGCCTTGCGCATTGCCTCATTGATGGAGGCAATCAGCAGATCCTGCAGCATCTCGATATCCTCCGGGTCGACGATCTCAGGCTTCATATCGATCTTCACGACCTCATGCTTGCCGTTGACCGTCACCTCGACGGCCCCGCCGCCCGCGCCCGCGGTATATTCGGCGTTTTCGCATTCCTCCTGGACGCGCGCCATCTCCTCCTGCATCTTCTGAATCTGCTTCATCATATTGCCGCTGTTACCGGCGTTCGGAATTCTTGCTTTCATCTCGATACTCCTCCATCTGCTTTCCGGGGTAATGCCCGGATAAAATCAGTCAAATGCGCGAGCGGACTTCCGTCTCCACCTGCGCGTCATTTAAACGGCCCATCAGGTCGTCAAGCGGGTCCGTTTTTTTCTTCGGCTTATTTTTCCCCCCGCCGCTGTAAAGCCCAAGGCGGTATTTGCGGCCCGTCACGCGGAGCACGGCCTCCTTCACGGCGGAAGAGTGGCTCCCCTGCCGGATGAAGCTGCCCAGCAGCGGATTTTCCGACTGGATGAGCACAAACTCCCCGCGGAAGAATGCGCTGGAGCCGGATAGAATCCCGGCGATCGGCTTATCGATTTCTGATAAAACGGAGAGCACCTGCGGCCATTTCAGGAAGGCTTCATCCCCCTCCTGCCCGTCCTGCGGCTCCGGATCATCCGGCCGCTCCGGCTCTGACGCCGGGGACGCGGACACGGCAGGCGGCGGAGCAGGTTTGAGAGGCTGATCCGGCTCCATCTCCCGCCCGGATGGAAATGCGGGCGGCGGCGCGGATACCGCTTTGCGGGGTTCAGCAGCCGGCTCCTCCTGAAGCGGCGGCCGCTCTGTTTTCGGCTCCGGTGCGGACTTCACAGGTGCGGCAGCGCACCCGATGCGGACCGCCTGCTCGAGTGCCCCGATACGCCGGAGCAGCGCCGCGCTATCTGTGCTGAGCGCGGGCGTGGCAAGCTTGATCAGCGTCATCTCCATCTCAATGCGGCGGTTCACACCGGACCGCATGCGCTCTAATGTGCCCTGTAACAGATCGAGTGCGGAGAGGACTGCTTCCATTGAGAACCCTCCGGCCTCCGCCTGAATCTGCTGCAGCTCGCCTTCCGTGCAAATGATGAGCTCGCCCGGGGCAGACACTGTTTTGGCGATCATCAGATTGCGAAAATGGTCGATCAAATCCCCGCACAGCCGCTCCATATCACAGGAGCCCTGGTGGAGCTCGTCGAGCAGGGCGAGCGCCTTGGCGCTGTCCTCCTCACGGATTGCGGCAGAGAGCTCATAGAGGTGGCCGCGGCCCGCAAGGCCCGCCGCCTCGCTGACGATTTCCACCGTGACCTGCTTCGAGCGCCCGGCGCACTGGTCGAGGATCGAGAGCGCGTCGCGCAGCGCGCCGTCCGCAATGCGGGCAATGAGCAGTGCTGCGTCATGATCGAGCGCCATTCCCTCCTGCCCGGCCACGTATTCGAGCCGCGCGGCGATATCCTCCGGCGGAATCCGACGAAAGTCGAACCGCTGGCAGCGGGACAGAATCGTCGCCGGGAGCTTGTGCACCTCCGTGGTGGCGAGGATAAACAGTACGTAGGATGGCGGCTCCTCCAGTGTTTTCAGCAGCGCATTGAATGCGCCGATGGAGAGCATGTGCACCTCATCGATGATATACACGCGGTATTTCGCTGCGACGGGCGTGAAATTCGCTTCCTCGCGCAGATCGCGGATGTTGTCAACGCCGTTGTTGCTCGCCGCATCGATCTCGATCACATCTAAAATCGAGCCGCTGTCGATCCCCTTGCAGATTTCGCACTCGTTGCAGGGGTTCCCATCTACGGGATGCAGGCAGTTGACCGCCTTGGCGAGAATCTTCGCGCAGGTGGTCTTTCCCGTGCCGCGCGAGCCGGTGAAGAGATAGGCGTGGGAGAGCCGGCCTTCCTGCAGCTCTCTGCGCAGCGTATCCGTCACATGCGGCTGCCCGGCAACGTCGGAAAACACCTGCGGGCGCCATTTCCGATAAAGCACCTGATACACGGCAACCACTCCTTTCCGGCCTGCAATGCCTTCCCCAAAAGAAAAGGCAAAGCGAACCGTTCACTTGGTCATGCAGCGGACAGGCAGACTGTGGCGCACAGTGCTGACTGCTTAATGCTGCTCGGTTCCCCGCCTGACATGGTTCACAGCGCCCCGCCGCACAGGACCCGCCCGCCACATGACCAAATAAATGCTTCGCTCTGCCAAAAGCTCATTCTTGAAGCTTTAAAATATTATAATATATCTTTATCGGAAAGGCAAGAGGAAATCGGCAACAAATGATAGGCCGGATCTGGATGATAACAGATGGGGAGTGCTGCCTGTTCATTTTGCAGCACTCCCCATTCTCTGATTGTAACCGGATGCATCCTTAGGAAGCCGCCGTTGTGGATGCCGCCTCAGTTGCGTCCTGCACCTGCGCCGCCTTTTCCGCAAGCCAGGCACCGATCGCATCATTGGCGGAAACCAGTGCGCCCGCGACCGGGGAAAGCAGCTCCGGCAGGAACCAGGCCGCCGCAATCGAGGTCAGCAGCGTGATCCCCCAGCGCTCCAGATAAGCGCCGGCAACCAAAACCGCGATGATCGGGAACAACAGAATTTTCACGGCGAGATTTGCCTCATTTCCCGCGCCGTAAAAGCTCTCCCACATTGCAAGCGCATCTTCTATTAGGGGGAAAAGCGAGGTCAGCAGGGAAATGCCGAGCCACAGCATCAGAAGATAAAAAACATTTGTATACTGCTGCAGCTTGATCACATGCACACTGGCCGGGATCCCAATCAGCAGCCCAAGGAGCAGATTGAACAGAAACGGAAGGAAGCAGATCAAAAACCGCTTACCCCTGGTCGGCATAAATTCATGCTCCACGTGCCCGCACAGCTCGTTTGCCTGAAAGTAGCGCGCATCCTCTACCGGGCATTTGAATCTGCGGCACAGGCAATGCTCCCAAAGGGCGTGCAGCAACGCACCCGGAAAGGTCAGCGCCTTCACGATCACATAAAGGATTCTCATGCCACATCCCCCTCTCCGCTCAGGAAAATATCTTCAACCGTCAGCTTCCCGGCCTTATAATCGAGCACCTTCTGGCCCATTTCAACGCCATAGTATTCGAGGGTGGACATCACTTCATGATAGCCATCCTGATCGTTGTTTGCCAGATAACATACCGCCATGGTGTAGCTCGTCGCATAATTCAGGGACAGGTCAAAAGCGGTTTTCGCATTTTCCAGCGCAGCCTTTTTATCTCCCTGCAGCAGCTCTACAATCGCCTTTTGGCGGTAAGGCTCCGAGCTGGTATTATCCAGCGCAATGCCCTTCTCCGCTGTGGAAAGCGCTTTATCATACTGCTTCTGGAGGCGGTAAACAGAGGCCTCCGTCGCATATGCGCCCGCATCCTCTGTATTGCGCGCACGCATCCTGTCGCAGAGCTCAACCACCTTATCATAATCCTTTGCTTCCAGATACTCAGTGGCCATCGCAGGCAGATAAATCCAGCCATAGCTTTCATTTTCCTTCTGAACGCCTTCAAGGAACTGGATTCGTACGGAGCTCTTCTGCTCCGTCATTGCGGCAAGCATATATTTATAATATTCCAAAATCGCCTTGTCATAGCTTTTATCCTTGCTGTCCTTCAGTCCGTCTATTTTTTCAATCAGCTCATCGTAGGGAAGCGCATCATCCTTAATATCGGTATATCCGCTGAAAAGCTCCTCCACGGCAGAAATCGTATCCGTAATCGCGTTCAGATTCTGATAAAGCTCGTTCAGATCCCGGTTCCAGAACCGATCCAGCTCCGAGCTAGTATAGTATTTTTTGATCAGGCTCTGGGCGTTCTCTACATAGCCCAGGTCCAGATAGAGCTGCGCCTGCCCCTTTATCATGCGTTTTGCCGCAGCGGCCTTGGTATCCTGACTCGCATCGTAATAAGCGTCGAGTGCGGAATTGAGTTTCTCCTGCCGGACAAACTTCTCCGCCTGCAGCATGCGCGCAAACGACGGCACGCCGATGACGAAATCCACCGCGCCATACAGGGCTACAAATGCGACGATCACAGCCAGCACAATCACCTTCCAATCCGCCTTCCGGTCCCCCTCCGGCGACGTAGATGCCTCTGTGGGCCGGTACGTTTCTTCTGCGCTTTCTTCCGTCACAACAGGCTCTTGCGCTGCGCTTTTTTGTTCATCCTCCTGCGCCGCTCTCTTTGAAGCCTCATCCAGCTCCTGCTGGAATGCATCCCGGATCTGGTTGAGCTCTTCCTCCAAGCCGTCCCCGGAGAGGTTCTCGTTTTCACGGTCTTTCATGTCTCCCAAGGCAATGCCTCCTTCTATGAAAACTGCAAAATTGCAATGGTGATATTTTATCATGAGACAGCTTTTTTTTCAAACATTATTAGAATTGTTTACATTCTTATCACAATTGAAACAAAAAAGGCCTGCCGCTTCTTACGGCAAGCCTTTTGAAGGATTCTCTTTTAAATGATACCCTGCGCCAGCATCGCGTCCGCTACCTTCAGGAAGCCCGCAATATTCGCGCCAACCACGAAATTATCCTTATGCCCGTATTCCTCAGCGGCCGCGGACATATTGGTATAGATATTGATCATAATATTTTTCAGATTCTGATCCACCTTGTCGAAGGACCAGCTCAGGCGCGCGCTGTTCTGGCTCATCTCGAGGGCAGAGGTAGCCACCCCGCCCGCGTTTGCCGCCTTGCCCGGCGCAAAGAGGATTCCGTTTTGCAAAAATGTCTGAATTGCATCGTGTGTAGAGGGCATATTTGCGCCTTCGCCCACCGCAATGCAGCCGTTTTTCACCAGCTCGCGCGCATCCTCGGCATTCAGCTCATTCTGTGTGGCGCAAGGCAGGGCGATATCGCACGGGATTCCCCACACCTTGCCGTTTTCAAAATATTTCGCATTGGGGCGCTGCGCGGCGTATTCGCTGATCCTGCCGCGGCGAACCTCCTTGATTTCCTTGAGAACCGCGAGGTCGATCCCATCCGGATCGTAGATGCAGCCGTTGGAATCACTAGCCGTAACGACCTTTGCACCCAGTTCCTGCGCTTTTTCAATGGCATAGATCGCCACATTGCCGGAGCCGGAGACCGCAATGGTCTTACCCTCGATCGCATTGCCGTGCGCACGCAGCATTTCTTCTACGATATAAACCAGGCCATAGCCTGTCGCCTCCGTGCGCGCGAGCGAACCGCCGAAGCTCAGGCCCTTGCCGGTGAGCACGCCTTCATACTGGCCGGTGATGCGCTTATACTGGCCGAACATATAGCCAATCTCACGCCCGCCTACGCCGATATCCCCGGCGGGGACATCCGTATTCGGGCCGATGACACGATAAAGGGATGTCATAAAGCTCTGGCAGAAGCGCATAACCTCCGTATTGCTCTTTCCCTTTGGATCAAAATCCGAGCCACCTTTGGCGCCGCCGATGGGCAGGCCGGTCAGGGAGTTCTTGAAAATCTGCTCAAAGCCAAGGAATTTGATAATGCTCATATTGACGGAAGGATGGAAGCGCAGGCCGCCTTTGTATGGGCCGATCGCGCTGTTAAACTGGACGCGGTAGCCCCGGTTGACCTGAACCTTGTTATTGTCGTCCATCCAGCAAACGCGGAAGACAGTCGCACGCTCCGGCTCGACGATACGCTCAATTAAAGATGTTTTTTCATAGTAAGGATTGCTTTCCACAACCGGACGGATTGATTCCAGCACCTCCGTCACTGCCTGACAAAATTCCGGCTGCGTATGGTTACGTTTGAGTACCTGGTCTAAAACATCATCTACGTACATGCAAATCATCCTTCCAAACTTAAAAATTTTGGAGCTCACGCACAGGGGGACGCATGCTTTTCCAGCGGTCTGCCGCGAAAACCGGCAGATCCTCCCTCCATAAAAAAGCCAGTAACCCCTCTACAGCTGGCATAAAGCCCTCTCTGGCTTGCAATTTATTTTACCCGATTTGCGTCTAAAATGCAAGAACTAATTTTAAATTATTCATATTTTAAGAATCTTTATCTGAAATCAAGAAAAAGGCGCCAGTTAATTGAAGTTTTCAAAAGCGATACTTTCATCACCTTCGCATTATTTTCACAAAAATAGAGAATATCACGCATTGTTTTTATTGCAATCTGCTCGAAGGCCGATTCATTGATGGCCGTGCATCAAAAAATCCCGTGATCCATCCTCTTCCTTATTCAATGCGCGTCTCCTCACAATTGTTCCTCCTCTGGCCAAAAAAATACCGGAGAACAAGTCTCCGGTGTTTTCCGTCATCCATATATCTGCATTTAAGCTGCTTTTTGCGCCTTGCGCTGCGCCCACCAGCGCCTGATAACCGGCTCCAGCTTCTGCACCAGCACAATGCCGATCCAGCCGTAGAACAGGCCCGCAACCGCACCAGCGATCACATCTGTCGGATAATGCACATGCACATAGATCCGGGAGAAACCGATCAGAAACGCCAGAATCAGCGCGGGAATCCCGATCTTCTGATCCGTTTTCAGCATGGGCAGCGCCGCCGCGAATGAAGAGGAAGTGTGCCCGGAGGGGAATGAAAAGCTCGACGGCCTGCTGACGATATTCGGGAAGGGGAAATCCTTCCAGATGGCAAACGCCGTGGGATCCGCCGGGTCAAAGCGGTTGAAGGGCCGCGGCCGGGCGATCAGGTTCTTTAAAATGCCGTCATTGATTATCAGCATTAAAATCAATGCCGTGCCCATCATCAGGCCGCATTTGCGGTATTTTTTCGTACAGAGCAGGATCACCGCGAGGATGATCCAGATGATGCCGCCCTCGCCGAGCAGCGTGATATATTTCATGATTACATCAAGCACGGGGTTCCATAGCACATCCCGCACCCAGGCAAACACGGACCAGTCAAAATTGTAAATCGCTTCCACGATCGGAATCTACTCCTTTCATAAGGGGAGATCAATGGAAAAAGCCTGCAAAATAGCCTACGTCCGCACCGAAGAACTGGAACACTTCCTTCACGATCGTAACAGGGTTTCCCTGGCTCGTTTTGATCAGATACAGTACTGCGCTGGCAACTTCACCAAGAACCGTCTTCACCATGTTCCCCACATTGTCGGAATCCAGCTCACCAACTGTGAAGAGCCGGTAGCGCAGCCTCGTGATCGGATTGTCGCCCAGCAGCCCCACAAAGGTCAGCAGATGCGTCTGATAGGTTGAGAGGTCGCGCTCGTTGAGCTCGATAACCCGCACGCCGCGCTCCATACCGGAGCCGTATTCATTAAAGCCGGCGCCCGGCGTAAAACCGAGATCTACGCCCTTGAGCGTGCCAATATAGGTATTCGTATGGTTATGGCCGCAGAAGGCGGCGATCACGTCGCCCTGCCCGGCCATTGCGTCAAAGAAACCGCTGTTGTAATACGGGCCGGATACGCCTTCATTCTTTTCACCCGTGTGGATCAGGCCTTCGTCCGCAACGGTGCGCAGCTCAGGCAGCGGAATATGCTGGAATTCCATCGAGGGAACCGGCCGGCCGCCGTTTGCAGCTTTCAGCGCATTGCTTGTACGTACATACCAGTCAATTTGATCCTGCTTGATATAATCATATGTTCCTCCGCTGCCGCCGTGGGAATCGAGCAGGTAGAGGTTAAACACCGTACGCTGGCCGTCGCTGCTGAGGATCGGCAGGTTGTAATTGCCGCATCCGGAAAGCTCCGGCTCATCGTCGCGCATCAGGCACAGGCTGTGGCGCTGGTACATCTTAAGCTGATCTTCCTTGCTGATTTCGATTGCGTCGTCATGGTTGCCGTAAACCACTGCAAACGGGATGCCCCGGCGCTCTACGGGACGCACGATCGCGTCGATCGCCTGCTGGACCTTGCGCTCCAGATTGCCTCCGTCAAAATCGGAATCATAATTTTTCAGCTGGTCCCCGGTGAAAATGACAAGATCAGGCCGGGACTCATCCATCGCCTTTTCAATCAGCGTGAGCACGTTTGGAGTCGGATACTGCGTGTCCTGCGTATCGGAGATCTGCAGGATCGTAAAGGAGCCATCCTCATTGAACTGCAGTGGATCAGGCTTCTGCCCGAACACGGCGCCCACCGGCGCCATCAGCGCCGCCAGGAGCGACAGGACCAGCAGAAGGGAAACGGTTGTCTTTTTCATGCGGCTCATTTGGTATCGCATCTCCTTTTTTCCTGATTTCTATCTCTCTGATTTTTTTGCTGCGCTCTGTTCTCTTTCAGTTATGCCTGCGTATCGGCTTCCACCGGTTTTTCCTCTTCCTGCTTCTCCGTCTTTTCGCGGCGTTCGGCAAGCTCGCGGAGTATCTTCTGCTGCTTTTCCCCGACAAGGTCATAGAAGAATAATGGAATGATCCCCAAAATTCCCAACAAGCCTGGTATAATGGTAAACATCGCAAAGATTCCACGCTGCGTGTGCATGCTCTGCGGTACAATCGCATTGGCGGAAGAGGTTACATAACCAATCGCTTTCAGAAGACCTGTACCCATGGATCTGGACATTGCGCCCGTAAACTTGCTGATAAAGGTTAAAATGGAAAAGCTCATTCCCTCAGAGCGTCTCCCGGTTTTCCACTCCATGTAATCGACTGTTTCACCAATCATTTCCGTGGGAATGACCATGCGCGCACCATTGAACAAGGCGTTCAGCGCCCCCTGCAGCATCAAAAGCGGCACCATGACGGCCATATTCTTCATATTGCCATATCCCAGTACAAAGGTGATGGCCGGCAAAATCCCACAAATGACAGACATCCAAATTGATATCTGCTTATTATTAAACCGTTTTTTCAGCGGGCCGATCAGCAGATATGCCACAAATCCGATCACCGCGCCCGGAATGCCGATGATAATATTGATGGAAGCGGAGCCTAATACATCGATAAAATAATAATTCTGGAAAATATCCCTAATGCTACCCAAGGCGCCGAGAATGTTAGACAGGATCAGGAGCATCAAGGGCTTGTTCTGGAACAGGTATTTGAAGGAATCCAGCAGGCTCGGCTCCTCCAGCGACTGCGCGACGCGCTCGCGCGTGCAGATACCGGCAAGGCTGAACAGCCCCATTCCGACAAAGGAGACGACGATGCCGATGACGAAGAAAACCTTTTGCAGGGAGATTCCCACGGCTCCCGCGTTGACCAGATCGATCAGCACCGGCAGCACGATGCCCGGCAGGCCGCCGAGAATCGTCGCCATAAAGCGCGCACTGGAAATCGCACGGGTACGGTCCGCCGGGTTGGGAGAGATCGCGGCCGACATGCCCCAGAACGGCACGTCGCAGATCGTATAGAGGAACTCCCATATGAAATACGTAATCACCATATAGGCGACCTTCGCGCCCATGGAAGCTTCCGCCATCAGGACCGGCCCTGCAAACAGCAGCATCGTCACCACAGCGAGTGGAATCGGGATCACGAGCAGATACGGCCGCAGCTTACCGAAACGGGTACGCGTCTTATCGACGATCGAGCCCATGATCGGATCGTTGACCGCATCCCAGATGCCCTCAATAAACAGCATGGTGGCAACGATCGCCGGGTCGATCCCGAAAACGTTTACAAAAAAGTAAGTAAGATACGACGCCATGAACGTGTAGCTCATATTCTGGCCGCCGCATGCGACACCGTAGGCAAGGTTCTCCCTCACCCCGACATACTGCCGGTCCACAAGACTGCTTGCACTCATCAAATACCCTCCATCCCACCGCATAGACGGCGTACGCTTCACGATACCGTCAGCAAAACAAACGCCAATCATCTTGATCGACGGCATTTTTTGCACACATTCCTATCATTTTTGAATTTTTCTCTAAAAATCAAAGAAGTTGACGGTATTTATATATCCAAATTTATCACAAATCAATGCAAAAAGCAATTATAATTTGATAAGCTTTTCCTTAAAATTTAATATAGGACAAAAAAGCAGGCGGTGGCTGCCCACGCCCGCTTTTGATTTTGGATAGAACCGATTACCGCTCGTATTTCTGGCCCATGTAAAAGCCCCGGTTGGTATAATTGACCTTTTTCTCCGCGGCCGCCGCCCGCATCAGCAGGATGCTCGGCAGCAGAACCGTCAGCCCGTCTATGCACAGGATGGCCTCCTGCACAACCCCGCCTGCGCCCGACCGCACCGCTGAAACAATCTGGACGGCATGCGCCACAAGATATAGGGCGGCCAGCACCGTTGTCACAATCGAAATCCGGAAATATTTCGCCGCCCGCAGCAAATCGGGGGATCGCAGTACCACTGCGATCAGCAGGGCAAACGTCAAAATTGATAAGATCTGCGGTGTCAGCTCCAGCACAGGGTTCATTGCATCGCCCACCCTCTGTGCGGACAAATAATGTATCACACTGATGAAAATTGCGAGGATATACAGCACGATCTCCAGCGACAGGCTGCATACCCAAAGCCGCGCCGGCGTACGCGTATAAGGCGCATGGCGCGTATGCCCAAACGCATACAAGATTGCGGAAATCAGGAAGAGCTTAATTGCAATCTTGACAGCGTATTCCACATAGCTGAGCACCAGAAAGGCCTGTCCGCTCAGGATCACGCCCGCATAAGGGTCGGCCGCGCCGGGCACGCGCAGCAGGCAGTAAAGGTAATAAAGGCCACCGGCCAGGGCAGCAATCAGGACCGCGACCCCGGCAGGCCGGTTGGAGAGCGCTGTATTGACGATCGTCCTGCGTTGATTCATAACTAACGTCCTCATCTCATCGTTTTTTGATGGTTTGATTATAGTCCATTTCGATAGAATATTCAAGCTTTCCTCTATTTTCACTGTAATTTTGCATAAGGAAGCAGTAAGCGCGTGAATGAATGGAATACCGCCCCAATACCGGGCCTAAAAAGCGCTTGCACGAAGCGCCGTTGCAAGGTATCGTTAATATCATATCTAAAAAGAAAGGGCGGCGCGCCACTGTGCCGTGTGGAAACAGCATGGAGCTTGACCGGAAAACCATCAAAAAAATCCTGTTGATCGTCACCTCCGGCATCGCCCTGTTTCTGGGGCTGCAAAACATCGCCGCAGTTGCAGGCGTCTGCCGCGCCGCGCTGGGCCTGCTGATGCCGCTGATCATCGGCTTCTGCGCCGCCTTCATTCTCAACGTCCTGCTCAAGATGATCGAGGAGCGGCTATTTGCGCCGCTCAACCGCAAAAACTCTTGCATGTGGAACCGCATCCGCCGCGTGGTGAGCATCGTTTTAACCTTCGGTATGATCATCGGCATCGTATTCATCCTGATTTTTATGATTGTCCCGGAGCTGAAGCGGGCCTTCGGCCTGCTGGTCGACAATATGCCGCGATATACCGTCCAGGTCAAGGAATGGCTTACAAAGGCCGCTGCATTTTTCAAGGTGGATGCCTCCACCCTGATCAACCTTGAAATCGACTGGGAGAAGATCAGCGCCTCCGTAGTCGACTACCTCAAGCGCGACTCCGGCAAGCTGGTCAATACGACAGTTGGCATTACCACTTCTATTTTCAGCGCGATTTTCAACTTTATTCTTGGAATCGTCTTCTCTGTCTATATCTTGATGCAAAAGGAGAAGCTCGGCAGCCAGGCAACCCGCATCCTCTATGCCTTTCTGCCGCAGAAGTGGGTGGAAAAAATCCTGCATATCGCCGGGCTCTCCAATAAAATGTTTTCCCGCTTTGTGACCGGGCAGTGTATGGAATCCGTCATCATCGGCATCCTCTGCTTTATCGGCATGGTGATCTTCCGCATGCCGTATGCACCGATGATTTCCATCCTCGTCGGCTTCACCGCGCTGATCCCCATCTTCGGCGCCTTCATCGGCACGGCGATCGGCGCATTCCTCATTTTGATGGATTCCCCCATGCAGGCGGTCTGGTTCGTGATCTTCATCATCGTCCTGCAGCAGATGGAAGGCGACCTGATCTATCCGCGCGTGGTAGGCAGCTCCGTCGGCCTGCCGAGCCTTTGGGTGCTCCTTGCCGTGACGGTCGGCGGTAGCGTCTGGGGCATCATAGGCATGCTCGTGAGTGTGCCGATTTGTTCCGTGCTCTATTGCCTGATGCGGGAAATCGTAGGCGCGCGGCTCAAGGAGCGCGGGCTGGCGGACGTTGCGGCGCCGCAGGAAGAACCTCCCGCCCCGCCAAAGCCGAAGCGGGAGAAGCAGGCAAAAGGGGTGTGGAAGAAAAAATAATTTGGTTTTCACAGAACCTTCTCGCCGCCATTGCGAAAAGAATCGCAACGGCCTCCGCGCATTGTTTCGCGGAGGCCTGTTGGGATGGGATGGATCAATCCCTATCCACCTTACTGCACGCTGTCGCCCATCGCGACAAGGCAGGCTTCACAGCCTTCGCGGGCCTCTGCATAGGCATCCAGCAAAAATTGGAGGCGTTCGCGCCCTTCGGGCGTAATCTGGTAATAAAGGCGAAGCCTCCTCCCCTCCTCTTCGGATGCATAGCCTGCGATATATCCTTGATCCATCAGGCGGCAGAGCGTGGGATACATTGTGCCCTCCGGGAGCCTGAAGCGGCCGCCGCTCCCCTTTTTGACGGATTGGGCGATCTCGTAGCCGTAGCTGTCGCCCTGGCTGAGGCGGGAGAGGATGAGGGGCTCGACGAGGGGGTTCAGGAAGTTGGATTTGGCTTTTAGTTGTTCTTCTTCCTGTGAGATGAATTTGGTGGATTTGAAACGGACGAGGGCTTGATGGAATTTTTCTTTCATCATTACAATCAGCTCCTTATTACCAAAATGTATTCACCACTTTTACGCCATTATGCCATCACTTCGGTTTTATATCAATAAATTCACTATAATTAAGTCACAATAACACCGAAAAGGTGAATAAGAGGTGGAATCATGGACGATAAGTTATTGCGCTATACGCTACGAGTAGACAGATTATACTTTCAGAAGTTTCGATATATTGCAGAATCAGAAGGCCGCTCTGCAAATAAAGAAATTGAGCAGTATATCAAACGGCGCGTTGCAGAATTTGAAACGGCCCATGGTAAAATCGAGGTGGAGCAGCCAGAGTGACGATCTCTGCGCTCAGGCTGCGCAGGTCGATGCCTTTCCCGTATTGAACTATTTTTTATTACGAAGCGCAGCGAGTAACAAAGCAGACCCTATGGCTGACTGCCTTGTCTGAGAGATCCCTGCTGTTCCAATGTTCAGCCATCTT
>URQB01000022.1 GCA_900549825.1 uncultured Oscillospiraceae bacterium | reverse complement strand
GGGCTCGAACCTGTGACCCCCTGCTTGTAAGGCAGGTGCTCTCCCAGCTGAGCTATGCTCCCGTTGCCTGTGCCGTACGCTCTGGAGTGCGGCGGCGACGTGTTATAATATACTACAAATCAGATCAGATGTCAACCACCCGGCGCAAACTTTTTCCAAAAAAATCTGGCACTGAAATCCCGTGTTCCATATATCATATGCAGCGCATCCGATACCTTTGCCAAACGGATCTGCACGATACTCCTCCTCTTTTTATCCATACGCTGTGCGCCTTGGTCACGGCTCCCGCAGCAGCGCCTTAAGCTCAGTGCTTTCAATCTGATACTTTTTGTCGCAAAACTGGCAGCAGACCTCTGTTACCGGATCCTGTGAAAGCTCTTCCAGCGATTCCCGCCCGGTTGCCGCCAGCGCGCGCAGCACGCGCTCCCGGCTGCAGTTGCAGCGGTAAGCCGGCTGTGCCTCGTCGAGCACCTCCAGCGTAAACTCCGGCAGCACGGCGCGGCAGATTTCCTCCGGCATCAGCCCATCCTCCAACAGCTTCGTCACCGGCGGCACCTTTTCCACGCAGCGCTCCACCGCATCGATGACCGCGTCATCCGCCGTAGGCAAAAGCTGGATGAGGAAGCCGCCCGCTCTGCGGATGGTCAGATCGGGGTTCACCAGCACGCCCAGGGCGCACACGGTCGGCACCTGCTCGCTGACAGCAAAATACTGTGTGATATCCTCTGCGATCTCGCCGGATACCAGCGGAATCTGGCCTACATAAGGCTTTTTCATCCCCAGGTCCTTGATCACGGTCAGCGTCCCGTCCGTGCCGACGGCCTTGGCTACATCCAGTTTGCCTTTCTCATTGAGCGGCAGCTCGACGACCGGCGTGCCGACATAGCCGCGCGCGTTGCCCCTGCTGTCCGCAACGGCAAGCACCGTCCCGGCAGGGCCGCCGCCGTTCAGGCGCAGGGTGATGCTGTTGTCCGCGCCCTTGAGCTGATCGCCCATCATGGAGGCCGCCGTCAAGAGCCGCCCCAATGCCGCCGACATGACGGCAGAGGTCTGATGGATGCGCTCTGCCTGCGCTACGATATCCGTGCTGTCGAGCGCCATGATGGTGAGCGTCCCATCCTCTGAAATGCAACGAACCAATTTTCCCATCTATCTCTGAATCCTTTCTTTTTTGACCAGATATACCGCGCGCTGCGTGTCCTTTTGCGGCGGTGTGCGCGTCATTTCCTCATAGCAGCCGATCACGGAAAGACCCACATCATTCAGAAGGGCACACAACGTTTCATGGCTGTAAGCGCGCTCCGTGAACTGCTCCCCATAGCGGGTATAGGAACCATTCGCCTGCTCCTCAAAAAAATCGAGTAGGATGTCCACGGTATCGTCCTGCGTGTCATAGGCATTCTGCCAGACGCAGTACAGCCCGTCAAGATCATATACGAAGGTATTGTCTCCCAAAATCTCCCGGTGCTTATAGGGCGTATTGACATCGAAAATAAACAGCCCTCCCGGCTCGAGGAAAAGAGACACGCGCTGAAAAACCTCCCGCAGCGTGTCCGGATCTGTGATATGGTTCAGGCTGTCAAGGGTGCAGACGGCAGCATTCACCGTGCCGTAAAGATCGAGCGCTTCCATCGGCTGGCAGAGAAACAGCACATCCTCCCCTGCCCGCATGCATTTTTCCCGCGCTACGCAGAGCATATCGGGGCTCGCATCCACACCGATCATTTCATAGCCACGCCGGGCAAGCTCCAGCGTCAGTCTTCCCGTTCCGCAGGCGAGGTCTAAAACCGTGCCCTTCTCAACGCCGTTTTCCGCAAGCAATCCGGAGAGATCGTCTGCCCGCCGCGGGTAGCCGACGTCGTCCGTCAGAATGTCATAAAAGGCCGCGAAATCCGCATAGCCACTCATGCTTATGGCCATCCTTTCTCTGCTAAAGTTTTCTGCAGCTTGGCGCAGCCAAATTCCGGTCTGCCTTTTTGACCGAAAAGCACAACACTTCAGTTTGAAAAAATTTATTCTTCAGATGCGCCCTTTTCCGCATTCGCGTTGTCGATGCGGGCAAAAATCTTCTCATAGCCGTCGCAGCCATAATTTAAAGAACGGTTGACGCGGCTGATCGTCGCGGTGCTCGCCCCCGTCTCGCGCACGATATCGCTGTAAACGCGCTTCTGGCTGAGCATATGTGCCACTACGATGCGCTGGGAAATCGCCTTGAGCTCCGTTACCGTGCAGAGATCTTCAAAAAAGTCGTAGCACTCCTCCATCGTTTCGAGCGCCAAGATCGCCTGAAATAGAAAATCGACGTTATCGTCCTTGAGTTTGTTATTCAAAACGAAACCTCCCCCGCGTTAAAATAATGCTTTTATATTTTAGCAATCTAAACCTTAAAAGTAAAGAGGCAGCGAGAAAGAGCAGCCTAATTTCTCCCGCGCTTTTTTCAAGGGAAAAGCAAAAGCCTTGCGCAGCCTGCCCGGTCTGCGGTAAAATAGGCCGGAAGAAACAGGCGGTGAAAGGACGGGCTGATGATGAAAGAGGACGATCTGCTCCTTGCAGGGATCGAGGATAAAATCGACCAGTGCGAACGCTATGGGATGCTCACGCATTCCGCCTTTCTCGACCTGCGGCAGGGTGCGCTGGCGCGGGCTTACTGCGCAAAGATACGCGGCTTGCAGGTATGCTTTTACGGCGGATATGAGGATGCGGAACGCGCGATTGCCATCTTCTTTCCGGCTTATCTTTCTCTGCCCGCAGAGGAAGACAAGCTATCATGGCTGGCGGAAAATGAAGCGGATAATCCCCTGACCGTACTGCGCGTACAAAAGGACCCTTTCCACACGCTCACCCACCGGGACTATCTGGGCGCGCTCATGGGCCTCGGCGTCAAGCGGGAAATGGTGGGCGACCTTCTGGTTCATGAGGACGGCTGCGATATCGTTTTGCTTCAAAGCGTAGCGCCCTATCTTCGGGAAAACCTCACACAGGCTGGGCGCGCCCGGCTCGACGGCGCGTTCGTGCCTGTGAACGAACTGCGCAGGGAGGAGAAAGGGCGCGAGCTCGTCCCCTGCGTGGTCGCCTCTCTGCGATTGGACAACGTAGTCTCCGCCGCCTTCTCCGTCAGCCGGGCAGCGGCTGCGGAGGCAATCCGGAAGGGGCTGATTTTCTTAAACTCCCTCGCCTGTGAAAAAACGGCCGCCCCCGTCAGGGAGGGCGACCGGATCGTATTCCGCTCGAAGGGCAAAGTGAGGCTGGCGGAGATTGGCGGGACGAGCAAGAAAGGCAGGCTGCATATTGTGGTGGAGAAATATTGTTGAAGCGGGCAATTCTTTTGCAGTCGGGAAAAAAGGGATTTTGACGTGGGCGGTCAGTCTGATCGTATAGAAAGTGAATGCCCGGTTTCCCTGTATGCGACTTCGTTCTATTGTTGTTTTCTGTGATGTTTTCGCTGATCATCAGATTGCTTGCACTCAGGCCGCGCGGGCTCTTCCTGTTTCTCATGCTTTTCCTGCGGGAAAAGCAGTTAGAAAAGGAGGCAAAAGAATATTTTCGCACGGCACTGCGGCACAGGGATATCATATAATCCTCCGTCCAGCAGCCCGACGGGGTCATAACCGCCACAAAGCGGCTTTTGCTGTCGCCCGGAAGGGTATCCGCACCGTTCCCGTCCGTTTTCACGACATGCCGGCCGTCGGAAACGCGGACGTTTGCAATCGGCTCGTATAACACGAAACAGCAGGCTTGGCACGCAAAAATCAATCGTCCGCGCACGCTTCTCCGCGCTCTTGGTAAAGGTGAAGGATATATGCTGCGCGTGCAAATAGTTCCTCATTGATCAGCCCGTCCAAACCGAGCTTGGGGAGCAGGTCGCAGAGAAAGGCAAATTTACGGGCATACGCTTCCTCCGACACCTGAAAAACAGCGGGATAAATCCAGAAATTCATCAGGAGCATAATCAGCTCCGCCAGCTCTTTGGGATACTCCGTTTGAATGCTGCCATCCGCGATACCTTGCTCCAGCACCGGCTGCACAAGCTCAGGGGCGGTTATCTCCACAGAATCGTGCAGCATGGCGGCCAGGATCTGCGGCGTTTTTTTCAAATCCGGCGCGGCATGGTACATCTGATCCTGCACAGGGTCCTGAATTCCTTCCAGCAGCATGCGGCGAAGCTTTTCGATCCCCGTTGGCCCCTGCTGATCCCGGATCTCCTCCCAGCGGTTTGCCGAATCAGCCGCCTGCGCAAACATCCGCTCCATCACTGCCGAAAGGATCGCCTCCTTCGACTGGAAATGGTGGTAGATCGCGCCCTTTGTCAGGCCGCCTAGCCTGTCCACAATATCCTGCACGGTCGTGCGCTCATAGCCCTTTTCCAAAAAGAGCGACTGTGCGGCGTCGAGAATGCGCTGCACGGTTTCCTCCGGATACTTGTTGCGAGACATCAAATTCCTCCGTTACATTTACATACAACCGGTATGTTCAATCTTATCAGAAGGGCCTGCTCCTGTCAACCGGATGCGGCGGAGACGCCGGAAAATGGATTTTCCCGCCGGTAAGATTGCATTCCGGCATTCGGAAATGATACAATGATTCCATCCGTTTTGGAAATCAGATACAGGAGGCATTTCAATGAATCTGTTTGAACAGCTCAAAACATGGACCAGCGAAAACTTTTGGGATAAGCTTCTGGGCTTCCTGCCGAATCTCGTCGGCGCCATTGTAACGCTCGCCGTCGGCTTCTGGCTGGCAAAGCTCGCGGGGAATCTGCTCGTAAAGGGCCTGACGGCGAAAAACGTTGACCCGGCCGTACATCCCTTTATCCGCAATGTGGTAGAGCTGGTCATCAAATTCGGCATCGTCCTCTCCGCCCTGTCCACACTGGGGATCAACCTCAACTCCTTCATCACCGCCCTCGGCGCGGCGGGCGTGACCGCCGGCATCGGCCTGAAGGACAGTATCTCCCAGTTTGCAAGCGGCCTGCAAATCCTCATCAGCAAGCCCTTCAAGAGCGGCGATTTCATCGAGCTGGAATCCGTTTCCGGCAAGGTGGCGGAGATCGGCTTTATGAACACCACGCTCAATACGATCGACAACAAGCGCATCATCATCCCGAATTCCCATCTGACCTCTAATAATATCATCAATTACACGGCAGAGAATAAACGCAGGCTGGATCTGACCTACAGCATCGGCTATGGCGACGATATTTCCCTGGCAAAGCGGGTATTAAATGAGATCGTTTCGGACAACGCCATGGTATTGAATGATCCCGCGCCCGTCATCGGTGTAAAGGCACACGACGCGCACGCGATCGAGCTCGCCTGCCTCGTCTGGTGCCGCAGCGATGACTACTGGACGCTTTTCTATGAGCTGCAGGAGACGGTGAAGCTGAAATTCGACGAAAACAGGATTACGATTCCCTATGAACAGCTGGATGTACATGTAGTGAGCAGGGAGGCGTAAAACAACCTCCCGTTTGATTGGATATCTTAGATTTAATACAGAACCGAATTTATCATCACGCTGGTGAAATATCCAAAACAAATCCGAGAACAGCCTGAACAGGCAGAACATCCATCATGAACCTTCCGGCGGGGACGGGGTGAATGCTCCAACCCGCCCTTTTCATGTTATCATTCAGTAACATCTCCACGATGAATTGTAACTTTTTCCCCGTCGTGTTATAATAACCTCTCGAATCTCTAAGAAATCAAAGATTTCAAGAGCTTCGGAGAACATTGAAGCCATCATTGCGGGCTCATGAATTCGCCGCTCCTTTTGCGATGGAAAAACGCAATGATGTTATAATCTATATTCATACGAACTCACACGGGGATGGATGACATGACAAAACTTTTGATCAAACTCTTCATCAAAGACGCGGACAGCACGGAAAATCCCGCCGTGCGCGCGCGCTACGGCATCCTCAGCGGTGCGGTGGGGATCGCCTGCAATCTTTTGCTGACGGCTGCAAAATTCCTGATCGGCTCGCTTACCAACAGCATCGCCATTACGGCGGACGCGGTCAACAATCTTTCCGATGCAGGCTCCTCCGCCGTTACGCTTTTCAGCTTCAAAGCCGCTAACCGCCCGGCAGACGACGAGCACCCCTTCGGCCATGGCAGGCTCGAATATATCGCCGCGCTGGGCGTCGCCTTCCTGATCCTGATGATGGGTTTTGAGCTGGTGCGCTCTTCAATTGACAAAATCTTGCATCCGGAAACGCTCGCCTTCAGCATCCCTGCGCTAATCGTGCTGATTTTATCCATCGGCGTGAAGATCTGGATGGCAGTTTTCAACACTCACCTCGGCAAGCGGATCGACTCCCCTGCCGTCGGCGCGGTCGTGATGGACAGTGTCAGCGATACGGCAGCGACTACTGTTTCCATGATTGCGCTGATCCTCTCCAAATTTACCGCATTGCCGCTCGATGGCTATATGGGCATTATCGTTGCCCTCTTTATCTTTTACACCGGCATCCAGATCGTGCGCGATACGGTGGGCAGCCTCCTCGGCCAGGCGCCGGACCCGAAGCTTGTTAAAACGCTGGAAACGGAGATTCTCTCCTTCGACGGCGTGGTTGGCGTGCATGATCTCATCGTCCACGATTACGGGCCGAACCGCATTTTCGCTTCCGCGCACGCGGAGGTGCCCTCCGATGCGGATATCATGAAAAGCCACGATACCATCGACCTCATCGAGCGGGAGATCAAGAAGAATTTCCACATGGATATGGTCATCCATATGGACCCGATCGTGGTGGACGATGAGCAGGTCAACCGCCTGCGGCTACAGATCTCGGAGATTGTGCGGGGCATCGATCCGCGCTTTACGATCCACGATTTCCGCATGGTGGAGGGGCCGACGCATACGAACCTGATCTTCGACCTTGTCATCCCGCACAACTGCAAGATGAAGAAAAGCGAGATCTACCAGCGTGTAAACGCGCTTGTAAACGAGCTCGGCCCGCAGTACTATACGGTCATCACAATTGAGAACAGCTTTGTCACGGAAACAGGGCTGGAATCTTAATACCGAAAAACAGGGCGCACTGCAAAGTGTTTTTCCAGCATTTTGCAGCGTGCCTTTTTGTTTTGTTTGATTTTGCCGGGATTTCGCCCGCTAGCCATAGAATTTTGTCCAAAAACCTGCTATAATAAAATTCCTGCAAACAATGATATAAACTGGAGGAAGCGGCCCTATGAGCGTTACCATCAAAGATATCGCGCGTGAAGCCGGCGTATCCTATGCGAGCGTCTCCCGCGCGCTCAGCGGCAGCCGCGGCGTGAGCATTAAAACGGCGCAGCGCATCCTGGAGGTTGCCAAAAAGCTCGACTACTCGCCCAATGGGATCGCACGCAACCTGGTCAATCAGCGCTCTAAAACCCTCGGCCTGATCCTGCCGGATATCTCCAACCCCTTCTTCTCCGATATCGCTTTGGCCGTGATCCACACGGCGGAAAGGGCCGGATATCAGACGATCCTCTCCAATACGGATTGGGAGCCGCGCGCGCAGGAGCGCCAGCTCCAGCTCATGCGGGAGCAGCGTGTGGACGGAATGATCTTAAAGCCTGTGCAGGATACCGGCGACGGCGCAGCCTATGAAGACCTTGGTCTGCCCGCTGTGCTGCTGCATTACAGCGGCTCAAAGGTGGTCAGCTGCGTCGATACGGACCATGAATACGGCGGCTATCTGATGACGCGCCACCTGCTGGATTGCGGGTGCAGGCGCATCGCCTTTGTGGGCGGCCTGCCGGATTCGCGCTCCAATCTACAGCGGCTGGAGGGCTATACCCGCGCGCTGCGGGAAAACGGGCTCGCTTCAGACGCACAGCTCGTGCGCCACGGCCCCTTCACCAGTGAAAGCGGCTATGCGCTGGCGCAGGAGCTGCTGGAAAGCAGCACCCCGCCGGATGCGCTCTTCTGCGGCAACGACGTGATTGCCCTCGGCGCGCTGCAATATGCGCAGGAGGCGGGCATCCATGTGCCGCAAGAGCTCTGTATCGCGGGCTTTGACGGCATCTCCTATGCGTCGCTCGCGCAGATCCGCCTGACCACCATCCGGCAGGACCGCCAGCGCATGGGGGAAACTGCCACGCATCTCCTGCTGGATGAAATCGAGAGCAACGCCGCGCCGACCGTGCAGAAAATCCTTCTGACCCCTACCCTGCCCGCCCAGTCAACCACGGGAAACATACAGCTAAATGGGCCTGCTTCCAAATAAAGAGAAATGAACAGAAAGAAAGGCATGGTACCTCGCTATGGGAGAACCGCTCAAATTTCATCTGATTACGGATCTGCATCACTATGCCACATCCCTCGGCACGACCGGCTCCGCCTATGAATGGCGCAGCCAGAGCGATCAGAAATGCCTGGCCGAGACAGGCCCGATCATCGACGCCGCCGTAGACTGGCTGCTGCAGAGCGGTATTGATATCATCCTCGTCGCGGGAGACGTCAGCTGCGACGGCGAGAAGGAAAGCCATCTTGACCTGATCCCGAAGCTCCGCCGCCTCAGGGAAGGCGGAAAGCGCGTGATCCTCATCACAGCAACGCACGACTATAATGATAACCCCATCCGCTGCGTGGGCGACGAGCAGCTGCCCGCCACGCCGACCACGCGCGGGGAGCTGTTAGAGCTCTACCACGATTTCGGCCCGAACGAAGCCATCGCCTTCAACGCGGAAACGCACTCCTATGTGGTACAGCTCGCCCCGGGCTGGCGGCTGCTCGCCCTGAATGACGATGGCGACGGGCGTGAATTCTGCGGCTATTATGAGGATCATCTCAACTGGATTCTCGACCAGGTCAGACAGGCGCACAAGGCGGGCGACGAAGTGCTCGCCATGACGCACCATCCCGTGCTGCCCCCCTCCCCCATCTATCCGCTTTTCAGCCGCCGCGATATGCTCGGCGACTTTGAAAAGACCTCCACAATCCTCGCAGACGCGGGCGTGCAGTTTATTTTCACGGGCCACACGCACATGCAGAATATCGCCGTGAAGACGACGGAAAGGGGCAACACGCTCTACGATATCAACACCAGCGCCCTGATCGGCTACGCAAGCGCGATCCGCACAGTGACGCTCTACGATGACCGCATGGATGTCCGCAGCGATCACATCGAACACTTTGACTGGGACCTGCGCGGCATGGCGGTGGACGAATACTTCAAATCGGTATTCGACCGGCTGCTCAATGATATTTTCGACTCCATGGCCTTCGATATCGAGCGCCTCTCCCGGCTGGCGGGCGGCTTCAGCATGGAAGCGGAGACGATCATGAAACTGCGCATTCCGCTTACTCTCGCGGGCCGGGCGCTGCAAAAGCTGACGGTCGGGCGTCTCGCGCGGCTGCTCTGTATCTCAAAGGACATCAGCCCGGAGGTAAAGCCCATCCTGCTCAAGGATTTATTTATGGAGATCGTGCGCAATATCTATGGCGGCGATGAGCCATATACGCCCGACACGCCGGTTTATCAGGCGCTCAAGCGGATCATGGAGCGGATAAAGCCCCTGGTGAGGCGCAGGAAGAACAGCGACGGGATTCTCCAGATCATGGATGTGATTCTGGACGGGGTGCTGTATGACGCGCCGCCGGCGGATAATGATGCGGTGCTGCCGCGGATGCCATGGAAGGAATAGAAATCTGTATTATCGTAAAATTACAAACCGCCCGCAGCGTTTGTTCAGACGCTGCGGGCGGTTTTTCCTACAATACACAAAATAAGCTTATTTCTTCGGATAAGGCTTCCGGACATTCGTGCGGCCCAACAGATAATCGGTAGAGGTATGGTAGAAATCCGCCAGTTTCAGCAGATGCCGCAACGGAATCGGCTGAAATCCTCTTTCGTATCTTGAATAGACAGATTGATTCCCAAAAGAGATGCAATATTTTCTTGTTTGAAGTCCATATCTTCACGCAAATCTTTTAATCTTGGAAAGAACCAAAACCTCTCTCCCTCAAAAATAAAATCATGAAACTTTTTTGTTCGCGCAGTACCTTTCGATTTCTCATTTACAACCTTCCAAAAATTTTATGAATGTTTCTTATCATCTGGAACGTCAACAATTTCAACGACATCTTCAATATTACAGTCCAACGCAATGCACATTCTCAGTAAAAGATCGCTGTCGTAACGCACGACTCTGTTTTTGTAATACTGATCTACTGTTTGAAATTTGGTTCCTATTCTTCTGGCTAATTCATTCCTTGCGATACCTGCACTTGCTAAAGTTTTATCTAACCTGATTCGAATCTTTTTCATCTTCATCACCATACTCACCTTAACAAGCAAAGTTATAATTGACAATCTACCTATATAGGTATACACTCATATAGGGATATCAAATCCAAAACACATCAGGAGAGCGTACAATCATGCAAAAAATCTGTTCTTTTTCCGGACATCGTTCTATCCCATCCGATCAGCTTCCACAGCTTGAAAAACGGCTGGAAGCCGAGCTATGCAATCTCATCCATTGCGGCTTTACGGAATTCCGCGCAGGCGGCGCGCTGGGCTTCGACACCCTCGCCGCACAGGCCGTCCTGCGCCTTCGCGAACAGCATCCGCAAATCCGGCTCATTCTCTATCTTCCCTGCAAAACACAGAACGAACGCTGGTCGCAGGCGGATCCATCCATTTATCGGGAAATCCTGTGCAAAGCAGACGAATACACTTACACCTCCGAACGATATTCTTCCGGCTGTATGCACAAACGGAACCGCGCTATGATTGACGGAAGCCATCTGCTGCTCTGCTACCTGACTGGAGCAAGTGGCGGAACTGCTTATACTGTGAAGTATGCCAAAGAAAACGATATTGCTGTGTCGAATCTTGCAAAAGAATCAGAGGAACGAGCACGCAATACAGACAGTACGATGAATTTTTTTCATAGAGGGGTGTTTTTCTTTCTGCTTTTTTCTATCATCCGGGAGCGCCCTCAAACCTCTTATCAAATCCTCAAGCAGCTCAGAAAGGGGCGGCTTCCAATGGTTACGCCGGAAGCATTCTATGTACATCTTTCCCAAATAGAGATGCATCAATATATCATGTCGATACGCCTCCCATGCGAAGACGGCAAAAGCCGTTACTTCTTGTTTCAAACTGCTTCTGGCGAAGTATATTTTGAACGGTTACAACAGACATATTCCTGCGCGATGCGGAATCTTCAACAAACGGTGAAGCCCATAGCCACTTCATCCTGACATCCTCTTCTTATTTCATATTGGATTCGGATTTTATCGGTTTCGATTCCGTAAAAGTGCTTGCGTTCGGGCCGTGAGGGCCCACGCCTGTTTCCCATGCTTTTCCTGCGGGAAAAGCAGTTAGAAAAGGGTGCAAAAGAATATTTTACACGGCACTGCGGCAGCGGTTTATAGATGTATCACATTAAAAGACGTTCGGCGAAACCAGGCTACCATTTCATACAATATCAGCCCTCCCGGCCGCACCACTCAATACGAAACAATGATAAAACCCCCGAAGGCAGTTCCTTCTCTACAAACGCCTTCGGGGGTTCCTATCTTCTCATTTATAATATCAATTCTCAATCCGCCGACTTCTGCCCCGTCCTTCTCACCGTCGTTTTCACCTCTACCGTCAGCTCCGCCTGCGGCAATACCTCCCGCCAGCTATTTTCCACACTGCGAAACGCGTTTGGCTCCGCCAGCCACAGCCGGTTTCCAAGCCGCAGCACATCGCTGCGATAGCTCTTCAGGCAGATTTCCGCCGTCTTGCGGAGCTGGCTTTCCAGCATCGCGGAAACCGCCTCCTCAATCTGCGTGCGTACCGTCCCCTGCAAGCTGCCGAAATCCACCCGTTCAATTTCGTTGAGATCGCATACGCAGTCGATCTCCGCGCGGTAGGTCGGCAGGCCGCTATGCATTTCCGTTTTGAATTTCGTATCTGCCTTGATGAGCTCAAGCGACGCTTTGCCGAAGGACTCCCCCTCCACGACGAGATCGCCGCTCTCCGCCTGGCCGGTCAGGAATAACAGGGCGCGCGTTTCGTCTGCATCAAGATCGCCCACATACTTCCCCTCCCGGAAGATTGCAAGGCCGTCCGTCAGTACTGTATTCATATTCTGCGCCTTATCCACCACCGGTTTCAAAAGCGGGAGATACACGTCCGAGGTTTTATCCTCCAGCAGCGTAACGGCCTTGTGCAATGGCATCTGGAGCGTTTTGGCGTTGACCTGCCCCATCTTGAGACCCATCTGGATCTCCCGCGCCGGAATGGAACTGCCATTGAAGGGCGATTTGATGATCTCCGCCGCTTTGCCGCGCGCCACGGCGAGATCGACCGTCGGGCGTGTGGCGTAATCCCGCACAAAGAAATCGAGCGTTTGATTGAGCCCCTCGCGCGCCACTGCCTCTCCAAATACGATGATCCAGTTGTGCGAATACAGCGGCCTGCGCCCCGCGGTAAGGGTGATGTTACGCATCGCGTCCGCAATCGTCGCGCCGCTCGATTCATACACCTTTGTCACGTTGCCGGACATACCGTCGTCCTGCCCGCCCGATACCGCCGTATTGAAGGCCTGGAGCGTCAGAAGATAGCCATCCGCCGTCCGGTCCACACCGATGCCCTGCACGATCAGACGGTCGCGGATTTCGCGTCCGTCGTTGCCATAGTCCTTGTCGCAGCCCGCCAGCCCAAGGACGAGCAGGAGTGCCGCGCAAATTGCAAGTGCCTTTCTCATACGGCGGCCGCCTCCTTTTCGCGTTTTGCCTGCCTGCGCACCGGCGGCAACAGGCACAGCGGGATGAGGATCACAAACACGGCGAATAATACCATCATGATCTCCGGCCTTGCAATTGCGGCGAAGCGCTCGTAATCCCTGGAGATGAACACGGCAGCGATGCCGAGCACGACAATGCACCCGGCAATCCAGGCCTTTTTGAACCGCCTGCCGAAGGCCCTGCGCAGGCAGGTTACTGTAAGCAGGGTAAAGAATGCGAGCTTGACAAACAGGCAGAGAATCCACACGCCCGTATGGAACGCATCGAGACGCTGCAGGACGCTGAACTCCGCGAGCACGGCAAGCGAATGGAAGGGAAAGAGCTGTGTGCCGAAAAATACGCCCAGGACGGAAATCGCGCAGAAAAAGAGAAGCCCCATTGCAAGCGTCATCCACAGCGTCCATTTGACATAGCCTTTTTCAAGCTTTCCGTGCACACGCGGCGCAATGACCGCGAGGGCCGCCGTTTCCGCCGTGCCGGAGAGAAAGGCGGCCGTCCCGCGCAGGGTGGGCATCACGCCGTCGTAAAACAGCGGCGTAAAATTCAGCGGCTCAAACCGCGGCAGCAGGACGGCAACGACGAAACCGAGCGTCACGGCCACCAGCAGCACCGCGAGGCCGGAGAGCCGCCCGATCGCCTCCAGTCCGAAGCCCGCCGCCGCACAACTGATCAGGATGATGATCAGCAAAAATACTGTGAAATCCGAATCCGGAAACAGGCGCGAGGTAGCGAAAAGATCGAAGCGCGTCACGCTCAGCAGCTCCACAAAGAGAAAAAACAGCGCATACAGCGCCGCCAGCACCTTAGAGAGCACGGGCGAGATCCGGAATGCGCAGTCGAAGAGGTCCCAATCCGGCCGTGCCTTATATAACGCATAAAGCGGCAGTGCACTCACGAGCATCCCCAGTGGATAGAGAAGCGCCTGCACGAGGAGATCCGAAGCGAGCGAAATTTCATTCAGCGCCGGAATATACGTCAGCGTCACGAGAATACGGCTGACGAAAAAGATGGAATAGAGCTGCGCGGGACTGATCTGATGGGTGTTTGTCATTGTGCAGGCCGTCCTTTCTGTCCGAGCTTATCAAAAATCCTCCGGTATCCGCTTATTTGAGCCGTTGAGATCCTGTACTTTCATCTTGTAGCGGCCGAGATGCTTCCAGCCGACTCGCAGGACGAGATCGCGCATCGCGCCCTTTTCAAATGGGGTGATGGGTGCGGAATACGGCACGCCGTAGGGATTGATCGAGCAGGCGTTGAGGATGAGCAGACCCAGGATGAGCATAATCCCGTAAAGGCCCGTAATGCCGCCTACGACGATGAAGAGGAACCGCAGCACCGCCGCCGGCTCGTAAAGGGACGGCACGACAAAGGAGCTGATCGCCGTCAGTGCGAGCACAATGAGCATGGGCGCGGCGATGAGCCCCGCCGTAACTGCCGCGTCGCCAATGACGAGCGCGCCGACGATGCTCACGGCATGGCCCACAGTTTTGGGCATCCGCAAGCCGGCCTCCCGCATAATCTCATAGATGAAGTGGATCACGAGCGCTTCAAGCATGATGGGGAAAGGCGTGCGCCCCTCCGATACCGCGATATCGAACAGCATGCTCGCAGGCAACAGCTCCTGATGGAAGATCGCCACCGCCACATACACGCCCGGCAGCAGCATGCTGATGGCAAAGGAGATGAATTTCAGCGCGCGCAGGAACAGCGCATAGAAAGGGCGATTGGAATAATCGTCGACCGATTGGAAATTTTCGATAAAGAGGTACGGCACGATCAGGGCAAACGGCGTACCGTCCACCAGTACGCCCACCCTGCCTTCGCTGATCTTCGCGCACAGCGTATCGGGCCGTTCCGTCACGCCCACGCCGGAGAAGAAGGAAATCCCCCTGTGATCGAGAAAGGGCTGGATGTAGCCGGATTCCAATACCAGATCGAGCTTCGCGTTCTGGAGCCGCTGCTTTACCTCCTCCAGGATATCGGGATTGACCCGGTCGGAAAGATAGCACAGGCAGACCATCGTCTGGCTCGTATCGCCCATATTGAGCATTTCAAAGCGTGCATAGGGCGTTTTGAGCCTGCGTCGAATGAGCGTGGTATTGACCTTAAGCGTTTCAACAAAGCCGTCGCGCGCGCCGCGCTCCTGCACCTCGGTTTCCGGGTCCGAAATGGAGCGCCGCTCAAACCCCTGCACCCCAAAGACCTCGCATCGCGTCACACCGTCGATGAACAGTGCAGCGAAGCCGGACATCATCAGGTTCAGCATTTCTGTCATGTCAAAGGCTTCCTTGTGATCCGTACCGGAGAGCACATGATCCCGCAGGTATAAAAACTGCTCGTTTGGGTCTTTGGGGATATCTGTCGCGTGGAGGATCGGCGTTACGGCGATCTGGGAGAGCAGAAGGTCGTCGCACATCCCCTCGCACAGTACAAAGGCCGCGCGGTTCCCGTTAACGGGCAGCTCGCGCACCATCAGATCGAAGCTCGGGCCGAACACGCCGCGCAGATAGACCAGATTTTCCTGCAGGGAGGCGGAAATTTCCGCAGGCGGCACCTGCGCCGTTTTTTGATTGACCGGGGTAAAATCCTTTTGCACGGCGTTTTTGAGCCATTGAAACATAAAAATGATCGATCCTTTCGCACATATTTGAAAGAAAGACATTCGCCTTTCTTTCAAACCGATCGCTTCCTGCTACTGTTTTTTCCATCTGTCTGCCATTTATGCGGTGGAATATTACTGCGCGGAAACGCCATACTAGATATCGCTGAAGGCGGAAGAAAATTGCAACCAAGCTTGCGATTTACTGGATATGGAGCCCGAAAAGCAACCGGCGCCTCATCGTTCCCTGGCCATCTTCCGCCTTTAGACGGTTAAAACCAACCTTGCAAGGGAGGAAACAGGATGATTATCACGCTCATCCGCGCGGCAATCCTGTATTTTTTGATTGTCTTTTCCGTACGTATCATGGGCAAGCGGCAGATCGGCGAGCTGCAGCCGGCAGAGCTTGTCATCACGATCCTCATTTCTGAGATTGCCGCCATCCCGATGCAGGATAACGGCGCGCCCCTGATCAACTCTGTCGTCCCCGTCCTGCTGCTGGTCTCTTTTGAGGTCATTACTTCCGTCCTGAATATGAAAAGCACCAAATTCCGCGGCCTCATGCAGGGGCACTCCCTCATCGTGATCCGCAACGGGATTATCGACCAGACACAGCTAAAGAGGCTGCGCTTTACTGTGGACGATCTGATGGAGGCGCTGCGGCAGAAGGATGTGTTCCGCATTGAGGATGTCCAATACGCGATCGCGGAAACCAACGGCACGCTCAGCGTACTGCTCAAGCCCGAAAAACGCGTCCCCACGGCGGAGGACCTGAATGTAACGCTTCCCGACGACGGACTCCCGTGCGTCGTTATCAGCGATGGGCGCATCATCACCTCGTCCTTCAAGGATTGTGGAATGACATTGAAAAAGCTCCATACCCATATCAAGAAAAGCGGGCTGGAGCTCAAGGATATTCTGATTATGGAAATTGACCGCAGTGGAAACATGACGGTCATCAAGAGGGACGAGCGGCTGAATAACGGAAAAATGGGCTGAGGCCTAAGGCCTGCTTTCCAAGATGAATGATAAAAAAAGAAGACGAACGCAAAGGCCCGTCTTCCCATTTTCATTTTGAGTATGTGATGTTTGAAAGGAGCAAGCTACGATGAAACGCCTGATTACTGCAATCTCTCTGCTCACGGTCGCGGGGATTTTGTGTGGAGTTGGATTCCTGAGTATGAAGAAGGAAGTAAATACGCTGACCCAGCTATTCAGTCAGGCGGCCAAGGCCGCACAGGAGGAAGATGAAGCCCAGCTCCACAACTATACGAAAGAGCTTCAAAAAGCATGGAAAAAAAGCCACGTCATCTTCTCCATGCTGATTCAGCACCACGACCTGGATGATCTGGAAACGGATATCCTCGATTTGAACAACCTTCTGAAAGAGAAGGATTTTAAAGGGTATCAGCGGACGTGCGAGGCGGGGATCATCGAGCTGGATCATATCTATAATTCGGAGATCCCGTCGGCGGGGAATGTGTTTTGAAAAGTTACCTTCTTAATTTCAATTTCCGTAGAAATGGCTGCGCCATTTCAAGGAGTGAACGGAATTCTTTCGTTTTAAAGAAAAGAGCAATATTAATTCCATTTGGAATCAAAAGACATGCGATCGCTTTCAGGAATAACTGAATCAATATATGATCGGCTTTGATCAGACTAGCGACCCAGTATGTTAAAAATAGAGAGAGCAAGGTGACCAGCATGTAAAGAAAATACTTTACATAATAGACCCACAATGCGTGTTTCAAAACATACTTATATACAAGATAGGGCTGAGACCAAAAAGGTATCAGCAAAATACTTAAAATACTTGCTAAAATGACACCGTCCACGCCCATCTTTTGAACCAAAGCAATTGCTATAACTAGATTAATGATAGCTTCCAATAATGCAAGGTAGCGATCAGGCCGGAATAATCCCGCACTATCTTTGGTCATAAAGATAACGCGGCGCATCCCGAATATATAAAAATAAGCTACTAATAGAATCACCGTTGGAAGAGGAAACAAAGAATCCTCCCCAAAGACGAGTTTTACAAATGGCTGGATAAGCACAAAAATTGAAACTGTACAAAAAGAATAGATCAGATAATTCAAAAAATAAAGTACATTAAATCTATCATAGACCTTTTCCTGGGATTCCGTAGTCATCAAATTTCCGAAGCTTGCGGTAATACCATTAAAAATCTGTGCGATCACCTGAGTCAGAGTGTTTGTAATTAATGTATAGTTCGCATAAATTCCTGCTGAGACTAAATTCACGAAATAGGTAACGATTGCCGTTCCGGTTGCGGTTACACTGAATGCCCCAATACGATGACAGAGAAGCGCTCCTATATTTTTCATAAGAGAATGCCGTTCCTCGCCATCAATAATCTCCTGGCTTTTGTCCATTATGATAGCAGGATACATTTTTCGGAACTGCCGTCCGATCAAAGAAGCACCAATCAAACGACAAATAATTTTAACGCAAGCATAAACAACAAAATTTTTCGTCAAGATTAATAAAACAACCTGTGTCACCATCGTCATCACAGATACTACTGCATCGTTTCTACTGACTATATAGTTGTTTTGATCTGCGATAATCATTGCCTTTCGATTCGCAAAAAGATAGGATGCGACGACATCCGCTACATATAAAAAGAAAAGAACGCCCAAGTAGATAGAGTTGATATCTTCTTTAATAAAAATATGGACAAAAAAAGCCATTGCAAATCCTGCAATCAAAATCACAGCCGCTATAATCTGATAGGCCTTTTTATAAAAATTTAAAACCTGCTTAATTTTCCTTGAATCTCCGTCAGCAATCGGTTTATATAGCTTATAAATAATCCCCGTCCCAAGGCCCAACTCGGCTAAAGACAGCATTGTAATCAAATTTTTAAACAGGGATTCAACGCCAACCATATCCAACCCCAATATGCGCACAAACACAGCTCTTGTAATAAAATTGCTAATCAACAGAACTGCATAACTGACAATACCAGCGGTCGCATTGATTAAGGCTTTTTTACTTCTTTCCATGGCGGATTGCCTTTCTGTTTTTTATAATGTCTGTTTTTTTAGTGAGCCATTGATCTACAGCATAAAAAGGCTTATCGAATAGACTTATTTTTTCATTGCTACTATCAGACATAGCCATTAGGTAGCCAAGATAAATCCAGAAAACAAACGCCGTTGGACGAATCAAAAATAATATCGTAACCTCAGCCATACTGTTAATTCCCAGCATAAACAATAAGGCAAAAATTGAGGCATACAGCATGTTAGAATTCTGACTGAACAACCTCCTCAACAAATAACAAAACTGGAGTGCTAAGAAAAGCAAAATAAAGAAACTACCGATGAAACCTACTGAGACAAGGCACTGTACAATCAGATTATGAAAATGGCTTAACGGTCTCTCTAAAACTTGAACATGCGTATGATAATTAGGACCATACCCCAAAAGCGGACGCTTGGCAAATTCAGTAAACCCAAACCGCCAGATAATTGGGCGACCGGTCATCACGCCATAATTATCCGGAATCTCTGTGCGGTCCATCTCCACCTTTGAGGCGTGTCCCTTTAAGTCTTCCTTATTCGTTGCTTCTGTTTCCGTTTGAGATGCAGCATTATTCTGGGACGGTTTGTCAGATGAGGGTTGCGTCTCTTTTGTTTCAGAAACCTGGTTCTGCATGAATAAGGGAGGCAGATAGGAAAGACCGCTACGGGATAAGCTGATAACACCGAGAAAGAGCCCCGCAGATACCAAGATTATACAAAGACACGCCGCCGATCTGAGCAATATTTTTTTATTCTGCAACAATTTCCAGAGACGGAACGCACAAAGGAACCCGCAAACAGCTGCCATTCCAATAAAAGCTCCCTTGGAGTTTTCTAAGGCCATACATATAAAATTAATTATAAACGAATATGCTAAAAAAATATGAATTCCTACGCGCTTCTCATTCCGATTATGGTTAATAAAAAACTGTATAATGCACAAGCATATAGCAACACTTGTCAAAACAATTCCAGGATTTAAATAAATTCCAAATAAGCGATTATCATAGACCCCAATACAATATTTAAGGCCGTAATATTCTCCCCAATAAGTAGTTTGCTTTAAAAATAATATAAACGAAGTCGTGGAACCGATACAGGTCAATCCGAGATAAATATAATTTAAAACCGAAATTTCACGCAGAGCCTGTTCCTTCTGAATTCCTTTGTAAGGGTATAAAACCAATAGCATGCATACCGTATATAACCAAGAACTAATGTTATTCTTAAACTCTACCTTATAATTGATTAAGATCGTTGTTCCAAATACAACCAAGAAACCAACCAACAAAAGCATGCTATGAGACTTTAGCACACGTCTCTCAGTAAATAAGTCATAAAAGAAAACAATAGCGGCCCATAGAATCCCAAATTTAATCACTCCATCTACATAGGGACGCGTAACAGTAGTTACTAGCAAAAATGAGGTAATGACAAAAAAAACTTTCAAATAAAATGGATTTACAATAAAATTTCGTATTTTTTTCAGCATTGTATACTCCTTTATCAATACATTCTCAAGAATATAGTGCTTTTAATTCCTTAATCTGATTCTCAATTGAAAAGCCCTGCTTCCGCACTAGAGCTGCACATGGTGAGCGGTCAGGCCGATTGATATTTAACGCGGCCTCCGCCCAACTCGCATAGGAAGAGTTAAGTGGAAGGAACCTACAGGAATTCTCCAAAACCGCAGCTTCTTGTGTGATCTCTGAAGAAAACAGACATGGAAGCCCCGATGCCTGCGCTTCAATTCCAACGATTGGAAGCCCTTCAAATCGAGAAGGCAATACGAAAAGATCCATTGCCTGATAAAAATCTGAAATATCTTCATGAGATCCTACAAAATAAACCTTACCATCAAGAAAAAGCTGATGTGCCAATTTTTTAATATCATTTTCATTCTCTCCTTCACCTAATAGCAATAGACATGCATTTGGATGTTGGAGAACAATTTGAGCAAACACGCGAAGTAGAAATTCATGATTTTTTTGATATGTAAATCGTCCGACATGTCCTACGACAAGGATCTCGTCAGATATACCTAAAAGGGTTCGCACTTTTACCCTTACGTCCGATCGATAAGCAAACCGATTGACATCGATCCCATTGTGGAGAATACTAATCCTCTTTGGATCGATTTCACTACCAAACATCCATTCTGCTGCCATTGCGGAGCAAGCACAATAACAATCCGCATATCGAGAAATAAATTTACGTTTATGTAAATGGATTTTTGTAAACAACTGACGTTTGTGACGATTAGAACAATCTAAAAAAGAAGAATGAGAATGCACGATAATGCGCGGAATTCCCATCACTTTGGCATATCGAAACTGGCGAAGATCACTCACAGATGAGAGATGAAAATGTACCACGTCATAACCGGAAGAAAAAATCTGCTCCAAATAACGTTTGTACTGTAAAGGTTGTTTATACAGAGAAACATTCATATTATAATAGCGTGCTTCATGTTCATCGGCCCATTTTTTTAGTTTGTCGTTTTGATATGATACGAAATCAAACTGATATTTCTCAAGATCAAATTGATCCACATAATTTAAAATATATTGAGTTATACCGCTTGTACTTCCTGTGAGGGCATAAATTAAAACCTTTTTTTCATTCATAGAATCTGTGCTTCCTTACAAAGAAAAATATCTAAAACAACTAATCTACCCCTACTACTCTCACTTCTCTATTTCGTGAGATCCTTTTTAATTTGTGTTGTAGAAATTTCAGGAGTCCGTGATAAATATACGACTTCGCAATATTCCTTTAAATAGTCAAATTTACCCTGCCAGTCATTTCCCATTACAAAAACATCAATTTTATACTCTTTGATATCAGAAATCTTCTGGTCCCAATTTCTTTCTGGAATTACTAAATCTACATATCGAATAGATTCCAACAGCATCTTTCTTTTATCGTAATCGAAATAACAAGATTTTTGCTTTTCCACAGTATTAAACTCATCTGTAGAAAGTGCGACAATTAGGTAGTCGCCCAATTCACGGGCCCTTTTTAATAGATTAATATGTCCATAATGCAAAAGATCAAAAGTACCATATGTTATTATCTTTTTCATTCGTCAATACTCTCCGAAATCTATTTTTTGAATATTATGCCGATTCCCACGTTTGTCTTCCGGGGGAAGCTGCATATAATCTCCATAGAAATAACTAAGATATTCTTTATAATCTCCTGGAACTGAAAATAGACTATTTTCAAAATCTAATACCGTGAGTTGGCTAACCCATTTTCTTTCTATGCTTTCCTTCGTATAACCATATGCCCCCCCAAACGTTACTATTTTTATAGTTTCACATTCGTTATATCTCAACATCTCTTTCGTCAGCATGTTTTGCAGGGATTTTATGGAGAAAGGAAGTGAGAAAATTTTTGCAATTCGATATATCAATTTTTTACTAATCTCTTTTTTCTCCCAGCTTTGATACCCATTCTTAATAAGAATCAACCGTTTTAGTAAATAAGTTATTCTGTTCTGTTTCACTTGTAGTTTTTTATCATCAGGTACATTATCAAAAGGAAAAATATCAACATATATTCCATCATGTGCCTGAACCTTCGCTGCATTACGCTCTACATAATGCGTACCATTTAATCGTATCTTAGAAAAAGGAAGTCCATAGTGCCTGTCAGTATCCCAATTTTGAAGAAAAAATTGCTTTCCTAAATTCTTCTTGCATACCTTTAAAAAACGCTCATAATCCGGCCTCAGCATCCCGATATCCAGATCGTCATCCCATGGAATAAATCCGCGATGGCGTACAGCACCTAATAACGTACCCGCAATAAAAAAATAGGAAATAGAATGATCGTCGCATATTTTCTTAATTTCCATAGCAATTTTTAATTGTAAAAGTTGAGCCTTTCTCAAATCATAATCATTCATTTAATATTCTCCTATCATCTATCCGCATATAATTGAAGATACGCTTTTGTAAAAGAAGTATCGTCAAATTTCTGTGCCTGCGTATATATGTCTTGTTTGGAAATATATTTTTTGCTTTTGGTAAGAGACTTTACAGCGGACACCATTTTATCCATACTTCCCTTTGGCACAATTACTCCACAAGAATCGGACACAACCTCAGAGCATCCACCTGTGTCATAAGTTACCACAGGTGTCCCGCAAGCAATAGACTCCATATTTACAAGGCCTAGCGTTTCTTCTAATGTCGGGTTTACAAACACATCAGCAGCGCTGTATATTTTTATTAATTGATCTAAATTATCTGTACGTTCTATCCCTAATATGCCCTTAGGAAAATGAGCTTTCTGCTTGGGCGTTACTCCTACAATGACTAATTTATAATTCTCATCCAAGTAATCCCCAAGTTTCATTAAGGTGTCGAAACCTTTTCGGGTCGTCCAAATATTTGCAACTGCCAATATGACCTTTTTGTTTTGCAGACCATATTGCTCCCTGAAATCATTCGATTCCACCGGCTGAAATAGATCAAGATTAATGCCATTTCTTATTACTTTAACGGGATAAACACCTAAAAAAGATTCTGAAATCAAACCTGCCAGCCATTCAGACGGTGATATAATCGTTAATTGAGGCAATGATGTAAACATCTGCTTTTTTTGTTGATAATTCCAACCGGAACGATCAAATACAAGGCTTTTCGGATATTCTCTTTTTTGCTGACAATCATGGCATCCCGTTTTCCAACGATCACATCCGATGTAATCGAAATGGGAACAATGCCCTGTAAACGCCCAGCAGTCATGTAGCGTCCAGACAACAGGTTTTCCGCTTTCCCTAAGCCATTCAAACAGGGTCGGCAGATGCAGATAGTAACCATGTAAATTATGCAAATGAATAATGTCCGGATCATATTCCCTAGCGGATCGAATAAAACGCTGCGTTGCCCTTTTGGAGTAGAAACCGTGACGATCCGTAATCCGGCTGCAGATCCCGTGAAGATAAACGTCAAAATCATCGCCGATCCGAATGCTTTTGATATCCTCCGGCGCCTGGCCACGGCCGTATGCAATTAGGCAGTCATCACCGTTTTGCATCAATGCTCTCGATAAATCTGCAACTATGCGTCCAGTGCTTCCGTAACCGCAAACGGAATTGATCTGCAAAACCTTCATTTATTTCCCCCACACCGTTTTATTTACAATCTCCGTATAACTCTGAATGATCTTAACCACTTTCGCGGAAACGTTTGTATCCGCATAATCTTCCGCCATGACGACTTCTTCTTGGTTATCCCGCATGGCAACGGCCAAATCCAGCGCCTGCTCCACATCTCGGCCGGTAATCCCGCCGATCACAACGGAACCCTTGTCCAGCACCTCCGGGCGCTCCGTCGAGGTGCGAATCAAAACGCCTGCAAAGCCGAGCATCGCGCTCTCCTCAGACAAAGTGCCGCTGTCAGAAAGCACACAGTAGCTGTTCATTTGGAGCTTATTATAATCTAAAAAGCCAAACGGCTTTAAGCTTTGCACGAGAGGATGAAACTGGAACCCACGCTTTGCAATATACTTTTTACTGCGCGGGTGAGTCGAATAAATAATCGGCATCCCGTAATGCTCCGCGATATTGTTGACGGCGGTCATCAGAGACATAAAGTTCTCTTCATTGTCAATATTTTCCTCACGGTGTGCAGAAAGGAGGATATATTTTCCCTTCTCCAACCCCAACGTCTCCAGAATATTGCTTTGCCCAATGCGCTCCATATGATCTCTCAGAACTTCCCGCATCGGAGAACCAGTTACGAAAATCGTTTTTCCGTCAATTCCTTCTGACAAAAGATAGCGCCGGGAATGCTCTGTATATGGTAGATTGATATCCGAAATATGATCCACAATCTTTCGATTGATCATTTCGCTAACATTCCAATCCCAACAGCGGTTTCCAGCCTCCATATGGAAAATCGGGATTTTCAGCCGTTTTGCGGAGATCGCAGACAAAGCCGAATTCGTATCGCCCAACAGCAGTACGGCATCCGGCTTTTCCTTCTCCAATATTTCATATGATTTGGCGATAATATTTCCCATAGTTTCGCCCAAATCTTTCCCCACGCTATCCAAATAGTAATCCGGCGCCCTTAAACCCAGATCATCAAAGAAAACCTGATTGAGCGTGTAATCCCAGTTTTGCCCCGTATGTACTAAAATGTGATTGAAATATCGGTCACACGCTTTGATGCAGGCTGAGAGCCGGATAATCTCCGGCCTTGTTCCGATAATCGTCATTACCTTCAGCTTATCCATTTCAGTTATCCTCCACAAAAAGATTATACCTTTTCGTAATAGGTATCCGGACGAGCCGGATCAAAAGACTCACTCGCCCACATCACCGTAATCAAATCCGTATCTCCCACGTTAATGATATTATGTGTATAGCCAGTTGGGATATCAATCACTTTCATTTCATCGCCTTTGACGCGATATTCGATTACCTGCTGCTCTCCAATTTTACGAAACTGAAGCAGTGCATCACCGCTCACAACAAGGAACTTTTCATTCTTTGTGTGATGCCAGTGCTGACCCTTCGTAATGCCCGGTTTGGCAACATTCACAGAAACCTGGCCACGGTCTGGCGACCGCAGGAACTCTGTAAAGGAACCCCTCTCATCCTGATTTTTTTTTAAAGAGTAGCTAAACTGGTCCTCTGGTAAATAGCTTAAATACGTTGCATACAGCTTACGGGTAAAGGCATCACTCAGATCGGGAACCTCCAAATTCTCCCTACTGCGATAAAAGGATTGAATCAATGCCGCCACCCTGCCGAGCTTTACCGTTTCTGTAACAGGGACGGTGCAATAAGCGCCATCGCAATGTTCCCTGCCTTCCAGAGCGGCCAGCATTTCTTCCACTACGTCATCAATATAGGCAAAACAGATTTCCGCATCCGGATCATTTATTTGGATCGGCAAACCACGCGGAATGTTATAGCAAAATGTCGCGATGACGCCATTATAATTAGGCCGGCTCCATTTGCCAAACAAATTGGGGAGTCGATAAATCAGCACCTTTGCACCCGTCTGCTTCCCATATTTTGCAAGGAGCTGTTCCCCCGCTCGTTTGCTGTTGCCATACTCGTTGTTTCGCTCAGCCTGAATGGAAGAGGATAATACAATCGGGCACTGGTTATGGTGCCGTTCAAGCACCTCCAAAAGATCCGAGGTAAAACCAAAATTCCCCCTCATAAAATCCTCAGGATTCTCAGGGCGATTGACCCCCGCCAAATGGAAAACAAACTCGCAATCGCGAGCATATTCTTCTATAAGGGCCGGATCCGTATCCAAATCATATTTATATAAATCTGTGAAACCGCGATTTTTTAATTCAGCGCAAAGATTCCGTCCCACGAACCCCTTTGCGCCAGTCACCAAGATTTTCATTTACTGATTCTCCCAAGCTGCAATTTCATTTCGAATATATTCTAAGCTCAGCAGCTTTTCCTTTACCTGCTCAACATCCAACCTAGTCGTATTATCTGAGTTGAACTCCGTCAATTTGACTTGCTCCGTATCTCCTTCTACAAAATATTTATCATAGTTCAAATCTCGTTTATCGCATGGTACCCGGTAAAAGTTGCCCAAATCGGTCGCACGGGCGCACTCTTCTTTAGTCAGAAGCGTTTCATACATTTTCTCACCATGCCGGATGCCAATCACCTTGACAGGGTTATTCACGTGGAACAGTTCTTTCACCGCTTGGGCAAGCACTTCAATGGTACAGGCGGGCGCTTTTTGCACCAAGATATCGCCGCTCTGTGCATGCTCAAATGCAAACAAAACCAAATCAACCGCTTCCTCCAGGCTCATAATAAAGCGGGTCATTTTAGGCTCTGTAACAGTCAATGGCTTCCCGGCCTTGATCTGTTCAATAAACAGTGGAATGACAGACCCTCTGGAGCACATGACATTACCATACCGTGTGCCGCAGATCATCGTCCGATTCGGGTCAACCGTGCGCGATTTGGCAACAAAAACCTTTTCCATCATTGCCTTAGAGGTGCCCATGGCATTGATGGGATATGCCGCTTTATCGGTAGAAAGACAGATCACTTTTTTTACACCAGCCTCAATGCAAGCAGTCAGGACATTATCCGTGCCAAAAACATTTGTCTTAACCGCTTCCATCGGAAAAAATTCACAGGAAGGCACCTGCTTTAGGGCTGCCGCTTGAAAAACATAATCCACCCCATACATTGCGTTTTTAATGCTGGCTAAATCACGTACATCACCGATATGATACTTAATTTTATCATTGTGGTATAGATGGCGCATATCATCCTGCTTTTTTTCATCACGGGAGAAAATCCGAATTTCCTTAATATCCGTATCTAAAAAACGTTTTAAGACAGCATTTCCAAATGAGCCGGTTCCGCCTGTAATCAATAAAGTTTTCCCTTCAAACATAATTCTCTTCCATCCTTCAACTCGATAAATATTTTTTCCAGTTTATCTATAAATACATCTTTTGTGAAATGTTCTTCATAATAGCACCGAGCGTTCGCTCCAAGATCACGATAACGCTCCGGCGCCTGAATATATTCGCGCATATTGGCAGCCAAGCCCTGGTCATCAGATGCTTTTGCCACCATCCCGCATTTTGCATGATCAATTACCTGAACAGCCGCACCATCAATCGCCGCAAATACAGGCTTCCCTAGAGCCATATATTCTTGCAGTTTGGCAGGCATCGTCATCCCGACTGCATTATCACCCTTCAAAGTGAGCAAAAAAGCATCCACATTTTCATATTCCTGGATCAATTCATCGCCCGAAACACGGCCGTGAAAAATAATTTTCTTCTCCTCATGCAGCTGATTCGCCAACTGAATGCAGTTTTCAAGGTCTGAACCGTCGCCATAGATATGAACTTCAAAATGCTTCAAATCAGATAAATGATGAACTGCCCGGATAATGCATTCCACATCCTGAGCACTTCCAATATTTCCGCCAAAAGCAAAACGAACCACAGATTCTTTGACAGTACAATCAGGCGAATTCGAGATGAATACATCATCCGAATGCTGCGGAATATAAACAAGCTTCTCCGGTTCTACATGATTCGTTTCAGTCAGATAATTGATAAAAGGGCGTGAAGTAACTCCAATCAGGTCGCATTGACGATAAATCCATTCGCTATATCGGTGAAGCACACGAAATAATATAGACCTCTCAGATATATTCCAAACCTTCAAGCATTCCGGCCATATATCCAAACAATATAAGAATAACTTTTTGCAGCTCCTTCTTTTCATCGCAACAGCCGCATTGGCCATCGTAACTGGCGAAGATTGGTAAGAAAAAATAATATCATAATCTTTCCTGGCAAACCAAGCGTAGACCGTTGAAGTGATCAGAAAACTAAGATAATTAACAGCCCTGCAGGCCACTCCAGTACGCCGTGCAATAATCGGTACCCGAATGACTTCCACTCCGTCAATTATTTCCCTTCTGCGGCGACAAAATCTATATTCTCTAGGCACTCTTCCTGTTGTATAATCCGGAAGCCCGGTAAGAACAGTTACCTGGTGCCCTCTTTTGGAAAGCTCCTTGGATATATCATTTATTCTAAAATTATCCGGATAGTAATACTGCCCTACAATTAAAATTTTCACAAAAACATCTTACCCCAATCCAATTGAAATGCTTGTTCAAACCTTTGTCATTTTACTCCCAATCATCAATTGTGTTGTATTATAGCCTATTTACACCGTTTTTTCAACTGAAAATAGCAAAACATACGTATATCAGACCATATAGGAGGTTTTTTGCAAAATGTTTCCCAGAATTAGAAAATACCAGTCTGAAAAATGTATCTCACATTTTATCCCCTCCCCCATATACTAAATATCGAGAGCAGACCATTTTCAAGCGGTACCATTCCGTCCGCTCCGGTCTGCTCTCTTTTTCCATCATCAATCAGCAAAGGAGATTCTTCTCATGCATAACATAGATTCACTCGACAAGCTCCCTGTCGGGCAGACAGCCCGCGTAGAAGAGCTTCGCCTCAACGGCAGCATCCGAAGACGGATGCAGGATATCGGCCTGATTGAAGGTACTCCCGTGGAATGCCTGCAGAAAAGCCCGTCCGGAGACCCGGTGGCCTACCTGATCCGCGGCGCAGTCATCGCCCTGCGCCGGGAGGATTCCGGCCGCGTCATGGTTCATCTGAGCTGATTCGTACCCGCGTGCCGCCTGGACACAGCCCGATGAAGCACATCATAAAGGAGCGGTTTTTTATGGGATTGACTCGAAATTCACACAAGGGCGAGCCGGTGGACGGCCCGCTGATTATTGAAAAGGAAGTGGAGAGCGACCGCGTCATTGCACTCGCGGGCAACCCGAACGTCGGCAAGAGCACGGTCTTCAACGCTCTGACCGGCATGAACCAGCACACAGGGAATTGGCCCGGGAAAACAGTAGCCAGCGCGCAGGGCCGGCATGTCTACAAGGATACGGGATATATCATTGTAGACCTGCCCGGTACATACTCCCTGATGGCGCACTCCGCAGAGGAAGAGGTGGCGCGCAATTTCATCTGCTTCGGCGGTGCGGACGCAGTCGTCGTGGTATGCGATGCAACCTGCCTGGAACGGAACCTGAATCTCGTTTTGCAAACCATCGAAATTACGTCGCATGTAGTCGTCTGCGTCAACCTCATGGACGAAGCCCGGCGCAAGGGCATTCAAATTGACCTCGCTGAGCTGGAAAAAGCCCTCGGTGTACCGGTGCTCGGCGCGAGCGCCCGCAGCGGAAAAGGGCTTCAGGAGCTGACAGAGCAGATGAGCCGAACGGCGGCCGGAGAAGCCTCTGCCGGGCCGGTTCAGGTATCTTATATCACTCCGATTGAAGAAGCGCTTTCCGTGCTTACGCCTGTGATCGAGCAAAAAATTGCAGGGGTGGGGAAGCCGGTAAGCAGCCGCTGGATCGCCCTGCGGCTGCTGGATGCGGACGAAAGCCTCCGGAAGCCCCTTGCCGAATACCTCGGATTTGACCTGGCACAGGACACAGCGATTCAGAAAAAGCTCGCGGAGCTTTCCAGCCTGTTTGAGCGGTATGGCCTGTCGCAGGCGCGCATCCAGGATAAGATCGTCTCTGGCCTCGTCCGTGCGGCGGAACACGCCTGCCGCGGAGTCATCACCTATCAGCGCAAGAATTACGATGCCCGCGACAGGCGGCTCGACAAGCTCTTCACAAACCGTTGGACGGGGTTGCCTGTCATGCTTCTGCTGCTGGGGCTGATCTTCTGGCTGACGATCACCGGAGCAAATTACCCTTCCCAATGGCTGTCTGCGGGGCTGTTCTGGATCGGCGACCGTCTGACGGAATTTTTCCTGTGGCTCGGGACACCGCCCTGGGTGGAAGGGCTGTTGGTGCAGGGCGTTTACAGGGTGCTTGCATGGGTGGTATCCGTGATGCTGCCGCCAATGGCGATCTTCTTTCCGTTATTTACTCTTCTAGAAGATTTTGGATACCTTCCGCGTGTCGCCTTCAACCTGGATCATCATTTTCAAAAGGCGCATGCCTGCGGGAAGCAGGCGCTGACGATCTGCATGGGCTTCGGCTGTAATGCCGCCGGCGTCATCGGCTGCCGGATCATCGACTCGCCCCGTGAGCGCCTGATCGCGATCCTGACCAACAATTTCGCCCCCTGCAACGGGAGGCTGCCGACGATCATCGCCCTGATCACCATGTTTTTCGTGGGCGGTGTCATCGCGCCTCTGCAATCAGCCGTATCCGCGCTCATGCTCGTCGGCGTGATCGTGCTTGGGGTTGCTATCACCTTTCTGGTTTCCCGGCTGCTGTCGGGAACGATTCTGAAGGGGATTCCATCCTCGTTTACCCTGGAGCTTCCCCCCTATCGCCGCCCGCAGATCGGCAAAGTCGTCATACGCTCGATTTTTGACCGCACGCTCTTCGTCCTGGGGCGCGCCGTAGCCGTGGCCGCCCCCGCTGGGCTCATCATCTGGCTGGCCGCCAACGTTCAGATCGGCGGAGTGAGCCTTCTGATGCACTGCGCACATTTTCTTGACCCGCTCGCCCGTCTGATGGGGCTCGACGGGGTGATCCTCTTTGCCTTCATCCTCGGTTTTCCTGCGAATGAAATCGTCATCCCCATCATCCTGATGGCGTATATGGCAACGGGGCATATCATCGATTTTGAAAGCTACGCCGCCCTGCGGGAGCTGCTCGTCGCCAACGGCTGGACGTGGCTGACCGCGGTATGCACGATGCTCTTTTCCCTCCTGCACTGGCCCTGCTCCACCACCTGCCTGACCATTCATAAAGAGACCGGGAGCTGGAAATGGACGGCGGCCGCCTTCCTGATTCCCACGCTGACGGGTATGGCGGTTTGCATGCTGGTAACGTTTTTTGCGCGGATCACAGGCTTGGCGTGATAACGCTCTCAAAGAGACAAAGGAAGGCAGGCTCCCGGGAATTCCGGCAGCCTGCCTCTTTTTCAAAAAACGCCGCCCGCTTAGCTGAGGGACGGAGAGAACGGTTCCAATCTTATTCCATATCGAGCACCATCTGTTCATACGGCAACATTTCAAAGCCATAACGCTCATACAGCTTTTTGACACGCTGATTGCGCGGGCAAACCTCCAGGCGAAACCGCTTCGCACTCCCGGCATACTCCCGCAGCAGCCATTCCATGAACTGCGAGCCGAGCCCGCAGCCACGTACCTGGCCGGAGAGATAAAGCTCCTCAAGCTGAACCGTTTGGCCGCCCGCCTCACAGCTCCAGTAAAAAACCAACAGCGCATAGCCGACTACCCGCCCTTCATGCTCCAGGATACAGCCGCGCAAACCCGGCTCGCCCCGCATCAGGCAATCAAAGGTATCGATCAGCTTTTGATCGGAGATTGGGAACAACGTCCCCTCCCCGGCATAAAAATCCCGGCCCATGGCAAGATAACATTCCCTGTCTGCCGGCGTAAAAGCGCGGATGACCATACAAAACCGTTCCCTTCTCCGCTTATGTGCCGGAGGAATCATCCGGCACGACTGTTATAATAATTTTCGACGCTTCTTCTGTCTGGACCTCGCCCCAGACCTTCAAATAGATTTCCGTGCCTTTTTTATAGGATTTATCCGGCGCCGTAATCATCTCGGCAACCTTGCCGGCGCGTTCCGGATCGCTGTTTTTCTCTAAAATTGCACGGCATTGGAAACCCATCTCTTCCAGTTTCAATTTAACGGTGGCATAATTCTGCCCCCGAAAATCCGGAAGCGTAATTTCTTCATTCCCGCTGCTGATGACCAATTTGATCTTTGTTCCTTTGGGGACCTCTGTGCCATAAGCGATATCCTGCGAAATAACAACGTCTTTTCCACGCGTGTCGCTGTCCTGATACTCTGTCTCGAATACAAAATAATTCATATAGCTTTTGTCGCTTATAATATTGTTATAGTTCCGGCCCGTAAAATCCGGAACCTGAACCAGCTCCGCCACGTCGGAGCCGAGCACAGTCTCGTCGCTGCCTTTAAAAACCAGGCCCAGATCGTCCCGCCAGACGGTTACGGCAAGGATTGCGAAGATAAAAAGGCAGACCGCAACGCTGGCAAGCCCGGCGATCAGCGCTGTTTTGGAGCTGGAAGCCTTTTTCTTCTGCTCGTGGCCTGCGGGCTCTTGATGCGGTGTGTCTTCCTTCCCTGCATAAGCGATCGCGGCAGTAGACGCGCCGGGGGAGGCCGAAAGCTCCGCGCGCAGCTGCTCCACCGCCCGTGTGCGGTCCTCTGGGAGAATCTGCAGGCCGTTCATCAGCGCATTGATGACATATGCGGGAAGCTGCTCTGCAAATTTTCCGGGCACCATCAGCCGGTCATTCGTCACACGGGAGGTAGCCTCCAGCGGCGTACTGCCGATCAGCGTCCGGTAAAGCACTGCACAAAAGGCGTAGATATCAGTCCAGGGGCCCTGCTGCCCCTCAAACCCATACTGCTCGATCGCGGCATAGCCCGGAAAAAGCTGCGCCGTCAAATCCCCGCGCGCGGTACGCGCCTGCCAGATACTGAAGCCCGTAATCCGCATTTTCCCGTTTTTCCCGACGAGCAGTGTCGTGGGAGAAATGCCGCGGTGGATGATTCCAGCGCTGTGCAGCGTGCCAAGCGTAGAGAGCACCGGCATAAACAGAATTCGCGCCTGCTCCCATGAAAGATAGCCGGAGGGGCTGCGCAGGAGATACTCCCGCAGGGTGACACCTTCCATATATTCAGAAACCGCATATGCCGTTCCGTGATCCTCAACAATATCAAAAACCAGAATCAGGGCGGACAGGCCGCGCATGCGCGCGAGTTTGCGCCATAATTCCAGAAAGCTCTGATAACAGTCACGATATGTAATCTCGCATCCCGCCATAGGTGCGAGCGTCAAATCTTCGCCGCGCTGAGCGATCGCATCCGGCAAAAATTCCCGGATGGTCACCGGCGTATTCATCTCCAGATCCCAGCCCATATAGGTGGCGCCGTCGCCATTGTAATCGAGCAGCCTTCCCGCCAGATAGCGCTCCGCCACGACTGTGCGCAGAGGCAGATATGGCGCGAGCTGCAGCGTATCGGCAAGAAATCCGCAGTAAGGGCACTGCGTCTCGTCGCCGATCTCACGCATACAGCTCATACACAGATGATCTGTATTCATCATTTTGGTCACTCCTCTTTATGCTCCCATCAGGCGAGTGCGGACCCTGAAACAATTCGCCTTTATGCAGACGGATCCGGAAAATGCGGCCAATACCGCCTCTTCCCTCATAAAGAACGGGCAAAAGCGGCAGAAATTTTTTATCTAAAAAGTATCATATCAAATTCCGCTTACTATTGTCAAGCAAGCCGCCCTCTCGCCATGCTTCGAGGCTGCATCTGCGGCCCATTCTTTGCCTGAGCACATACACAGCTTGTACCCAATAAGAACAATCGGATATATTCCATGCGCGGAAGCTGATGACGGCGCCATATCTTTTAACGCGGGAGGATTCGATTTTATATTCTCCGCATGGCAGGACAATATGATCCTGTACCCAGCATGGCTGAACCGGCTGTTTATCTCTGTACGGTCAATCCGGGGGAACAGGTACCCGCCTCCCCGCAGAAATCCGTCGGAGCCGCCGGGATCACCGGCCGGATGTATGAGCGAATGCAGCCGCTCCACGGTGTCGAGCACATCGGCGGCGGGCAGGAACCTGCGGAAAACCCGAATCAGAGCGCTGACTCGCCTCTTGAATGCATATTTGATCCGATCCTGCCCAGACTATCGAACAGCAGATCAAATATTTGGAAACTGTTTGCAGGGGGCAGCAGAATGATACCTGTTTTTTTGCTGGGCGAGGATCATGACGCGACGCTCCGGCTCCCTCTTTGCCGGATTCTGGAGCGTCACGGAGGCGTGCTTCATATCTGCGGGGCGCATGCCGCCCAATACGCCATCGGCCCGGCCCGCTTTCTCCTGTATGAGACCAGCCGCCTGGATTCCATCCAGGCGGAGCAGGCGATCCTCATTTTTAAATCCCGGCAGGCGGTTCAAAATAGCATGCTTTCCCTTTCAGACGGCGTTATCTCGATCCTGGAGACAGAAAACGAGGCCGCCGCGCGCATGCTGCTGCACACAGGCACAACCGCCCTGACCTGCGGCCTGACCGCGCGGGACACACTGACGCTTTCCAGCATTTCGGATACAACCCCCGTAGTCACCATCCAGCGCGCTATCACCGCGTTCGACGGCCGTACGCTGGAGCCCTGTGAAAAGCGCATCGCCCTGCACGCGCCGCTTTCCGGCTACGAGCTGCTGAGCGTATGCGCCGTCCTCCTGCTCACGGGACAGGATTCGGAAAATGTACTGGAGCTGTAGGGTGCCGGCGGAACCGCTTTCCTCCGCCCTTGCATAAAAATAGCCGCTCACGTCTTGTGCCTTAAGGGCCGCGGCAACTCTTTGATCGATCAGTCAGCCATAGTCTGCTTTGTTACTTGCTTCGCTTCGTAATAAAAAAATAGCCGGTAACTTCCTGCATTTTGCAGGCAGCG
>URQB01000021.1 GCA_900549825.1 uncultured Oscillospiraceae bacterium | reverse complement strand
GAGCGCCACCTTGCCAAGGTGGAGGTAGCGAGTTCGAGCCTCGTCATCCGCTCCAAGGACGCTTAAAAGGTAGAGATACGATTTAAGCGTCCTTTTTCAAAATGGCGTCATAGCCAAGTGGTAAGGCAAGGGTCTGCAAAACCCTGATTCCCCAGTTCAAATCTGGGTGGCGCCTCCAGTCATATCGTAATCACCGATGCACTGCACTTCGATGCCGTCGTCGGTGATTATGATTTTATTCACATATTCCGGAATCACAGCCCGGCGCTGCATGAAATCCTCATCGATTCATGCGGCGTCGGCTTTTTATCTTTTTTGTTTTTCTGCAAAGGGCCGCGGGGCAAGCTGAGCGGGAGGCCGCTTCAGTTAGGGGCTGCCCGAAGCGGTCTGTATAGGAGCCGGTGGCAATGCGGATGCAATCAATCAGCGTGCCAATCCAGAAAAAACCCGCTGGTTAAGAGATAGACGATGCAAGCGGGCGGTGAATGCTTGTGTGCGGCATTCAGCTTTCCTCGTAGATCTGCTGATCGCCGTTGATCGCCTGCTCCAGATACGTATCGATCCACTGTGCCGCGGCCTGCGCGTTGCGGGCGCAAAGGTGGCGATACAGTGTGTCAGTATTGTGGTGAAGGGATTTGATGCCGTAAAGCCGGCAAAACCGTACCCACAGAGTGATGACCGGAGCTTTGAATGAATAGTATATCAGCGGCAGGATGCTGTTCCCGCTGGCGAGCGCCAGCTCATGCTGGAAGGTGAAGGCGGTTTCCGCGGCCTGCGCGGCGTTTGGCGCAGCGCCAAGCTGTGCGACGATTTCTCCCAAATGCGACAAAGCGTCATCGGAAGCGTACCGGATGGCGCGTTCCGCCGCCAGATGCTCCAAGGCCCGGCGCACTTCTAGAATGGAGCGGATTTCATCCTTGCCCAGCACGCCGCCCTGATATTCCATAATCGCAATCAGTGTGCTGAGATTTCCCTTGCGGCGGTAGTCTGCCACACAGGTGCCCTGGCGCGGACGAACCTCGAGAAAGCCCTGCTGGGCAAGCTCCGCCAGGCCGCCGTTTATGACGGCGCGGCTGACCTGCATTTGGCGTGCGAGCTCCCGTTCGGGCGGAAGCTGTGCGCCCATGGGCAGCTCGCCGGAGAGGATCATGCCCTGCAGCTGCTGCACAAACAAATCCTTCAGGCTGGGGGCGGACAGTTTTGAAAATTCCATAAAAAGCACCTCTGTTCTGGCTGTGGCTATACCAAATACCAAGAGGGAATTTTATCATAATTTTATCGAAAGCACAAGTGATTCCATCGAATTAACGTCAATAAAAGATTATTTTGTCTCTTGACGCTGGCATTTGAGAGTGTTAAGCTATTAACGAAGATTGGTATAACCACTGTACCATAAAAGGAGTGAGACCAGTGGACGAGGTAAAGATCCTGCAGATCAGGCAAAGCGTATTTGCAAGCAACGATCAGCAGGCAGCGCTTTTGCGCAGCGAACTCAGGGAGAAGGGCATCTTCTTGCTCAACCTGATGTCTTCCCCCGGTTCGGGAAAAACGACCACGCTCATGCGCACCATTGAGGCGCTCAAGGACGAAATGAGGATCGGCGTGATGGAGGCGGATATCGACTCGGATGTAGACGCCCGCGCCATCGCTTCGGCGGGTGTGAAGGCGATCCAGCTGCACACTGGCGGCATGTGCCATCTGGATGCGGACATGACGCGGCAGGGGCTTGACGGATTGGAGACCGGCGATGTGGAGCTCGCGATTCTGGAAAATGTGGGCAACCTGGTGTGCCCTGCGGAGTTCGACACCGGCGCGGTGAAAAACGCGATGATCCTTTCGGTGCCGGAAGGGGATGATAAGCCGCTGAAATACCCGCTGATGTTTTCTGTGAGCGACGTGGTGCTCATCAACAAGATCGACGTGCTGCCCTATTTCGACTTTGACCTCGAAAAGTGCCGGGAGTATATCCGCATGCGCAACCCGAAGGCGAAGGTGATCCCGGTCTGTGCGAAAACGGGCGAGGGAATCGACCAGTGGGCTAACTGGCTGCGCAGAGAGGTCGCGGCCTGGCGCGCGTAAGAAAGGAGCAGGAAATGGCTGAAAATAATACGCAGAAAACCGAAGCCCCCCGCGAGCTGATTTTAAAGCTGGGGCAGAAGATCACCGACCGTATCGGCCATAAGGTAACGGTGGATGACCCGGAATACTGGGGCCTTGCCTGCGTGGTGACGGACGAAATGGCCGAGGTGGCCTTGAAAATGAAGGTGCGCAAGCCTATGACGCTGACGCAGCTGGTCAAGGCGACCGGCAAAGATGCCGAATCTCTGGAAAAGCTGCTGTATGAGATGAGCGTCATCGGAATTCTCGAATACAATTGGGAGAACCCTGCGCATGAAAAGCAGTACGTCCTGCCGATGTTTGTGCCCGGCAGCGCGGAGTTTACCAATATGAACAAGCAGCAGCTGAAGGAACATCCGGAGCTTGCCCGCTTCTTTGAGCGGATGTCCCGCCTGCCGCTGGAAAAGGTGACGCCCATGGTGCCGCCGGGAGGGTCCGGGATCGGCATGCACGTCATCCCCGTAGAAAAGGCAATCGAAATGGAGAACCAGTCTGTGGATGTAGAGCACATCTCCCACTGGCTGAAAAAGTACGACGGCAAATATGCTGCCAGTCCCTGCTCCTGCCGGATGTCTCGCTGCGTGCTGGGCGAGGGCTGTGCGGATGACCCGGAGGATTGGTGCATCGGCGTGGGCGACATGGCCGATTACCTGGTGGAAACCCATAAGGGCCATTATGTGAACTATGACGAAGTGATGCGGATTCTCAAGCGTGCGGAGGAGAACGGCTTTGTCCACCAGATCACCAATATTGACGGCGAAAATAAGATCTTCGCCATTTGCAACTGCAACGTAAACGTCTGCTATGCGCTGCGCACCTCGCAGCTTTTTAACACACCGAACCTTTCCCGCTCGGCCTATGTGGCGCGCGTGAACGCGGAGGACTGTGTCGCCTGCGGTCGCTGCGTGGAATACTGCCCCGCCGGCGCGGTGAAGCTCGGCCAGAAGCTCTGCACAAAGGAGAGCCCTGTTGCCTACCCGCAGCAGGAGCTGCCGGACGCGGTGAAATGGGGGCCGGAGAAGTGGGATGAGGATTACCGCGACAACAACCGCATCAACTGCTACGACACCGGTACGGCACCCTGCAAGACCGCCTGCCCGGCGCATATCGCCGTGCAGGGCTATCTGAAGATGGCGGCGCAGGGGAGATACCGCGATGCGCTTGCCCTGATCAAGAAGGAAAATCCGTTCCCCGCCGTGTGCGGCCGCGTCTGCAACCGCCGCTGCGAGGATGCCTGCACCCGCGGCACGATCGATCAGGCGATCGCCATCGACGAGGTCAAGAAATTTATCGCCCAGCAGGATCTGGATGCAGAAACCCGCTATATTCCGCCCATCATCCAGCCCTCCAACCGCGGGCTGTTTACGGAGAAGGTCGCCATTATCGGCGCGGGCCCGGCGGGCCTGAGCTGCGCGTATTACCTGGCGGAAAAGGGCTACCGGCCCACCGTGTTTGAAAAGAATGCGCGCCCCGGCGGCATGCTGGTTTACGGTATTCCTTCCTATAAGCTGGAGAAGGATGTCGTTGATGCGGAAATCGAGATCCTGCGCGAGATGGGCGTAGAGATCAAGTGCGGCATTGAGGTCGGCAAGGATATCACGCTCGATGAATTACGCGGCCAAGGCTACAAGGCATTCTACATAGCCATCGGCTGCCAGGGCGGCAGGATGGCCGGGATTCCGGGTGAGGATGCTGAGGGCGTGATGACCGCCGTGGACTTCCTGCGCAAGGTGGGCGAGAACGAGGCTTACCCGGTGCGGGGCAGGGCAGCCGTGATCGGCGGCGGCAATGTGGCCATCGACGTGGCGCGCACTGCCGGGCGCTGCGGCGCGGACGAAGTCGCCATGTACTGCCTGGAGCCGCGTGACGGCATGCCTGCCTCCAAAGAGGAGATTTTTGAGGCTGAGGACGAGGGCGTTCAGATCCACTGCGGCTGGGGCCCGAAGGAAATCCTCACCGAGAATGGCAAAGTGACGGGCATCGTGCTGAAGAAATGCGTCTCCGTATTTGATGCAGAAGGGCGCTTCTGCCCGGTTTATGACGAAGCGGATACCGTGACCGTACCCTGCGAGCATGTCTTCCTCAGCATTGGCCAGAGCATTCTATGGGGAGATTTGCTCAAGGGCTCGAAGGTGGAGCTGGGCCGCGGCCAGGGCGCTGTGGCCGATCCGCTGACCTATCAGACCGCAGAGCCCGATATCTTTGTGGGTGGCGACGTTTACACCGGCCCGCAGTTTGCCATCGATGCGATTGCCGCCGGCAAGGAGGGCGCCGTTTCCATCCACCGCTTCGTACAGCCGGACAGCAGCCTGGTCATCGGCCGCAACCGCCGCCAGTTCATCGAGCTGGATAAGGAGAATCTGAAGGTCGAAACCTACGACAATTCCGCACGCCAGATCGCGGGCATGGATGAGAGCATCGATTACCGCCAATCCTTCCGCGATGCGCACAGAACGTTCACCGAGGAGCAGGTGAAGCTCGAAACCGCCCGCTGCCTTGGGTGCGGCGCGTCCGTGGTGGACCCAAACAAGTGCATCGGCTGCGGCGTATGCACCACGAAGTGCGAATTCGACGCGATTCATCTCTACCGCGAGCACCCGGAATGCAGCAAAATGATCAAGGCGGAGGATAAGATGAAGGGCATCCTGCCCTATATGCTCAAGCGCGAATTCAAAATCCGCTTTGCAAAGAGGGATCAGTAAGCATTATGCACGAGCTTGGGATTGTTTTTCATATCATCAGCAGTCTGGAGCAGGTGGGAGCGCAGAACAATCTGCGCTCCATTTCCACGGTTACGCTGGAGCTTGGAGAGGTATCCACGGTAATCGATTCCTATCTGCTGGATTGCTGGAAGTGGGCGGCGGATCGCTCGGAGCTGCTGCGGGGTGCACAGCTGAAAATCGAAACGCTTCCCGCGGTGACCGTCTGCGAGGACTGCGGCGAAACATACGGCACAGTGGAGCACGGGAAGACCTGCCCCTTCTGTGCCAGCATCAACACGCATCTGTTGACCGGGAACGAAATCAGCATCAAGGAAATCGAAGCGTGCTGACGAGGGAATTTGCATTGTTTATGAATCCATACAGATGGATCAAATCATCAACAGGGAGGAAGCAATCTTGTTGTTTCAAGTTTATGGTGAAAACGCAGGCTATCAGCTGCTCGGCTGGCTGATGGTTTTTGTGGGGCTGATCATTTTGAACGAGCTGTCCCGCCGGACGAAAAAGGGCGGCATCTTCTTCTTTCTGATCCTGCCCGCCGCGCTGACGGTGTATTTCATCGCCATTTATGTAGGCGCGGCGATGGGAGCCGAATGGGCGCTGAATAACCAGACCTATGTCCACATGAACAGCTGGTTCCACTATGCGAAGCTTTACGCGGCAACTGCTGGTTGCATCGGCTTCATGATGCTCAAATACAAATGGGGCATCGGCAAAAAGGAATGGTTCAAGGTGTTCCCCTTCGCAATCGTCGCGATCAACATCCTGATCGCCGTCGCGAGCGACTTTGAGTCCGGCGTCCGCGGCGCTCTGGCGATGGCGGAAAGCGGCAGCCGCTGGTGGCTGTCCTCCGAGAACGTATGGCTCTACGGCGGCTGGTGGAACTGGATCAACGGCATTGCCGGAATCCTCAATATCCTCTGCATGACGGGCTGGTGGGGCATCTACTCCTCCAAAAAGCACACCGACATGCTCTGGCCGGATATGACCTGGTGCTATATCCTCGCATACGACCTGTGGAACTTTGAGTACACCTATAACAACCTGCCCACACACGCATGGTACTGCGGCCTTGCGCTGCTGCTCGCCCCGACCTTTGCCAACGCCTTCTGGAACAAGGGCGGCTGGATTCAGAACCGCGCAAACACCCTGGCGCTCTGGTGCATGTTCGCGCAGGTGTTCCCGCTGTTCCAGGATACGGGCGTGTTCGCGGTGCTGCCCGTTTTGTATACGGACGGCGTGATGGACGCGGCAGTCCGCCCCAGCGCGGCAGATCCGACGATGCAGGGCGTGATCGCCATTCTGGCGCTGGCAGCCAATGTCTGCGTGCTGGCGGCCATCATCCGGCGCTCCATCAAGCAGCAGAAGAACCCGTACCGCAACGAGATCTTTACCGATCAGCGCGACTTCCAGCTCGCTATGGAGCGGGCGGAAGCGCAGTAAGGCGGCGAGGTTCCATAGAGGCGCGCTGCGGGAGGCAGGCTTGCATTACGCGGCGTTTCCCTTGAACGAGTAAAAAAACAGGCGGCGGCATGCTCTTGGCATACCGCCGCCGCTGATGTGGGCGTGATTTGGATGAACAAGCGTGAAGTGATCGAATTCTTTGACCGGTGCGCACCCGGGTGGGATGCGGGCACCGTGCGGGACGAGGGGAAAATCGGTTTCATTTTGGATGCGGCAGGGGTCAGGCCAGGCTGCTCGGTGCTGGATGTGGCCTGCGGCACTGGGGTGCTCTTCCCGGATTATCTGGCCCGTGGTGTTTCTCGCATAACGGGCGTAGACATCTCGCCGGAAATGGCCCGGATTGCCGCCACAAAGCTGCATGATCCGCGTGTAGAAGTGCTTTGCCGTGATGTGGAAACGGTGGAGCTTTCCCGCCGGTACGACTGCTGCGTTGTTTACAATGCCTTCCCGCATTTTGAAGACCCGGCACGTCTTGTGGCGCGCCTGACGGTGCTCTTGGCCCCCGGAGGCCGCCTGACCGTGGCGCACAGCATGGGGTTGAAAGCGCTTCACCGGCACCACGCGGGCGCGGCGCGGCATGTCAGCCGGCCGATGCTGTCGCCGGAACAGCTTGCTACCCTGATGGCCCCGGCGCTCACGGTGGATGTGATGGTCTCGGATGAGGGAAAATATGTGGTATCGGGGCATCTGTAACAGTCAAATCAGTTATATAAAATGAACAGAGAAATATAAAGGCTGTATTTTGGAATGCGTGGGATAAAATAAGAATCAACTCCACCCTCCTCATCCACATTTTGGATGGTAAAAAATTAAAAAAAAGCTTGACAAGCTGACCCTGTTATTATATAATGTCTCTTGCCCGATGCGGAATTGTGTAAGGGTAGCACGACAGACTCTGACTCTGTTTGTCTGGGTTCAAATCCTAGTTCCGCAGCCAGCAGGCCGTCTCAAACGAGACGGCCTTTTATTTTATCATTCCTCTAAAATGGGAAATGCTAATTGAGATAGAATTCGGCTGTCAGAAAGGACGAGTGGTTTTGTGTTCCAGAGAAGCGCTGGCGTTTTAATGAATCTATCCTCCCTGCCGTCTCCGTTTGGTATCGGCGATTTCGGCCGGGGCGGTTATGCGTTTGTAGACCTGCTGTGCGATATGCGGATGAGGTGGTGGCAAATTCTTCCGCTCTGTCCTGTCGGCAAAGGCAATTCCCCCTATTCGAGCGTCAGCGCCTTTGCGCTCAATCCACTCTATCTCGATCCATATGGCCTGATGGAGGACGGATTGGTTACGCAGGGCGATGTAGACGAGGTGGTATACGGCGGCTCTCCCTACCAGGCCGATTATGCATGGGCCGCCCGGGTCAAAGCCGCGCTGCTGCGCAAAGCATATGAAAAAGCCGGTGCAAAGGGGGCGGAACTGGAAGCGTTCCGGGAGGAGCAGGCCTTTTGGCTCATGGATTATGCACGCTATATGGCTGCGCGCGACCGTAACGGGGGAAAGCCGTGGCGCAAATGGATGCTGGAATGCGCAGAAGAGGATACCGCTTATTATGTTTTTGAGCAGTTCATTCTGTTCAAACAGTGGAATAAGCTGAAGGGCTATGCCAATGCGCACGGGATTTCGATTTTAGGCGACATGCCGATCTATGTTTCCGATGAAAGCGCCGATTTCTGGGCGAACCGCGCGCTGTTTGAAACCACGCCGGAGGGAGAGCCGAGGCGCGTGGCGGGCGTTCCGCCGGATTATTTTTCTGCGGATGGTCAGCTCTGGGGCAATCCGCTCTATGATTGGGAGAGAATGAAGCGGGACGGCTATCAATGGTGGCTGCAGCGCATCGGCAGCAGCCTGAAGATTTACGACGCGGTGCGGATCGATCACTTCCGGGGTTTTTACCGGTATTGGGCCGTGCCCGCGGATGCCGAAACGGCGCGTACCGGCACATGGGAGCCGGGCCCGGGGATGGATCTGTTCCACGCGGTCAACGCATCGTTTCCCGCTCCCCAGATCGTGGCGGAGGACCTCGGCTGTGAAGAGGAGGGGCTGATCCAATTCCTCAGAGAAACCGGCTATCCCGGTATGAAGGTCATGCAGTTCGCCTATTATGGGTGGGACAGCATCCATCTGCCTTACAAATACACGGAGAATTACGTTGCCTATACGGGCACGCATGACAATGACACGATGCTGGGCTGGCTTTGGGCGGCAAAACCCGAAGAGCGCAGCCAGCTGCTCGCTTACTGCCGCTTTACAGGCGACTGGGGCAGGGGCGGAATCGACAGCCCGGTTTTGCGCGCGATTTTTGAAACGCTCTGGCAGACACCCGCATGCATGACGATCCTGCCAGTTCAGGATCTCTGCGGATATGGGACGGACACGCGCATGAATCTGCCCGGCGAGGCAAAGGGGAACTGGGGCTTCCGTATGACGGAGGCTTCGCTCCGGCAGATCGATACCGCCTATTTCCGTCGCATCAATGAGCGGTACGGACGGGCGTAAAGAGACGGCTTGTCTCCTCGAAAAAGCACTTGCGGGCCATATGGGCCCGCATTTTGTGCCTTTACAGATGCAAAACCATGTTTGTTCCTGTCCCCGTCTGCCTGTTGATCCGTTTTGCAGCAGCTCATTATTTAGAATGGCTAATCTGTAGGCTTTCCCCAATTCTCGTTGGAGACATATTGATTTTTTATTCACTGCATGCTAAACTAAATCCGAATCATTCCAAAGAGAGAGAGTTGGAGGCGATTTCAAATGTCTGAGAAGAAGACGGTGTTTTTGACTGGCGCATCCGGCAATATGGGTTTTGCCGGTTTTCAGGAGCTCTACCAGCGAAAGGATCATTTCAATCTGGTTTTGCTCAACCGCGGCAGCGACAAAAACAGGGAAAAATTCAAGTTCTATGCGAACGATCCAAGCGTGAAGCTGGTCTGGGGAGATCTCACCAACTATGAGGATGTGCTCGAGTGCATAACCGGCGCCGACTATGTCCTGCACGTGGGCGGTATGGTTTCCCCGGCGGCGGATTATTTTCCAAAGCGCACGATGAAAACCAACATCAGCGCGATCGAAAATATCATCCGTGCGATCAAGGCGCAGCCCGATCCGGATGCGGTCAGGCTCGTCTATATCGGCACGGTCGCCCAGACAGGTGACCGCAATCCCCCGATCCACTGGGGCCGCACGGGCGACCCGATCAAGATCAGCGTTTACGACCACTATGCGATCAGCAAGACGATTGCTGAGGCAAGGGTGGCGGAATCCGGCCTGAAACACTGGGTTTCCCTGCGCCAGACCGGTATCCTGTATCCCGGTATCCTGAAGAATTTCGATCCGATCATGTACCATGTGCCCATCAATGGCGTGCTCGAATGGGCGACGATCGAGGATTCCGGCCTGCTGCTCGCCAACGTCTGCGAGGGCGATGTACCGGAGAGCTTTTGGAGAAGATTTTACAACATCGGCAGCGGTGCGGAATACCGCATTACAAATTATGAGTTTGAGGTTTATCTCCTGCGGGCGATTGGCCTGGACTCCCCCAAAAAGATCTTTGAGCCGAACTGGTTCACCCTGCGTAATTTCCACGGGCATTGGTTTACGGATTCCGATATGCTCGATGATTACCTGCACTTCCGCCATAACGTACCCATCAAGGATTATTTTGCGCAGCTTTCCCAGCATGTGCCGGGCTATTATAAGCTGGCAAAGATCATTCCGAACGGCCTGATCAAAAAGGCTGGGATGATCAAAATGGCGTATAAGGAGAAGTACGGGACGCAGACGTGGATCAAGAATAACATCACGCCGCGCGTCACGGCCTATTACGGCAGCCATGAGAACTGGAAAAAAATCGGCACCTGGAAGGATTTCAAGGTAGAAACACCGAGTTCGGAGCCTGCTTACCTGGATCATGGATACGATGAGACGAAACCGGAGGCGAGCCTCGACCTGGAGGATATGATCCGGGCGGCGGAGTTCCGCGGTGGGGAGTGCCTGTCGAATTCGATGGTGAAAGGCGATCTCTTTACGCCGCTGAAATGGCGCTGTGCGTTCGGCCATGAATTCGAAATGTCCCCCAACCTGGCTCTGAAGGGCGGGCACTGGTGCCCGGACTGCCTGCCTTCCCCGTGGAATTACGATGCGATTGCAAGGGTCAATCCGTTTTTTGCGCAGGTCTGGTACCCACTGCACGGTCAAAACGAAAACAACTATTACGATGACAGCATTTTCGACGGCATGGAGGAATAGCGGTCGAAGATGCATTGCGAATGAGGGAAGAGGATCAAGCGAAGCGGCCCGCATCCAATTGTGGATGCAGGCCGCTTTGTATTTTATAAAAAAAGCTGCCGCTGCGCCATATTTCAATTGTTTCTTTGCCCCCGTTGTCTACTCCTTTTCCCGAAGGAGAAGCATGGGAAACAGGCGGAGGCCCGCGCTGAGCACAAGCAATCTGTATACCAGCGGCAGCAGAAATAATGATAAGAAACAACAAGACCATGAGGCCCCATACAGCGAAACCGGGCAACCATTTTCTGCCCGATCAGACCTCCCGGCCGCTCCACATACTCTACTGATCAGAAGCAATCTTACTCTTTTTCACAAACAGCCAGCCAATACCCATCCTCAAAATCCAGGCTCTCAAACTGAACCCCTGCCTGGTTCGATTTCACATTTCCGTCTTCCGTGAAGGAAAAGGCGATTTCCCGCAGCGGCACGCCGATGCCCGTTCCCGTCATCTTTACAAAGCTTTCCTTCAGCGTCCATAACCTGCAAAACAACCGGGCCGGGTCGTCGCTCTGCGCAAGCAGGTCGAGCTCGTCCACGCTGCACACCCGCTGGGCGACATTTGGCTTATATTCCCGCAGACGCTCAATATCGATCCCGACAGGCTTCCCGGACACGACGCACACCGCGTAATCCCCGGAATGGCTGATATTGAAAAAGAGGTTTGATTCATCTTTTAAAACGGGCTTTCCGTGCACTTCCCGGCAGATCGGAACTTCTAAAAGGGGACAGCGCAGCTCCTGCGCGAGCATAGCGCGGGCCAGCGCTTCCCCACCGAGGGATCGTTCCCGGTCGGCGCACACACGTCGGGCGAGGATTTCCGCCTGCCTTTTCCCGGGTAAACAGGAGAGCCAGTGCGCGAAGGTTTCTTCATCGACACCTCCCGTCAGGCGGACGGCAGCAATCTGCATCCGGTTTTCCCCCTTTTCAAACCAATGCTCACATTGTATAAATAGTAGGCGCTTTAAAAGAAATGAAGCTGCTGTACGGGCTGCGGGCGTTTCAGCTCAGCGGCTGCGCCGCTCTCCATGCAGGCCGCCGGGATTTCCGCTAAAAACGGCGAAGGCCCGTTGCCGGCCAGCAGGATCAGCTCCTCTTTTGCCCGCGTCATGCCCACGTAGAAGAGCCGCCGCTCCTCCTGCAGATTCGCGGGCATGCCCGGCGTTTCCAGCGGCAGCGTGCCCTTTGCCACGCCGCAGAGGAAGACCACCGGAAATTCCAGCCCTTTCGCGCCGTGCAGGGTGGAGAGCGTGACCGCGTCCGCCGTATAAGCGCGGTTTCCGCTGCGTGCTACGTCGCCCTCTTTGCCGAGCGACAGGCTGTTCAGCAGGGCGGGCATGTCCGGCTGGAGGACGGCCGCGTCCAGCAGCCGGGCAATCGCCGCATGCTCAGAAAGGCCGGTATCTTCCGCCCAGTCCGTCAGGAGCTTTAAAGGCTTCTCTTTTGCGGCGCGCGGCGTGTATTTCTGCAATAAATCGGATAAATGTCGTAACCCCGGTTCCGACAGCAGGGGAGCGGGGAGCTCCTCTGAAAGAAGGATACCTGTTTCCGCTTCGCGGCAGCATTCCAGCAGTTTCCGCGCCGCTCCGGACGGGCAGTGCAGGACCGTCAGCACACAGGCGCGCAGGGAGAGCAGGTCGGCGGGATGGAGCAGGTAGCGGAAAAAGCCCACCGTCCCGCGTACCATGTCGTCCGCCAGAAAACTGTCCCGCCCGGTGACGACGTAGGGCACGCCCTCGATCCCCAGGCATTTCTCGATCACTTCGGCCTGACGGTGCGTGCGGTAAAGTACGGCAATCTCCGAAAAGCCCAGCGGGCCGTTCCGCCGCACCTGGGAGGTCTGTATATCGAGCATGTCGATGCCGCCGACCATGCGGTTGATCTCTTTGGCCAGGAAGAGCGCCTGGGAAAAATCGTCTTCCGCCGTGAGCAGCCGCACGCGCTCGCCCTTGGGGCGCATGGCAGTGAGCGTACGCTCCGGTCCGTCGTTGTGGGAAATCAGCGGCAGGGCGCAGCTCAAGACCTCCGGCGTCGAGCGGTAATTGTCCGTGAAGCGAATCTGGCGCGCACCCGGATGCTCTTGCGCAAAGCGTTCAAAGCAGCGGGCGCTCGACCCTCGAAATCCGTAGATCGATTGATCCGGATCCCCGATGAGGAAAACGCTTTTTCCATTTTTACACCATTTCCGCACCAGTTGATATTGGATTTCATTGCAGTCCTGAAACTCATCAACAAGGAGATAGGGGAACGCGGTGCTGAGCGCCAGCGCGTCGAGTAAAAGGTCGTCGAAATCGAACACACCGTATTCCCGCAGCCGCGCGCAGTAGCGTTCGTAGGCCTCCGGGTGCGGAGGTTCTTTGCATACGCCGCTTTTGACCTGAGAAACCTCCTGTAAAAATCGCCGGGGAGAGAGCTTGAGGCCCAGTTCTTTCAGGATCTCACCAGCAAGCGCCGCCGCTTCGCTTTCGTCCGCCATTGTAATCTCCTGCCCCTGTTCCGAGAGCAGGTCGAGGCACAGGGCGTGGAAGGTACCGAGCCTCATGCCCTTGATCGCCCGGCTTCCGCCGAAATGCCGAATAAGCCGCTGGCGCATCTCGTCCGCTGCCTTGTTTGTAAAGGTGACGGCGGCAATTTCAGAGGGCTTGACCTTCCGTTCCCCGATCAGCCAGGCGATGCGGGAGACGAGCGTCTTCGTCTTGCCCGTGCCCGGCCCGGCGATGACCGTAACGGCCTGTTCCATAGCGGTGACAGCGTTCTTTTGTGCTTTATTCAACTCATCGAGCAGGTTCCTCTGCTCCGGCTTTTCTTGGACCGCCCGCTTTTTGGCGGCGCGCTTGGCTTTGGGTTTGGAGGCCTCCGGTTTCTGTTCCCTCGTCTTGGCTGGGGCGGGCGTTCCAAACAGGCTGATCTGGCCGGAGAGGGCGTTGATCTCCTCCTCGTCGAACAGGTGGATTTTGCCGTATTCTCCGTCATAGCCGGGGGAGAGGGTCACTTCGCCCGCCCGCATGCGGCGGATGCCTTCCGCTACGCTGGGCCCGGCGGCATGGGCGATCTCCTCCAGCGGCGCTTCGCGCAGGATGCAAAATTCCGGGCCGAGGCCGTGCAGCAGCGCATTGTAGCGAGCCTGCACCTTCGCACTCGCGGGCGTAAAACCGATGGACGCGGCGATTACCTCCGGCAGCGGGACGATGCTTTCAAAGGGGCGCGCCTGCGCAGGGCGGAAGCCCTCCTCGCGGTCCGCCAGCTCCTCCACGCGGTGCAGCACGCCGATGGTAAGCTTCCTGCCGCAGGCCGGGCATCGGCCGTCCATCTTCAATGTTTCAGAGGGTTTTAAGCAGAGCTGGCAGTTGCGGTGTCCGTCGAAATGATATTTTCCCTCCTCCGGGAAGAACTCGATCGTGCCTGCAAAACCCTCGGAATACGGGCTTTTCAGTGCCTTAGCCATTTCAGAATAGGAGAAAGGGGTGTTAAAGAGGTTGGCCTCCCGGCCGAGCTTTTGCGGGGAGTGTGCGTCTGAATTGGAGACGAGCGTAAAACGGTCGAGCGCGGAGAGACGCCAGTTCATGGGCGGATCGGAGGAAAGGCCGGTTTCCACCGCATGGATATAGGGCGTCATATCCCCAAAGCATGCCTCTACGGTATCGAAGCCGGAGAACGCGCCGAACATCGAAAAATGAGGTGTCCAGATATGCGCGGGGATGAAAACCGCTTGCGGGCAGACATCCATTGTGATCTCTAAAAGATCCCGGCTGTCCAGCCCCAGGATCGGCCGCCCGTCGGAATGCAGGTTGCCAATCTCCTCCAGCCGGTGCGACAGTTGTTCCGCGTCATCTAAAGAGGGGAGGAGGATGAGGTTGTGCACCTTGCGCACCTTTCCATCCTTTTTATAGATCGAGCTGATTTCACCCGTTACCAAAAATCGAGGAGATTGAGCGGCGCTATCCGGCGCGCCGGATAGATGAAATTCGTCCTTTAAACGATAGAGTCCGTCCTCTGCCGGTATGAGTTTTTCGCGCAGCTCCTCCCGCCAGGCCGGATGCGTGAAATCACCCGTTCCAATAACGTCGATGCCTTTACGCCTCGCCCAGAGCTCCAGCGCTTCCGGGACGCAGTCCCGGCTGGTCGCACGTGAATATTTAGAGTGGATATGTAAATCGGCAATCAGCATATGAAACCTCCACAGAATGTCACAAATTGAGATACCTTCATCATAAACGCTTTTTGTCATAGATGCAAGTGAAAAGGCGTAAAATAGAAAACGGCCGGCATTTCTGCCGACCGTGAAAGAGCCCCTGAAAAGGGTTCAATCGCCTTGGGTAACCCCAACGCGATTGAAAAAGAGAGAGAGAAGAAAACGAATCCACAGTGTTGGCTGACAACCACCTCAGCTACACTGTGCCTATAGTATAGCCACGAATCATTAACTCTATACAAAGAAAAAATAAAATAAATCTAAATTATTGATGATGAATTCAATACATTTATGATGGGGACTCAGAGCTTGAACCGATAGCCAGCTCCCCACACCGTTTCAATATATTGGGGGTTGGAGCTGTCGTCCTCGATTTTTTCCCGGATGCGGTTGATATGGACCGTAACCGTGGAGGTTTCGCCGATCGCATCAAAGCCCCAGATGCGGTCAAAGAGCGTATTTTTGCTGAAGACAATGTTGGGGTTGGAGGCGAGGAAAACCAGCAGGTCGAATTCCTTGTTGGTCAGCACGGCCTCTTTCTTATTGACGTAAACGCGCCGCGCGTTTTTATCGATATAGAGGTTCCCGATGGAAATATAGTCGTCCGCCGTGCCTTCGCCCCTCGCCGTGAGGCGGTCATAACGGGCGATATGCGCGTGGACGCGCGCGACAAGCTCCGACGGGCTGAAGGGCTTGACAATATAGTCGTCCGCGCCGATGCCAAAGCCGCGGATTTTATCGATATCCTCTTTTTTGGCCGAAACCATCAGGATCGGGATATCCTTTTCCCTGCGGATGCGGCGGCAGATTTCAAAACCGTCCATGCCGGGGAGCATCAGATCGAGCAGGATCAGGTTGTAATTCTTCTTGAGCGCGGCCTCCAGGCCGTCCTCCCCGTTTAATTTGGTATCGACCTCATAGCCGTTGGCCTCCAGGTAATCCCGCTCCAGCTCTGCAATATTCTTATCGTCTTCAATGATCAAAATCGATTTTACCATGTCGTTCGTCCTTTCTATCATCCACGCGGATGCGATGCTTTTCAGCGCCCCTGGCGGCTATTGCTGCTGCTCCGGATTGACCGCGGGCAGCAGGATGCAGATGGTCAGGCCCTTGCCGATGCTGCCGCTGGCCCAGATTTTACCGCTGTGCCGGTCGACGATCTGCTTTGTAATCGCCAGGCCCAGCCCACTCCCACTTCGCACGTTGGTTCGAGCGCGGTCCGTGCGATAGAAGCTGTCGAAAATTTTAGTCAGATCCTCTTCCGATACGCCCATACCGTTGTCGGCAATTTCGATGCGGATGTCAGGGCCCTCCATACGCAGCGTGATCCGAATCGTACAAAGCCCGGTCTTTTTGTATTTGACACAGTTGTTGACGATATTCATCACAGCGCGCTTCATCTGCACACGGTCCACGCTGGAATATACGGAGGAAGTACATTGATTGTCAAAGAGAATTTCCGCCTCCTGAGCCGCAAATTTTGGCTGCAGCTCGTCGCAGCAATCCTCAAAAAAGCCAATCAGGTCCACTTGCTCAAAGTAGAAGGGAATCCGATCCATATCCAGCTTGGAAAATGTAAAGAGCTCACTGACAAGATGATCCATATCACATGCAGTGCTGTAGATCGTTTTGAGATAGTGCGCCTGTTTCTCCGGCGTATCGGCAATACCGTCGATCAGGCCGGATACATAGCCCTTGATCGCCGTCAACGAGGTGCCCAGATCGTGGGAGATGCCTGCGAGCAGCTCCTTGCGGTTGTCCTCATAGCGCTGCTGCGCTTCCACAGAATCCCTCAGCCGCAGCCGCATTTCGTCAAAGTCCGCGCAGACGTCGCCCAGTTCATTTTTTCCTTCGTAATCTACCCGGTAGTCCAGGTTGCCGTCCCGTATTTCGTGCGTTGCCCGGCGCAGCTTGTCCAAAGGCACCAGGATGCCGCGGGAGATGAAGGTGACGAGCATGATATCGGTCGCCAGCGTCACCAATATGGCAAGGCCGATAAAGACCCAGCCCATCGTATCCATATATTCAAACACCCGCTTGGGCAGATCCTCCGCTGTGCTTGCGACAACGCTGACAAGTGTCGGGTCACAGATAAGGATGCATAAGTGCTTTCCATCCGCTGTTCTGGTTACAGTGGAGAGGATCGTCCCGCGGGAGCTGGTATAAAGCAGGGAATCTTCATCAAACTTTGCTCCGCCTGCAATCCGGTCCACTTCGCTGCGCCACTCCTCCAGCGTATAGCCGGGGGTAGAATAGGCGGGCTCTTTTTCAAATAGAATAGCGACCAGCGCGCCGGTATCCTCGATCTCTTTGCACATGGAAACGATCTCTTCGTTTTCAGCAATATCTTCTCCGGTATTGAGCACTTCTTTTTCCAGCTTATTAACATGAAACTGAAGCTGATAAACGGAGATAAAACCGAGAGAATCCGTCAGCTGCGTGCGGACGTCCGAGCCGTCAATGCGGTAGACCAAGCCGGTGAAGATGACTGCGATAATAATAATCACCAGAGAGCAGGGAATAATCAGCATCAGGATATTGGAGATAATCAATCTCGTTTTGATGGAAATGTCCTTTATATGCAAAGAATTCCTCCTTTTCAGGCAGGAGCGGCGGCTGAAAACCTCCTGCTTTATATTCTTTTATTATAGAAACGCTTAACAAGGGCATACAGGCCATAGTATAAAGCGTATAGAGAAAAAGTTTTCAAAGTTTCCACTCGAACGAAACGCGGTCGCTGGTGGCGTGGACTTGGGACAAAATAATATCCGTTACCTGTCGCCTGTCCTCAAAATCAATCGTGTCCCAGTTCTCCAAATGGGTGGATAGAAATTCAATTTTTTGTGGGGAAATCGTTTCGGCGTTCAGCGCCGCAATCCCCTTTATCAGACGTTGACGGTTTGTGTCCAGCTCCTCAATTTTCCCGTTGGCGTAGGACAGCAAAACCGCGTTAGCTCCGGTCAGGGTGTTCAGCAGTTTTTCAATTTCGTCCTCCACCTGGGCAAGCTCCACATTCAAGGCGGTCAGCTTGGGATTTACAGTTGTTGCCTTGGCAGTCAGAGTTTGAAATTCGGAGAGCTTTTTCACCATCTCCCCATAAACAAATTGCTCAAACTCCGCCGTCCGAAGCGTCCCGCAGCCCTCACAGCTTTTGTTATCCGCCCGCTTGGAACACCGAAGATACTGCGTCCCCGCAGGATTGCCCACGCTCATAAGAGCATAGCCACAGCGCCCACACTTGATTTTTCCGGCCAGCCAGGTATTCCGGGCCTTGCGTCCGCCCTGGAACGTGATATTTGCCAACAGCTTCTTTCGGCACCTCAGCCAGGTATCGGCGGGGACAATGCCCTCGCTGGGAGCCAAAACAAGGATCTGTCCCCGCAGGTCCTTGTTTTTTCGCTCCTGTACGTCCCGACCCTGGTAAAGATAGCAGCCGTTTGTTCCGACGAAGTCCGCCGCGTCATTGACCACCACAGCCCCCTGCCCTTTGAAAAACTCGTACAGCTCCAAATCGGCCTGGGCGTAAATAGGGTTGCGGAGAAGCTGGGAGATGAAGCCCCGTTTCAATTCCTTGCCGTAAATCAGAATATTGTTTTCAGCGAAGTACCGGGCAATATCCCCAAACGACGTGGACGGCTCGGCGTACATCTCGAACATCAGCTGGGCAATTTTTGCCGTGGCGGGGTCTGGCACCATCATTTTTGTTCGGATGCCCTGGAGGGTGGTAGGCTCCAGCTTGAAACCGAACGGAGCAGCCCCGCTCATGTGGAAGCCCCGCTGACACCGGGAATAGTAAGCGTCAGTCACACGCTTCTGGATTGTCTCGCGCTCCAACTGGGCGAACACGATACAGATGTTTAACATAGCTCGTCCCATCGGGGTGGAGGTATCAAACTTTTCCGTGGAGGAGACAAACTCCACGTTGTACTCCTGGAACAATTCCATCATGGTTGCGAAGTCCAGAATGGAACGGCTGATACGGTCCAGCTTGTAAACCACCACCCGGCGAATCAGGCCCCGCCTGATGTCTGCCATCAACTCCTGGAAGTGAGGGCGGTCCGTGTTCTTGCCGGAAAATCCTTTGTCCTTATAGTCCTTGAAATTCCCTCCCCTTAACTCGTACTTGCAAAACTCGATTTGACTTTCAATGCTGATACTGTCCTTGCGGTCTACGGACTGTCTGGCGTAGATAGCGTCAATGCGATTTTCCATTGTCGGCTCCTTTCCGTACCGGAATGGAGCTGTCAACCTTTACAAGTATATTATACCAAAGACAGCCCCAAATCACAAGGATGCCGCCCGGTCAGCGCATTTCGGCGCGGCCCGGAGCGTACTTGCGAAACACAGTGTAAAGCCCCGCCTCGATTTCCTGCTTGCGTCTATCCCGCACCTTGGGCGCAAGAATGGGGGTCAAGTTTTCCACGGTGATAGTTCGGCCCTGGAAAGAGGCCGTTTTCACTTCTCTGTGATAGCTGGTTCTCGTATGCGGCATATTTATCCTCCTGTGTAATACGAGGTTCCTTATGTGAACAAGTTTCCCTCTTGTCCCGTGGGGAAACGCAGAAAGGCAGCACTCGGAAAGTGCTGCCTTTCAACCTTGCTCCACATCTAGACACGGTGACCAGAAGTTCAGCGAGGATAAATCCATTTCGATCCATGATTGCGCCGTATTTGCCACGCACCCCGGCACAGGGGAGCATCCCAGGCCGCCGGCGGCTCCGGCTGTCATAGCTCCGCAGGATTGCGAAGCTCCCCCGCAAGTCTATGGGAGGGCGTGAGCAAGTTTCATTGTCCCCCGCGCTGTCATCGCGCCCGGCTTGCCAGGACCGGGTCAAAGGCTGGCGTTGGTCGCTCGGCCCGCTTTTGTCACCTCCTCAAGCGGGCTGTCCTGGCGGCGCACCTTTCGTCGCTGTTCACGCAGGTTTTGTGCCTGGAATACTGTGTATTCAGTTGTCCTTGGTGTATAAGCCTCCTTACCTATCAGGCGGGTTTTAGGCAATTTCGGGTGCCCCTCAACGAAAATTTTTCAAAATTACCGAAAGATTTTTTACACCCCGGCGGATACTGCTGCAAATGGAACTCTCCACCACCTTCTCGGCGCGGGCAATTTCAGTTTTGCTCTTGCCCAGAATGTAATGGGCATACACTCTCCGGGCCTGGACGGGCGGGATCTGGTCAAGGGCGGCGTAGAGGACGGAGCGGTTTTCCTCGTCCAGAATGATCTCCTCCGGGGTCGGGGGCGGAAACATCACATCCGGCTCAAAGCCGGGGTCAACGTCCAGGGAACACTCGTCGTGCTCCCGCTTGCGCCGCTTGTAACTGTCGCACAGGCGGCCCCCGGTGGAGAGAACGACGGCGATTTCGTCGGAAACCTCTAGGGTGATATTTTCGGTTAGGTAGGGGTAGTAACGCTTCAATTTAATAGTTGTCATAAGTAACCTCCATTTCGATATTGGCAGAAAGGGACAGATCGAAATGGAGGAGGCGGGGAGCGACACCCAGGAACGCCGCCCCGGACTTCTGGACTGTGATATGCTCCCTATAAAGCAGACAGGAAAATAGTAAAAGCGAGGGGAGCAAGGATGGGAAAACGAATTGAACTGGATGCAAAAGAAAAGGAATATTTAATCCAGGAGTGTCTTGCGGGACGGATGCGGATGCGGGAGGCGGCACGGCGAGCCGGGGTGGGCCATTCCACGATGCACACCTGGATCAGCCGGTACCGTGCGGAGGGTGCTTCGGCACTCTGTGAGAATGGGAACGCCCAAAGGCGGAGATACAGTGAGGATATCCGGCAAAAGGCTGTGGAGGAATACCTGTCCGGCCAGGGCAGCTCCATGGCCATCGCGGAAAAATACAAACTCCGCTCCGGGAACCTTGTTCTGGACTGGGTAAAGGAGTATCATCGTCATAGAGAAAACCCGAAAGAGACAGGAGGGGCATCTATGGCGGGTCGAAAACACACCCTGGAGGAGCGAGTCCGGGCAGTCAGGGAACACCTGGAGGATGGAAAGAACTTTTCTGAGCTCTCAGCACGGTACGGCGTAACAGCCCAGGTGGTACGAAACTGGGTAAAGCGGTATCAGGAGATGGGCGTGGCGGGTCTGGAGGACCGGAGAGGGAAGCGTTTGGCATCCCAAACGCCCCGGACGACCGAGGAGGCGCTGCGGATCGAAAACGCCCGTCTGGAACGGGAAAACTATCTGCTGAAGATGGAGTTGGATCTGCTAAAAAAAGTGAACGAGCTGAAGAGGGGGGATCGCTAAGACAGTTTCGTCAGGAGCGGCAGTATGAGGCAGTGCGCCGGGCCGCGGAGGAACAGAAGTACTCCGTGACAGAGGCGTGCCGTGCGCTGCATATCTCCCGTGCCGGATACTACCGGTGGCGTTCCGGCAGAGCCGGCACCCGCACGGTGGAAAACAGGCGGCTGGCCGGACTGGTGAAGAAGATCCACGCCGAGAACCCGGACAAGGGCTACCGGCGCATCCGGGACGATCTGGCGCGTTATTACGGCGCCCCGGTGAACGACAAGCGGGCGCTGCGCATTTGCCGCAGTCTGGGCGTTCGCTCCACCATCAAATATACCCGGCACGGCTGTACCCGCCGGGCCTCGGAACCGCAGTATCTGGCGGAAAACGTGCTGAACCGCCAGTTTTATGCAGATAAGCCCAACGAAAAGTGGCTGACGGATGTGACGGAGTTCAAATATTATGTGGGTCCAAGTGTGCATAAGCTCTACCTCAGCGCCATCCTGGATCTCTGTGACCGGCGGATCGTCTCCTTTGTCCTCCGGGACGCCAACGACAGCGCCCTTGTGCATGAGACGCTGGACCAGGCCCTTGCCGCCAACCCCGATGCACACCCGCTGTTTCACAGCGACAGGGGCTTTCAATATACGACCAGAGTGTTTCACGACAAGCTGGCCGCGGCTGGGATGACGCAGAGTATGTCCCGGGTGGGCAAGTGCATTGATAACGGGCCCATGGAGGGCTTCTGGGGCATTCTCAAACGGGAACGGTATTACGGCAAAAAATTTACCAGCCGGGAGCAGCTGTGCCGGATGATCCGGGAGTATATCGTTTACTACAATTTCACCCGCCTCCAGCGCCGCCTTGGTGTTCATACGCCTATGGAGGTCTATGCCCTATGCCGGGCGGCCTGACTCTTTGTGGCTTTTTCACAATTTTATATTTTATTTCACTGTCTACTTGACGGGGAGCAGTTCACTGTGACCAGAAGTAGCGGGATATAAAAACGCCCGCACAGCACAAGGCCATACGGACGTGAGGAAGCAGCAGAATATTACAATTTTCGCAGTTGCGGTCAGGGCTTCCCGCTAGTGGGGGCAGGCTTTTTTTGACAACAGACTACGAGAAAAGGACATGGCAATACCTCCCGGATACCGCCGTGTCCTCAAAAATGGGCGACTTTAATACACCCTCCGTTTTCCATTTTTCAAAAGAAAGCGGCGGCTTGAAATATATTATTTCAAAACCGCCGCAAGGCACTTATTTCCTGTTTAGGGCGTACCAATTTTCAGCCACCAAACAACGGTTTTTATATACCACTGGACTGATAATAGTTATCTGCTTGCTGGTAAAGTTTGCATAAGAGCAAAGAAATGTTGCGCTTCGCCGGTACTGAAATACGCATACCAGGCATCCAATGTATCTGGTTGAAAGACTTTCAATCGTTCAATGATTTGCTTTGCCCATAGTAAGGTCCCGGTGGAACTTGCGGTAATCAGGTTGTGATCCGCGACAGATGGTTTGTCAACATAGAAACCTTGTCCCTTGTAGCTGGGCGAAACCATTTCGAGATAACCTGCCCCGTTGCTGGTGTGCAGCTTTTGATCCAGCAAGCCAGCATTTGCCAGCGCAGCAGTCGCACCACAGATAGCACATACCATAGCACCCACAGAAAGAAGCTCGCTTGCTTTTTCAATAATGGCTCCATGATTAGAATTATCCCAAGTATTTGCGCCTGGTAACAGCAGTGCGCTTTCCTCATTTACTGCAATATCGTTAATGACACAATCAGGAATAATGGTCAGCCCGCCCATTGTTTTGACTGGTTCCCTTGAAATGCTGACTGTTTTGACTGATACTCTCGGCGCATCTTTTTTGAAAAAGCGCCCAGAATTTAATTCCGCTGTAACATACCCCAACTCCCAATCGGCCAGAGTATCAAGAGCGTATACATAAACTGTGAACATAACATCCTTCCTTTTCTTTCGCATTTGGTTTGCTTGCGTCCTTATCATATCATCCAATCGTTGACAGCACTATGGCAACAATCTATAATATATAAAAGATCGTTGAAAGGCGGCTGCCAAAATGAAAGTTGACAGGCTTGTTAGCATTATTATGATGCTCTTGAATAAAAAGCGCATAGGCGCGCAGGAATTAGCAAGTATGTTTGAAGTTTCGTCTCGAACAATTTACCGAGATATAGAAGCAATCAATATAGCAGGTATTCCTATCCGTTCCATATCAGGAGTTGGTGGCGGCTTTGAAATTATGCCGGAATACAAAATTGATAAAAAAGTTTTTTCGACTGCTGACCTTTCCGCAATCTTGATGGGACTTTCCAGCCTTTCAAATATGGTACGAGGTGATGAACTGGTAAGCGCCCTTGCAAAAGTTAAAAGTTTTATCCCCGCTGAAAAAGCGAAAGACATTGAAATAAAGACGAATCAAATTTGCATAGATTTAAGTCCATGGATAGGAAATAGAAATATACGACCATATTTAGAAACGATTAGAACAGCTTTACAAGACTGCAAACTGCTTTCCTTTGAATATACAGCTCACCGTGGAAATAAAACTGTACGGACAGTTGAACCGTATCAACTTGTATTAAAAAGTAGCCATTGGTACTTTTATGGGTACTGCTGTACCAGAAACGACTATCGACTATTCAGGCTATCCCGTATGTCAGAGCTACAAATGGAACAGGAAACTTTTGTCCCGCGAGATTATCAAAAACCGATTTTGGATTTTGAGGAAATTTTGGTAGCGATGCAAACAGAAGTCAAAATTCGCATACATAAATCTATATTGGATAGAGTGCTTGAATATTGTACCTTCGACCAATTTACACCAGATGGCGATGAGCATTATTTTGTGAATTTTCCATTTATTGAAAACGACTATCACTATGATATTCTTCTCGGTTTCGGAACTAAATGTGAGTGTCTTGAGCCACTACATATCCGCACAGAAATAAAACGCAAAATACAGGATATGGCCGCGATATACGATAATTAAAAGGCCAGTAGCATAGTAAGAACACCACTGCATTTTTGCGGGAATTTCTGAAGAAACGCGTTAGTGGCAAGCAGGGCAAGTGTATAACACTTGCGATTTTCGCAGGGCGAAAATGCTTGTTGGGGTGCCCCCAAACCCGCCGGGGACTTCTGGTCACCGTGACCAGAAGTCCCCTTGTCTGCGGCCCCATCGCTGACGCTCCTGGGCCTTATGCGCTTACAGCGCCACCACCTCCGAAAGTTTCTCCAGCAGTTTGGAGAGCGGCCCCCATAAATCCGAATAGTTCTTTTTCAGGGTCTTGATTTCATCGGGGTTAACTCCGCCGTAGGTATTTGCCCGAACAGCAATTTGATTGAGATTATTCGCACAGCGCCGCTGCAAGGAAACAATCTCCTTAACGGGCGCAAGGTCTACATGGAGCACATAGCCGTTGAGTGCCATTTTCCGCATATAGGCGGAAAGGTTGCGGATTCCAACATCTGCCATGCGCTCCCGGATTTTTGCCTGTTCGTCCGGGGACAGCCAGACACAGACGGACGTGCTCCGAACACGCTTTTTTCCAGCAACCAGCGTTGACTGGCTTCCAAGGCTGTGAGACGCTGACTTTTTGCCGCTCATAGATACCTCCTGTAAATTCAGATTTTGACAGTATTTCAGTAAATCTGGCCTGGGGAATGATACTATACCACCCCTCATAGAACCGGGGCCGGAAACCCTTGTGGGGCAAGGAATTGAAATTGCTAATTGTCCACACATCAGCTTTGGAAAAGAAAGCGATTTGAGAGGAAGCTGTTCGACCCTATCCCCCCGCCCTTTCCCTATCCAGGGAAAGGGGGCGGCTCTGGAGGATATATGCCCCCGCCGCGCCGCTGGAAGTAGCACAGCCGGGGCAGACTGTCAAGGGCAGGCCGCCGCAAGCGGCGGTGCGTTGCACCCTTGACGGCCCACTCCCGGCTGTGCAGGAATATAGGCGGCGACGGGGGATATATCACCACAGAGCCCATCCCAAGCGCGGGGCGCTTACCTCTGGACAAAGTGTCCAGAAGCGGGGCCCGGTTACTTCTCCAAGTCCTTTTTCTTGTCCGGCTTTGCCAGTTCGGGCGGCTGTTTCTCTTTCCACTCGTCCAGCAGAGCCATGATCTGCTCCTTCATTTTGGCAGGAGTGACCTCCTTGCCGAAATACTTAGACAGTTCAGCAGTCGAAATAATCACACCGCGATCCTCCTTTTTCTCTTCACTCAGAATACCGTCAATCACATCGCCGTTGAGCTTGCCCTCCTTGTCCAGCTCGTGGAGCCGCTTTGCCTGGGCCACCGAGGGGGAGGACTGCTCCCCGTCAATGGAAACAGCGATCAGCCGCTGGTTTTCCGGCCTGATATACGAGATCTCCACAGCAGGCATAAAGCCCATCTGCTTTGCGTCCACCTTGTCCAGAAGCTCCGGCACCAGGGAGTTCAGGCGGATATACCGCATGACCTTTTTATAGTTCATGTCGTGATCCTTACCCACGATCTCCACCGAGAGCTTACCCAGGGCCTCGGCCTCTTTCTCATTTTTCGGGCGGGCCCCCTGGCGCTTGATGGCCTCCACCTCCAAATCCAGGAGCTTTGCCAGCTCGCTGGGGAGGGGATCGCCGCGCTGTTTGTTGCTGTTACGCATTTCCCGGACAGCTTCAAGATCGGTCATCTCCCGGACGATACAGGGCATTTCCTCCAGCCCGGCCCGTGTACCACCATGATGGCGGCGGTGGCCCGCGATAATCTCATAGCCCTTGCCGTCCTTTTCCGGGCGGACGGTGGCGGGGGTCATAATGCCGTGTTCCTTGATCGTCCCCACCAGATCGTCCATCGCCTTATCGTCCTGCACCTTGTAGGGATGCTCCCGGAACGTATGGAACGGGTGAAGCTCCGACATTTTCAGATAGACAATTTTTCCCTCTTCCACCGGGCGGGGCGGCACCTCCGGCGTGGGCGGCAGCTTGATCTCCGGGGGCGGGACTGCCGCCTCCTTGACGGGAGCGGCCTTGCCCGGCTTTACCGTCTTAGCGGATTTTGACGCAGGCGCACCGCCGGAGCCCGTTTCCTTGCCCTTGTCGGCTTTCTTACCTCTGGACACTTTGTCCCGAACAGAGGGCGGAGCCTCCTCACGGGCCGCCTTGTCAACCTTAGACGGGCGGCCTGTGCGGGGCTCCGCCGCTTTCGCCTTTTTCTCCGCAGTCGGCCCGGCCTGCTCTTTCGGCGGGCGGCCCCGGCGCTTCGGCGGCTTATCCGCCTCCGGCGCTTTCTTGTCCGGGGCAGGAGCAGAAGCCTCCTTGCCGCCCTTATCAGCGGCCTGGATGTCCGAAAGGTTGATTACCTTGCCGGACGGCGCGGGAGCGTTCTCACCCATACCAGGGATAACAGACTGCTCCGGCGTGGAGGGCCCCTCGGTGTGTTCCGGCGCGGGCGGATCGCCCGGCCCGGACGGAGCCGGAGCTTCCGGGGTTTTCCTTTCCTCCGGGCTCACGTTTACTTTTTCATCTGCCATTGGCAAACCTCCTTTTTCGTGAGATGAAAAAAGGCCAGACCTCCCGGCCCGGCCAGCTAAAAAATTCCCCCTTTCGTTTTAGTATTAAGTCAGCACCACTCCTTTCCCAAACCGGGCCATGAAAAAAACGCCGCCTTTTTCTTGAAAAAGCGACGTTTTAGTGTAGGTTGGCTCGGTTTTTTGTTGTGATTTATGATTATGCCTTTGTAAAGAAACCTAAGCGAATCAGAGATTCAAACAGCATCGGGTTGTACACACGATTTGCCAGGCTGATCTGGAAAAACGGGTCAAACGTAGACCAGTCATCCGACACGGCAATTTTCAGGATACCGCCCTGCGTTGGCGCGCCCGAAACGGTGCTTGCACTGGACGGCGGCGGGGAAGAGCTGGACGATGTGGAAGGTGCTGTACCACACGCTGTCAATGCGAAAAGCATCGCAAGCAGCAGGCAAGCAAGCTTATATCTCTTTTTCATCATGAATCAATCTTCCTCCTTTAAGATTTTTCAAAATGGCACATAGAAAATCGAACGATGGAGAGCGATTTATTCCAGCATCCAAACACATGCGAAAAGCGCCCGGGCCGGGAATACAAGTTTCACCTCCTTTGTTTTCTGCCTGCCCAACATAGAAGCACCGGCCTGCCACCCTGCAGCGTTCTTAAGTTTCGTTTGGCTTCATCATCCGCTTTTTCACTGGCCCTATGCGCGTTCTTTTGCTTTCAAATAATCGGTGATTGCTCTTAAATTCCCGTGTGGCGTAGAGGCCAGAAGAACACATGTAGGCGATAGAATAAAGCGGTTGTCGCCAGCTTCATCCAGGGCGCGCTGAACCATTTGTTCCACTTCGGCCGGGGTATACTCCATAATTTTAAAAATAATTCCCCCTGCCAGCACTTTATCGGGAAGCAGCTCTCTCGCCTGGGCAATGGTGGTGCCGCTGTAGATGTTATCCCAGTTGACAATATCCACCGGGTAATCTTGAAACAGCCCCAACATCACGTTTTTCATGCAGACGTGCATCAAACAGAGCTTGCCCGCCCGGTGGATTTTTTCTGCCAGCGGGTAGTCATACGTCACGCCGAATTCCCTGTATTGGTCAGCAGTTTCCAGTGTCTCAAAGTTGGCCGCTTGTGTGGCAAAAAATATCCCGTCCACTCCGCAGGCAAAGGCTCTGTCCAGAAACTCTTCCTCCATGCGCTGTATTTTGCTTAAAGCCGCGTGCAGGGCTCGGGGGCAGTTTTCCATAAAATATTGCAGGGTTTGGGGAATGTTGCCGTTTCCAATCAATTTACAAACAATTGTCAGCGGGGTAAAAAGCGTCATAAAAATCGGCGCACTGTTGCCGCCTTTGCGGCTGCATATCTCTTTTTGCATCGTCAGCTCGCGCGACAGCGCGCCGGTTTCCAAATCGAGCACAGGCAGCTCAAGTAGGTCCTTTTCTGTCTGTAACAGATTGTTCAGCATAAGAGGGTGTTCCCACTCTTTTTTGCCGAATTGGATGGCTGCGCCAAAATCCTGCACAAAATACAGCCCGGACGGCGTAATTTTCAAAAAGTCCATCTCGTATTCGTCCCGAAGGTGAAGCGAAGCATCCGCTAACGCAACTGGGTTTCTATCTTTTAAATGAAAATGCATCCACATGCTGAAGGGCGGACGATCTAACCGCTCGCCGGCAATGCAGCGCTTGACTCTTTCCAAATGGTCCATGTTTCAAGGCCTCCCACAAAAATTTGGATTGAACGATGTGCCTGTTTTTATGTTGTAAAACCTCAAAGGGCACCGGCCTGCCGGCGCCCCGCCACCCGGTGGCAGGAAACACAGTGATTTTCTGCCACAAACAGCCGTTCGGGCGCTTGCTTGGTGCACCGTTCGCTGACATATGGGCATCGGGTTGAAAACGCGCACCCCGGCGGCGGAGCAATGGGGTTTGGGATCTCTCCCTCCAGAACAGCCTTTGAAGAACGCGCTCTCTCTTCTTTTGGGTCCGGAACAGGAATTGCGCTTAGCAAAGCCTGCGTATACGGGTGCTGCGGGGCAGTAAACAGCACATCGACAGGGGCATATTCCACAATCTCGCCAAGGTACATAATGCCAATTTCATCGCAAAGGTATTTCAAAACAGAAAGGTTATGGGAAATGAACAAATAGGTCAGGTCATATTCCTCTTTCAGCTGTTTGAAAAGGTTGATGATCTGCGATTGAATTGAAACATCCAGAGCCGCAATCGCCTCGTCACAAACAAGAAAGGAAGGGTTTAAAAGCAATGCGCGCGCAATGCATATGCGCTGTAACTGGCCGCCGGAAAATTCGTGCGGATATTTGAGCAAAACATCGGCCGACAGCCCCACACGGTGCAGCGTTTTTTCCAGAATGGCCTCCCTTTCCTCTTTGCTGTTTCCAATGGATTTTCATAGGCGCCTCTAAAGATTGCCGTATTGTCTTTTGCGGGTTCAAGGAGGAAAAAGAATCCTGAAAGATAATCTGGTTTTCTTTTCTCAGCTTTTTCACATCATACCCCGGCGCAAAAACATTGTACCCCTGAATGGTTACCTCACCGCTTGTGGGCTCTATCAAATGAAGAATGGCCTTTCCGGTTGTGCTTTTTCCAGAGCCAGATTCACCCGCCAGCCCCACAATGCTTCCCCGTTTGATGTTTAAATTGACATTGTGCACAGCGCGCACAAAGCGTCGTGGTTTGAACAGCTCCTTTTTGACTGGGAAAAGGACATTTAAATTTTTCACCTCTATAAAATCACTCATCTGTCTCGTCTCCAGTCTGCTGATACTGCCAGCAAGCCACAAAATGCCGGTTGCCCACCTGTGTCATCTGTGGGGGTTTTTGCCTGCAAACGGGCCGGCATTTGCCGCACCTTTCACAAAAGGCACAGCCCGCCGGCAGATGTTTGGGGTCTGGCGGCATGCCGGGAATAGAATATAGCGTTTTTGGGGCTTCCTTTAAATGAGAGGGAATGGCCTGCAACATTCCCTGTGTGTAAGGGTGCATGGGGGAGGCGTAAAGGTCTTCTACCAGTGCCTGTTCCACAATACGGCCGCCGTACATCACAAGAATGCGGTCTGCAAACCCGGCCAAAAGGCTTAAATCGTGCGTGATCCATACCCACGAGGTTTTTCTAGTTTTTTGCAGTTCCTTCACCAGGCGTATGATTTGGGCCTGAATCGTCACATCAAGCCCGGTTGTCGGCTCGTCGGACAAAACCACCTTGGGCGAGCAGATTAGCCCGCTTGCAATCATTGCGCGCTGCAGCATGCCGCCGGAAAACTCGTGCGGGTACTGCCGGGCACGGTATTCGGGGTTGCTAATTCCAACTTCTTTCAACAGGCCTGCCACTCTGTGCATACGCTCTTTTTCCGAAAGATGCTCGTGAAATTCAAGCGGTTCTGCAATTTGCCTGCCAACGGGAAGCACCGGGTTAAAGGCAGACATTGGGTTTTGAAAAATCATTGAAATGTCCTTGCCGCGCATTTTGCAAAGCTGCTCGGAGGACATCTCTAAAATGTTTTCTCCGCAAAACAAAATCTTGCCGGTTATCTCTGCAGCCGGGGGCGGTGGCAGAAGGCGCATGACAGATTTGACCGTCACCGATTTGCCTGAACCACTCTCCCCTACAATGCCCAGAATTTCCCCTTGCCTTAAATCGAAGCTAATTTGGTTCACCGCACACACGGGCCCGTGCTTTGTAGGGAATTTTACGCTGAGGCCCCGTATGCTCAAAAGTTTCTCTTCCATCATGCCACCTCAGTCTGACGCGGGTCGAACACGGCGCGCATCCCGTCCCCCAGCAGATACAGCCCTGTGATCAAAACGGTCAAAATCAGGCCCGGGAAAATGACGCACCACGGAGAGCTCAGCAAAAATTCCTTGCCCGTGCTTAACATCGCACCCCAGGACGGCGCCGGCGGCGGGTTGCCAAGGCCCAAAAAGCTCAGGGCAGATTCCAGCAAAATTGCCGATGCAATCGACACCGTTACCTGCACGAACAGGGTGGACTGGATATTGGGCAAAATCTCCTGATACAGAATTTTGCAGCGTCCATAGCCCAATGCCCTGGCGGCCGCCACATAGCCGCAATTGCATTCTCTGAGGATGCTGGAACGGGTGAGACGGGCAAAGGAGGGGACATTTACAATGGCAATGGCCAGTGTTGCGCTGAAAGAGCTTGTGCCCAAAATTGCAATGACCACAATGGCCAGCAATGTGGCCGGAAAGGCAATCACCGCGTCCATAAGGCGCATGGACACATTGTCAAATGCGCCGCCAAAAAAGCCCGCAAACATCCCAATATTGATTCCAAGCAAGGCTGCAATGGCCACGGAGTTGACCCCAATGCCAAGAGAAGACCGCGCCCCATATAAAATTCGGGAAAACGTATCCCGCCCATATTCATCTGTGCCCATCCAATGCTGCAGAGATGGGGGCGCAAGGCGGGGCCCAACATTCATTGCCAATGGGTCATATGGCGTCAGAACAGGCGCCAGCAGCGCCAAAAGAAGAATAACCCCAAGTATAATCAGCCCTATCTTCCCGTTTGTGTTGTGCCACAGCTTTGAAAAGGCATTTTCCTTTTTTTCAGTCATATGTCTCCCCCCATCTCATTCCAGGCGGATGCGCGGGTCTGCAAGGGCGTTGAGAATATCCACAATTAAATTGACCAGCATGAACGCCAAAACAATATATAGAACGGTTCCCTGAAGCAAATTGTAATCGCGCCAGTTGATTGCCTGGATGGTCAATTTGCCAATGCCCGGCCAGCCGAAAATCTGTTCTACAATCAATGCACCGCCAAACAGGTCCCCCATTTGCAGGCCAATAATCGTAATGACAGGAATCAGGGCATTTCGAAGTGCATGCCGGTATGTCACCACTTTAGGCGGCACACCTCGTGCGCTTGCCGTTATGATATAGTCTTGGTGCAAGGCATCGATCAGAGATGCGCGTAAATAGCGAATTGTCTTGGCCGCCATGCCAAGAGAGATTGTTAAGGTTGGCAGTATCAGGCTTTGAATATGCCCCCAGGGGTCTGCCCAGAAGCTGACGCTGCCCGAAGGCGGCAGGTAATGCAAAATCAGCGCAAACATCAGCATCAGCAAAATGCCCAGCCAAAACCCGGGAATTGCAAAGAAAATTGCCGAACAGCCGGTGCAAATTTTATCCAATGCGCCATTCGGTTTCATGGCGCAAAGAATGCCAAGCGGTAGGCTGATTAAAATGGAAAGCGTTGTTGCCACTACGGTCAGTTCAATTGTTGCACCCAACCTGGATATGAGCATCTCTGCAATGGGTTGCCCGCTGATTGCCGCCGTGCCAAGGTCTGCATGAAGCACATTTTTTAACCAGATAAAATACCGGACAAGCAAAGGTTTATCCAGGCCGAATTTTATATTCAGCGCCTGCAGCTGTTCTTCCGATGCATTGGCGCCGGCCAAAACCTCTGCCGGGCTGCCCGGTATCAAGTTGATGATCATGAAAACGGCAAATGAAACCACAATAAGCGCCACGAGCATCTGGAGAAGCCTTTTGAAAATGTATTTTCCCACCGCTGTCCTCCTAAACCATAAAGTTTTGTTTGGCCTTTTCCGGCATCCGTTTTCCTGTTCTTGTGCGCGGCAGCGCAGATATGCTATTCTTATTTTTAAATACCCCTAAAACATCCTGTGTATGCAGAACCACACTGCCGCAAAATTTCTTTTGGCCGATGCCGGGCCGCCAAGATATTTACGCCAAGGCCCGCCGCACCTTGCCGGGCAAATACCGCCAATGCTTTCTGTTCCATGGCCACGTCTTTTCCAAGCAACCTGTATGCTGTTTCAGAATCGAAAAACTTTCGGTTTTTGTAATTTCATCCTATCAAAATCGAAATTATTTTTCAACAGAATATATATCTAAAATTTTTTCGATTTGATTGTGCAGAATCACATTTTTTGCTATTTCTTACTTTTTCCCCCAGCTATTTCCTTATTTTTAGGAGTATAATAAAAATTGAACCGAACCAATCGTCATTTCGACAACCTTTGGAAGGATATGGCCAACTATGAAAACTATTATTGACCACATGCTGGACCACTACAGTGAATTTACAAAATCGGAGCGAAAAATTATCGATTACATCCTGGAACACAAGAGTGAAGTGCAATATTTAAGCATCACCGACCTCAGCACCGTTTGCAAAGTGTCTATTTCGACCATCTCTGTCTTTTGTCGAAAGCTGGGGGCAGAAGGGTTCAACGTGTTCAAGCTGGAACTGGCAAAGGCAACCATGCCCCAAATGCCGCTTTCCATCCCGCGGTCTTTTGGCAATTTGCGCGCTGATGACACATTGGAACAGGTGATAGAAAAAACCTTCACCGCAAACCAGGACGCGCTGCAAAAAACATACCAGCGCCTAGATAAAGAAAAAATTTCAAAGGCCGTGGATATGCTTCGAGATTCCAACCGCGTTTTGTGCCTGGGCCAGGGCAACCACTCCATTATTGCCAAGGCCGCGTGGGCCCGGTTTTCCACAGTTTCTTCCCGCTTTTTTACAATTGAAGATTCGCACCTTCAGGCTCTTTCCGCGGCTACTATGACAAAAAAGGATGTTTTGCTTTTCTTTTCTTACTCTGGCGCCACCCACGATTTCATTGAGATGGCCCATACGCTGCGAGCCCTTGGGGTAAAAATTATTTTGGTGACGGGGTTTCCACACTCCCCCGGCTCTGAACTTTCCGACCTGGTTTTACTGATAGGTGCCGACGAACAGCCTCTGTCTTACGGCTCTGTCGGGGCAATGATTTCACAGATGTTGCTTGTTGATATTTTATATAATGAGTTTTGCCGCCGAGATTTTGCGCGCTCGGAAAAGACGCGGGATTTCGTGGGCAAAATACTGGCCAAGAAGTGCATGTAAAGTGCGGCATGCCAAGTGCTGAGCAAAAACGGCCCGGCGCCTGCGCTTTTTAAAAAGGCTGCTCATCGCCATGTTTCCGTGAAAAGCAGCTTTTCTTCTGCAAAATAAAAAACTTCCTTTTCTGCCGGGCAGAAAAGGAAGTTTTTGTTGTAAGCCGGTTCTCTGTTTCAGCCCCGCCGCGGCTTTACGCCATGCGGTGGGCCTTTTTATCCAGCCGCATTTTATCTGCAATCATGGCGATGAACTCGGAGTTGGTGGGCTTGCCGCGCAGGTTGTGGATGGTGTAGCCGAAATAACTGTTCAGGGTGTCTACGTCGCCGCGGTCCCACGCCACCTCAATGGCGTGGCGGATGGCGCGCTCTACCCGGCTGGCCGTGGTGCCGTTGTGTTTGGCTATTTCGGGGTACAGGCGTTTGGTGACAGAATTGATGTACTCGCCGTCCTCCATTGTCATCAAAATGGCGTCGCGCAGGAACTGGTAGCCCTTAATGTGGGCGGGCACGCCAATTTGATGCAGAATTTCTGTCACGGTGCGCTCGTCATCCACCGGGTGGCTGGCCTGGCCCCGGCCCAAAGCCGCCATCACGCGCGCAGCCATGGCGGAGGCATCGAACGGTTTCAGAAAATAGAACGAAAAGCCGCCCTGCATCATCTCGCTCTCCAGCACGTCGTCGGTGAAGCTTCCCGTCACGAAGAACAGAACGTTCTGAATGCCCTTTTCGTCGCAGCGCTGTTTGACGCTGATGGCATCCAGCCCGGGCATAAAGGCGTCCAGCAAAACGGCGTTGGGCCGCTGTTTTTCAATGGCCGCAAGGGCCTTGCGGCCGTCCTTTTCGCACACGGTCACCCGAATGCCGCGCTGCTCCAGCGCTGCGGTGCACTGCTTTGTTACCTCTGGTGCAAGGTCTGTCATCAGCAAACTGATCTGTTCCATTTTCTATTCCTCCATACGGTGTTTTACCTCTTTGCGAGGGGTTGTGCTTTGAACTGTTTGGATTTTACCATATATTTCCATATATTGCAACAGCTTCCAATGAATTTTTTCCATATTTTGATTCTTTTCTTTTCTTCGACACAAAATACAGTGGTTCGCACCGGGCTTGCGCAAGGCATTTGGAAAGGCGCGCAGGCCGGTGCCTGCCGGCCCGAAGCCGGGCGGACGCCCAGGCCGGCCCGCAAAGCCGCAAAAAAGCCGGGGCCGGGAAGATGCCCACAGGCATCCCCCGGCCCCGGTTTTCGAAAAGCGGCCCTTTTATGCGGCGCGGCGGCCCGCGGCGGCCTCGGCCGTTTCCAGCATATTTTCGGCAAAGATGCCATAGCCGCGCGTGGGGTCGTTCACCAGCACATGCGTCACAGCGCCCACCAGCTTGCCGTTCTGAATGATGGGGCTGCCGCTCATGCCCTGCACAATGCCGCCCGTGTTCTGCAGCAGCACGGGGTCTGTTACATGCACCACCATGTTGCGGTTCGCATCGCTTGCATTCAGGGCTATTTTTTCAATTTCCACCTCATAGCGCTGCGGTGTGCGCCCCTCGATGGTGGTGATGATTTCGGCCCGGCCGGTGGTGACCTCCTGTGCAAGGGCCAGCTCCATGTCAATACCATCCTGCACAGAGCTGACGGTGCCGTACACGCCCGTCTCACCGTTCACCGTGATGTCGCCCGCAGCGGCGGCCGTGAGGAAGCGGCCCTTCAGCTCGCCCGGGGCGCCTGCGCTGCCCTTTTCCACGCCGGTAATCTCCACCGGCACAATTTCGCCCTTCAAAAGCCCCAGCGTTTTGCCGGTGTCGGAATCGTGAATCGAATGCCCCAGCCCGGCAAAGGTGCCGGTGGCGTTGTCGATGAACGTCATGGTGCCAATGCCCGCCGAGGAATCGCGCACCCACATGCCCGTGCGGTAGGTGTTGGTGGAAAGGTCCATCACAGCCGTCAGGCGCACCGTCTTTTCATGCCCGTCGCGCTGAAACACCACCTCGGCGGGCGCGCCCTTCAGCTGCTGCAGGGCCTCGGCCACATCCTCGTTGGTGCGCGTTTCGTGCCCGGCTATGGAGACAATGACGTCGCCCAGCTTCAGCCCGGCCGTCTTGGCCGGGTTCTGGTAGCCCTGCGCGGTGTAGATATCGCTGAAGCCCACCACCATGGCGCCGTTGGCAAACATTTTAATGCCGAACGGCGTGCCGCACACCTGCACCACACGCCGCCCCAACACTTCCGCACGCACCGTCTTCACCGGTATCACACCTCCCAGCGAAAGCTGCGCATTGTAAGAGCCCCCGCGCGTGGCATTGGCCGCGGCTTCCTCC
>URQB01000020.1 GCA_900549825.1 uncultured Oscillospiraceae bacterium | reverse complement strand
TTGCGAGCTCCCGCCGTTTTCAATTATTGATTGCCACGCCGCATTTATTCCACCGTCAGCGACGCGATGATATTCGAATAGAGCTTTACCGGATCGTCCAAAAAGTTTTTTCGCACCGTCTCCACCTGCATGCTGTCCGCTACGAAGATCGTCAGCTTCAGCAGCTCGTCTGTGGAGTCGTAAATCGTAAAGGTGACGTGATACCCGTTTTCAAGCTTTTCGATATCGATGCGGTTCTCCTGCTCACGCTTGGCGCGGGTGAGCAGCCGGATCGCGGCGTTGACCGCCTTTTCCCGCACGGCGCGGGGGAGGTTGACCTCTAATGTTTGCGCGGCGGAGCGCCCCTGCTCTGTCACGCTGTAGACCGGCTCGTCTTCTTCTGCAGCTTCCTCCAGGCTGCCCGCTTTCACGAGGTCGCTGACCGCCTGATTGATTTCAAAATAATTGGCAAGGCTGTTTTCCTGCAAAATCTCATTGATGAGCTGCTTTGAGATCGGCTGATCGATGCTTTTGAGCAGGTAGCAGATCAGCACCTTGATCTCGTTGCGGCTGCGCAGCCCGCCCGGCTCGATGCCTTCGTCGAACGCGTCATATTCCAAATCCAATGGAAACACCTCTCCATATTACAATTACATTTTATTCTACCATGAGCGGCGTAAAAAAGGAAGCAAAATCGGGCGAAATGTGTTTTTTGTGAAGATTTCTGCTTGACACCGGCGCGCGAAGCCTGTAAATTATATAAGAATAAGCTTGTACCCTGATGTTTTGCGGCGGAAGGGGCCGGGCTGTAATATCATGAAGAGGAGAGGTTCACTCCATGGAAGAGAAAAAGCTCTTGATTGACATTCGAGAGAAGCCGTCCACAGGCAAATGGTTCATCCTCAGCTTCCAGCACGTATTTGCCATGTTCGGCTCCACCGTGCTCGTCCCCATGCTCACGGGGCTGCCAATCAATACCGCGCTGCTCTGCTCCGGTATCGGCACTTTCATTTACATCCTTTGCACCAAGGCGCGCTGCCCGATTTACCTCGGCAGCTCCTTCGCTTACATTTCCGCGATCATCGCGGCATTGGGAGCCAGCGTCAGTGATCCTGATTTTTCGCAGAAGGCCAATTTTGCGGCGGTTGCGACAGGGCTTATGACGGCTGGCTTGGTTTATGTCATTTTCTCGATCCTCATTCGTCTGATCGGCACCAATTGGATCAATAAAATTCTGCCCCCCATCGTTGTCGGCCCGATGATCGCTGTCATCGGCTTGGGCCTTGCGGGCTCAGCCTGCTCCAACGCGGGCTTCGTCGTGCCGGAGGGCGGCACGATGAACTGGCAGCACGTCATCGTCGCGCTGATTACAATCCTTGCCACGGCGCTTGTCGCGGTATATGCGAAGGGCTTCTTCAAGATCGTTCCGATCGTCTCCGGTATCCTCGTCGGCATTGTGTGCGCTATTGTGGTCGACCTGATCTTTAACCTCGGCGCAGGCCCTGAGAACCAGCTCATTCTCTCCAAGCTCGCCGTTGTCTGGATGGATTTAAAGACCTTCGATCTGTTCGAAATTCCGAAGATCATGCTTCCCATCGGCAACGATACGCTCAAGAGCACGACCTTCGTCTCCTACACGCCGGACTTCAGCTACGCGCTCGCCATTATCCCGGTGGCCTTCGTCACCATGGCGGAGCATATCGGCGACCATACGGTGCTTGGCCAGATCTGCGGCAAAAACTTCCTCAAGGATCCCGGCCTTGACCGCACCCTGCTTGGCGATGGTATCGCCACCTTCGTGGCAGGCATGATCGGCGGTCCGGCGAATACCTCCTACGGTGAAAACACCGGTGTTGTCGGCATGACGCGCGTCGGCTCCGTCTATGTTACGGGCGGCGCGGCACTCTTCGCCATTCTGATCGCCTTCATCAAGCCGTTCAAGGATTTGATCGCCTCCATCCCGAACCCGGTCATGGGCGGTATCTGCGTTATCCTCTTCGGCTTCATCGCTGCGAACGGCCTGCGCGTGCTTGTGGATGCAAAGGTCGATTTCGGCAAGACGCGCAATACGATCATTGCCTCTGTCATGCTGGTGCTCGGCCTCGGCGGCGCGGCGATCCAGCTGACGAAGCTGCAGTCCCTCTCCGGCATGGCGCTTGCGGCGCTCGCCGGTATTATCCTGAATCTGATCCTCCCGGAAAAGAAGGCCAACAAGGCCGATCCGGCGCTCTCGCTGATCCCGGAGGGCGGCGAGTTTGAAGAGGCAGAGAAGATGGCGGAAATGCTTGAGAAGGACGAAAAGAAGAAAAAGTAATCCTCTCCATAACAAAGGCCAGGGCCGCGCTGCAGAGCGCGGCCCTCAGCCTGTCGAAAAACGGTCGGGATCAGCGGCCTTTTTGGGTATAATAGAAGAGGGTGAAAAATACTGGTAAAAAGGCAGGGAACCGCGATCAAATTGAATACGTCAGCCTAAAAGAAATGGTTCCAGGAGACCACCGGTTGAGGCAGATCGATGCGTCGATGGACTTCAGGCGGATCTACGACTTTATGTAGGATCTGTACTGTGAGGATAAGGACGGCCCGGGATCGATCCCGTGGAGCTGCTCCAGATCGTTCTGATCCAGCATACCGATTGGATTCCATCGCCGAGGCGGACGTTGGAAGAAGGGAATAGGAACCTGGCGTACCGGTGGTTCCTCGGATATCCGCTGAAGCTGAGCAACGGTTCCGGCTTTCCGGAACCGTTCCTCTTTTTGGGCTTGCCTTTTTCCCCGTTGTGGTTTACAATAGAGCAGAACATAAGTTCGGATTGGCCCGCAGCAGAGCTGGAAAACACCCGACGGATGGACGGAGGTGGTTTTGGTGCCGCAGAGCAAGGAAGAGATCATCCGTTACGTCAACGATCTCATCGCTCAGATGAAGCAGAAAAAGCATGCAAACGCCGGGCAGGATTTCGCAGAAATAACGATGGAGGGGGACGGCGCCGCCCCCGCGCAGGAAACGTCCGCCGCCCAGCCGATCCGCCTTCCCGATCCACAGGAGAAGGAAATCCGCAGGCGATTTCTGAAGATGCGCCGCCTATCTCGAAATAACTGGTTTTCCAAAAGCCAATCCGGCAGGCTGCAGGCGGAGCTGTTTTACAGGCAGGCAAACTTTATGGCGGATTTTGAGGATGATTATGCGGAAGAAGAGCCGTTTTCCATGTATTTTCCCGATTATCAATCAATGGGCTATGAGCAGCTGCGCACGTATTTCACCTGGCGCAGCAGTGTGCGCAGGGGCGTTGTCAGGGAAACCTCCTTTTCCTACGTGTTTGTCTATCTGTATGAGCTCATCAACAACATCGGCGTCACCGATTGCCGGGATGGGATGGACAAGCTCTTAACGATCTGGAAGGCATACCGGGGCTTTGAACCAAAGATTGACCGCTACATGACCGAGTGGATCAAAGATTATTATATCGTCAACGAGCTTCCCTTCTCCTTTGACACGCTCGTCCGGGAGCATCCGCTGCTGCAGGAATTCTATCAGCCGGAAGAGAAAACCGGCTATTTTGAGCGCTATGCGCCGTTTTCAGCTTACCCGTTCCGGAAATCCATCTTCTGGTCGTCGGAAACGGAGCCGGTGATCCGCGATTGCTTCGACTGTGTGATGGAAGCGGTGGAAACGCGGATGAAGGAATCCGGCGTGGAGTTTGAGGATCTTGTTTTCGCCGGCCGGAAAGGGAACCTGTGGAAGCCTTATCGCAAAGCTCTGTATCACCTAGATTTTGCGGGGACACAGCCGGGCAAAACGGTGCGGCTCTCCGATACGGAGTTCTACTGCTTCAGCGGCGAGCACTGGACCTCCTCCAGAAACCGGGTATGCCGGGAGAATGGCAGGCAGATCATCGGCTATCTCCTGAAACGGATCGAGCAGTTTTATCGAAAGGCCACCGGCTTTCGATATCAGATCAAGGCCGATCGGGGAAAAATAGACCTTTCGGAGCTGGGCGCTCTCATTTCCGGCGGCGACGGCCTCTTTGCCTGTATCGACGCGGCGATCCTGGCGCATTATCAATCTTCCAAACGAAAAACGGTCACGGTAGACCTGCAGAAGCTGGAGCAAATCCGGGCGAGGGCCCAGATCACGCAGGAAAAGCTTCTGGTGAATCCCGACGCGGAGGAGGAAGCATCCATGCCGGAAACGGTATGCGATACAAATGCCATATGCGATAAACTGCCGGAAGAGGCCCTTCCTTCAGAGGTTGGCAACCTCAGCGATGTTTGGACGCAGTTGGCTCGCCTGCTCGATCCATCCGAAACGGACGCTGTACGTATGATCCTGCGCGGCGCTTCGGCAGCTGAGCTTTCCACATACGCCAAAAACAACCATATCATGCTCGAAGTGCTCATCGACGGGATCAATCAAAAGGCCATCGATACGGTGGAAGACAATCTTCTGGAATGCGCAGATACGGTGACGGTATTCGAGGAATACAAAGATGAATTGGAAAGAGTGGTTTTCAGTGAAGCAGAATAATCCTCCCAAGCGGATCACCAGCACGATCCTCAACGCGCTCAAGGGCGGCGTCGTGCCGAGAGTGGGGCTGGAATATATCACGGTCGGCCGCGACCGGGAGATCGATGCGCTGCTGGGCGATATCGACATCATTGCAGACGGCGGCGCGGCCTTCCGCTTCATCGTCGGCAGATACGGCAGCGGCAAAAGCTTTTTGCTCCAGACCATCCGCAATTACGCGACCGAACGGGGCTTTGTCGTGGTGGATGCCGATCTTTCGCCGGAGCGGCGTTTCGTCGGCACAAAAGGGCAGGGGCTCGCCACCTTCAAAGAGCTGATGAAAAATATGTCCACAAAGACGAAGCCGGACGGCGGCGCGCTGCCCCTGATTCTGGAGCGGTGGATTTCCAGCATCCAATCCGCCGTTGCGGCGGAGGAGGGCCTTTCTCCCGGAGATGCGGCGTTCGGCCGGCTGGTGGAGCAAAAGGTGCATCAGGTTGTCGGCAACCTGGAGGGGATGGTCAACGGCTTTGAATTCGCAAAGGCCGTCCTACTGTATTACGAGGCCTACAACCACTCCGACGATCAGCTCAAATCAAACGTGCTCAAATGGTTCCGGGGCGAGTACCCGACCAAAACCGAGGCGAAGCGCGATTTAAATATCAACTTCATTGTCACGGACGATACCTGGTACGACTTCCTGAAGATATTTGCTGAATTTATGGTCCATGCGGGCTACCGCGGCATGCTCGTCATCATCGATGAGCTGGTCAATATCTTCAAAATTCCGCATTCCGTTACCCGTCAGAGCAATTATGAAAAGATCCTCACCATGTATAACGACGTTTTACAGGGCAAGGCCAAGCACATCGGCTTTTTGATCGGCGGGACCCCGCAGTGCATCGAGGATAAGTATAAGGGCGTGTTCAGCTACGAGGCGCTGCGCTCCCGGCTTGCAGAGGGCCGGTTCGCAACGGAGAATGTCAAGGATATGCTCTCCCCCATCATCCGGCTGAATATGCTCACTTATGAAGAGATGTATGTGCTCATTGAAAAGCTGATGCGGATGCACGGGCAGCTCTTTGGATACGAGCCGAAGCTGACGCAGGAGGACCTGGTGGCCTTTTTGAACGTGGAGTATAACCGCGTCGGCGCAGATACGCACATCACGCCACGGGAGATCATCCGCGATTTGATCGAGTTCCTCAATATTTTATATCAGAACCCCTCCAGCACCGCGCAGGAGATCTTGGGAAGCAGCAGCTTTGTGCTGTCGGACGCGGCGCAGGAGGACGAATCATTTTCAGAGTTTGAGATTTAATACGACGGGCCGTATCTCGAAACCGGCTCTTGCGCGAACTAGGGGAGGGATTCATCGTGGAGGAGATGTTCAACCGGCTGGCGCCGTATATCCAGGATTATATCTATGCAAACAACTGGACGGAATTGCGGGAGATACAGGTAGCCGCCTGCCAAGCCATTTTTGATACGGACGACAATCTCCTGCTCTCCTCCGGCACGGCCTCGGGCAAAACGGAGGCTGCCTTTTTGCCTGTGCTGACGGAGCTATATCATCATCCCTCCAGCTCGGTGGGCGTTTTGTATATCAGCCCGCTCAAGGCCCTGATCAACGATCAGTTCAAGCGGCTGGATGATTTGCTGACGGAATCCAACCTGCCGGTCTGCAAATGGCACGGCGATGCCTCGCAGGCGGAGAAAAACCGGCTGCTGAAGCATCCGGAGGGTATTTTACAGATCACCCCCGAATCGCTGGAATCCCTGCTCATCCGCAAGCGCGGCGCCTGCAGGAAGCTCTTCAGCGATCTGCGCTTTGTCATCATCGATGAGGTGCATTACTTCATGCGCGATGTCCGCGGCGTACAGGTGCTGTGCCTGCTGGAGCGGCTGCAGCGCCTGACCGGCAGCGTGCCGCGGCGGATCGGGCTTTCTGCGACGCTGGGCGATCTTTCTGTTGCGCAAAGCTGGCTCAATTCCGGCACGAATCGCCATTGTACAGCCCCGGTATGCAATGCCCAGAGGCAGAAAATCCGGCTGCTGGTCCAGCGCTTTCAAAAGGCGGATCAGACCACGCCGGACGGCGCGCTGGACGCAGGGGACGCGGCACACTATGAATATCTGTACCGCATGACGCTGGATCAAAAAACGATCGTCTTCACCAATTCGCGGGAGGAGACGGAGTTTGTCATGGCCCACCTGCGGCAGCTCGCGCTGAAAAACAAAACGCCCGATGTATACCGGGTGCATCATGGGAATATTTCCGCCGTCCTGCGCGAGCAGGCGGAGGATGAGATGAAAACCTCAGAGGAGAAGCTCGTCACAGGAGCGACGGTAACGCTGGAGCTCGGCATTGATATCGGCTCACTGGATCAGGTTATTCAGGTCGGCACACCGGCAACGGTGTCGAGCTTTGCGCAAAGGCTCGGCCGCTGCGGCAGGCGCGGGCAGGTTCCGCAGATTTTGTTCACATTTATGGACGATGTGCACACGACCGCGGCGGACAAGCTGGGTCCGATCAACTGGAGCTTCCTGCGCACCATCGCCATCATCGAATTGTATACCAGGCAGAAATGGGTCGAGCCTCTCACGCCGGGCCGGTATCCGTATTCCATGCTGTACCATCAGACGATGAGCTATCTGTTATCGGCAGGCGAGGCGACGGGCAAAGAGCTGGCGGAATCCATCCTGAAATTATCCTGCTTCCGGTATATCCCGCAGGAGGATTACCTCCTGCTGCTCCGGCATCTGCTTTCGATCGGCCATCTGCAAAAGATGGAGGACGGCGGCCTGATCATTGGCCGTGCCGGGGAGAAAGTGGTCAGCGACTATCATTTTCTGGCGGTCTTCCAGGTGCCGGAATACTATCTGGTGAAGGATGAGAACCGCGCGATCGGCACAGTGGATAAGATTTACCCGCAGGGGATGCGCTTCGCCCTTGCCGGGAGGACGTGGGAGACGGTAGAGGTCAACCAAAAAGCCAAGGTATTATTTGTCAAGCTGGTGCCCGGCATCTCGACCGTGGATTGGGATGTGGATTTCAATGCGGATCTGCACACCGTATTGGTCCAGAAGATGAAGCACATTCTATCGTGTGAAGATCAGTACCCCTACCTTAGCGATTCCTGTTGCGAGCGCCTGGAGGAGATCCGTTATCTGGCGCGGAATTCCGGCATCCTGACGAATGTGATTACACAGCTGTCGGAGAATAAGTATGCCATTTTTCCCTGGGTGGGGACGCGGCAGCTTTTCACGCTGCATTTTATGCTTTTACAGCGGGGATTCAAGAGCAAACTCCTGTGGAGGACCTGCGTCTATCTGGAGGTGACCTTCAACGGGAAAGTGCCGGATGCAAAAGCGCAAATCGAAAGCGCCCTGCGGGATATTGCAGAATCGGATGGGGATCTGAGCCGGTTGCCGCTTCCTGATAAGGTGCAGATCGAGCATAAATATAATGAGTTTATCCCGCTGGGGCTACTGAGGAAGGAGTTTATTTTTGATTTTCTGGAGCCGGACGGGCTAAAGGCGGCGCTTGGCGCGTATGGTTTTTCCGACGTTATAGCAGGAGGCTGATGCGCGTCCGCTACAGGGCCGCATCAATCAATTACATTTGGGCGTTGATAAGGAAGTGCCCGCATCGAATTTCCGCTTCAGCTTTTCAAGCGCCTTTTTTTCGATGCGCGATACATACGATCTTGAAATGTCCAGCTTCTTCGCTACCTCGCGCTGTGTCAGCGGCCTGTCGTCCGTCAAGCCGTAGCGCAGGATGATAATCGTCCGCTCGCGCGGATCCTTGAGCTCGCCGATATATCGCCGCAGCTGCTCGCTTTTGAGCTTTGTATCCAGGTCATCGGCAATGGTATCATTTGTGTAAATAATATCAGAGAGCGTCAGGGGGTTTCCTTCGCTGTCGATGTCGATCGGGTCGCTCATGGAGACATCCTGCGCTGACTTCCGCTGGCTTCGAAAATGCATTAGGATCTCATTTTCAATACATCTCGCCGCATAGGTCGCCAGCCTCGTTCCCTTCTCCGCGTCAAATGTTCGGATGCCTTTGATCAATCCGATCGTACCGATGGAAATCAAATCCTCCTGATCGGAAAAGCTTGAGTAATATTTTTTGATGATATGCGCTACCAGGCGGAGGTTATGTTCGATTAAGACATCCGCAGCGCCCTCTTCGCCCTGTTTCATCCGCTCCAGATACTCTCTCTCTTTTGCCGCGCTCAGAGGCGGCGGGAAGGAACTGGAAGAGCTTAAATGCAGTGCGAAATAGAGCAGATTTGACAGGAGCTGTCCCCAAAGCGAAGCAAACATAAGTTGTCCTCCAGATCGTTAAGGATAATGCAGTATATGTGAAGCATCAAACGTTTGTGCCAGTCCTTTACGAAAAAAAGACGGAGAAACGGCCTGTTTCGCCGTTTCTCCGGTCTCTTGGAATCGTTTTATTTATATGACATAATTTTATAGAAATTCGGAAACTTATTTAAAAACTGCTGGAGGTTGTTCACTGTGTTCGAGCCGGGGTCGTTGACCAGAAACTGCGAAGCGGAAAGCGTGTTGCCGCCCTGATAGCCGGTCACCACCACCCAGTGCTGCCCGCCGGACGCATTCTTCGCGCCGATAAACGCGGGCTTGCCCTGCTTCAGGATTGTATAGAGCGTGTTAAGATAGCTGTTTGCGTTGGTATCCGCCACATAGTTTGTCGGCCAGTACAGCGCGCCGCTGGCGGAATAGGTCAGCTTTTTCGCCATCGCGTCCGGGTAGATTGTCGTGCCGGTGCGGAAGGATTCCATCATGGCGAGGCCGGTCGTCGTACAGCCAATCTGGGCGATCGTCTGCCCGGAGCTGCCGAGCTTCACATTTGCCCAGCGCGGGTCGGTCTGCTTAAAGCTCACAACGGAAAGCTTCACGGCCGGATACGCAAAAGCGCCTGAGAAAGCTTTCAGATACTGGCTGCTGACAAAGCCGGTGCGCGTGCCATGATACAAAATCTTCGACCATCCGCCGGACTGAGAGAGTACAACCACCGTTTTGCCCTTGGGCAGCGAGGTCTGGACGGCGTAACTGGTTCCCGCGCCCTGGCGGACGTTCAGGTTGCCGGAGCTCGTATTGATCTGAGCGGCGAAGCTTCCGGAAACGCGTTTGATATAATCGCTGTGCACGTAGCCGTATTTACCGTCTGCGTATTCCACCTGCCACCAGGAGCCGCTTTTGGAGAGCAGGGTGACGCTGCCGCCGCGTGGAAGGCTGGCGACGATTTTACCGGAGGTGGAAGCGGAGGCGCGTACATTCAGGTTACCGGAGGCAGTTGCCACCGTGCCAGCAGTTGAGCTGCTGTTCGCCGCCTGTACTGGGCGGCTCGTCCCCGCGCCGATCAGGACGGTGAGGGTAAATGCCATTAATATGGAAAAAATTTTTTTCATAATATACCTCGTTTTCGTTTTGCGGTTTTGATCCCGTGTTGAGAATTATAGCATAAAATAACCGCTTTGCAAACGGTAAGTTCTGGAATGAAATATAGAACGAGTAAAAAGTGTATGTGATCTCTTGATTCGGGAAGTTGCAATCGAATGAAAACAGCGCGCCTGCTTCTGCGTCAAAGCAGGCACCGGACGCAAAAGGCATTGGTCCCGTACGTTTTTTTGCGGCTTATTTTATGTCGTTTTCCGCCTTTAACCGCTCCGTAATGCCCTAGGCCTGTGTGAGCATTTCAAAGCGTTCCCGTGCCTGTTCGTCTCTATATCAGCAAGGTAAGCATTAAGCCTGCCGCTTGGAAGAAGATTGATTATGTGCCCTTGTCATACTCTACGCATAACAGATTGGCGACAGAGTGTAAAAGCTCTGTCGCTTTTGCCTTTTTGGATCGTTTCTATTAAGTAAAATATTATTGCTGTGTATTACAATACTGTTTATGTAATTCATCTATTTTATTCCTCATTAACTGTATAGTTCTATTGGCTCCAATATCGTTGCATTATTTCCGAATGAAAGGAAATAATCAGCAACCCATTCTAATGTTGCCTGTCGTATCTCCATGTCAATTATTCCTCCTCCTGTTGGAAAAGTTTTTAATCCTTTTGCTAACAAAAATTCGGTTTCACAGCGTTTTACGCCGATATCTGTTAATTGAATTTTGATATGGTAATCGTTCCCGACTTCTAAATTTGCAAGGTACTTTTGGATAGAACCAGGAATTGCATATTTCCCGACGGGATAGGGGGTTTCCCCTATGATTTCTTTTATGCGGTCAACACGAACTTCTCGAATTTGATTTGCTTTTGTACAATATGCAGGGCAATACCAAAGTCCATTCATAGAATACAGACCGATTGGAACCATCATGCGTATACTTTCTGAATGTACGGATGAATACCGGATCGTGACTGCAAGATGATTGATTATAATATGAAAGATATCTTTTAGCAACGGAGAAGCACAATGCCTGTCCGGAGTCTAAAAAACAACCTTGCTTTGTATTTGCGATATACTATTCTGCACATCAAGCGGTAAACAGTCGAGAAATTTTTTGAGCACGGAAATTGTCTCTTGTTCAAAAGGCAGGTCACGGTAGAACTGTAACGCTTGGCAGGCGAAAAAAATAGCTTTTGCTTCATTTTCTGAAAAAGTAATTGGGGGCAAAACACGTTCTTTCAGAATATGGTATCCTCCCGCAGACCCAACCTCTGAATAGAGCGGAAAGCCCGCACGCTCTAATGATTGCAAATCTCGCAGGATGGTTCTTTTCGATACTGCAAATTCCTTGGCTAACTCACCTGCTGTAAAATGCACCTAACATGCCTGAATTTCAGAAGTATTGTGCTGCACTTGAAGACAGTGATTCGGAAATATTTTATTTAGAGGAGAGAGATGGGACAAGTAAATAGATGTCAATGGGTAGGAAATGAAAAAATAGAGAGAGATTACCATAATAATGAGTGGGGCAGACCTGTGCATGATGATCATCAGCTTTTTGAAAGGTTCATATTAGAAGGCATGTAAGCAGGCTTATCATGCCTGAAGTCTTCTACTCACAGCATCGGTGAACAGGGGTACCGGCATTGCCCCAAAACGCCAAAGGGACCGCTCCGGCACCCGCAGGGTCAGGTTTGCACGGCGAAAACGCGGCAAACGTGACCTTGCGGCTGCCGGACGGCGCTGTTTTCCCTGATTTACCGATGCTAAGAACCTCCTCTCTGCCGGTGCGGTTTTATGGAATGCGAATGGAGCCTGGCCTCACAGCTCGTTCACATATGCCGCAGCCTGGTAGCCTGCCACTGCTCCGTCGGACGCGGCGGTGATAATCTGGCGCAGCAACTTCGAGCGGCAGTCCCCGGCGACAAAAACGCCATCAAGTGGGGTCCTGCAGTCCTCTCCGGCGACGAAATACCCGTTTTCATCGAGTGGGAGCTGGCGGGAAAAGAGGTCGTTCTCCGGGATCAGCCCGATCGCAACAAACACGGCGCTGACCGGCAGCTCCTGCTTGTCGCCTGTCTTGGTGTTTTCAATGACGACAGAGGATACTGCGCTTTCTCCGCGGATCTCAGAAACTGCGCTGTCATATTGGATTTTAATGTTCCCCCGCTGCCTGACGCGGTCCGCAAGCGCCTTTTCTCCACGGAAGGCATCCCGCCGGTGGATGAGGTAAACGGTGCGGCAGACGTTCGCGAGGAACAGCGCGTCCTCCAGCGCCGTATTGCCGCCGCCGACGATGGCAACGTCCTTCCCGCGGAAAAATGCGCCGTCGCAGGTGGCGCAGTAGCTCACACCCCGGCCCGTGAATTCTGCCTCGCCGGGGCAGCCGAGCCGACGGCGCTTGACGCCGTTTGCAATGATAACTGCCCTGGCCTCGTAACGGTCCGCATTGGTCATCACAACCTTAGGGCTTGCGGACAGCTCCGCCTGTGTGACGGTTTCAAAGCGGATCTGTGCGCCGAGCGATTCCGCCTGCCCGTAGATCTGCTGGGCAAGTTCCGGCCCCGTAATGCTCGGGATGGCAGGGTAGTTTTCAATTTCGTTTGAAATGGCGATTTGGCCGCCGTAGAAGTGTTCTTCCAGCAATACCGTGCGCAGGCCCGCCCGTTGCGCATAGATGGCCGCTGTGAGGCCGGCACAGCCCGCTCCGATGATGATAATATCCGTCATGCGTGATGCCTCCGTTTCTCAAACGAGATACTTTATTTTAATATATTCTGTCCGTTTGAATTTAGTATAGCACAAAACGAGGCTTTTTCAGAAACTTTGTCACACTTTTTTCAGCCTCCGGTGCGCGCGCAGCAGGAAAAAGGCTCCCAGCAGGGCGATGAGCAGCTCGGTTGCCGGAATCGTCAGCCAGACGCCGTCCAGGCCCCAGAAATGCGACAGCAGCAGAAGCACCGGCAGGATCACCAGGAATCCCCGCAGGATGGAGAGCGTGAAGGCCGCCTTGAGCTGCGCCATGGCGGAAAGGGAGGTGATCGTGATCATGTTGAAGCCCATCAGAGCGAAGGCCAGGAAATACAGGTGGATCGCCCGCACGGCAAGCGCCGTCAGCTCCGGCGAATTTTCCTGATTGAACAGGCCCGCGATCTGGGTGGGGAAGAGGATGCCCGCGCCGTAAAAGAGAAGCCCGATGGCAGCGGCGCAGGAGGCAGCCAGGAGGAAGGCATGCCAGACTCGCTTCTGCTTCAGCGCGCCGAAATTTGTGCTGATGACCGGCTGGACGCCCTGGCCAATTCCGTTGAAAAAAGCGGTGCAGACAATGGCGATATTCGCCACGATCCCATAGGCGGCCACGCCCGTATTGCCCGCAAGCTTCAGAATCACCGTGTTGAAGGCGAGGATCACGATGCCGGCGGAAAACTCTGTGACAAAGTTGGAAACACCGCAGCGGAAAATCTGCAGGATTTCCCGGCGCTCCGGCTTCATGCGGATCAGGCGCAGCGTATTGCCCTTGCGCAGGAAATGCGTCATATGAATGAACAGGCCCAGCACAGTGCCGAGCCCCGTAGCCATCGCCGCGCCGAACATGCCGAGCCGGAGCGGGTAGATGAAAACATAATCCAGCACTATATTCGTTAACGTGGAGGCCGTCATGGCGGCCATGGCAAGGTGCGGATTGCCGTCGTTGCGCACAAAGGCGGTCATGATGTTGTTGAGGATAAAGGCCGGGGAAAACAGAAGGACGATGCGCAGATAGGTAACCGTATGGGCCGCCGTCTCCTCCGTCGCACCGAGCAGGGCGGCGAGCGGTTCTGCGGCAAACGCCCCCAGCAGGGTGAACAGCAGCGCAAACAGAAGGCCGAGCGCGGCGGCAATGGTGAAGGGCCGGCCTGCGCGCTCGTGCTCCTCCCGCCCATGGAGAATGGAGAAAACCGTCCCGCCGCCGATGCCCAGCAGGGCGCCGATGCCGAAGATCAGGTTATAGACTGGCAGGCCGATGTTCAAGGCCGCGAGGCCGAGCTTTCCCACGCCGTTGGCGATAAAGTAGGTATCCGCCAGAATATAAAGGGAGAGGCCGACCATGCCGATGACGCCGGGCGTCACGTATCGGAAAAAAACGCCGGTCATATTACCCTTTAAGATTGCTTCGCGCTGCACAGTATATCCTCCTCCATCATCATTCCATCTATTTTGCCCCGTTTTGCGGCTTTCAGCGGGCTGGGGCAAAAAAAGGGAGACACGAAAGTATCCAAAGGCCTAGCGATACTTTGCAGTCTCCGTTTTCTTCCAGTTCAGCCCCGGCGAGCGGACCGGACGGACTATTTTATTTTTCCTTGCGTAATGTTTCAGCGTGTGCCGCCCTTGACGCAAAGAATGGAATGGTGCTATTTTATCAGATCGGAAAAGGCGCGTCAATATGATGCGCGGCGAAGGCTTACGCATCAAATGATCCGCACGGTATTTGCCGTTTGCTCGATGCCGCAGGAATGGATGACTGGCATGGCCAGGGTGAAAAGATCGGTCGTATCCGCGCCCAGCCGGTAGATATACTGCGCGGCAGGGGAGAGCGTGCGCAGGTCGGAAGCGCGCATCACAATGGGCAGCTTCGCCGTGTCGCGCATGCGCCGCAGAATCTCCTGCCCTCTGCCGTTGAAGCCGAGCACACGCAGGTAGGGCGGGGGAAGGGCGATATCCTCCCGCGTGATCCCCAGGAAGGCATGCAGCGCCAGCCTGCGGATGCGCGCGTGCGTATAGCGCCTGGTTTTGGCGGCACTGAACAGGGCGTCGAGCGAGCAAGCGGAGCGCACCGCATCATACAGCCTGTATTCCAGCCCTTCGCTCAGATCCGGAAGCAGCGCCAGATCAGAGGGGGAAAGGCGGCGCAGGTGCGCAAGAACGGCGGTTTCCATCGCCCGGTAGGAAACAGGCGCGCACCCCGCAGCCATTTCACGGCGGAGGATTTCCGCGGAAGGCGCGGGCAGGAGGCCGTTCCACGCCGGATCGTTTTGAAGAAGAAGGCTGCGCAGGAAGGAAGCGCTGCAATGGCCGCCTGCAATTCCCGTTTCGTCGTGCCGCGCGCCTGCGCGCTTCACGGCGAGCGGGCGGATCGGGGAATGCAGGCCATCCAAGGCCCGCAGATATTCGAGCGCGAGCGCGTCGTTCGCGCCACGCAGGAGCGCGGCAGCCTCCTCCCCCAGGCAGCGGGCGGCCGCCTTTTCCCGCGCAGCGGGCAGGCTCATCCCCTCATCCAGACATCCACGCAGGCAATCGCGCATCTCAGGGGATTCAAGCGACTGCGCCGTTTCGCGCAGCAGAGCGGTATTTCCGCATTCCGAGCCGAAGCTTATGGTCTCCACACAGCCTGCCGCATGCAGCAGGGAAACCCCCGCCCGGGCGAAATCCTGCGCCCGGGCGCAGCACCACGGCACCGGTAGCTCCAGCACGAGGTCCGCGCCGCCGAGCAGGGCCATCTCCGCCCGCGCGTGCTTTTCGAGGATGGCAGGCTCGCCGCGCTGCACGAAATTTCCGCTCATGACGGCTGCGATATGTGTGGCACCCGCCTTGCGGGTCTGCTCAATGTGATAAGCGTGGCCGCTGTGAAAGGGATTGTATTCCGCAATGATTCCCGCAATTTTCATGCCGGCTGCTCCTTTTCCGGGTTTATCCCTGAAAGAAATTTCTGTGTCTATCCCAGCTTTGGGAATATTTTTTCTTTTTTGCGCTATTTCAGGCGCAAAAAGCCGGAAAACCCTTGAAAAATCAAGCGATTCCGTCTATAATATACCAGCTACCGTTCCAAACGGCAACATGGAATCTGCAAATTATTTTTGATTAAGCGGGGGAATTTTTGAATGAAAATCCTGGTCATCAATGCGGGCAGCTCTTCCCTGAAATATCAGCTGATTGATATGAATGGGGAAAACGTGCTGGCGAAGGGCATCTGCGAGCGCATCGGCGCGGGCGGCCATATGCACGGCAACACAGCGGACGGGCGCCAATTTGATTTCGACGTCGAAATGTCGGATCATACCGTGGCCTTCCAGCAGGTAAAGGCAGTCCTGACCGAAGGCGAATGCGCGGTGATTGCGGGCCTCGATGAAATCCGGGCGGTCGGCCACCGGGTCGTCCAGGGAGGCGCCACCTTCAATCAGAGCATGCTCGTAGATGACACGGTGATCGCCGGGATTAAGCGGCTGTGCGATCTGGCGCCCTTGCATAACGCGGCGCACCTGCAGGGCATCCACGCCTGCCAGGAGGTATTCGGCCCGGACGTGCCGCAGGTGGTTGTGTTTGACAACGCGTTTCACAGCACCATGCCACCGGAGGCATATCTGTATGCCATCCCCTATGAATATTACGAAAAGTATAAAATCCGCCGCTATGGCTTCCATGGCACGTCCCACCGCTATGTCAGCGCGCGCTGTGCGGAGCTGATGGACAAGGATCTCAGGGATATCAAAATGATCACCTGCCATCTGGGCAACGGCTCCTCCATCACCGCGATCAGGGACGGAAAGGTCATCGACACCAGCATGGGTCTGACGCCCCTCGACGGCTTTATGATGGGCACGCGCAGCGGCGGGCTTGATCCGTCCGTCGTGACCTACCTGCAGGAGAAGGAGGGCTGGACGCCGAAGGAGACCGACGAGGTGCTCAATAAAAAATCCGGCATGCTCGGCATCTCCGGCATTTCCAGCGACGACCGCGACCTTGCCAAGGCGGCGGCTGAGGGCAACGAGCGCGCGATCCTCACACGCAAAATGCTGTGGTATCAAATCCGCAAATATATTGGCTCTTATGTTGCCGCGCTCGACGGCGTGGACGCAATCGTCTTTACGGGCGGCATCGGCGAAAACGGCCAGTTTATCCGCGCAGATATCTGCGGCAACCTCTCATTCCTCGGCATTGAAATCGACAACGAGATCAACTCGAAGGCGCTGCACGGCGTAGAGGCCGAAATCTCCACGCCCGCATCCAAGGTGCGCATTTTCGTCATCCCCACGGAGGAGGAGCTCATGATCGCGCGCGATACCAAAGCGATCGTCGAGGCGAAGTGAGTCATATCGTATCCCGTAATTTTACGAGATGGTTGGAAACCGTATCAATATACAGGTCAGAAGGGCGCGTTGCAAATGTATATCTTTACATTTGCATCGCGCCCTTTGAACGGTTTGTGCGGCTGATGAATGGCAAAGCTTAATGATAGCATGTGAACCTTTTATTTGCCTGAAACCCGATTGCAGAAAGCAGGAGCCCAGCCAAAAATAACGGCAGGCACGCGGTGAGGCACTCCCCGATCGAAAGCAGCTGCCTCGACATGAAAAACGGGAAAACGAGCTCTGGCAAGGATACCGTAAAATTCAGCAATGTATATAGCAATAAGACAAGCAAAACAATCGTAACGGATTTGACGAAAAAAGCAAGGCCGTAGGACAGCCCAAAATAGAAGATGCAGGCGGAAACAATACGGAGGCTTTCTACGGCAAATTCCGGCAGCAGAACAGAATAGAAAACAAACAAAACCGCGATATTGCCCATAGCCAGCAGGAAGAGCTGGACTAGCTCCTTCAGGATCGTGTGGTTCCCGCCGGCGTAGAGCAGCTCATTGCCATCTGACTCCAGATGTTCGCGCAGGGCAAATACCACCCACCAGACGGAAAACAGCGGCATAAAAAACTGCGTCAGCTGCAATAAATGCAGCTGCAGGTCGTCGCTGGCGCCGTTGTTGTAATAGTAGGCGGCTGGCAAAACCAACAGCAGCACGTCAAAAACGATCAGCGGTACAAACCGCAGCTTGCCCATGCTTTTCAGATAAAAATAGAGCCTTAAATGTTTTTTAGTATGCATAGATAACCGTCCTCAACCGTCGGCTTTACCTGCGCCGCGTTTGCCTGGGGCTGTGCGGAAAGCACCTGCAGCAGGTTTTCCCCGTCCCGTTCAAACTGACGATGAATGTAGAAGGCGCCCTCCAGCAGGTTTTGCTGTGTTTCCGGCAGCTCGTAGACCTTGCCTGCCGCGAATTTCTGGATCTCCCGGCAGGTTCCCTGCGCTGCGATATTGCCCTCCTGCAGGATGGCGACGTGGTCGCAGAGGGTTTCCACGTCTTCGACAATGTGTGTAGAAATCAAAATCGTGCGCTCCCCCTTGAGCTTTGAAACGATGTTTTTAAACCGCAGGCGTTCCTCCGGGTCCAGCCCCGCGGTCGGCTCGTCAAACAGGATCAGCTCCGGGTCGTTCAAAACCGCCTGCGCAATCCCCAGCCGCCGGATCATTCCGCCCGACAGGGTTTTCACTTTGCTCTGCAGACGATCCTGAAGGTTAACCAATGCGACGCAGCGCTCCGCCTCCGCCGTGATGCGATCCTTCGGCACGCCCTTTAAATCTGCCATCATCTGCAGCATTTCCAAAACGGTGAGCTCGCGGAACAGCCCGAACTTCTGCGGCAGATACCCAAGATGCTTCCGGTACGTCTGATCCGACTGGATATCCCGCCCGTGAAACAGGATGCTGCCGCGGTTCGCGGGATAAAGCTGCGCGATGCAGCGGAGCAGTGTGGTTTTACCAGCGCCGTTGGGCCCAAGCAGGCCGTAAATTCCGTGGTCAAAGACAACGTTCAACGAATGGAGTACCTTCTTTTTACCAAATGATTTTTCCAATTCCCTGAGTTCCAAAACCATTTATTACGCCCCCTTACCATCGAATTGCCTGATAAATTCTCTCCAGTGTCTGCTGTCCGCATCATCCTGCAAATATGCCGCAACGCGTGCAAGCCCATCTTCCTCTCCGTAGTAATCCAGATAATCCACCAGAGCCTGTACTGCGGTGAGGCTATTGGGGTCCGTAGCCTGTGGGTCACGCGACTCTTCTGCAAATTTTCTGATATATTCCGGATTCTCTACGTATTTGCGGTATGCCGAATCCAGGGCCCGCTTTTTGCTGCTTGCCAATTGACTCTGGTAAGACTCATTGATCCCTAAAATCTGATGCAGTGTCAGATGGTCGGAGAACGCGGCATAAGCTGTATACGGGGAAATATCATTGATGTCCGGGGTCAGCAAAATGGTCTTGACAGAATCACTCACTGCCGGGGTTCCGGTCTGTGTATGCACGAATTCTGCAATTGTCTGGGGGAGGAACTCCCTTGTGTTTAAATACGGGTATACGACTGTGACGCCCTCTACCGTTACCATATCGTAAAAGCCCGACAGTAGCGTCACGCCCGTAGACTGTCCTGAGAAGGTGTTGCCGTCGTTCGCTGTCAGGTTACTATAAACGGTTTGACTGCTATGGATTTTAACCTGGAATAAAACCGGTTCCTTTAACACAAATCTTTGAATGCCCTGAGAATCCCGGTCGTAAACCGGATGATGGCCGCTATGGGGATAGTAGGGGAAAAATCCCGGCAGATAGACGCCCTGCAAATTGCTATAGTAAATCGCGGAATGCCCACGATAGGTCAGACGCAGGGATTGAATTGTGTGAAGCTCCGGGTTTTGCACCGTGATATAGTCGCCTACCTGTGTAAACGGCAGCGCCGTACCATCTTGCGTTGTGACGGACTTGAGCCGATATCCATGATACAGGGTCAGCAGATATTCCGGCAAGTCCTGCCGGTCCACTGTGACGACAGCCGTCGCCTTTAGCTCGTTGCCCACTGTAAGATCCAGGTCGTATTGCGTGATGGCAAACGCGGCTTCTACCTCCCGGTCTTCATTTTCCTTGTGATGCACAAAATAATATTCCCAATCCGCCATGATGGAGTCCCTCGGATTATCGCTGGAAAGCAGCAATTTTGAGGCGGGCTGTAAAAACAGGAGCAGGCAAGCCAAGCTCAGCACCACACCAGATGCCGCGCCTGCTCTTCGAAAAATCGTTTGTCGATCCGCCAACTTCCAGCATAACAGACCGATCGATAACAATATCCAAGCTCCAATCAATTCCCACCGGTATGGTAAAATAGACAAACCAAATGCTTCCACCGGCCGCCAGTTTAAATTGGGCGGGAATAGATTAAAAAGATTCAAAAACGGGTAGATATTGATCTTCAGAGATTCGTAGACGACATATCCCAACCCATCCCCTAAAGGGCTGCCCAACAGGGTAAAGAGCACTAAAATTAAATACGCATTTACCCGCTTCACCAACAGGGCCAGGACCATGCCGAGCAATACCCCGAAACAGGGAATCAAGCAGAGGTTCAGCAGCACATTCAGCAGCAGGTGTACGAAAAACTCCGCTTTCCACACGCGGTATTGCGCGCACAGAGCAAAGCCCCATGCTAGCATAAGTACTGAAAAGGCCAGCACCAAGAGTAACATCCAGCCCCCCTGAGCCGCCATTAGCCTGCGGTAGCCGTTTTGTGTGCTGCGTAGGTTTTCTTCTAAATGGGAACGCTTCAATAAATAAAAGAATTCATATGATAAAAAGGCAAACAGCACAAATGCAAAAATAGAGAAGGAGAGCGGCAGAGTAAGCGCCCCCAGTATTCCTGTTAATTGCGCTCCGCCCACAGCCTGATATACTGCGCAACAGACTGACGCCAGCAGAAAAAGAACGTAAATAACGCTGAGCACTTTTGCGCGAAAAAACAATGAAGCAACTCGCCGGATCACACGCACGCACCCCTATCTTACTTTTCTGTTTCGGATATTGTAAAAAGGCTGTCTGGCGGGAACCCGCCAGACAGCACAGAGACATGACGCTACTGCATATCGTACCAGATATATCCCCATCCATTGCAGCCGCTTGTAAACAGGGAATACGGTGACAGGTGGACTCTCCAGGAAAGGGTGGAGGAATAAAAGGTCGTGTTTGTGTCATCCAATGTTTTTCCGATGCCAACTCTGATCTTTTTGTCGAACTTCCATCCCTCGGAACCGGAATAATACTGTGAGCTGATGGTGAGGTTGTGTTGGGACGTATTATAGTTTGAACCTCCGAACACCTTGTAAGTACCTAACACGCTTTTGGAAGCAACAGCGCTTTGATGACTGCTGATTGATACGTTTTGATTCAAACTTGGCGGGGTGGAGGCAGACGCTATAATCATGCCGATTGACAGAATGAGTGCAATGGAAAGGCATAAGGCCAATACTTTGCGTTTCATATGATTCCCTCCGTTTTTCAATTTGTAAACTGTCGTTTTCAATTTCCTAACTGGGCACATACGACGAGCCTTAAACTAAAACATTGGCATCACCCTATCTTTCCGTCATTTTTGACCGTTTGTATTTCAACGCACATCTCACGAAAACGAAATGCGCATGAGCCCTAAACAAAGACGAAATCCTCCTTGTACCATGGGGAGTTACCGATTCAATAATATAACATTTATATGCATATATTACTATTAGTTACCATGTATCTACGTCCATTATAATACTTTCATTACATATGTCAACAGTTAAAGAGATATTTTTTACCAAATTATTTATTATATGACTATAATAAAATATAATAATATGTATAATGTTTAGCTGTAATATTAACCAATTATATCGGGGAAATGGGCAGTCGTAATTTTTGCGCCCTATATTTTTATGTGTTCATCTCCTCGCCTCCCTCCAGGGAGAAGATCAAATCCGTCTGCCTGGGCAGGATGCTTATGGCCGAAAATCCTGTAAAATGGCCTGAGAGCAAATCTGCGGAACAAAAAGATAGATTTGCGCTTCCTTTACCGCTTTGGTATAATAAAATTATATCTTCTATGCTTGGAAACAGGCAGTGACTCTTTTGCGGATCAGGCTTTCATAAGGTTCGTTTCAAAAAATTAATGATGATCAGGAGAATGAATACATATGCTTTCCAAACAGGCCGAACAACTGTTGTCCCTCGTCCAGAAGCCGGGCCGTTACACGGGCGGTGAGTTAAACTCCGTCGTAAAAAAGAAAGAGGATGTGGACATCCGCTTCGCCTTTTGCTTCCCGGATACCTACGAAATCGGCATGTCCCATCTGGGAATCAAAATTTTATACAGCCTCATCAACGCACGGGAAGACGCGTGGTGCGAGCGGGTGTTCGCGCCGTGGACCGATATGGAAGCGCTCATGCGGGAGCATCATGTGCCGCTTTATGCGCTGGAAAGCGGCGATCCACTGACGGAATTCGATATCATAGGCTTTACCATGCAGTATGAGCTCAGCTATACCAATCTGCTCAATATGCTCGATCTGGCCGGGATCCCGGTGCGCGCGGAAGAGAGAAAATCACTCACTCCTCTGGTGATCGCGGGCGGGCCGTGCGTATGCAATGCTGAGCCGTTCGCGGAGTTTGTCGATATCTGCCTGCCCGGCGAAGGCGAAGAAGTCATGAACGATCTTTTAGACATCTTCCGGGAATATAAAGCGAAGGGCGCGGAAAAGGAAGCCTTCCTCAAGGCCGCGGCGCAGATTCCGGGCGTTTATGTTCCCTCCCTTTATACCGTCGATTATCATGAGGACGGCACGGTGAAAGCGATTACACCGCGCGGAGGCGCGCCGGAAAAGGTGACCAAGCGGATTATCTCCGATCTGGATCAGGTGTTTTATCCGGAAAAATTTGTGGTGCCCTTCATCGAGGTGGTTCACGACCGCGTCACCAGCGAGATTTTTCGCGGCTGTATCCGTGGCTGCCGCTTCTGCCAGGCGGGTTTCCTCTACCGCCCGATCCGGGAGAAAAAGCCGGACACGGTCAACCGGGATTGTAAAACGCTTTGCGAGTCAAGCGGTTATGATGAAATCTCGCTGTGCTCTTTGAGCACGAGCGACTATACGGGGCTGCAGGGCCTACTCAACGGCCTGTTTGAATGGACGCTGGACGACAGGATCAATGTTTCGCTGCCGTCTCTGCGGGTTGACAATTTTTCCCCTGAGCTCATGGAGCAGATCCGGAAGGTACGCCGCAGCGGTCTTACCTTCGCGCCGGAGGCGGGTACCCAACGGCTGCGCGACGCGATCAATAAAAACGTGACGGAGGACGAGGTGATGCGCACCGTGCGCAGCGCCTTTGCGGGCGGCTGGACGGCGGTCAAGCTCTATTTCATGCTCGGCCTTCCCACGGAGACGCTCGACGATGTGGCGGGCATTGCGCAGCTTGCCCAGCGGGTGGTGGACGCCTATTATCAGAATCCCGATAAGCCGAAGGGCAAGGGCGTGCAGGTGAGCATCAGCGTCGCCTCCTTTGTGCCAAAGCCCTTTACGCCCTTCCAGTGGGAGCCGCAGGATACGATCGATATGCTCTATGAAAAACAGCATCATCTGAAGGCAAGCGTGACCTCCCGCAAGATCAAGGTCAGCTGCCATGACGTGCAGACGAGCTTCCTGGAGGGCGTGTTTGCGCGCGGGGACAGAAGGCTCGGCAAAGTGCTCGAATGTGCATGGCGCAAGGGCTGCAAATTCGACAGCTGGGACGATCAGTTCCGCTTTGATCTCTGGGAGGAGGCCTTCCGGGAGTGCGGGATCGATCCTCTGTTTTACACCAGCCGCCGCCGTTCGTTTGAAGAGGTGCTTCCGTGGGACCATATGGATTACGGCATTCGCAAGGAATTCCTGATCCGCGAGAACGAGAAGGCGCACAGGAGCGAGACCACGCCGAACTGCCGCGAGAAGTGCGCTGGCTGCGGGACGAACCGCTTGAATGGAGGCAAATGCGATGCGCTGCGTTAGAGTCTGGTTTGCAAAGGAAGGGCAGGCGAAATATATCTCGCATCTCGATATCGTCCGCTGCATGTCGCGCGCCGTGCGCCGCGCGGGGCTGCCGCTGTGGTATACGGAAGGGTTCAACCCGCACCCCTATATGATGTTTGCTCTGCCGCTCTCTCTGGGCTTTTCAAGCCAATGCGAATCGATGGATGTCCGCATCGAGGGGGAGATGGCGAATGCTCAGATCGAGAAGCGGATGCGCGCCGTGATGCCGGAGGGCCTGCGGATTCTCGCCGTACGGGAGCCGGTCATGCAGCCTGCGGAAATCGCCTTTGCGGATTACCGCATCATGCTCGCCCTTGATACGCCGGAGCAGGCAGCGGAATTTCTTCAGGGGACGGGCGCGGCGCTGGCCGGGGACAGCCTCATCGCGCTCAAGCCCGGCAAATCCGGCCATAAAAAAGTGATGAAGGAAGTCGATCTGCTGCCGGCGATCGCCGGATGCTCCATGGAGCGGAGGGGAAATTCGGTGCTTCTGAAAGTGCTCCTCCCGGCAGGAAATCAGACGAATATCAGCCCAACCCTGCTGCTCGACGCGCTGGAGGAAAAGTCCGGCGTGCGGGCTGCGGGGCGGGAGATCACCCGGATGGCACTGCTAACAAAGGAGATGGAGCCGTTTGAATAGGTGTTTCAGCCCGTCTCCCAAGGCAACCATACATAAAAACCGGCGCTTTCCATGGCTTTTGAGCCGTTGGAAGCGCCGGTTTTATGTTTTGATACAAGTTGCGGGAAGGCTCTTTATTTTTCAGGGGAGGAGGACTCACGGTATTCCAAAATGTCCTCAATGCAATATTGATATAGGCTATTTCGAAGAATAGGGCTTCGGATTATTTGTAAGGCCTAATATATAGTCTGTACTGGTTCCGTAGTAATGGGCTAACTTGATAACTGCCCATACCGGAATTCCCCTTTTCATATCTGTGATATAGTTGTTCACTTGAGAGAAAGTTGTTGCTTAACCGGACACCAAAAAGTTAAAAAAATCTTGCAGTTTTCAGAGCCGATTACTTCCAATATGTTTATCCGCGTTTCAGGCAAGTCTTTTATTTTTACTCTATCCGTTTCGGGTTCTCGGTATCTCCGACTAACCATTCCATACTGACACCCAACGCCTGTGCAATGATTCTAAGCTCGGCGTCGATCACATGCCGTTCTCCTGTTTCAATTTTAGAGATTATTTTTCTCGTCATATCCGTAGCACCCAAAAACTGTATTTTTTCTGCGAGTCCATCTTGTGTGAGGGGCGGTTTGTGCATTGCACGTCCAAGTCGGACACGATCGCCGCATATGTTCCCCTGAATAATAAACATATTCCTCATGTAACACCTCAATAGAGAAGAGCATAATACCTCACTATAAAGAATTTTGCCCTTTTCTATTGATATTAATATATATTATGGTATTATGGAGATATAACTAGAGCATTTTGCTCTAGTTAAGAGACATTGTTGATATTTTTTGAAGCGTAATAGTAAAAAGCATCTGGAAATCAGAATCAACTGTTTGTATGGATTCCGGCTTGGTAAAATTACAAGAGAGGGAGATGAAATCACCATAAAAATAGCATATATCAAAGCAGATTTACAAACAGGGTGTCATTCTAGAGCGCTGTAAGAATTTTGAGGTGAATCAAGTGAACCTATATCAACAAATTTTAGCCGATATCCTGTCCCGTGAAGAAATTCGAATCGAGTTCCCAAATCTGACGAACAGTGCAACGTCACTTGTTGAAATGAGAAGCTACCAAACCCTGAAAAGAATCAAGGAAATTATTGAAGACGACGATCTGGAAGACCCGGAGTGCTTTATGAAAATAGAGGAAATCATATGCGCTCTTGAACATATTGGAAGTGGAGGGGGAAATCGCCATGATTTTGGATGAAGATTTCCGTCTCATCCGATTCAAATCAATAAAAAGGAGCCGATGAAAGTGTTAAAAGAGAAAATGCAGGAAGTCGTGACCCATTTCAGAACAGGAAAAATCCCTGACCCGATCCCAGAGGAAGCAGCCGTTGAAAAAACTAGGGACAATTTCAGAAAACCGCTCGTCGAAATCCTGATCCTCTCCCGCCTCTGCCAGAGCGACAGCTACAGCTACGAGATCACCCGAGCCGTAAAAGCGGGGAGCGGGGGACGCTTTCTGATTCCTGAGGGATCGATATACCCCGCGCTCTATCGGATGATGAATCAGGGGTACATCAGCGACTACCAGACGAATGCTGGAAAGCGGCAGCTTCGTGTTTATTATCAGATTATGCCAAGCGGACGCGCGCATCTCAAAGCGCTCATGCAAGCATATGAGGATACCCATGCGGGCTTCATACGCTGCCTTGCCGCACTGGGGACAGGCCCGCGGAAAATCCATGAGGCCCGTCCACGGGGCACCCATTAACGTGTAAAGCCCATGAAAGCGAAACCGGTTTTTTCCGTTGGCTGACCATGCCGCGGAAAGAGCCGGTTTTTTTGTGTGATTTCATTGGATTGAACCTTATTTTCATATGTCTTTATGATTGAATTCCGAAAAAGAAGTTGGTATACTATGGGAGAAAGAAACACACAAAAAAAGCCGGAATCCCCGCGGTTGATCCGGCGTTTCCCATTGAATATAAAGGAGGACAACTGCTTGCGCAAGGTGCTCAAATATCTCAAGCCCTACCGTACAGCGGCTATCCTGACGGTATGTCTGGTTCTGCTGCATTCCCTGGCGCAGCTGATCCTGCCGTCTATGATGGCGGATATCATCAATGAGGGGATTGCGCGCGGCGAGCTCAGCTACATATGGCGCGTCGGCAGCATGATGCTGGTCATTTCCGCTGTGGGCGTTCTGGTGAGCATTCTGGCGAGCGCATGCTCGAGCAAAGCCTCCACCGGCTTTGGGCGCGAGCTGCGAAAAGCCGTGTTTTACAAGGTGGAGAGCCTTTCTCAGAGCGACATCGACAAGATCGGGGCGCCGTCCCTCATCACGCGATCGACCAACGATATCCGTCAAATTCAGGATATGGTGCTTATGGTTCTGCGTAATGTGATCAGCGCGCCGTTGATGATGATCGGCGGGATCATCATGTCGTTTATCATGAATAAGCGGCTGAGCATGATCATTTTCCTTTTGCTGCCTGTTATTGTGGCGATCGCGCTTGTGATTGTCAAAAAGGTCATGCCGATGTTTGATGTGATGCAGAAGAAGACAGACCGCCTCAACCAGATCGTACGGGAAAAATTGAGCGGCATCCGTGTGATCCGTGCATTCAACCGTTCAGATTACGAGGACGGACGCTTCGGGGATGCAAATCACGAGCTGACGGGTACGGCGCTGCGGATCAACCGGATGTTTGCCGCGCTGATTCCAATTGCTATGATGCTGCTCTATGGGACGATCATCACGCTCGTCTGGGTCGGCAGCCGTCAGGTGGATTCCTTCGATCCCGCGACGCAGGCAGCGCAGATCGCCGGCACAGTTGGCAATCTGCAGGCGTTTGTGCTCTATCTGCTGATGATTATTTTTGCCCTTGTGATGGCGGTTTCCCTCTTCATCATGGTGCCGCGCGCGGCGATTTCGGCGCGCAGGATCGCTGAAGTGCTCGACCTTGAGCCGATGATACTGGAGCCGCAGTCACCCAAGGCGCCCGCGAGGGAGGAGATCGGGCAGCTCGTCTTCGAGGATGTCTCCTTTTCCTACCCCGGCGCACAGGAGCCCGTGCTCAGCCATGTCAGCTTTGAAGCGCGCGCGGGTGAAGTGACTGCGATCATCGGCGGCACCGGCTGCGGCAAATCGACACTGGTCAATCTCATCCCCCGTTTTTACGATGTAACAGGGGGACGTGTACTTGTGGACGGCGTGGATGTCCGCGATCTGGAGCAGGAGGTTCTGCACCGGAAAATCGGCATCGTGCCGCAGAAGGCGTTTTTGTTCAGCGGGACCGTGGCGGAGAATCTGCGCTACGGTAAAGAGGATGCAACGCAGGAGGAGATGCTCGATACGCTTGCGATTGCGCAGGCGCGTTCCTTTGTGGAAAAGCTGCCCAACGGGCTTTACGATATGGTCTCTCAGAGCGGAACCAATCTTTCCGGCGGGCAAAAGCAGCGCCTTGCGATTGCGCGGGCGCTGATCCGTCCCGCGGAGTTTTATATCTTCGACGATAGCTTTTCCGCCCTCGATTTCCGCACGGATGCGCGTCTGCGGGCTGCGATTCGGAAGCATTTTAAAGCGGCAAATCTCATCATCGTCGCTCAGCGCGTGGGCACAATTCTGGATGCCGACCGGATCATCGTGCTTGACGAGGGAAAGGTAGCCGGGATCGGCACGCATCGGGAACTGCTTGCATCCTGCAGAGTCTATCAGGAAATTGTAGAATCCCAGCTGGCGAAGGAGGAGGTATCATGAGCAATAGACACTCCTCCGGACAGGGGAAGGATTCCAAGCGGAATCTGCGGGCAAAGGATTATAACCGCAGCAGAAACCGCCGCCCGCCCAATGAGCGGCCGCGCGATATGCGCGGGACGGCCCTGCGCCTGCTGGCGCTGCTGAGGCCCTTCTGGCCTGCCGTGCTGCTTGTGCTGGTCACGGCGATGCTCAGCACCTTTGTCACCGTGTTTGGCCCCATGCTGCTGGGTGACGCAGTCGATGCGATCCAGACTCAGGTGGAGGTAAAGCTTGCGGGCGGCGCGATGGATTTTGACGAAATCGGCCGGATCCTCCTGAAGCTTGCGGGCCTGTTCGGGATGAGCGCCGTATTCAGCTATGTGCAGGCGTATACGATGGCGGGTGTGACGCAGAAGGTGGTCTGCGCGATGCGTGAGCAGGTAAACGAAAAGCTTTCCCGCATGCCGCTGCGCTATTTTGACGGCCACTCCAAGGGCGATATCCTCAGCCGCATCATGAATGATATCGATAATGTCAGCAATACGCTGCAAAATAACCTGACGCAGATTTTGTCCTCCACGGTGATGCTTTTCTCTGTGCTCGGGATGATGTTTTACGTGAGCTGGCGCATGACGCTGATCGCGATCTCCATACTCCCGGCCTGCCTGATCGTCACATTCGTGATCTCCCGCTACTCCCGGCGCTATTTCCGCCGCCAGTGGGATCATATGGGCGAATTGAACGGCCACATCGAGGAGATGTACACGGGCCACAACATCGTCAAGGTGTTTGGCCACGAGCAGAACGCCATTGAGGAATTCGACGAGATCAACGACGAGCTGTACCGCGTCAGCCGCAAGGCGCAATTTATCTCCGGCACGATCATGCCGCTTTTGGGCTTTATCAATAATATCAGCTATGTCATGATCTGTGTGGCAGGAGGAAGCTATGTCCTGTCCGGCCGCATTTCACTTGGGGACGTAACCTCTTTTATCATGTATTCCAAGATGTTTACGCAGCCGATCGCGGATCTGGGCAATATCGCAAACAATATCCAATCTTCCCTCGCGTCGGCGGAGCGCGTATTCCGGCTGCTCGACGAAGAAGAGGAGGTGCCGGAGCAGGCGGTCCATACGATTGAGGCAGCACGTGGCGAGGTGCGTTTTGAGCACGTGGCTTTTCAGTATCTGCCTGAAAAGCCGCTGATCCGGGATTTGAACCTGGAGGCGAAACCCGGGCAGCTCGTTGCCATCGTTGGCCCGACCGGGGCGGGAAAGACGACGCTGGTCAACCTTTTGATGCGTTTTTACGATGTGGATGGCGGGCGGATTACAGTCGACGGCACCGATATTCGGGAGCTATCCCGGGAAAACCTGCGGCATCTGTTCGGCATGGTGCTGCAGGATACATGGCTGTTTGAAGGGACGATCTATGATAACATTGCCTATGGGCGGCCTGGTGCAACGCGAGAGGAGGTGGAAGCGGCAGCGCACATGGCGCGCGTGACGCATTTCATCCACACACTGCCCGACGGATATGATACCGTGCTGGAGGAGGAGGGTGTCAATCTTTCGCAGGGGCAGCGGCAGCTTTTAACAATTGCGCGCGCAATTCTTGCCGATCCCGCCATCCTGATCCTCGATGAAGCGACCAGCTCTGTTGATACCCGCACAGAGGTGCTCATTCAGAAAGCAATGCAGGAGCTGATGCACAACCGCACCTGCTTTGTCATTGCGCACCGGCTCTCCACCATCCGCACAGCAGACCTGATCCTGGCTATGAACCATGGCCGGATCATCGAGATGGGCCGCCATGACGGCCTGCTGGAACAGGGCGGCTTCTATGCGGAGCTTTATAACAGCCAGTTTGCCGGGATGGCGCGTCCCGCCCGATAGGGCGAATCGCCTGCAAAGGATATCAACGCGAAGAGCCGCGGCGCCCCCAACGCCGCAGCTCTTCGCGCCTGCCATAGCAGGCCTGGAAAGGTATATGACATGCAGTCACACCCATAAGTAAAAGATAACCTCCTTACTTATGTCCTATTTATCATAGCCGATTGAAACTGAAAAAGCAACCTGTGGCCTCAACTGTGGTGAAGTGAAAATTTAAATAATATGGGACTTCATACGGATTAAAATGGGCTTTCTGATCAAAAACCCCAATCATGCACAAGGGCTTTGAATGGGCTCATGCAACACGGATTTTTGTTGAAGCCTGAAAACGACCCTGGTCCTCCTTTTCGTATCCAGAGGAATCGAAGCGGAGGCCTTCCATTCGCCTTGCATGCACTCAGGCCGCGCGGGGCCCTCCCTTTTGCTTCCTTTTCCGGCCGATCGGAAAAGGGAGGGCCTGCGCGGCACAGGCGCATATCGGCTTTATGGAGCGCCTGTCGCATCTCATTTTTTGTACACTTTTTTCTTCCACTGACTTTTTCGACAGATGGAAGGCTGTGCAGTTTCTCTGCACAGCCCCATATATTGAGTCGGCTTGAGAAATCAAAGATCGTTGCGGATCAGGTCGTCATAGGTCTCCCTTTTTACCACTACGCGGGCCCTGCCGTCCTTGACCATGACCACGGGCGGGCGTGGGATCCGGTTATAATTGGAGGACATCGAATAGTTATATGCGCCGGTGGAGAGCACGGCCAGAATGTCGCCCGGCTCAAGCGTTTGGATGGGCGCGTTCTCCTGGATCAGGTCGCCGCTCTCGCAGCATTTGCCAGCGATCGTGGCGGTCATATCCCTGGGCTTGTCCGCCTTGTTGGCGCAGACGGCCTCATAGTCCGATTGATAGAGGATATAGCGCGGATTGTCATCCATACCGCCGTCGATGGAAACGTAGGTGCGCACGTTGGGGATATTTTTGACCGCGCCGACCGTATAGAGCGTAATACCGGCCGTGCCCGCAATGGAACGGCCCGGCTCGATGAGAATATCAGGCGTTTCGATCCCGCAGAAGGCGGAATGCTCCTTGACGACCCTGGCTACGCGGCCCATATAGGCGCGGTAGGCCTCCGGGCGATCCTTGGAACGGTACTTGATGCCAAAGCCGCCGCCGAGATTGAGCTCTTTGACGGCGAAGCCGGTTTCCTGCTTGATCTCTGCAATGAATTCGATCATTACCTTGGCCGCCAGCTCGAACGGGTCGATGTCGAAGATCTGGGAGCCGATGTGGCAGTGCAGACCGCAAAGGTTGATATGCTCCATCTTCAGCGCTTCCTGGACGCCTTCCATCGCTTCGCCCGTCTCAAGCGCGAGGCCAAATTTGGAGTCGATCTGCCCTGTGCGGATGAAGCTGTGCGTATGTGCGTCGATACCGGGCTTGATGCGGAACATGATACCGGCCTTTTTGCCCGCTTTTGCCGCAAGCGCGTTCAGTGTGTGCAGTTCGGTAAGGTTATCCACGATGATGCGGGCGATCCCCGCGTCAAGCGCCATCTGCAGCTCTTCTGCGGTTTTATTGTTGCCGTGCATATAAATCCGCTCAGCCGGAAAGCCCGCCTGCAAAGCGGTATATAGCTCGCCGCCGGAGACGACGTCGAGCCCCATGCCCTCCTCTTTGCAGATGCGGCACATTTCCTTGCAGGAAAATGCCTTGCTCGCATAGAGCACATGGCCGTGGCCGTCGTAGGTTTCGTTCATGGATTCCACAAAATCACGGCAGTGCTGCCGAATCTGGTTTTCGTCCATCACATAGACCGGCGTGCCGAATTCTTGTGCAAGCTCTACCGTATCAAGCCCGCCGATGGTCAGGTGCCCCTGCTCATTCACATCCAGGCAGTCTGAAACAAACATCTTCAAAACACTCCTTCACATTCGTAGTCCTATTCATAAAATCTTCAAAAAGATTTCAGGTGTTCTCTTCCACAGCTGCGGCAATTTCTGTGCGCAGCTCCTCCGCGCCCTCGCCGGTCACGGCCGAGAAGGGGATTTTGCGGATTTCCGGGTACGCGGCAAGCTCGTCCTTCAGCGCTTCCATACGCGCGGCACGCTCCGTTTTATTGAGCTTGTCGCATTTGGTCAGGGCTATTACAAAGGGATACTGCATCTGGGCCAGATAGTCGAGCATCGACAGGTCGTCCGCGCTCGGCGGATGGCGCAGGTCGATGAGCTGTACGACCAGGCGGATATCCCGCCCCGAGGCAAAATAGCCCTCCATCATCTCGGCCCACCGTTTCTTCTCAGATTGAGCGACCTTGGCATAGCCGTAGCCGGGCAGGTCGGTCAGGCGCACGGTGCCGAGCGCGTAAAAATTGATCGTAATCGTCTTGCCGGGTTTTGCGCTGACACGGGCCAGGCTTTTGCGGTTGAGCAGCTTGTTGAGCAGGGAGGATTTGCCCACATTCGAGCGGCCGGCGAAAGCAACTTCCGGGGCAGTGCAGGTAGGCAGCTGCGCAAAGGTGCCGCAGGCCATCTCGAAGCGGGCGTTGTCGAAGCGCATGGGATCCCTCTTTTCTGTATGAAAATCTGAGCTGCGAATCGAAGCGAGTCACCGCTACTTGCACATCAATCAAAGAGATGTACACCGCTTCCTGATACTGAAAAGCTTACGGCTATTTTTTACTGTGCCACCGCGGGCTGTTGCCGCGGTTTTATGTGCGGCACGTGGTCTACGGACGCTTCCGCTTCCTCCGGAGCCGCGTCCTGCTGGCTGTTTTGCGGAAGCAGCGCGGTGTGGAAGACAGTGGAAAGCTCGCTTGCGGGCACAAACTCCACGCCCGCGCGCACCGCCGGGTCGATTTCCGCAAGGTCCGGCACATTGTCCGCGGGAATGACCACGGTTTTCACGCCGGTGCGGTAGGCAGCCATGGATTTCTCCTTCAGGCCGCCGATGGGAAGCACGCGCCCGCGCAGGGTAATCTCTCCCGTCATGGCGAGGTCGCGGCGGACAGGGATCTCTGTCAATGCCGATACGAGGGCGGTGGCCAACGTCACGCCTGCGGAAGGGCCGTCCTTCGGAACGGCGCCTTCCGGCACATGGATGTGGATATCTTTCTCTTTGTAAAAGTTTTTATCAACATGCAGCGCATCCGCATGGCTGCGGATAAAGCTGACCGCCGCATGGGCGGATTCCTTCATCACGTCGCCGAGCGAGCCGGTCAGCTCCAGCTTCCCGGTGCCGTCCATCACAGCAACCTCCACAGGCATCGTCTCCCCACCGACGGACGTCCATGCGAGCCCGGTCACAACGCCCACCTCGTCGCGCGGGCGGATGGTTTCCGGCTTGAATTTCTGCGGGCCGAGGAAGCTTCCCAGCTCGCCCGCCGTAACGGTGACGCGCTTCTTCTCTCCATCGGCAATCTGCACCGCGGCGCGGCGGCAGAGGGAGGCAACGGCGCGCTCGAGCTTCCGCACGCCCGCCTCACGGGTGTAGCCGTCGATGAGCGCATGAATCGCATCGTCCCGGATGCGCAGGGTGCGTCCACTCAGGCCGTGGCGTTTCGCCTGCTTGGGGACAAGATGGTCTTTTGCAATATGGAATTTTTCCTCGTGCGTATAGCTGGCCAGCTCGATGAGCTCCATGCGGTCGAGCAGGGGAGCGGGGATCGTGCCCGCATCGTTGGCAGTGGTAATAAAAAGCACCTTGCTTAAATCAAAAGGAACCTCGATATAGTGATCGCGGAAGGCGAAATTCTGCTCGCCGTCGAGCGCTTCCAGCAGCGCCGAGGCCGGGTCCCCGCGGTAATCCGCGCCCACCTTGTCGATCTCATCGAGCAGGATCAGCGGGTTCGAGCTGCCTGCCTGCTTCATCGCGTCCATAATGCGGCCGGGCATCGCGCCTATGTAGGTTTTGCGGTGGCCGCGGATTTCCGCCTCATCATGCACGCCGCCCAGCGAAATCCGGGCGTATTTGCGGCCCATTGCTTTCGCGACGGAACGGGCAATCGATGTCTTGCCCACGCCGGGCGGGCCGACCAGGCAGATGATCTGCCCCTTGATGTCCGGCGACAGCTTGCGCACGGCCAGCATTTCGATCATGCGCTCTTTGACCTTATCAAGGCCGTAATGGTCGCGGTCGAGCTGCCTGCGTGCGGCATCAAGGTCCAGGTGGTCCTTCGTCAATTGGTTCCACGGGAGCGCGAGCACGGTGTCGAGATAATTGCGCAGAACGGTGGCCTCCTGAGAGCCGGGGCTCATCTTGAAGAGGCGGCCGCAGGTTTCCAGCAGCTGCTCCTCCGTCTCCTGCGGCATGGCAGCGGCAAGGATCTTGTCGCGGTAGCTCTCCGCTTCGTCCTGCGGATTGTCCGCGTCGCCGAGCTCCTCGGAGATAACCTTCAGCTGTTCGCGCAAAAAATATTCGCGCTGGTTTTTATCCATTTGCTCCTGTACATGCTGCTGGATTTCTTCCTCTACGCTCAGTAGCTCCGTCTCCCGCGTGAGAATGACGGAAAGCGCCTCCAGCCGCTTGATGGGGCTGAGCTCGTCCAAAATGCGCTGCTTCTCCGTGAAATCGAGCATAATGTTCCCTGCAATGAAATCCGCGAGATCGCCCGGGTCGTCGTTGGCGAGGATCGCGAGCATCATGTCGGGCGCTACCTTGGGAGCGACTTCGGCGTAATCACCAAACAGGTCTTTGATATGGCGCACCAGAGCGGTCTGATACAAGTCGTCTGCCGCCCTTGCGCGAATTGAGCGCTTCTCCTGCACAATGCCGCAGAGGAAAGGTGCGTCCTGCGTCAGCTCAACGAGCCCCGCGCGGTAGCGCCCCTCTACGACGACGCGGATATTGTCCGTGCCGGGCAGGCGCAGAACCTGCCGCACGGAGGCCACGACGCCGCAGGCATATAAATCCTCCCGCTTCGGGTCGTCCACCTGCAGGTCCTTCTGTGCGACGAGGAAGATCTCCCGGTCGCCCTCCATGGCGGCATTGAGCGCGGCGGTGCTTTTCTTGCGGCCGATGTCGAAATGCAGCATCATTTTCGGAAATATGACAAGCCCGCGCAGCGCGACGACGGGCAGTGTGGCGATTTGCAGTTCACGTTTCATTGCTTTGACCATCCTTTCGCGGAAAACAGGCATTTGCTCTTTGCCGGGCGATCGCAAACAGCTGTTTTCCCTAAAACGTGCAGGGCGTATACAAAAATGCATAATCCCTGATGGTTTATTATACAATACCGGGGCGGAACAATCAAGGCGCGCTCTTCCGGTAAATTTTACGAAAGAAATTCGGGCGAAAAGGATTTTTGTAGGAAAAGCGGAAAGGCGGCGCTTTGCGGTGGAATATTTACTTTTTGGCCCGAAGGTATGGAATTTTGAAACGCTTTATCATAGAATGGGTTTATAAATTTGAACCCTTGAAACAGGAGGGATTTGGAATGAAGAAAAAGCTACGCAACGCAACGGCGCTTTTCCTACTGCTTGTGCTGGCTTTCAGCGCCGTGCCCAATGCGCTCGGCGCAAGCGCTCCGTTGCCGGATTTTACGCAGACGCAGCAGGAGTGGGATGGCTATTGGGAAGCTGTCAAGGATGAGTTTGCCCAGATCGCGCTGACACCCGGCGCGGATGAGACGGAGCTCAATTTTGCATGGTGCTCAAAGCTTGCGGCAGGCGGGGCCGCAGTTCGCATCGGCCGTTCTCCCGACCTGCGGGACGCGCGTACGTTTTACGCCTCCTTCCGTGTGGCCGCGCCGCCGTACCGGACCAATCTCGTCACGGTGACAGGCCTTGAGGAGAATACGGTCTATTACTATACATACGGGACGGACGGCACATGGAGCGAGCCTGCGATGTACCGGACGGGGACAAGCAATGCGTTTGAGGCGCTTTTTGTCACGGATGTCCAGATCAGTTCCGCCGAAAAGGGCAGCGCGGTTTTGAGCGGCGATGCGCGCGGCTGGGATCATACGCTCAATACGGCGCTCAGCACACATCCGGATATCCGCTTCGTCCTTTCGGGCGGAGATCAGACGAATTCCGGCAATCATGAGTCGGAATATGCAGCCTTCCTCGCGCCTCCCGCCCTGCGCAGCCTGCCGGTCGCAACGGCGGTCGGCAACCATGACTGGATGAAACTGCACAACCGCTACCATTTCAACAATCCGAACGAGGTGCTCTCCCCAATCAACGCGGTCTTTGGCCGGGATTACTATTTCGCCTATGGAAACGCGCTCTTTATCGTGTTGGATACCAACAATCACAACGCGCTCGATCATTACGATGCGGTCAAAGCCGCCGTACAGTCGCATCCGGACGCGATGTGGCGGATCGTGGTGATGCATCATGACATCTACGGGCCGGGTCACCACGCGGACAATGAAGAATGTACGAAGCTGCGGAAGTACCTGGTGCCTGTATTTGACAAATTCGAAATCGACGCGGTGCTCACCGGTCACGACCATGCCTATGCCCGTTCTTATCAGATGAAAGGCAATGAGATCGTTCAGGGGATCAGGACGCAGGATGGCAAATGGATCGATCCGGAGGGAACCGTTTATTTCACCGGCGGCTCCGCCTCCGCCAGCAAGTTTTACGATTGGTACGACTCGTCGAAGCAATGGTGGCTGGCCAGCAGCTTCCAGGAGCGCGCAGCGGTCTATACCGTGCTGTCTTTCGAGGGAAACAGCTTAACGTTCAAGGCATACCGTACAGATACCAATACGCTCATCGATTCTCCCTATACCATCGAAAAAATGAAGCAGCATACGCAGCCGGAGGAGGAAACCCGGCTGGAGGGCTGGCAATATGTGATGGAGGAGATCCTGGGGCCGTATGCTATTTTGGTGGAAACCGTGTTCGCAATCGCGAAATTTGTGCTGCAGCAGGTTTTCCCGGGCGTCATTTCATAAAGCGGAGCTGGCTTATCACACACAGCGCGTCACAATGTCGTACTTTTACATTGTGACGAACTGTTTTTTGCAGAAAATCGGAGAAGAAAAGGCTCTGTTCAACATGATTTTGGAAAGCATGACGAATACGTTTGAAAAACGGCCGATGGAAGGCTCTTTTCGATCAATCAGGCCTCTCGTTTGCTGCTTTATCAAAATGATTTTGACCTTCTGAAAAAGCTGGAAAGACAACAAAAAGTTTACAGTTATAATTGTGACGGATCATCCGATACTAGGAAAGCAAACGCGAAAAGTAAATTTTGAATGAAGGAGTGTATATCAAAATGGCAAGAAGCGGTAATTCCAGCATCGTCCCGGAGGCGCGCGAGGCGCTCAATCGTTTTAAGATGGAGGCTGCCAACGAAGTCGGCGTGAACCTCAAGCAGGGCTACAACGGCGACCTGACCTCCCGTGAGGCCGGTTCTGTTGGTGGACAGATGGTCAAAAAGATGATCCAGTCCTACGAGAACGGCATGAAATAACAACTGCCTGAACGGCAAAAAGGGGAGGCCGCGCATTGGCGCCGGCTTCCCCTGATTTTTTATTACGAAGCGAAGCGAGTAACAAAGCAGACCTTTCTGCCAACTGGCCGATCAAGGTTTGCCGCTGCCTGCAAAATGCAGGAAGTTACCGGCTATTTTTTTATTACGAAGCGAAGC
>URQB01000019.1 GCA_900549825.1 uncultured Oscillospiraceae bacterium | reverse complement strand
CCTCAAGCATGAGGCGCGCGCCAAGGCGGAAGCCGTCGGAGAAATATTCGCAACATGAACAGTCGCTAAGCGCCTGATTGGCGTCCGTAAACCTTTCAAACCGCTCTTTTTCCTCCCCTCTGAGCGTTTTTTCCAGTTGGAGGGCGGTCTCATAAAAGGTGGCGTGGGCTTTTTCGGCAGGGGAACCGGGGAGGAGGGGCCTACCACTGGGGCAGAGGTTGCCGTAGCAGAGGGCGTCGAGAATGTTTTGCATGATAACAAGTCTCCTTTCAAATTCCACAATGCTTGAAAGGAGTTGCAGCATATGGTATCATATTTATGCTGCAATTGCCTTTTGGCATTGGCGGTACTGGAAGTGGCTGTTGCTTTGACGAAGGTGAGCCGCTTCCTTTCATTTTTTGAGGTCGTCCTTCAACTTTTTGATTCCCCGCCGTGCGGCTTCCATACGATTCACATTTTCCTGCTTGCAGTAGGCTTCTAAAATCTGCTTACACTCTTCATCGTATTTCACTGCCATCCGATAGGGCTTTGGATTGTCAGTAGGGCGGCCTATTTTTTTTGTGCCCAGTAAATTCACCTCCTTTGTTTGGGTCACCCAAATTATATAATAAAGGTGACCCAAAATCAAGAGAATTTTGAGCGATTTCTTTGTTCTCTTCGCTTGTCTTGACAACGGATCGGGAAATCGGTACGCGCTCAGGCCGCGCGGGCCCACGCCTTTTCTCTAGTTAGAAAAGGGTGCAAAACGGCCCCTTTTGCTTCCTTTTCCGGCCGAACGGAAAAGGAAGGGCCCGCGCGGCCTGAGCACAAGTACCTTTCATATTGAAGCGCAAAAAAATAACTGCCGCAAAACGACGCGGCAGCTCTCTGTACATCCTCTTGACAAAACCATCTCCGTGGGATAAAACGACAATTTATTTTACGACACGCCGGTCATTGAACAGCACCCCATTTGTTAGACAGTATGGTATACTGTAAACAAGTGGGGTTATATGCCAAAGGAATACCGGACAAACGATACACAGGAATTTGAATCCATGGAACATTTTAAGCAGGAACGGATTCAATATCTGGACTACTACAACAATCATCGCATCCAGGCAAAGCGAAAGGGCTTGCCGCCTGCTTTTCACAGACAGCAAGCCCTTTTGGCTGCTCCAACAATTTTCGTTTCCAGTATTGTCTGATTTTTGGGGGCACTTCACACTCTGTGCGGCTCCCTTTCTTTTTGTTTTACTGGATTTCGATCTTTTTGACTTCGGGTTTGACCTCCGGCGCCTTCGGAAGCTCCAGCGTCAGCACGCCGCTTTCATAGCCGGCCTTGATCGCGTCCACATCGATGCCGGATACGTCGAAGCGGCGTTCATACGCACCGTAATAGCGCTCCTGGCGGACATAGGATTTCTTTTCATCCTTTTCTTCCCTGTCCTCCTTGTGCTCGGCGCGGATGGTCAGGTAATTGTCATCGAGGTCAATATGGATATCTTCCTTGGCAAAGCCCGGCAGTTCGGCTTCCAGAACGTATTGATCGCCTTTGTCCTGGATATCGGTGCGGAAGCTCACAAGCGAGCGGTTCATGCCCTTGAAGAACTCTTTTTCAAAATTGTCAAAGGAGTCCAGCAAACTTCTTTCATAACCAAAAGGCATTAGATCAAACATAAAGCATACCTCCTAAAAAATTTCATGTGATGGTGCGTTTTGCCTTGCAGAGACTTGTTGTTAAAACATGGCGACCGTCTTCCTTCGTTGATTTTGCCTTGTTACTTGTTCCCCCTGGAACAATTCTTATTGTACCCGGGGATTGTGAAAAAACAATACATGAGTTGTGAACGGAGTGTAAATATTAGCACTCTAATCGATTGAGTGCTAAATATGATTTTTATCATACATTTATAGATGTAAGGATCGAAAAAAGATGGTAGGATAGTCAGCGCGAAAAGGAGAAAGCAAGTGAACGGGGCTTATGAATCATATGCATCCGACGCGAAGAAAATTCCAATTCAGTTAGCGGTCTGGTCAGCAGATTTTTTTCATACGTTCTCCCTCCTTTCCATAAATAGGAGGTTGGAACGGTTTGTTTTTCTGTCGACTTTATTATATATTTGAAAGAGCGGGAAAACTATAGTGGTCTTATATCAAAAGATAGGCCGGATTATGTGATCATGATGTCTATGATTTTCAGGTCCCGCCGGTAAATGGGAAACAATTCGGATTAGAGAGGAGCGTCTGTCTATGCAGATCGGAATCATCGGCACCAGCGCCATCGCCGGGCATTTTATTGCGGGCGCGCGTCAGGCGGGCGGCATTGAGGTGGCTGCCGTCTATTCCCGCGGGCTGGAAACGGGGGAAGCGTTCGCGCGCGAATGGAAGATCCCGATCGTCTATACGCAGCTCGACGCTTTGGCGGCGAGTACGGCGGTGGATGCGGTCTATATCGCCAGCCCGAACGCCTTTCATTACCCGCAGAGCAAGCGTATGCTGGAGGGCGGCAAGCATGTGCTGTGCGAGAAGCCCATTGTCACCGCACCGGAGCAGTTCGACGAACTCAGCGCGTTGGCACAGCAGCAGGGCCTCGTCTACATGGAAGCGATCATGATGCGTTACCTGCCCGCGCGGGAGGTGCTGCTCCAGGCGATTTCAGAAATCGGCCGTGTTACGACCGCGCGCTTTGATTTCTCACAGCTTTCCTCGCGCTATCCGGCCCTTTTGCGGGGCGAGCTGCCCAATACCTTCAACCCGGCCATGGCAGCGGGCGGCTTGATGGATTTAGGAGTCTACTGCGTTTATCTGGCGGTGGATTTGTTCGGCGAGCCGGAGCATGTGCGCGCTTCGGCGGGCTTTCTCCCCACCGGGGCGGATGGGTTTGGAAGCGCATGCCTTTCTTATTCGGATCGGGAAGCTCTGCTCTCCTGGTCGAAAATCGCGCAGGGATACGCGGGCTCTGAAATCCTCGGCGACCAGGGCAGTATCACCATTCAATCGATTTCTATGCTCACGGGGATGGAGCTGCGCCTGCCGGATGGGACGAGCCGGGCGCTTTGCGGAACGCTCGACAGGGCCGGAGCCATGAGCGGGGAAGCACGGGCATTCCGCCGCTTTGCGGAGGAGCCGGAACCGGCCAGAGCGGAGTGTGAGCAGGCGACGGAGCTGACCCGCAGGGTCTGCCATGTGATGGAGCGAATTCGTCGGGAGGCGGGTATCTTAACAAAAGCCAGCAATTGGATAAATGAATAAAAAGTGTCTAAAAATACGTTTTTTTATGTAAAAAGAGCTTGACGGGGCGCCGGCCTGTATAGTATCATGGAATATGGAAACGAAAATTTTTTTTTCGGTTTCCATGGGGGAAATGGATTTGCTTTCTAAACGCTATTTTTTGTGAAACGCAACCGCCTCCACATCGTTTGAGAATGAAGAGGCAAGCCTGGGCGGCGCTGGTTCCCCTTGTTTACCGATGCTGTTGAAATTGAATGGAATCATAGAGGGAAGAAGTATGATGCGGCAGCAAATCATCAATACGGCGATTCAACTGACGGAACAATATGGGATTAAATTTACTCTGGACGATATTGCGCTGTGTGCACATATCAGTAAAAAAACGATTTATAAATACTTTTCCAGCAAAGAGGAACTGATTGGTGCTGTGGTCGATTTTGTGTTTGCTGATATTCATCGGCAGCATCAGGACATTTTGAATCAGGAGATCTCGTCGGTGGAAAAACTCAGGCGGATCGTATCGGTTTATCCGAAGGTCATCCATTTTGATTCCCTGAAGCTCAACAAGCTTGTCGAGCTTCATCCGAATATCTACAGGCGGATCGACAAGCAGTTTCACAGCAATTGGGATTTAACACTTGATCTGTATGACAAATGCGTGAAAGAGGGAAGTGTTAAACAGATAGATAGAGAATATTTTCGGATGATTTTATTGGGGATCTTCGATCAGGCCATTCATCTTGAGCAGCACGAACAGGTAACAAACGCCTGTATCGATGCCATATTTTTTGGGTTTGTATCCAATCCACAATCAGGAGGTGGCTGAGAATGGAAACCGCTCGAAGGCTCTATTGGCAAAACACGGCGGGGTTAACATCAGCCTCGTTTGGGCATTGCATCTTCATCAGTTTGACCTCTATGGCCCTGCCAATGTTTTTCACCGACATCATGTATATCAACCCTGCAAGCGTATCCGCCATCTTTCTTGTGACGAGGATATGGGATGCGGTCAACGATCCGGTCATGGGGATGGTGGTTGACAGGACAAAGACGAAATGGGGAAAATGCCGGCCTTACCTGATGGTTGCCTCCTTTCCGCTGCTCCTGTTTACCATTTTGATGTTCTCGCCATTTGAGGCCGCCTCTGCATCAGGGAAGTTCGTATACGCGCTGACTACCTATTCCCTGTTTATTACGTCGTTTACAATGCTGGATATTCCGCTTGCGGGCTTGAAGCCGCTGCTTTACACGGAGCCGGACGACCGGAACAAAGCAATGTCGTTCAGCTCGACTTTTGGCTCGATGGGATCGCTTTTTGCGGTCGATTTGTTTTTCATTATGGTGGTGCTCTTCGGCAGCGGAAATAATCAAAAGGGATATTTTATTACGGTTGCGCTTCTTTCGGTAATGGCGTTTCTCACGCTACAGATCGGATTTTTTACGACGCGGGAAGTCGTTCCGGTGGTCAAGAAACAAACCTCTTTTTTCAAAACGCTGCTCACTGTTTTGAAAAATAAGCCTCTGATGCAGGTGATCGCCGTTCAGTTATGCAGCATTGGCACCAGCGCATACGGGATTCTTCTTCCGTATTTTTCAAAATGGAACCTCGCAGATATGTTTTCCTTCGGCCGGTTCAGCGTCGAATCGATTTTAATTCCGGCGCTGTCAACGGCGACAGGCGTCGTCTATATGATTGCGGTTATGATCACGCCCTATCTGCTGAAGCTTGGCAGCAAAAAGAAGATCTTTCTAATCATGTCGGCTGTCGGTTTTGCGCTGAATGTTATTTCTCTCGTGGCAGGGTACAGCAACCTGATTCTCTTTATCTGTATTCGCGTGCTGGCGCATATCCCGCCGACGATTACCGCCACCCTTTCCGGCTACATGGTGATGGACTGCCTGGACTATGCGGAATATGAAACGGGCGAACGGACGGAAGGGTCGACCTTCGCCGTAAATAATTTGATCATGAAAATTGGCAACGCGCTGTTCAGCTCTTTGATTATGCTGATTTTGGGGATCGTCGGATACAACGCAGCCATCAACGAGCCGGCTCTGCGCATCGGCGAGCATATTCAGCACAATTATCCGGGAATGCTCAACGGCATCTTTGCTCTGATGACGGGCGGCCCCGCGCTGGGCTGCCTGCTGCAGATGATCCCGATGGCGTTTTATAAGCTGACCGACCAAAAAGTAAGCGATATGATAAGCGAGCTGAAAGTCAGACGGGCCGGCCGGGAAGCAGGGGCCTTGGCGAATTCCGCGCAGCCGGAGGTGAAAGAAGGATGAATCGGTCGAGAGCTTTTTGCCTGATGACTGCGATTTTCTTGTTGTTTTCCGCATTTGGGCTGCCGGCATGCCAAAAGCAAAGCTATGGCGACGTTTTTTCTTCCCTGGAGCTTCTTCAGGAAAAGATGCGCGACCAATCGCTTGCTTTTCCATATCCTGCGTATCTGGGGGAGGCGGCGGAAAACGCAGAGCGGGAATTCATTGCCGTCAAGGACCCCAAAGCAGAAGGATACAATGGGTATAAAATTTATCAGTTCGGCTCCCCGTTTTTTACATCCGTAACGGCATATTCCTTTGAAAGCGATACGCTGATGAGCGACGAAAGCGCCCGTATGGAAGCTGCCGGTGCCCTGCGCTCCAATTATGGAGAGATTACCGTTTTCCAGGGCAAAGGGCATAAGGACGCATTGTTTCTGATTGGCCTTATCAATATAGACGGCGCGCATTATGAAATCCGCGTAACCTCCGACGAAGATATGACGAATAACGTTTATACGCATGCGATTTATGAGGAAAACGAGTATCATCAGCAGGCGCTCGATTTGATCGTTTCCATCGTGAACAGCCTGCAGGTATTTTAATGCTGCAAAATTGAGCTCCTTTCTTGAATCAGAACCATTCAGCCGCAAAAAGGGAAACTTTTTGCGGCTCAGCCTATTAAAACAGCAAGCAACGTTCGCCAAAAAGCACAAAGGCTTTGAATGACTCATGCAAAGCGGAATTTTTTGAAGCCTGAAACGACTCTGGTCATCCTTTTCGTATCCAGAGGAATCGAATCAGAGGCCTTCCATTTGCCTTGCATGCGCCTCCTTTTTGCCTTCTCGCAAAAGGAAGCAAAAGAGCCACGGGAGCACATCTCCCGTGATGCGCAGAGCAGACAAATCCCCTCACGTGCACGCAGACAGATTGTGGAGCCTGCTGCCTTGGCCTGCCGGTAGATTGCAGACTTACCGCTGGTTACAGATCGCGTAAGGTAGCTGAAAGCTGTTGCAGCACAGCAACGGAAAGATCGGCCCAGGCAGCATGATCTCTCACGCGTTGCGTGCACAGTGCGGAAACCGTTCCAGGTGTTTGAGCCCATAGGAGCGGGCGCGTTTGGGAAGGTTCGCCGAACCCACATTCCAACGTGGCATATCGAAAGACCGCTGCCGCAGTGCCGTTCCAAACGGCCCTTTTTGCATCCTTTTCCGGCAGAACGGAAAAGGATGTGCCTGCGCGGCCTGAGCGCTTACCGCATCTCCTTTTTGGTGTACTTTTTGCTTCCTACTGGCTTTTTCTTTGGATAATGCGCGATTATGGTTGGATTGAAGGCTGGATTATGCTATAATTCAGCCGTATTGAACAAAAAATACACTGGATTGAGATACAGATATGGAGGAATTGGGATGGAACCGGATTTAGAGGCGCAGCAGGAAGCGCTCGATGCGCTTGACAGGCTCGGGATTCCCTATGAGTTGATCCGCCATCCGGCAGCAGGGACGATTGAAGAGCTCGCCGCCATGGGGATTTTGGAGCATGGGGAAATCCCCAAGAACCTGTTCCTGCGCGACAATTGCGGCAAGCGCCACATCCTTGCAGTTATCCGCAGCGACAAGAGGGCGGATTTAAAGGCGATCGCCCGGCAGCTTCCGAGCTCACGGCTGAGCTTTGCCTCAGAAGAACGGCTGGAGCGGTATCTGGGGCTGAAAAAGGGCTCCGTTACCCCGATCGGCATCATCCATGACCGTGCGCGCTCTGTAGAGATCGTATTCGACCAGGATTTGCAAGAGATGGAGCGGATCGGATTCCATCCGAACGACAACCGGGCCACGGTTTTCCTCCGGTTTGCGGATCTCTGCCGTCTGATTGAGGCTTATGGACACACGTATCGGTTTGTCGAAGGATAGAGCATAGGAGGATTTTATATGAACCCGTTCTTTGAAGCAGGGCAGACCGTCCTACCTGAAAACGCTGGGGATTCTGTAACATAGGGGGGAGCGATTTGCTATTCGATACTGTGCTGTGGGATTGGAACGGCACGCTGCTCGATGATGTGGATGCAGCGGTGTCGAGCATGAACGACCTTTTATCCCGTTACGGCAAGCCTTTGACCACGCGGGAGGAGTACCGCGAGATGATCGATATCCCGGTGATCCACTATTACCGCAAGCTGTTCGATTTTGAGCAGACGCCTTTTGAAAAATTGGCGGAGGGCTTTATGAAAGGATACAGCTGCTATATCCGCTCGTCCGGCCTTATGCGGGGCGCGCGGGAGACGCTGAGGCTCCTGCATGAAAACGGGGTGAGGCAGATGATCGTCTCCTCCTTTCATGAGGAAACACTCAACGGTTATCTCAGGCGTTTCGGCATTGAACATTATTTTGAAGCGGTCAGCGGCGCGGGAGATTATATTTCCGAGGGGAAGATCGAGCGGGCGCGCACGTTGTTCCATAAGCTGGGCATCCAGCCGGAGCGAACGCTGTCCGTGGGTGATATGGTGCATGATTACGAGCTCGCGCAGGAGCTGGGGACGCGATGCGTCCTGATCCCGAACGGGCAGCAGGCAGAACGCAAGCTGCGCTTGACCGGCGCGCAGATCGAAAGGGAACTGGCCGCTGTTCCTTTCCTGGTTCTATAAAAAGGGGACCTATTCATATGAAGGGGAGTTTTACCATGAAGAAAAACGGAAGACGAATTTTTAAAAGCACCCTGCTTGCCGGCACGGCAGGCTTTGTGGCGCTGGCGGGCGCGGGAAAGTGCCTGTTCTCCTTTGCGCTCAAACGCAAAGATAAGCCAGTGATGGCTTACGGCAGTTTCATCATGCAGTTTATCCCGGTCTCGGCTGAGGACTTTCAGCATCCCCGCTTCGATGCAGAATGGTGGGACCGGCAGGAAGGCCAGCCGCTTTCCGTGATCGCATGCGACGGCGTGCGGCTGAGCGGGGTATGGTTCCGCCAGCCGCAAAATCCTTCGAAGAAGGTGGCCCTTCTGCTGCACGGTTATGGCGGAAAAGGAAGGCATATGCAAAATTTTGCTCAGGTCTACTGGGAGCGCGGCTACGATCTGCTGATTCCCGATGCGCGCGCGCATGGGAACAGCGAGGGAAAATATGTAGGCATGGGCTGGACGGACCGGCTGGACGAGCTTGTCTGGCTGGAGGAGATCATCGCACGGGTCGGGGAAGAGGCGCAGATCGTCCTGCACGGCGTGTCCATGGGCGGCGCGACCGTCTGTATGACCTGCGGCGAAGCGCTCCCCGCGCAGGTGAAGTGCGCAGTTTCCGATTGCGCTTATACGAACGTGGAGGATGAGTTCGCCCATCTGCTGGGCCTGATGTTCCACCTGCCGCGCGAGCCGGTGCTTTCGGCGGCGCGTATGGCGGCGCGCCTTAACGGTTACTATGATTTCAGGGAGGCAAATGCCCGCCGGCAGGTGGCGCAGACCAAAACGCCGCTCATGTTTATCCATGGAGAAGAGGATACCTTCGTCCCGTTTTCCATGATGCAGAAGCTGTACGATGCGGCGCCCGTTTCCCTGCGGGAGAAGCACGCATTTCCCGGCGCAAATCATGGGCAATCGCTGACGCACAGCCCGGAGGAATATATCGCAGTTCTTGATGAGTGGCTGAATCGCTATATAAAACCGTAACCAGAGCATCTGGACAATCAAGGTTTCCTCGCACGGAAAGGATGGTCATAGAGATGAAGAAACGAAAAAAACTGATTTTGCTCGTTGCCGCCGCCGTACTGGCGCTTGCAGGGATCATCGGCATCGTCGTTTTTGCGGTGACCAGGCCGCCGAAGCCCGCCGGGATCGAGCGACTGACCGTAGGCGATGGGAAAGCCTGCCGCGTCGGCATCCTCAGCGACAGCCAGCTTGACCAGCCGGGCAGCGAGGATCTTTATGAGCAGCATGTCGTCACCGCGCTGGAATGCATGAAGGATCAGGGCGTTGATATGCTAATCTTCGCGGGCGATTTCTGCGACCTTGCAACAGATGAGGCGTATGGGAAATTCAACGCCGCCATGCAGGCCGTTTATGGGGAGGAAACGCCTATCAAGCTCTTTATCATGGGCAACCACGATTACTGGTATGAGAATGATGATTCCAGCACCACCCCGAAGCAGAAAATGTTTGTGAAAAATATGGGTGAATCCCCTTGGTCGCATAAGGTGGTCAATGGCATCCACTTTATCGGCGCGAGCCCGTCGAGTGCCTCCGGCTATTCGGAGAAAACCTGTGAGTGGATCGAGGAACAAATCCAGATTGCCATCCAGGAATCTGAGCCCGGCGCGCCCGTCTTTGTTGTCACGCACCATAATCCGCAGGATACGGCTTACGGCAGCGACGACTGGGGGGATTCTGCGCTGACGGAGCTGTTCAACAAATACGAGCAGGTGGTTTCAATCTCCGGGCACAGTCACTACTCCATCCTCGATGAGCGATCGATCTACCAGAAGAATTTTACTGCCTTTACCACGCAGAGCCTTGCCTATATCGAGCTGGAAGGCGGCAAATTCGATGCCTACCAGGGCAAGGAGTCGGGCATCCCGCCGCGCGGGGAGGAGCGCCCCATGGGGCTGATCATGAATGTCGGCCAGAAGCAGACTGTCATCGAGCGGTGGAACCTGCTGGAGAAGAAGGAAGAGAAGGCGGCCAGCCGCTGGACGCTTACCTATCCGATGGAGAAGGGGAATTTTCAGTATCTGACCGACACGCGCGCCCTCGCCCGGCCAGCCCCCGGCTTCTCGAAGGAGGCGGAGATTTCCTACGATCCTGCCATCCCATCCTACAAAGGGGATGGCACCTCGCTGCCGGGCATTTCCTTCCCGGCGGCGGAGCACCCCGATTTTGTCCATGCCTATTCGATTCAACTGACGAATACGAAGGATGGCAAGCGATACGAATACGAGGTATTCTCAGATTTTTACCTGGGGCTTCAAACGATGGCGGATCCGGTGCGAATTGCGCTCGACCCGGCCCTGCCTGGCGGGAATTATACGGTTCGCGTCTACGCCAGGGAATCCTTCGGCAAATTCAGCGACAACTTTCTGGAGACGCAGCTTGACTGGACCCAGCCAGCACAGACGAAAACAGCCGGATCACAATAAAGAAAGGAATGGAGCCTTCCATGAAAAAGATGATTATGCTGGTTACCCTGATCTGCACAGTCATCTGTGCGCTTTTTTCCATATTTGCCCCGCCGCCTGACGGCACACCCACGAGCACTGGCTACCGCTATGATGCCGCATTTGAAAAGACGGTAAAAAAGTATGCGGATTTTGCGGCATATTACGAGCCCTCATACCTGCCGGCGGTGCCCGGGCTGAAGCATACGAATATCGACGGAAAAGCATGTACGGATATGGTGCCGCAGGGCCTCTGCCTTGCCGGGGAGTACCTGTTGATCACAGCCTATGACGCGGAGGAGGAGAACAATTCCGTCGTTTACGTCCTCTCCAATACCGGTGAGGATCGGGGCGGATATCTGACTACGCTCGTCCTGCCCAATATCAACCACGTCGGCGGCATTACCTTCGATGGTTCGTATGTATGGATCGCGCAGAGCGGCGACAGGACGCTCAAGGGCTTTTCCTATGAAACGCTGCAAAGAACCGCCGCCGGCGTGGACAGCGTACGGGTGGATTATGAGATCACGTCGGGCAAGCTATTAAAAACGGCCTCCCTTGTCAGCTTCTATGACGGTCTGCTGTGGGTGGGCACCTTCGCGGAGAAGGAGAGCGGGATCCTCTATGGCTATAAGGCCGAAATCAGCGGAGATACCGCAGCGATGACGGCTGTGCGCTCCATGGAGCTTCCGGCGCAGACGCAGGGCGTATCCTTTGAGCGGATTGGCGGCCGGACGGTGCTGCTCACGAGCTGCTCTTACGGCCGCAAAAACGATTCACGCCTGCATGTGTACTCCCCCTCCTACGACAAGCCCTCTGAGAATGGGGAAATCACTTTAGGAGAAGCTGTGCGCATCCTGACCCTGCCGCCGATGCTGGAGGAAATTGCGTCCGACGGGACGTACACTTACTGCCTGTTTGAGTCCGCCGCGACGAAATACAGCACGGTTCCCTTTAACAGGTGCCTGTACCCGGTGGATCGGATCGTACCGCTGCGCACGGCGGAGCTGGCTGGCCAGGAGAATACCCCCTGAACGAGAGGCTGTATTGCGGATCCGCCTGCATACAGCTTCCTGTTGCATCAAAACCGGTGAATCTGCTTTGGTGGAAAGTTATTGTGAATTTATACAAACTTATTCTTTCGTAAAAACAGCCAAGAAAGCCTTTTGTTTGTTGTGACATCTTCATAGAAAAAAGGCAATATATGGGTTTCCGAGGTTTTTTTTTCGAAATTCCATAACTTTTCTTGTTAAAAAACTTGCAAAGGACTGGCGGATTGTGTAAAATGTATAGCAGAGCCATAGGCATAATGTATAAAAATTCTGCGAAGCCAAATTTACGAAGCATTGGGGGCTATTTTATGTCAAACAGATTGTTCCAAGGTGTGATCCACCAGATGAAGGATGCCATCGACCGCATGGTCGGTGTGGTCGATGAGACAGGCACCATTATCTCCTGCAGCGAGCTCGGCAGGATCGGCGAGGTACAGGAATCTTCCCTCTCCGATGTGTTCACCGGCGGCGAGGTAATAACGATCGATTCCTTCACCTATCGCGCGTTTGGCACCCATATGCATCCGGAGTATGCCGTCTTTGTGGAAGGCACGGATGACATTGCCCGCCGCTATGTGGATATAATTGCCGTTGCATTGAGCAGCATAAAGCAGTATTATGATGAAAAGTACGATCGCAGCAACTTCATCAAAAACGTCATCCTCGATAATATCCTGCCGGGGGATATCTATCTCAAGGCAAGGGAGCTGCGCTTCAACAACGATGCAACCCGCGTTGTTCTCTTGATTCGTATCCTGGAGCATAACGACGTATCCATTTACGATGTGATTCAAAACCTGTTCCCGGATAAAACGAAGGATTTTGTGATCAACATCAACGAGACGGATATTGCGCTGGTCAAAGAGGTGCGCGCCAATATCGAGCCGAAGGATCTCGAAAAGCTCGCGCGCTCCATCGCTGATTCGCTGGGCACCGAGTTTTATACGCATGCCCTTGTCGGCATCGGCACAACGGTCAGCGGCATCAAGGAGCTCGCGCGTTCCTTCAAGGAGGCGCAGGTTGCCCTTGAAGTCGGCAAGGTGTTCGACACGGAGAAGACCATTGTCAGCTATGACAACCTTGGCATCGCCCGCCTGATCTATCAGCTGCCGACGACGCTGTGCGATATGTTCCTGCGCGAGGTGTTCAAGCGCGGTTCGATTGAGAATCTCGATCAGGAGACGCTGTTTACCATCCAGCGCTTCTTTGAAAACAACCTCAACGTCTCCGAAACGTCCCGCAAGCTGTTCGTGCATCGCAATACGCTGGTGTATCGGCTGGAAAAGATCAAGAAGCTCACAGGCCTTGACCTTCGTGAGTTTGATGATGCGATCGTCTTTAAAGTGGCCCTGATGGTCAAAAAATATCTGGATTCCAACCCGGTAAAGTATTGATTCCGGTACCGGCTGTCAACCCCCGGCGGATGGCCCTGCCGGGGGTTGGTTCCTTAGGACGCGTCTTTGGATTTTCCGGGCGGCCCCCTGCTTTGTCAGGCGGGGCTGCCGCCGGTTTCCTGTGGAGGGGAAAGGGCGTTGCGCGCCCGGGGCTCTGTCCTTTCGCGCCGGATAAGGGAGGTGCGAATTGCCTGAGGCAACGGATCGAGAGCCCAATTCAAGGCGTCCTATGCGAAGAAAGGATTGTGTGCAGTGATTGAGTTTCACAACGTTTCCAAAACGTACGAAAACGGCACCATGGCACTCAAAGACGTAAGCCTGCAGATTCAAAAAGGCGAATTTGTATTCATCGTCGGCGCTTCCGGCGCCGGTAAGAGCACCTTCCTCAAGCTGATCATGCATGAGGAAACGCCGACGAGCGGCACCATTCGCGTCGGATCATTCGATCTGACCACGATGAAGAAGAAGGAAATCCCGCTGCTGCGCCGCACCATGGGCGTGGTTTTCCAGGATTTCCGCCTGATTCCCAAGATGACGGTGTATGACAACGTTGCTTTTGCGATGCGCGTCATCGGCGCGCGCCCGGCTGAGATCCGGCAGCGCGTACCGTTTGTCCTGCGGCTGGTGGGCCTGATGACAAAGGCCTCCTGCTATCCGGAGGAGCTCTCCGGCGGCGAGCAGCAGCGCGTCGCCCTTGCGCGGGCGCTGACCAACAACGCCAACCTCATCATCGCGGACGAGCCTACGGGCAATATTGACCCTACCATGTCCTACGAGGTGGTAAAGCTTTTGACCTGCCTCAACGAGATGGGGACGACGGTCGTCATGGTGACCCATGAGCATGAGTTGGTGCGTGCGTTCGACCGCCGCGTGATTACCTTGGGCAACGGCTGCATTGTCGGCGACACTGCGGCTCATTCCTCTGAGGAGCCCGACGGGCTTGAACCCATCGAGTTGCTTCCCGACGCGGCTCAGACGGGAGGTGCCGTATGAAAAACAGCGGTAGCTTTGCGTACCTGACCAAAGAGGGCTTTCGCAGCCTCTGGTCAAACCGGCTGATGAGCATTGCGTCCATCGCCGTATTAATGTCGTGTATGATTATCATCGGCTGTGCATCGATGCTCTTTATCAATATCAATGGGATTCTGGGGCATATCGAGGATCAGAACGTCGTGATGGTTTATCTGGAGGATACCGCCAGCGACGAGCGGGCGGAGCAGATCGGCGGGGAGATCCGGGCGCTCTCCAATATCAAGGATTGTGTGTTTATCTCCAAGGAATCCGCGTGGGACAAGCAGATGGAGAGCCTTGGGGACGATGCCGCCCTGCTGGAGGGCCTGGGCGAGAATCCGCTGCCGGACGCTTATAAGGTAACAGTGGATGACCTCTCCCGCTTTGAGGAGACTGTCGAAAGCCTGAAAAAGCTGCCCGGTGTGATTTCTCTCCAGGAAAACAGCGAGCTAGCCGGGAAGGTTATGGAAATGCGCCAGTCCGTTACGGCGATCGCCGGCATTATCATCGGCATGCTGTTGCTGGTATCCCTGTTTATTGTATCAAACACCGTACGGCTGACCATTTTCAGCCGTCGGTTGGAAATCAGCATCATGAAGGATGTCGGCGCGACGGACAGCTTCATCCGCTGGCCGTTTATGGTGGAAGGGATGGCGATCGGCGTGCTGTCCGGCCTGCTTTCGCTCGGAGCTGTGTGGGGGCTCTATGCGCTGGCCATCAAGGCGTTCGGCAGCTTCCTGGCCTCTTTTAGTATGAGCGCCGCGCCGTTTGCCGCTTACGCGGGCTGGATCCTGCTCGGCTTTATTGTGCTGGGGCTCCTGACCGGCGTGGTTGGCTGTGCCATTTCAATGAAGCGTTATTTAAAAGATGGAGGTGGAAGCCTTGGATAAGGCGAAGAAGGGATTCCGTTCCTTATTCTGTGTTTGTCTGGCCCTGGGAATGTTTTTGCTTGGCCCGGGGCGGCTGCCGTATGCGAAGGCGACAACGATTGAAGATTTGCAGGACGAATATAATCAGCTCGACCAGCAGATCGAAGCCAATAAAAGAAAGCTGAATGCCATTGCCTCCGATATGGAGGATCAGCAGGTATATATCGATACGCTCAATGAGCAGATCGAGGCGACTCAGAAGCAGGCGGACATCCTGCAGGAGCGCATCGCCCTGCTCAACAGCGATATCGGCAGCCTGACCAGCAAGATCGAGAGCCTGAATACGAAAATCGCGCAGACACAGCAAAAGGCCGACGATCAGCAAAAGCAGGTGGAGGAAACCTTTGAGCTGCTGAAAAAGCGGATACGCGCCATGTATATGTCCGGCGGCGGCACACAGCTGGAATTTCTGCTGGAGGCAGGGGATTTTGAAACCTTCCTGACGCGCACCGAGCTGCTGCGCGGCGTGGCAAAGCATGATACGGAGCTTGCCGACCGACTGTCCCGGCAAGTGGCTGAATTCAACAAGATTGTCAAGAGCATGGAAACGGATAAAGCCTCCCTGCAGGAGCAGAAGAAGACGCTGGTTGCCCGCCAGAAGGACGCGAAGGCTTCCGCCCAGCAGCTGAGCGCGAAGGAAGACGAGATCAGCGAGAATGTTCAGAAGACAAATTCCTATATCCGCCAGCTCGATCAAAACAGCGCGGCCTACAAGGCTCAGATGAAGAAGCTGCAGGCCGACCGGGATGCGATCGACGCGAAGATCGCCGCTTACATACGCGAGCATGCGTCCTCTTCCAGCGGGAGTTCCGGTGGCGGCAGCAATTCCGGCGGTTCTTCTTCCGGAAGCACGGGCGGTCAGAATACATCGAGCAAATATTTACTCTGGCCCCTGCCCGGATACCATTACATCACTTCCTATTTCGGCCCGCGCGATCTGGCCGGATATACCTACCATTATGGAATCGACATCAGCGGCAGCGGCGTGTATGGCCATGATATCGTCGCTGCGGAAAGCGGCACCGTCCTGCTCGCGCAGACGGACAAATCCTGGGGCAAGTTCATCCTCATCGACCATGGCAACGGCATGCTCACGCGTTATGCGCACTGCAGCAAGCTTCTGGTTTCCCAGGGCGATCGGGTCACGCGCGGCCAGACCATCGCCAAGGTGGGCGATACCGGCAACGTGACCGGCCCGCACCTGCATTTTGAAGTCTATGAGGGAGATAAGCGCTATAACCCGCTGAATTATCTCGATCCCAAGGATTACAAGTGACAAAGGAAAGGGTAACCCATGAATAAAAAAGTACCGCTCGGCGTGACCATTGCGCTGATCCTTGTTGCGATCACCGCCTCCATCGCTATCACGATGTCCATCGCGATGCATACCTATGACGACCTGATCGAGGATCTTCCAAAGCGCGAAGAGATGTATTCCGGGCTTTCGGAGCTGGACGATATTGTGCGAAAAAATTATTTCGGCAAGATTGACGACCAGCTGCTCAACTCGAGGCTTTCCAGCGGCTATATGCAGGGGCTGGGCGATGATTACAGCTACTATATGACGGCGGACGAATACGTCACTTATTATAACCGGATCCACGGCAAGATGTCCGGCATCGGCATCAGCGCCGCGCTCAATCCGGAGACGGGATTCATCTCCGTGGCGGAGGTCAATGAGAGCTCGCCCGCCCAGAACGCAGGCCTGCAGAAGGGCGACCAGATCATTGCCATCGGCGATACGGCCGTGACAAAGGATAATTATGAGGCGATGGTCAAGAAGCTGGAGGGCGACAAGCTCACCAGCATCGATATTACCTATCAGCGCGGCAGCGAGAAAAAAACGATAAACGTCATGCGCGGCTACAGCGTGAAATCGGTCTATTATGAGATCATCGGCACGGTGGGCTATATCCGCATTACCAGCTTTTATGAAAATACGGCGACGCAGTGCCAGGAGGCGCTGGACGCTTTCGCCAAGGAGAATGTCAAGAGCATCATAGTCGATGTGCGCAATACTTCAGAGGGCATGATGGAGTATTCCGCAAAGGTGATCGACCTGTTCGTGCCGCTTGCCACGGAGGGCAATAAGGCCATAGCGCTTGCTGTCAATAAGAAGGGCGAAACGGTCGAGACATTCACCTCCGATGCGAAGGATTATGCAGGGCAGATCTGCGTACTGATGAATCAGAATACGCAGGGGCCTGCGGAGCTCTTTGCCTGCGACCTGCGGGATTTTGACAAGGCGCAGCTCGTCGGGGAGACAACCAAGGGCAACGGGAAGCGGCAGCAGGTTTTCAACCTGTCTGACGGGGGTGCGATTGTGCTGACCACCGCTTCGATCCTCCCCTATAAGAGCGAGAGCTTCGATGAGGCAGGCGTGGCTCCGGATGTAGAGGTAACGCTGACGCAGGATCAGCAGGATCAGCTGGAGATCCTGCCGCATGATCAGGATACACAGCTGCAGAAGGCGCTCGAAATGCTCAGCGGCGTGTAAGTTCATATGACAGATTGTACTGAGCACAAATATCTGCAGAAATCGGGGCGTGTTGCAAAAACTTTTTCTTTTGCAGCGCGCCCTTCCCTGTTTTGTATGCGATAGGGAAAAAAACTGGTAAAAGGGAGCGAAAAGGTATTCTGATTTGAATCCCTTTTCGGATTATTTACACGTATTTTGCCCGCAGTCCGCTTTATGCGGATAAAATACTTGTAAAATCAGGATAAAAATATTATAATAAGGCGTAAATCTGTCCGGAGCAAGGCGGCGGGCGTATCTTTGCGTCTTCCTTGCCGGAGGCGCCCGGTTTCCTGTCCTGCGGCTTTTGAGAGCGCTTGCATGCCGGGCGGATTGTGCGCGGGAGCGCTCATTTTGGGCGCAGTCCGCGCAGAAAAGGATGATGAAGCTATGCGTATTTCAGTTGCGATGGCGGTTTATCATGGCGAGGCTTATATTGAAGCGCAGATAGACTCCATTTTATCGCAGCTTGAGCCGGCTGATGAAATCATCGTGTCCGACGACTGCTCCGGCGGAAGGACGGAGGAAATCGTCCGGCGCATTGCGGAAAGGGACCGGCGCGTGCGCTATGTACAGGGGCCGGGGCGCGGCCCGATCGCCAATTTTGCACACGCCATTTCGCTGTGCGGAGGGGAAGCAATTTTTCTCAGCGATCAGGACGATATCTGGATGCCGGACAAGGCCGCTCAGGTAAAGGCTGCGCTGGAGGGAGGCGCTTTGCTCGTGCTGCATGACGCCTGCGTAACGGATGCGGACATGCATCCTCTGGCACCGTCCTTTTTTGCCGCACACGGTTCAAAGCCGGGCTTTTGGGCCAATTTAATCCGCAATTCCTTTATGGGCTGCTGCATGGCGTTTCGCAGAGAGTTGTGCGAAGCGATTCTGCCGTTTCCGGAAGGCCTTCCAATGCACGATCAGTGGATCGGACTGATTGCAACCCGGCTGGGCCGTGTTGTTTTTTTAGAGGAGCCGCTGCTTTTTTATCGCCGCCATGGTGAAAATGTAACCGGCGGCAAGACCTCGTTTTCCACAAAAATGTGCTGGCGCCTGCTGCTGGCAGATCGGCTGCTGAGGCGTTTTTTTCTGCTTTCACGGCAAGGCAGGGGAAAGCTGGAAAACTGAACAGGCCCGGATAGGGTTTCCCATCAATGAAGTTCGGAGAAATCTATGCTCTGCCTGTGTGAAAGGAACGATCGCAACATATGGAAGAATATACAGTGTCAGGCTGTATTGTAACGCATAATAATCGAAAATGCGTTCTGAAAGCAGTGGAAACCTTTTTTCACTGCACAAAGGGCGTAACGAGCCGTCTTTTTATTGTGGACAATGGTTCCACAGACGACACGGTTGAACTGTTGCGCAGGCATTTTCCGGCGGATCGGTTCCCAAATCTGGAGCTTATAGAGGAGAAGCGTAACCATGGCTTCGGCGGCGGGCATAACCTGATCCTTCCAAGGCTCCAGTCAAAATATCATGCGATTATCAATCCCGATATTTTTCTCAAGGATGATGTGCTGACGGAAATGGCGCGTTATATGGATGAACATGAGGAGATCGGCCTGCTTTCGCCCCGTATTTGCTTTCCGGACGGGCGGGAGCAGATTCTGGGCAGGCGCAACCCTTCCATGCGTTATCTCATCGCCAGCCGCTTTAAGCGGGATGACCCGGATAATCCGATTCTCCGCGAATACGCGATGCTCGACGAGGGGATCGACCATCCCTTTGAAATCGAAAATGCATCCGGCTGCTTCATGTTGCTGCGGACCTCTTTGTTTCAGAAAATCGGCGGATTTGATTCGCGCTATTTTATGTATTTTGAGGATGCGGATCTGACGCGCACCATTCGGAAATATGCGAAGGCCGTCTGTTATCCTCTGGTAACCGTCTATCACGCATGGGAGCGCGGAAGCGCGCATAATACCAAGCTTTTTTTGATCCATGTCCATTCGATGCTCTCTTATTTTACCAAATGGTTCGGCCGCAGAGGGGCCTAACATGAGAAGAAACGAGGCGTTAATGAATGACGGCAGTTACACCGGCATCTCCCGCAGCGGGCCAACCAGCAAAGCCGCTGCGCAGGAAATATTTCAAGAATTTCTGGAAATACCGTTTTTTGCTGAAAGAACTGGTTAATAAGAACATTAAGCTCCAATACCGCAACTCGGTTTTGGGTTTATTCTGGACCTTTTTGCAGCCGTTGCTGACGATGATCGTGCTCAGTCTGGTGTTCGGCCAGATTTTCGGCCATGACGAAACCAGAATTCTCAATTATCCGACCTATCTACTGTGCGGCCGCCTGCTCTACGAATTTTATACACAGGCGACCAAAAAATCAATGCGTTCGATTTTAGGAAATGCATCCATCATTAAAAAGGTATATGTGCCGAAATATATTTATCCGCTTTCCAATATTATTTCCACCTTTGTTACCTTTTTAATTTCCCTGACGGTGCTGGCTGTGGTCATGGGTTACTTTATGCTTTTCACCGATACGAAAATGCACCTGACGCCCTATGTGTTTCTCGCCATTGTGCCGGTGCTGATTCTGCTGATCCTGTGTATGGGCGTTGGCATGATTTTGGCGACGATGCACGTGTTCTTCCGGGATGTCGAATATCTGTATGACGTATTTTGTATGCTGCTGTTTTATTTGACTCCGATCTTTTATCAGGTAGAGCAGCTTAAGCTTTTGAAATGGATGCAGCTTGCCCTGATGGCAAATCCTCTTTACTCTCTGGTCTCCATGTTTCGTTCCTGCGTCTTGTTCGGCCAGATGTGGAATTGGCACTGGTTTTATTATTCCCTTGGTTTCGCCCTTGCTACACTCCTGATTGGGTTTTATGTGTTTTACAGGAATCAGGATAAGTTCATCTTGCATATTTAGGAGGCGAAAAACGTGGGGAATCCGGTGATCGAGGTTGACAGCGTCAGCATGATGTTCAACCTGAATAAGGAAAAGATCGACAATCTCAAGGAATATGTAATCAAATTTCTGACCCGCAAGCTGCATTTTACAGAGTTCTGGGCGCTGCGCGATATCTCCTTTTCCCTCCAGGCGGGGGAACGGCTCGGCGTACTTGGTTTTAACGGCGCGGGGAAAAGCACGCTGCTTAAAGTGCTTTCCGGCGTAATGAAGCCCACGAAGGGTACGGTGACCGTTCATGGGACGATCGCTCCGCTTCTGGAGCTCGGCGCGGGTTTTGATATGAACTATACGGGCAAGGAAAATATCTTTTTATACGGCGCCACCATGGGCTTTTCCCGGAAGTTTATGGAGACAAAATATGATGAGATTCTGGAATTCTCCGAATTGCAGGAATTTATTGACGTTCCCATGAAAAACTATTCTTCCGGGATGCGCGCGCGCCTTGGCTTCGCGGTGGCAACAGTCGTGGAGCCGGAGATTCTGATCCTTGACGAGGTGCTTTCCGTCGGGGACGCGCGCTTCCGCCAGAAGAGCGAAGCGAAAATTATGAATATGTTTGATAAGGGGACGACGGTTGTTTTCGTATCCCATAATACGGATCAGGTGCGCCGCATCTGCAACCGTGCGATCCTTCTGCAAAAAGGGCGAATTATCGCGCAGGGTACCACTGACGAGGTCTGCGCGATTTATGATGAGATGGTCAAGAAGAAGTAGCAGCACAGGCCGCCTGGAGTTTGAACAGGCGGCCTGATCGAAAATTGGGTCCCGCACAGAAAGGATTGTGAGTTTGATGGTTTTTGCAGTTGTGCTAGCCGGCGGCGTCGGCAGCCGGATGGGAAATACGCAGACCCCGAAGCAATATCTGCAGCTCGGCAGCAAGCCGATTATCGTCCATACGATCGAGAAGTTCTTCGTCAACTCCGCTTTTGAAAAGGTAATTGTCCTGTGCCCGAAGGCATGGGTGGCGCATACGCGCAATATGGTTGTGAAAAGTTTGGGTAAAACGGATCGCGTAGAGGTGATTGAGGGCGGCTCCTCCCGAAACGACACTGTTTACCGCGCCCTTTGTTATATTGAAGAGCGCTATGGTTTGGATGAGGATACCGTGATCGTTACACATGACGCAGTGCGGCCCTTTGTGACGCACCGGATCATTTCAGAAAATATTGCTGCCGCCCGGAAATACGGCGCATGCGACACAGTGATCCCCGCCACAGATACCATTGTGGAAAGCCGAAACGGCACGGAGATCTCCAACATCCCGCCCCGTTCGCAGATGTATCAGGGCCAGACACCGCAATCCTTCCGTGCCCAAAAGCTCAAGGAGATCTATGAAAGCCTCACGCAGGCGGAAAAGGACAGCCTGACGGACGCATGCAAAATCTTTGTAATGAAGGGCGAGCCGGTTTATCTGGTGGAGGGCGAGGTCTTCAATATCAAGATCACCTATCCCTACGATCTGAAGGTGGCTCAAACGCTGCTGGAGGGAGATGCGGCCGATGATTAATGCGGTTTATCAGCTCATTGCTCCTCGCATGATCGATGTGACCTATCAGGAGCTGCACCTTTCCGACAGTCAGATTTTGATCCGTCCGCTTTATCTCTCCATCTGCCATGCCGATCAGCGGTACTATCAGGGCATGCGCTCAGAGGCGGCGCTGAAGGCAAAGCTGCCGATGGCGCTCATTCATGAATGCGTCGCAGAGGTAATTTACGACCCAACCGGCACGTTCCAAGTCGGTGACCATGTGATCCCGATCCCCAATTCCCCCACGCAGACGGATGATATCATCGCCGAAAACTATCTGCGGTCGAGTTTTTTCCGTTCCAGCGGATATGATGGCTTCCTGCAGGATTATGTGATGCTGCGGCCCGACCGGCTGGTTCCGGCGCCGAAGGCTGTACCGCTGCAGGTGGCCTCCTTTACGGAACTCATCAGCGTCAGCCGCCATACGATTTCGCGCTTTGATTCCATTGCGCATGCACGGCGCAACCGGATCGGCGTCTGGGGAGACGGCAATCTTGGCTTTTTTACGGCGCTGCTGCTGCACTATCTCTATCCGGAGACGGAGCTGTATGTTTTCGGTGCGGTGGAGGAGAAGCTTTCCTATTTCACGTTTGCCCAGGAGACCTTTCTGGTGGATAAGCTGGATGAGAGCGTGTATGTGGATCATGCGTTTGAATGCGTCGGGGGCCCCGGCTCCCGCAGTGCGATCAATCAGATCATCGACCATATCAACCCGGAGGGTACGATCGCAATCATGGGCGTTTCCGAGAATTTCGTCGAGATCAACACCCGCATGATACTGGAAAAGGGGCTGCGTATGTTCGGCAGCAGCCGCAGCGGCCGCAAGGATTTTTTGCAGACGGTCGAGCTGCTCGACCGCTACGAAGAGCTTGGGCATTATTTTGAGAACCTTGTGGGCACGCAGGTGGATGTGCGCGGGATTGCGGATATTCACAGCGCTTTCAATCTGGATTTCAACCGGAATTTTGGGAAGACCGTTTTGAAGTGGGATAAATGATGAAACAATTTTGATCAGCATACAGAAGGGGTGTGTTGCGAAAATGTGCACGGCTACATTTTGCAGCGCACCTTTGCCTTGCAATTGTGTTTCGTGGATTTGTTTGACGATGGGAAGGAGAGGACGGCCGCTTGACGCCGAAAATATCCGTTGTGATCCCCGCATATAACGCGCAGCAGTACCTGCGGGAAACGCTCGACTGCCTGACGGTGCAGACGCTGCGGGAAATCGAGGTGCTCGTTGTCGATGATGGCTCTGCGGACGGTACGCCGGAGATCCTGCGGGAATACTGTAAAAAATATCCGTTCATCCGCGCGATCCGCCAGGAGAACGCCGGGGTTGCCGCCGCGCGCAACCGGGGCATCCGGGAGGCCGCCGGGGAATATATCTATTTTTTGGATTCCGACGATCTAATCGAGCCCGATGTGCTGGAAAAGCTTTACCATACGGCCCGGCAACACGGCGCAGAGCTGGTGATCTGCAAAATCCAGAATTTTGGGCGGAATGGAACCAGTTGGCAAGAACATGCCGGCCTGCTGTCGGAACGGGAAACAATCGAGGCCTATGACTGCGATCTCTTATGGAACTATCTGGTGGGCAATAAGCTGTATTTGACGCAACATCTCAGGGAGAGCGGCGTGCTCTTTCCGCCGCTGCGCTATTCGGAGGATGGCGCGTTCAATATGCGCTATGCCTATTGCTGCACCCGCATCAGTGGTTGCCCGGATGCCTGGCTGCGCTACCGCCGCCGGGTCGCCTCAGAGGGCTTTTCCGTCAGCCAGACCATCAGCCTGCCGTTGCTCCAGGATTATATGGCGGCAAACGGGATGATTTACGATGCGGCCGCCGAATCGCTCCAGGTCCCTCCTCCGGATGTAGACCGCGGCGCTTACCTGGACGAGGTGCTTTATAAGACAGCCTATGTCCTGATCGCGCAGTTTTACCGCCTGTTCTGGCGGGCGGACGGAGCATGCATCGCTTATATCGCCCAGTCCCTGCGCAGGCTGCGGGAGCAGATGTCGGCGGAGCGTTTCGAGCAGCTCTGCGATTTCAACAGTGATATCGAGGTGCGCAATCTGATCGAGGATCGGGAAATGATGGCGCGGCAGGCGCGCGTATCCTTTTTTATCACCGCTAAGGGGACGCCGGATCAGATGGAAGCGCTGTTCGAATCGCTTTACCTGCAGACGATGCCGTGCTTCGAGGTGTTTGTCCCGCAGTCCACGGCGGATGCGGGCCTGATCCCGGCGCAATGGGCCTCCTGCGCCAACCTGCATGTTTTGCCGGATCGCGGGTTCCTTTCCACGGCCAGAAAGCAGGCGCGTGCGCGGCTGCATGCCCGCCTGCGTACCTGCGATACGCTTGACGCGCGCCTGCTGCGCTTCCTTTACCGATTTCCTCTCCCGGAAGCGGTGAAGAAGGCGGCATTCAGCACGCTCGTACAGGCGCTGATCGTCTATTTCAGAAGGCAGAATAGGTCCTAGAGCAATGGGAGGGTGAAATGGGGCGAAAATGGCGCGGGGCAGGATGGCAGCATGCTTTCCCCGCCGTTGTCACAGGGAAGCGCCTGCCGTTTCATTCATCCGTTGCTCTGAGGCTGGAAGGGGAGCGTCGTCCATGAAGCAGTTTTTTTTCACGCTGTACGCCGTCATGTTTCACCTGTGCCGGCTCTTTCCGGTGCAGAAGAAACGGGTCGCACTGATCTCCATGCATAACGCGGATTTCCATGACGGCCTTGGAGAGATGGAACGCGCGTTCCGGGAGCGGGAAGAGGGCTTTTTCTTTACCCACATCACACGAAGGGACCTGTGCCTGCAAACGGACGCGGGGATTGCCGCTTTCGTGTGCTCGGTGTGCCGCGCAGCCGGTTTTTTCACCCGGAAAGCATACGGCCTGGCCCGGTCCAAATATATTTTTCTCAACGATAATTTTATGCCGCTCGCAAGCCTCCATCTGAGCCCCAAAGCGGTGGTCACGCAGTTGTGGCATGCGGAGGGCGCGTTCAAACGCTTTGGGCAGGATATTGTCCAGCCGCCTGAGATCCGCGCGCGGGAGGCTGCGGGCAACGCCAAGCTCACCTTCGTCGTGTGCTCTTCTGAAAGCGTTGCGCCGCACTATGCGAGCGCCTTTCATGTGAGCCGGGAGCAGGTGCTCCCGCTCGGCTCGCCGCGGACAGATTTTTTCTTCCGCCCACAGGATATTACCGCCCTGCGCGCCAGCTTTAATGAGCGCTATCCGCAGTGCAGGGGAAAAAAGCTGGTGCTCTACGCCCCAACGTTCCGGGATGACCCGGAGAAGGATAAAGACCTGCTCTCCCGGCTAGATCCCGACCTTTTTACCCGGTATCTGGGCGAGGAATATGCGCTGCTGGTGCGGCTGCATCCACAGGTCCATGCGGATACGCGGAGGCTGGAGGGAGTTGTCGACCTGACATCTTATCCGGATGTCAGTGAGCTGGTGCTTTTGTGCGATGTGCTGGTCACGGACTATTCCTCGATTGTGATGGATTTCGCGCTGCTGCGCAAGCGCTGTATTTTTTATGCGTTTGATCTGGAGGAGTATGAGCGGGATCGTCCTTTTTATTTTGACTATGAATCCTTTGTGCCGGGAAAAATCGTCCGGACGATGCCGGAGCTGGTGGATGAGATTGAGCACGGCATTTTGGATCTTGCGCGGCTGGAGCGGTTCCGGTCCTTCCATTTTGGGCGGCCGGACGGCAACGCGGCCCGGCGTGTGGCGGATTACGTGACAAGCATTTCGCACTCTTAAACGCTTTTGTGAGCTCTGCGTAAGGGCTCACATTTTGCATTTCATGTATTCTACTTTCAGAAGGGACGAAGGCGCTATGCTGATCAGGGAAATCATTCGGAAAAAGCGGTGCGGGGAAGCGCTGACGGATGCGGAGATCGCCTTTTTCATCCGGGGTTACATGAGCGGCGAGATCAAGGATTTTGAGGCGTCCGCTCTGCTCATGGCGATCTGTTTTCAGGGAATGGACACGCGTGAGACGCTCACGCTGACGCTCGAGATGGCTCGTTCCGGCGAGCAGCTCGATCTGTCCGCCCTTTCGGGCGTGGCCGCCGATAAGCACAGTACGGGCGGCGTGGGGGATAAGACGACGCTGATCGTGGCGCCGCTGGTTGCCGCAATGGGAGGCCGCGTGGCGAAGATGTCCGGCCGGGGCCTCGGCCATACGGGCGGCACGATTGATAAGCTGGAAGCAATCCCCGGCTGTCAGACGGCGCTCTCCCGCGACCGGTTTCTGCGGCAGGTGGAGGAGACTGGCCTGTGCATCGCCAGCCAGACGGGCGCTCTTGCCCCTGCGGACAAAGCACTCTATTCCCTGCGAGATGCGACCGCGACCGTGGAGAGCATTCCTCTGATTGCATCGAGCATCATGAGCAAAAAATTGGCGGCCGGTGCGCAGTGCATCGTCCTCGATGTCAAATGCGGCAGCGGCGCTTTCATGAAGACGCAGGAGCAGGCGCATCAGCTTGCGCGGACGATGGTGCAAATCGGCCGGGATGCGGGGCGGCGGATGTCCGCTCTCATCACAAATATGGATATCCCGCTGGGCTTCGCCATAGGCAACGCGCTGGAGGTGACCGAGGCGGTGCAGGCCCTGCACGGCAGGGGCGACCCGGCGCTGATCCGGCTGTGCGTGGCGCTCAGCGCGCAGATGATGGCGCTGAGCACACAGGGGAGCGTGGCACGATATCGGGAAAAAGCAGAGGCGGCGCTCCGGGACGGCACTGCATTCCAAAAACTGCGGGAAATGGTGCGTGCACAGGGCGGCGACGATTCCGTGCTGGAGTATCCGGAGCGATTTCCGCAGGCGAAATATAAGGCTTCTGTGGGTTCTCCCTGTTCCGGATTCATCAGCCATATGGACGCTGAGAAGATCGGGCGCGCCGCGATGCTGCTCGGCGCAGGGCGGATGGAGAAGGACGGCGCGGTGGATCCGGCGGCGGGGATCGTCCTGCAAAAGAAGACAGGGGATTGCGTCCGCCGGGGAGAAACGATTGCGCAATTTTTTACCAATCTCGAGGCGGAAGAAGCCGCCGCACATGCGCAGGAGCTTTTCCTTTCAGCGATCCGATTTTCAGAGGTCCAGCCCGCGGGGGCACAACTTATTTACAGCATGATTGGAGAAAATCGGGAATAACGCCGGAAAACGTATTTACCTCCGCTTCTCAGATATGCTATACTAGGAGTAAAAAGATCAACCGGAGAGGAGAACAGGGCGAAATGAAGCATGGCAGGGAAGAAGAGCAGGGCACAAATGCGCTTACGCTTTGGTATGAAAAGCCCGCCCGCACGGATTATAAAGGCTGGGAGCAGCAGGCGCTGCCCGTTGGTAATGGATATATGGGGGCGAAGGTCTTCGGCGGCATCCGCCGCGAGCAGATTCAGTTCAACGAAAAAACGCTTTGGACCGGCGGCCCGGGCACGCCTGGCTATGCGCTGGGCTGTACGCGGGATGATAACGGTCAGGCGATGCATGAAATTCAGAATATGCTCGCCGCAGAGGATTATGACGCCGCTGAGAAGGCGATGAAGCGCCTGCAGGGCTCCGAGGCAGGCTTTGGCGCGTATCAGAATTTTGGGACGATGTTTTTTGACTTTCCTGGCCTTCGCGAGCGCTCCTGCAGGCAATACCGCCGCCAGCTCGACCTGCGCACGGCGGTTTCCTGCGTCAGCTTCGAGCGCAAGGGGCTGCGCCATACGCGCACCTGCTTTATGAATTATCCGGATAACGTATTCGTTGCAAAATTTGACGCGGACGGCAGCGAAAAAATCAGCTTCCGCTTCTGGGTAGAATCCGCGCAGAAGGGGAATTGCCGCTTGGAAGGAACGGATACGCTTGTCCTCACCGGCTCGCCCCGCGGCTGTGTGGGCGGGAAGGACAGCTCGGATGCAAATGACCTGCGCTATGCCGCCGCGTTCCGAATCGTCGTCAGCGGTGGAACTGTAAAGCCGCATGGGCAGGATTTTCTGGTGGTCAGCGATGCGGACAGCGCCGTTCTCTACCTTTGCGCACAGACGGATTATGAAGACCGATTTCCCGACTACCGCAGCGGGATCGATCCCCTGCCGCAGGTCTTGCAGCGCGTGCAGGCTGCTGCGGAAAAGGGATACGATGCGCTTTACAAGGCGCATTTGGCCGATTATCAGGAGCTGTTTGATCGTGTAGAAATTCATGTCGGCCAGGAGGAGCCCTCCATGCCCACAGACAAGCTTTTGAAGAAATACAGAAAAGGCAAATCAAGCAGACTGCTGGAAATGCTTTATTTCCAGTACGGCCGCTATCTCCTGATTTCCTCTTCCCGCGCGGGGAGCCTGCCCGCCAATCTGCAGGGCGTTTGGAACGCCAAAAACAACCCTGCCTGGCAGAGCGACTATCATTTAAATGTGAATCTTCAGATGAACTACTGGCCTGCACACACCACAAATTTGAGCGAAACGGCTCTTCCGCTGGTGCGGTATCTTCAGGCGCTGCGCAGGCCAGGCCGTATCGTGGCAGCAAAATACGCGGGCATTGGCGAGCGGCTCGCAAGCGGCGAACCGGATGCCTCAAAGGCAACCGGCTGGATGGCGCATACGCAGACCAGCCCCATGGGGATGGTCGGCCCCGGGAGCGACTGGCGCTGGGGCTGGGCTCCGGCAAATGGCGCCTGGATGCTGCAGAATGCCTATGACTGCTACACCTTCAGCGGCGACATAACCTTACTCGCAAAAGAAATCTATCCGATGCTGGAGGAGTGCGCGCGGCTTTGGACGCAGATGTTGATTTTTGATGCGAAGAGCGGGCGCATGGTGTCCTCTCCAGGCTTTTCCCCGGAAAACGGGCCGGTTACCGCCGGGGATACCTACGATCAGGAGCTGGTATGGCAGCTTTACACGGATGTGCTGGACGCCGCGCGGGTATTGGCGGAGAACGGGTGGAATAGCCTGCCCGATCAGGCTTTGCTGGAAACTGTCCGCAAGCAGCTTCCTCTTTTAAAGCCGCTTCAGGTGGGCAAATGGGGCCAGATCAAAGAGTGGTTCATTGAGGATCAGTGGCCGGACCGCGGCTTCAAGACGAAAAATGTTCAAAACCATCACCGCCATATGTCCCACTTACTGGGTCTCTATCCCGGTAGCCACGTCACAGTGAAAACGCCGGAATACCAGCATGCTGCCCGTGTTTCCATCGAGGATAGGGGGGACGGCGGGACTGGTTGGTCCAAGGCGATGAAAATTTGCGCCTGGGCGCGCCTGCTCGACGGCAACCACAGCTACAAAATGCTCGGTGAGCTTTTGAAGCACAGCACGCTCGATAATCTCTGGGATGCGCATCCGCCGTTCCAGATCGACGGCAATTTCGGCGCGACGGCCGGTATTGCGGAAATGCTCCTGCAAAGCCATGCGGGATCCATTCAACTCCTGCCAGCCCTGCCCGACGCGTGGGCGAGCGGAACCTTCAAGGGCCTTGTTGCACGCGGAAATTTCGTTGTCGATCTTGTCTGGCGGGAGAAAAAGCTGGCGGAGGGCAGGATTTATTCCCGCGCGGGAGGCGCATGCAAGCTTTCCTATCCCGGCATCCATACGGTGCATATCATGGATCAGAACGGCATGCCCTCTGCTTTTGCCGTGATCGATGCGGATACGATCGTGCTCGATACCAAAAAGGGAATGGCATATTCGTTCCAGCGGTAAAAATTCAAAATCCTGTGTTTGATACAGGTGCACTGGCTGTGAAGCATCTGGTTTCACCGTCCGTTGTATAAAAGTATAAATATGCGGCAAATGGGCGTGTATCTGTCAGGGTGCTGAGACCGCGCTGATACGGTCCATGGTCTGCTTGCCGCAAGAGGTTGACTGTTTCTATGGAAAAATTGCTTGATCTGCAATTTTTAGATATCCTCCCAACCAATGCCGGGTTTCTCTTTGTACGCAGGGAAAGGCTGAATGAGGCGCAGATCCGCCTTTCCTTCCACGAATATCTGTTCAAGACGCGGGAGGTGCTCCCGGTCCGGCGAAGCGTCTATCTGCGCCGGAAGTTTGGCACAGGGTATGAGAGCATTGTGCGGAGCCTGGGAGATTATGTTTCCTGTGATACGGCACAGCTGCCGGATGGGAAAACAGTGGTGCTCTATCCGGGCGGCGAGCTCGGTTTCTTCTCCGGGGAGGGAAAACCGGTTTGGCGTGGGGAATTGACCTATCGCGGTGCGGGTGTGTCTGATCTTGCGGCAGATGGGGATTTTTTCTGGTCTGCCGTTCCGGAGCGGAATGCTGTAATCCGTTTTTCCACAGTTACCAAACGGGTGTCTCTGCGCATCAGCGGCGGCACGCAGCGCGCGTTCGACGGGCCGTGCTCTCTTGTGCGGTATGGACGAGTGCTCTACGTCTGCAACGAGCGTTCCTGTAAAATCAGCACGCTCAGCCTTGACCGGTATGTGGTGCGGGATTATCAGCGATTCCGGGAGCCGGTCTATAAATTTTTTCGATGGCAAAGGGAGGAACTGGCCGTACTGGCCTCCGGTGTATATCTTCTGTAACCCATTTCCTGCCCGGATAAAACGGGAAAAAGGGAAAATACTATTCCCGAATCGTATTGATGGGCGGGGATGAAACAGATGGAAATCAGCGAAGTAAAGATCAGGCGCATCTATCATCAGGAGGAACGGCTGTGCGCAATGGCCTCCCTCGTGATCGACAATGCGGTCGCAGTGCATGAGGTGAAGATCATCAACGGGCCGAATCGCAAATTTATCGCGATGCCCAGCCGCAAGGAAAAGGACGGCACCTACCGTGATCTCGTGCATCCGCTCAACCGCGCGGCGCGCGAGGAGATCGAGCGGGCCGTGTTTGCGGCGTATGAAGCGGCCCTGGCGGAAGAAGAGCAGGCGGCGGACCATGATTTGCAGGCCAAACCTGCTGAATAGACTGGAATTTTGATACACAAGGGGAGGGAGAGAAATGGTTTTGTCTCTTCCTCCCCATGTCTGTGCTTGTATCGGTACACTGGAGCGGGCGGGCTTCGAGGCCTGGGCGGTGGGCGGCTGCGTGCGCGATCTGATGCGGGGCGTTCAGCCGCACGATTATGACCTGACGACGAGCGCGCTGCCGGAGGACACGCGCCGCCTGTTCCCGCATACGGTTCCAACCGGCATTACATATGGTACGGTTTCCGTCATTACCCCGCAGGGGCCTCTGGAGGTTACGACCTTTCGAACAGAGGCGCCTTACCGGGATTTCCGCAGGCCGTCGGGCGTCCGGTTTGCATCGCGGCTGAAGGATGACCTCTCGCGCCGGGATTTTACGGTTAATGCGATGGCGTATGCTCCGGCGAGAGGGCTGTGCGACGCGTTCGGCGGGCAGGCGGATCTGAAGGCACGCGTGATCCGCGCGGTGGGAGAGCCTTCGGTTCGCTTTGAAGAGGATGCGCTGCGCGTTTTGCGTGCGTTCCGTTTTGCCTCCCAGCTGGATTTTACCATAGAGGCTAAAACGCTTGCCGCCGCGTTCACGTATGGAAGGAACCTTTCGAAAATCAGTGCGGAGCGCGTGGCGGCGGAGCTTGTGAAGGCGCTGATGGGGGAAAGGCCGTCTGCCCTTTCCCCTTTGCTGCAAAGCGGGGCGCTTGGTTTCTGCGGGCTGATGAGTCCTGCGGACGAACTCCCGGAATCTTTTGACCGGCTGCCGCGCATTGATTCCCTGCGGCTGGCCGCTCTGTGCTTTTTGTGCGGCACGCAGGCGCGCTCTGTCTGCGCTGCACTGAAGATGAGCAAAGCGATGCTGCGGGCTGCTGCGGCATATGGAGGGCAGCTGGAAGAACCGCTTCCGCGCGGCAGAACAGAGCTGAAAAACCGGTTCTCCGCTCTTGCACCGGAATGCTGGGGCAGTCTGCTGGCTGCACGATCGCTTCTGTTGGGAGAGGAAAACAAGCCCCTGTGCGAGATGTGTGCGGATATCCTGCAAAAACGGGAGCCATGGCACACCGCCCAGCTCGCAGTGGATGGGAACGATCTGAGGGCGCTGGGCGTTCCTCCCGGTCGCGAAACGGGAGAAACTTTGCAAATGCTTTTACAGGCAGTTTTGGAATACCCGGAATGGAATACCAAAGAGAAATTGTGTGAAATCGCTTCGCAGCGGATCGGAGGGTGAAGCGCAATGTTTGAAAATTATGAGACGGATTATATGATTCCGCACGCTCTTTTTTCTGTTTTCAAGTAAAAATGTACGCTGGATCCATCGAATCCTTTGGAAGAAAATCCGTCAAACAGGAACGCCGCGGCCCCGGCCCCCATAGAATGGTAACGAAGCATTCTATGGGGGTCTTATTTTATGAACGAGATACACGATTGCCTTGTCATCGGCGGGGATATGCGCCAGATTTATATGGCGGAGGCGCTGGAACAGGCTGGATTTGCAGTAAGCCTTTACGGTTTTGAGCACCTGGAGGAAAGCAATCATGCGGAACACAGCGGTTATCCGGATTATTATGAAGCGCTCAAAGGCAAAGACGCCGTGATTTTCCCCCTGCCCCTGAGCCGGGACAACGTGTCTCTCAACGCGCCCTTTGCCGGGCAAGAGATTCTCCTGGCGGATATCCTGCACGCGATAGAAAGCGGCCAGACCGTGTTTGGCGGCATGCTGGGCGACCGGGAAAAGCAGTACTTAAAGCACAGGGGAATCCTTGCGTACGATTATTTTGCGCGTGAGGAGCTGACGGTTCGCAATGCCGTGGCCACGGCGGAGGGCGTGCTGCAGATCGTCATAGAAGAGCTTCCCATCACGGTACACGGTTCCCACGCCCTTGTGACAGGCTTTGGGCGAACGTCCAAAACCGTCTGCGCTCTTCTGCGTTCGCTCGGCGCAAAGGTCACCGTCGCAGCGCGCAAGCAGGAGGATCTTGCATGGGCACAGGTGGAGGGCATGCAGGGCGTATTTTATGAGGAACTGCCCGCGTATGCGGGCACCTTCGATTATGTGGTCAATACCGTACCAGCCCTTGTATTGGGCGGCCCGGTTCTGAAAAAATTGCAGGCAGACTGCCTGCTCGTTGAAATTGCGTCCGCGCCGGGAGGAATCGACTGGAAGGCTGCCGAAGCGTGCGGGCTGAAGGTGATCAAAGCCAGCTCCCTGCCAGGGAAGGTAGCACCCAAAACAGCGGGGCGGATCATCAGCGATACGATACAGAATGTAATCAGAGAGGGCAAAGGCTGAGCGGAAGCCGCCCCACAGCCGCAGATTTGCGCGGTGCGCAGCGCTCCGCATGAAAGTGCCCGCATCTGTTAACCTTCATGAAAAGGAGAGTTATACATGAGTGAAATTACCGCCGGCTTTGCAATGTGCGGCTCCTTTTGCACCTTTTCCAAGGTGCTCCCTCAGATGAGAGCGCTTCTGGAAAAAGGCATGCATATTGTGCCCATTATGTCGCAGGCGGCTTACAGCATAGATACGCGTTTTGGGAAAGCGGATGATTTCCGCACTGAAATTGAAGAGATGTGCGGAGAGAAAATCATCCATACCCTGTTCGACGCGGAGCCGATCGGCCCCAAAAAGCTGCTGGATATCCTGATCATCGAGCCGTGCACAGGCAATACCATCGGGAAGCTTGCAAACGGCATCACGGATACGCCGGTTACTCTGGCGGCGAAAGCGCACCTGCGCAATAACCGCCCGGTGCTCATCGGCGTTTCAACCAATGATGCGCTGGGTGCGGCTGCGAAAAATATCGGGCAGCTGTGCAATTATAAAAACATCTATATGATCCCGATGCGCCAGGATGATTGCGTAAAAAAGCCCAACTCCATCGTCGCGGATTTTACAAAAACCTACGATGCGGCCATGGCTGCACTGAAGGGAGAGCAACTCCAGCCCGTGCTGGTATAAAAGCTGAATCATGAAAAAGCGCGCCGCGGCATGCCAAACCATGCTCCGGTGCGCTTTATGTCTCTTCATCGTTTAAAGCGGCAAAACGATATTCCCGCGGGCTTTTTCCAGTATGACGGCGAAATAGCTTGTTGAAGTGGCTCAGGCTGCTGTAGCCTAACCGGCCGGCCACCTCAAGCGTGGTCATCTGCGTCGTCAGAAACAGGCCGCAGGCAAAATCCATCTTCGCCTTCATCAGATATGAAACGACCGTTTCCCCGGTATACTGCCGGAAATACTTGATGACGACCGGCGGAGAATAACCTGCAAGGCAATAGATATCGTCGGCCGTGCAGGCAATATACTCCGGAGAATGAATTTTATGCAAAACAGCCTGCAGCCACTCGGGGCCGCTGTTACAAAAAGGCCCATTTTTTTGATAAAGCAGAGAGATCGCATGGACAAGCATCTCACAGATGATCAGAATGCTGTAACGTTCAGGGTCTTCCGGTGCGCGGGAGAGAATATTCAGCTGCCGTGCGTTGGCTTGAAAAAAGGCAAGCTCTTCGTTATTCAGCTGCATGCAAAGGCTTTCTCTTCTGAGAAGCGCATCTAAGCTGATACCAAGCGAGCCGCACAGGGAGGAGAGCCTCTCCTGCGTAACCGGCAAATTGATATGAATGCACCGGCTATCCGCAATCGGCGCAAACTGGTGGCAGTCCTGGGGGCGAATCAGAAAAAGAGCCCCTTTTGCCAGCTCCTGTTGGACACCATTGAGCAAATGATTGGTTTTACCATGGGTGATGATAAAAAATTCATAGTGGTTGTGATTGTGCAAAGAGGTATGCGGAGCATCCCACCAGTGAAAGGAAACACCATCGCAAATCAGCCTTTTGTTGTTGCGGTAGTCAACAGTTTGCACGATATTTTTTCTAATTTGGTGTGATTTTATGCAAGGCGTATAGATTGAAACCGCCTCCTCCCATATTTTATTTTAGTCGATCAGACCAGCTGATGCAACCCTACTATGATGATCATTTAAAAAATCGCCGATTCCTTTAAAAGATTGTGCAGACACATTCCTTGCAGCATGCTACAATGCAGATAGAAAGGGCCGCGCCCTGGCGGCCCTGTTAAACGGGAGTATGTTTTGTAAAATAGAAAGGAGTATCCCTATGCAGAGAAATACCGGCGCAGCCGTACGGAAAGCGACCAGCCCCTTGCGTTATGCCATAGGAATGTTTGGCACCTCGATCCCCATCAATATGTTTAAGACCTATGCTTCCTTTTTCTATCTTGATAAGCTTGCCCTGATCACCTCAAAGCAATTTTCCCTCGTGCTATTGATCTATACCTTTATCGACGCGATCGACAATCCCGTTTACGGCTTCCTGTCCGACCGGACGCGCACCCGCTGGGGCCGCCGCCGGCCATGGCTGATGATTGGCGCGCCGCTTCTGGTGTTGTGCTTTATCCTGTTTTTTAACCCGCCTGCATCCCTTGCGGCTGGTTCCGCCTTCTCCTATATGCTGCTGATGTATATTTTGACCGGTACGCTCGATTCGCTAATCAACGCGAACTACGGTGCGCTGTTTCCGGAATTGTTTCGCACAGAGGCCGAACGGGCAAAAACCAATGCGATACGTCAGGTCTTCCAGCTCATCGCAATGGTCGTTTCCATCGCGCTGACCCCGATGGTTACCGAGGCAATCGGATTTTCCACAACAGCCATGATCTACGGCGCGTTGGCGGTTGCGGTGATCTGGTTCATGAGCCTTGGCTGCCATGAGGACCCGGCGGCCATGGAGCGCCCGAAGCCGCAGCTCTTCAGCAGCCTGTTTGATATTTTGAAAAACCCGAAATTCTGGCTTTATGGGATCACCAACGCCGCCTTTTTTGCAGCGCTCGGCCTGGTGCAGTCCGGCGTGCCGTTCTATGTGAAATACCACCTTGGCGAAGGGGGAACAGGCTCCACGATCCTGCTGGGCACAGTGATCATTATGGCGATTGTTTTTATCCCGGTCTGGGTTAAAATCGTCAAAAGGATAACGCTCATGCCCGCGTGGCGGCTGGCGCTGATTGTGAGCACGCTCAGCGTAATTCCGTTGTATTTTACCAATACGCTGATTTTGTCCGTGATCGCTGTCGTGGCGGTCGGATTCGGCATGGGAGGCGTTTCGACCACGATGGATATCGTGGCGGCCCGCATCCTGGATGAGGATGCAGCCAAACACGGTGTGCAGCGGGAGGGTACCTATTCCAGTCTGCTCGGCATCCTCAATAAATCGAGCGGCTTATTTTCTTCGCTTGCCTATCTGCTGGTCAACCAGTTTTATGGCTTTGAAAGCGGGACACAACCGGGCCCCATGCCGGATCAGGCGGCCCGGTTTCTGACGGTACTGTTCCCGCTGGCCGTGCTGGTTGTCAGTGTGCTGATGTCCCGATTCCTGAAGTTTCAAGAAAAAGCGGAAGAGCCGGAGGAGGATCAAAATGGCAGTGATCACGCTTGATTTTCATTCTAAGGCGCTGAAGATGAGCACGCTCGTCACGCTGATTGTGCCGGATTCCGTCCGTATCGGCGAAGCGCCGCTTTCCGAGCGCCGGACGGTTTACCTGCTGCATGGGCTCTCTGAGGATGCGACCGCCTTCCTGCGCCTGTCAAACGCGGAGCGGTACGCGCGCGCACATGATCTCGTGCTGGTTATGCCCACGGGTGGCCGCAGTATGTATTGCGATGGGATCAATGGGCAGAATTGGTTTTCTCACGTCGCGGAGGAACTGCCGGAATACCTGCATTTGCTCATGGGGCTGTCCCGTAGGCGGGAGCAGAATTTTATTGCCGGCTATTCTATGGGAGGAATGGGTGCGGCGCGAATTGCCCTGGCTCATCCGGATCGTTACGCGGCCTGGGGCAGTCTCTCCGGAGTGCTTGATTTGCGCCCCATGCTGCTGATGCTCAATGATGAGCTACGCACAGACTTTCCCTTCCTGGCCGGCAAGGCGGATGAGATCGACACCACGCCGCTCAATCCCATCAACCTGCTGGATGCGGAAAAGCATGCGGGCTTTCGGGCCTATCTCGCCTGTGGGGAGCAGGATCCGATGATTTTCGGAAACCGCAGCTTTGCCGAGCGGGCGCATCAAGTCGGCCTGCATGCGGCCGTCACCTTTGAAGACGGCGCGCATGACTGGGATTTCTGGGATAGGCATCTGAAAAAATTTTTTGAATTTACAGAGGGATGAGCGCTTTGGAGAATCAAGTAATTGCGCATCTTGTCCGCAAAGAGGACGAGGGGAAGTATCTCACGCTCCCCTTCGACGTGCCAGAGGGCCTGGACAGCATCACCGTATCCTACCGTTATCCGGGCAAGGGCCATCTGCGCAATCTCATCGATATTGGGCTGGAGGATGCGCAGGGCAGGTTTCTCGGCTGGTCCGGCAGCGCGCGGGAGAGCGTGACGGTCGGGGAATACGACGCAACGCCCGGCTACCTGATGGGGCCGGTTCTATCAGGGCGGTGGATGATTCTGATCGGGGCCTATCATGTAGAAGCCGAGGGTGTGAAGGTCACCTATGAAATCCAGTTTCATCCGAAGCAGGCAAAGTGGCTGTTTGGTGATTTTCACATGCATTCGGATGCGTCCGACGGGCAGCACGATATTGCTACGCTTGCGAAAATGGCGAAAACAAGAGGCCTTGATTTTATCGCCGTGACCAACCACAACAATTATGCGGAAAACCTGCGCCTGCCGCATTACCCCGGGCTGACCCTTGTTCCGGGCGTGGAATGGACGCATTACAAGGGCCATATGAACTTTTTCGGGATCGAACGGCCCTTCCGCGATTCCTTTGTCGCAAACAGCCGGGAGGAGATGCGGCGGATCATACGGGAGGCAAGGGAGGATGGCGCGGTGATCTCCGTCAACCATCCCAAGTGCAATTTCTGCCCCTATCTCTGGGGGGATGAGGACTGCTTCGACATGGTGGAGGTGTGGAACGGCCCGATGCGTCCCGTCAATCTCCGCGGGATCGAGTGGTGGACGCAGATGCTGCGGAGCGGCCGCAGGATCGCTGCGGTCGGAGGCAGCGATTTTCATCACGACCACCGCCCCGTGCATATGGCCCATCCGGTAACGGCGGTATACAGCGCCTCCCGCAGCGCTGCAGATATTGTGGACGCGGCGCTGCACGGGCATAGCTATATGATGAATGGAAGAGACGGCGTGCGCCTGAGCCTTTCCTGTGCAGGAAAGAGCTTTGGCGATATCGTCGAAGCAAATGAAGAACATGCCGTATGGTTTGCGGCGGAAAACGCGCCCAAGGGCACGGTGCTGCGCTTGATCGGCGCGCAGGGAGAGCTTGCGCGTATCCGGCGAAAAGGAGGCCGGATAGAGGGGAAAGCCATCGTAAAAGATACGCCTTTTGTATATCTGATCGCCTCGGTGCGGTTGCCCGGCTTCGGCGATTATCCGCTTTCTGTCTCCAATCCGGTTTATTTTGCTCAATAGCACATGGCTTCAGATGAAATAGCGCAAAATTTTACCAGAAGCTGTTTGGCATGTCGATGGTCCGCTATATAGATCAGATGATTGACCATCTCGCAACGGATATGCTAAAATGAAAGTGCTGAAGCCAGCCTCCCTCAGGGCTGGTTCAGAGTGCCCCAACAGAAATGATCCATGAAACTGGGAAAAGGAGTAAATTGATATGAATGCGAATCAGGAAGAGCTCAGAATAATCATGGAAAAATTTGCGGCTTCGGGTTGGAGCTTGATCGATGCGCCCGCCAAGGCTTGGCTGAGCGGAACCGGCGATAAAGCGGCTTTGATCGCCGCCATCGAACAGGCAGAGCAGGAGTGCGGGAGCTGCGGATGCGAATTTGATCCGCTTTACAAGCGGGCGCTTGCGCTGAAAGACGCACTATGAGCTGAAAACGGATACGCCTGGGGGGCAGAGTGATTTTTTCGGTGAGAATGGCTCTGCCTCCTCTGTTTGATGGCGGGATCGTTTATAATTGGAGATATTCTGCCATATGGTCGGCAGCTTTAGAGCGATAAACAGAAAAGCCATTCTACACTTTTATGTATAGCCTATAACCATAGCGGAGTCAAGAATGCCTGATAGCATCGGTGAACAGGGGCAACAACGGTTTTGAAGACGATGCCGAGGCCTCTGCCGGCGTGATCCTCCTCGCCTTCCGGCAGGGAAGGC
>URQB01000018.1 GCA_900549825.1 uncultured Oscillospiraceae bacterium | reverse complement strand
CAAGGGACTTAAAATCCCTCGGTGGCAACACCGTACCGGTTCAAGTCCGGTCAGCGGCACCACACCTGCGGTGAGCAAGACGCGCACCGCAGGCTTTTCTTTACTTATTAGCCTGATTGCCCGCACTTATGCCGGGTATCTTTTTTGTCAACATTTCCCAATGCGAATAAACCATCATGTTTATAACGACAAAACAGGCCATAATGGCCTGTTTTCGTTTTTTGATACTGCTGTGCACTCCGTTTCCGATGATTTTGCAGGGGTAATCGATTGACGAGGTAAAACGATAATGATAGACCTGATACACGATTCCGTCCGCCCAACGATACCGCAGACGTACCGGAAAAGTTGCGAAAACTGCACGCCGATGCTGTATCCTGTAAATTGAAAGGAGGAGGTTAAAACATGAACGTGGCAGAACGGATGAACGCCGCCGTCGCATACCTCGAGCAGCACATCACGCAGGAGCCGGATTATCAAAAGCTTGCTCAGCTGGCAGGCTGCTCCACCTACAACTTCCAGCGCATGTTTTCCTTTATCGCGGACCTGTCGGTTATCGAATATATCCGCAGGAGACGGCTGACGCTGGCGGCGCTGGACCTGCAGCAGAGCAAGATCAAGGTGATCGATCTGGCTCTGAAATATGGCTACGATTCGCCGGTATCCTTTGCGCGCGCGTTTCAGGCTTTCCACGGCGTTACACCGAGCGAAGCGAGAAAGCCCAACGTTTCTCTGCGGATGTTTCCTCCGATCACTTTTCAAATTACCATTCAAGGAGTTGGTGAAATGAATTACCGCATTGTCAGAACCGAATCGTTCAAGCTGTTCGGCATTGAGGGCCTGATCTCCACCATCGGCGCAGAAAACCGATTTTCGAGCGCCGGGGCAATGTGGCAGGAAAATCACAAAAATGGAGCGTACGAAGCCCTGTTTGTGGATGCGGGCACGGCGAAGCTCCCCATTTACGACACGATGTTCGTACAGGACATGTGCCGGATCCATGGGCTTATCAACTACAGGAAGATCGATGATACCACCTACCCCTATATGCAGTGCAGCTTCGTTACACCGGACAGCCATACGGACGGCTACAAAATCGTCGAGGTGCCCGCCTCCACATGGGCCGTATTCCCCACGGATATTCCTGATTGGAATATGGGAGAAGCGATAGACATCCTGTATAAGCGATTCTATCGGGAATGGCTGCCGGCAAGCGAATTTGAAAAGGCGGACGGCCCGGAGATGGAGCTATACGGCGGCACACTGCAAAAAGGCTATCTTGAACTGTGGATGCCAGTCGTTAAAAAAGAGTAAAAATGGCCGATCACTGCCTATGCTACGCAACTGTCGGTAACCCTTTAATAAATATCCGAAAACTACTTGAGATACGTTAATGTCAGCAGCTCTTCTACAGACGTAGATATCGGCAAGGTTCGCTTTGTTACTCGCGCTGCTCGTAATAAAAAACTTCCATTTATCTCCTGCGGGCGCGGTATGCTGGTCATGTATACCGCGCCTGTTTAATTTGCAGGGAATGACCCCCGGCCAGCAAGCCTCAGCGCCCGGCGCCCTCTTGCGCTGGCCTGCTTGCAGCACGCTTTTCATTTTCGGGCCTCTTGCCGTTTTTGCGAGTCAGGGCCCAGACGATGCCGCCTGCCACAAACAGCAGGCTAATGCCAATTAGGACTGCCATCATGACAAACGTGATATTCGCATTCTGCACGTTCTCGTAGGCCGGATTCATCCAAAAAGCAGGGTCTCCCCAAGCGCGCAAATTGACACGCGGAAACACAAACGGCGCGCCGTCAATAGGCATACGCAGGATGCTGTTTGTTAAAAAACATATAACCCCGTGCCTGCCGCACAGATTGCCACCTTGAAAAAAGATTTACGCACAGATAACAGATGAAAACCATGCATAGCCAAGGCAGCGAAATACTATAGAGCGTAACCAGATAGTCCATCGGCAGCAGGCGGGATGCCAGGCCCATTACCAGCTCGGAAACGGTAACCAGCGCGAAAAGCAATAGCGTATCCACAGTGAAACAGATCAGCGTTTTATGGGAGGATAGCGTTCGCGGCTGAGGAATCTGCCGGATCACCAGAGGTAGAAAGACCACCGCAAAGCCGAGTGCAACAGCAAAGAAAGTGATGGCAAGCCAATTTCCTCCCGCATAGATCCCGCAAACAAGCAGCAGAAGGTTCAGGGAGAAATCAAAAGCGCCCAGTGTCCATAGACCGCAGTTTTTCTTTACCAGAACAGGCACCGCTGTCAGCGGAAATGCAACCGCCTCTGATGCGAGCACGATAAAAAACCAGTTGAGCGTATGCTGAATGGCCAGGTTGCAGATAAAGCAGACGAGAAGCGAGAGTCCGTACAGCCCAATCATGATATCGCGGTAGCCACGGTGCATGCGCTGATATTTTTGCGCCTGCTTTTGAGCTCATTTTGATGCACATCCTCGCTGGCCGTGATCAACTCATGCTCTGTGATATACAGCGCCTCACAGATTGCGGAGATCAGCGTGATATCCGGGTAAGTAATCCCCGCGCTCCCATTTGGAGACAGCGGTATCCATCAGATAAAGACGGGCTGCGAGCTCATGCTTCGTCAGCCCTGCTTCTTTTCGTTTCTGCGCGAAAAAGCTACCGAAGGCGCGCTTATCGCGCAGCGTATCTTCTTCGTTCAGGTGAGATTCCTCTTTTTATTGGTGGTAAGCAAGCTTTTGGCCGCCGTGCGCAGCGACTGATTACACCATATCGCCGCCCGGCGCTGTTGTCAATGAATCCGGCCCGTTTTGCGGCTGGCCTGTTGAGCCAGCGCCTGTTTCCGCCGGAACTGCGTTGATCCCCGCATTTTGCATAAAATCAAAAATCTCACGGTAGCGGCCTGCAAAGAGGCTGCCGCGCCGCCATAAAAAGGTAAAATCGTGATGGAGGGGAAAATCCTCAATGGGGAGCGTGCGCAATTTCCCGCTCTCTAATTCCTCCCGCACGGCCGCTTCATAGAGAAAGGTGACGCCGCATCCATGCTGTGCGAGCGTCTTGATCGCGTGGAGATTGCTCACCTGCGCCGTTTGCCGGAAATCCTGCACGGTCAGATTGCGCCCCTCCAGATACCGCTCCAAAATCTCGCGCGTCCCGCTGCCCTTCTCCCGCAGGAGCAGCCGTTCGCTCAAAAGATCCTCTACCCTGCGCGGCTGCGCAGAAAAAGGATGCTGCGCGCCGCAAACGGCCACATACTTTTCTCTGGAAAAACGCAGGGAATCATACTCCCGCTTTTCAAAAAAGCCCTCCACGATGGCAAAATCAATCTCGCCCGCGTCGATGCGCTGCAGCAGCTCATGGGTATTGGCCACAAGCAGATGCACGTCCGTCTCCGGGTAGCGGAGCAGGCAGGCGGCAAGCCGATCCGGGGCTACAAACTCCCCCACAGTGAGCGTCGCGCCGAAGACCAGGCTTTTGCGGCCTCTGTCGAGCGACCGGAGCTGTTCTTTGAGAAAAAGGCCGTCGTGCTGCATGGTGGTCGCTGCGCTGAAAAGCGCCTCGCCCGCCACGGTCAAAGAAAGCCGCTTGCCCTGATAGGTAAAAAGCTTTACGCCGTAGCTGTTTTCAAGATATCGGATATGCTGGGAAACGGCAGGCTGCGTGATATGGAGCTCCTCTGCCGCCCTGGTAAAATTCATCGACCGACAGACCGCCAGAAAGGTATTCATTCTGAAATCGAGCATCGTGTAAGCACCTCTTTCTATGGGAAGCAGAAGCATCGCTTCAATCGGTTCCCGCCGCCTTATCATAACATAACGTTATTGATAAATAAATATTTATCATTTTATTTTATTTTCAAATCGTGCTATGATGGAACAAATTGCCGTGGGAAGCCAAGGACCCTCCGCGCTTTCCGCCAAAAGGGGTAGACGTTTGATGAAATCCTTTCTGCAAAAAAATTGGAGCGGGCTGGTGCTGTGCCTCGTGATCGCCGTCCCGGCATGGTTCCTCGGGAAGCTTGTCCCCGTGGTTGGCGGGCCGGTGTTTGCAATCCTTGCGGGCATGCTGCTGACCCTGCTCCTGAAGAAGAAGGAACGGCTCCAGCCGGGCATCACCTTCACATCCAAAAAAATCCTGCAGGCCGCCGTTGTGCTGCTGGGCTTTGGGATGAACCTGACGGACATTCTGCAAAAAGGCAGGCAGTCCCTGCCGATCATCCTGGCAACCATCTCCATCTCGCTGCTGATCGCCTTTGTGCTGTACAGGGTGATGAAGGTACCTGCCAAAACCGCGACGCTTGTGGGCGTCGGCTCCTCGATCTGCGGCGGCTCTGCCATCGCGGCAACTGCGCCCGTGATCGATGCGGACGATGAGGAGATTGCGCAGTCCATCTCCGTCATCTTCCTGTTCAATGTGATTGCGGCGCTGATCTTCCCCACGCTCGGTGGCCTGCTCGGACTGTCCAATGAGGGTTTCGGCTTATTTGCCGGTACGGCGATCAATGATACCTCCTCCGTAACCGCCGCGGCGCAGGCCTGGGACGGTATCCACGGCAGCAACACGCTCGATGCGGCGGCGATCGTCAAGCTGACACGCACACTTGCCATCATCCCGATCACGCTCATCCTCGCGCTTGTACGCACGCGCAGGGAAAAGAACCGTGCTGGCGGGGCGAAAGTCAATTTGAAAAAGATCTTCCCGTTTTTCGTCCTCTTCTTCCTGCTCGCTTCCGTGGTGACCACGGTTTTCCATCTCCCGGCCGCAGTCACGAGCCCGCTCAAGGAGCTGAGCAAATTCTTGATCGTCATGGCAATGGCGGCAATCGGCCTGAATACGAACATCGTCACACTGGTCAAAACCGGCGGAAAGCCGATCCTGATGGGGCTTTGCTGCTGGATTGGGATCGCGGGTGTGAGCCTGCTGATGCAGCATATGCTGGGCATCTGGTGATAGCGAAACCTCCGAGAAGAGGGCCCGTTGTAAAACGAAAAGTTTTTGCAACGGGCCCTCTTCTCCCGGAACCAGCGGACGACGCCCAGCAGGGTCCCGTAAAAATCTGGCCTGATTTCAAAATTCTTCTTGACAGCAAGCCGATTCTCCATTATTATAACAGTGTTATATAACGCCATTACACGGAGGCGCGCCATCTTGGAAAAGGCAGATCAGACCACCCTGCAGGCAATCCGCGACGCGGGAAAAGCGGAATTTCTCTCGAAAGGATTTCGTGCCGCCTCTCTGCGAAATATCGCGAAGGAAGCCCATGTAACTACCGGCGCCTTTTATGGCTACTACAGCAGCAAGGAGGCCCTGTTTCGCGACCTGGTCGATGAGCAGGCCCAAGCTTTTTTCGATCAATTCACACAAGCGCAAAATACCTTTGCCCAGCTCCCGCCGGAGCATCAGCCGCAGGCAATGGGTAAAATTTCGGGCAGCTGTATGGATTGGATGATCGAGTATATCTATGAAAATTTTGACGCTTTCAAGCTGATCCTCTGCTGCTCGGAGGGGACACAATATGAGCAGTTCATCCATACGCTGGTGGAGATCGAGGTGGAGGCGACACACCGCTTTCTTGCTGTGCTGCAGGAATTGGGGCATCCGGTGAAAGAAATCGATAGCCAGCTGGAACACATTCTTGTAAGCGGCCTGTTTTCCGGGTTTTTTGAAACAGTGGTGCATGATATGCCGAAGGAGCAGTCTGTCCGGTATGTCAGGGAACTGCGGGAATTCTATACGGCCGGATGGCAAAAAATCATGGGGCTTCCGAGCGCCTGATTTTTTAGTCCGCTGGTTAGCTGTTGCTAACCAACTATAAAGGAGCCAGTCTCCGAATCAGCCATGGTTCGACCCAAAATACTTTCAAAGGAGGAAGACACATTGAAGAGACCATCCAATCTATCGCGCCTGTTTGCATATGCCGGAAACCACCGGTATCTGACGATTGCATCCTGGGTGCTGTCAGCGTGCAGTGCACTGATCGCGCTGCTGCCGTTTGTATATCTCTGGAGGATCATCCGGGAAGTCCTGCGAGTTGCGCCCCATTTTTCAGCGGCGCAGGGCCTCGCCCGGGCCGGCTGGATGGCGGTGCTGTTCGCATCGCTGTCGCTGATCGTCTATATCGGCGCGCTGATGTGCTCCCACCTGGGGGCATTCCGTATCGCCTCCAATATCCGCAGCCGCGCCATGCACCACATCGTCACGCTTCCGCTCGGCTTTTTGGAGGAATTTGGAAGCGGGAAAATGCGCAAGATCGTCAATGAGTCCAGCGCCGCAACGGAAACCTATCTGGCGCACCAGCTTCCGGATAAAGCAGGCGCGCTCGCTACGCCGTGCGGTCTGCTTGCCCTGCTGCTGATTTTCGACTGGCGGCTCGGCCTGCTCAGCCTGATTCCCGTGGCGCTCGCCTTTCTGATCATGATGAGCATGACGGGAGCCAAGATGCAGGAAAAGATGAAGGAGTACCAAAATGCGCTGGAAGATATGTCCAACGAAGCGGTGGAATATGTGCGTGGGATTCCGGTGGTCAAAACATTCGGCCAGACGATCTTTTCCTTCCGGCGCTTTAAGGGTGCGATCGACAACTACGGGAAATGGGTGATCGCCTACACCAAAGAGCTTCGCACGCCCATGCTTTTTTACACCGCAGCAGTCAACAGTGTATTTGTCTTTCTGATTGCTGCCGGCCTCCTTTTCACGCGGTCCGGCGTTACAAGCACCTTCCTGCTGAACCTGATCTTTTATATCATCATCACCCCGGTGATCTCCGTCACCCTGACGAAAATCATGTTCCAGAGTGAAAACGCTATGATCGTTGCGGACGCGCTGGAGCGGATCGACAGTATCATGGAGATGCAGCCGCTGGCGGAAACCACGCATCCGGCGCACCCGAAGGATGCCTCCGTAACGCTTGAAAACGTCACCTTCCGCTATGGAAATCAGAGCGATGCGTTGCGAAACCTCTCCCTGCACATCGATTCCGGACGCACGGTGGCGCTCGTCGGCCCGTCCGGCAGCGGCAAAACAACACTGGCAAGCGTGATCTCCCGCTTTTTCGACGTGCAGGGCGGATGCGTGCGCATCGGCGGCGCGGACGTGCGGGAGATTCACCAAAAAGAGCTGATGAATACCGTTTTCTTTGTATTTCAGGACAGCAGGCTTTTAAAAACATCGATCCTGGAAAACGTCCGCCTTGCCCGGCCCGACGCTTCCCGGCAGGAGGTTTTGAAGGCGCTGGAGGCAGCTCAGTGCATGGATATCGTCGATAAAATGCCGGATGGGATCGATACGGTGATCGGCAAGAAGGGCGTATATCTCTCCGGCGGCGAGCAGCAGCGCATTGCCATCGCGCGCGTGGTGCTCAAAAACGCGCCGATCGTCATTCTGGATGAGGCCACGGCTTTTGCCGACCCGGATCATGAAGGCAAGGTGCAGCAGGCCTTCTCCCGTCTGGCAAAAGGCAGGACGGTTATCATGATCGCCCACCGCCTCTCCACCGTAGTCAATGCGGATGAGATCTTTGTACTGAAGGATGGGCAAATCGCACAGCATGGGCCGCATGCGGAGCTGATCGCACAGGATGGCGTTTATGCGGATATGTGGAGCCATTATCAGACTGCTGCACAGTGGAAAGTGAATGCCAGAGAGGAGGCCCTGTCATGATTGAAATGCTTCAGAAAAAATTCGCCCTTTCGCGGCAGGGCGCAAAGGATTTGATCAAGGGGTGCATTTCATGCATCTTTTCCAACATTGCGCTCATGATCCCTGTAGGGCTGCTCTATTCCCTCGTGTGCGGCCTGATGGAGGGCGGTGTCCCCTCCGGGCGGCTCCCGCTCTACATTGCCGGCTGTATCGTATGCATCGCCCTGATTTTCCTGACCACATGGTTTCAATACAATGCCACCTATTTTGCCACCTATGTGGAGAGCGGCGTGCGCCGGGTCACGCTTGCGGAAAGGCTGCGCAAGCTTCCCCTCTCCTTCTTCGGCAAAAAGGATCTGGCCGATCTGACCAGCACGATTATGGCGGACTGCACTTTTTTGGAGCAATCCTTTTCCCACTACATCCCTGAACTGTTCGGCGCGATTTTCTCCACGGCCATCATCGCGGTCAACCTGTTTTTCTTCGATTGGCGGATGGCGCTCGCGGCCCTCTGGGTGCTGCCTGTTTCTTTTCTCATCGTCATCCTGTCCACAAAGGTGCAGGACCAGCTCTATCAGAAGCAGATGGCAGTACAGATGGCCTGCGCGGATGGAATTCAGGAATGCCTGGAATCCGTGCGGGATCTCAAATCCAACAACGCGCAGGATGGCTACCTGAAAGGGCTCGATCAAAAAATCAAGGCTGTGGAAAAACGGCACATCATCACAGAACTCGGCTCGGCCGTTTTTGTAGCGTCCGCGCAGCTGATTCTGAAATTCGGCATTGCAACAGTTGCGCTGACAGGGGCGATCCTGCTGGCAAACGGCAGCTTGCATGTGCTCTCCTTTTTCCTCTTCCTGCTGGTTGCCTCGCGCTTATACGATCCGCTGCAATCCGCGCTGATCAATCTCTCGGCCATCATCTCCACCCGTACCAATATTGCGCGCATGAATGAAATCCTCGACCATCCCGTACAGGAAGGCGTTTCCATGCTGACGAACAACGGCTTCGATATCGCCTTCGACCATGTAGGCTTTGCCTATAACGGCACGGAAACCGTCCTCCGGGATGTCACCTTCACGGCAAAGCAGGGAGAGGTCACAGCCCTCGTCGGACCGTCCGGCGGCGGTAAGACGACGGTTTCCCGTCTGGCCTCGCGTTTCTGGGATCCGGATAGCGGCACGATCACCGTTGGTGGGATGGATATCTCAAAAGTCGATCCGGAAGCGCTGTTATCCCTGTATGCCATCGTATTTCAGGATGTGACGCTCTTTAACAACACTGTGCTGGAAAACATCCGCATCGGCAGGAAGGATGCCACAGATGAGGAAGTCATCGCCGCAGCCCGTCTGGCCAACTGCGAGGAGTTCGTGCAGCGGCTGCCGGATGGATGGCACAGCATGATCGGGGAAAACGGCTGCGAACTCTCCGGCGGGGAGCGCCAGCGGATTTCCATCGCCCGCGCATTCCTGAAAAACGCGCCGGTCATCCTGCTGGATGAAGCCACCGCCTCCCTCGACGTTGAGAATGAAACGCTGATCCAATCCGCTCTATCCCGGCTGATTCAGGATAAAACCGTGCTGGTAATCGCACACCGCATGCGTACGGTCGCCGGTGCGGATAAAATTGTCGTCCTCGCAGACGGAACCGTCAGGGAGCAGGGCACGCCGGAGGACCTGCTCAAGCGGAACAGCATTTACCGCCATATGGTGGAGCTGCAGACGGAAAGCCGGAACTGGACGCTGCAAAACGCCTGACCGGCACACAGACAAAAATCGCGAAGGGCGCGTTGCAAACTTTTCATTTTGCAACGCGCCCAATATTGATGCCTTGTATCACAGCAGTATTTTATTCCTGCACAGGCCTTGCCGCCAGCAGAAAGCACAGATAAACAGTTACCAAAAGCAGGGAAAAATTATAGCCGCTTTGCAGCAGCAGATAAAACCCTACGAATGCACACGGCAGAAGACACACAACGGAACAAATCGTAACCGTCCGCTGTGCTGCAGAAGCCGTGCAGAGACGGCAGAGAAAAAAATACAGCGCCCGGCCGCCGTCGAGCGCGGAAACGGGAAGCAGGTTGAACAGAGCCAGCAGCAAATTCACCATTGCCGCCTCCATCATGTGCACATTTCTACCCCAGCCGCTCAACGCAGCCAACAGCGTAAAAAGGATCAAATTGACCATCGGACCGGCGAGGGAAACCGCGATTTCCTGCGGAAATGAAAGCCTCTGTCCCTTTGCCCGGACGATCTCCATGCCGGCCAGGCCCAGCTTCAGCGACTGCGGCGTTTCGCCGTACCAGAACAGGCACAGCAGATGCCCCATCTCATGCAGCAGCGCCGCGCAGACGGAAACGGCCGCCGTACCGCTCGTGTCATACAAAAACATCAGCGTTACGGCGGCGGCGAAAGGGAAGCCGACGGAAATCGTCATCCCCCTGCACTTAAACTGCATCTCTGTAAGCGTTGTCCGCCCCTAAAATCCAGGCGGGATTATGCAGAATACCGTTGATGCGCACCTCGATATGCAGGTGCGGGCCTGTAGCCATGCCGGTGTCGCCCACCAGGGCGACTGTTTCCCCTTCCCGGACAACGGCACCCACTTCAGCGAGAATTTCAGAGCAATGGCAATAGGTTGTTTCCAGGCCGTTCTCATGCATCAGCGTGATGTAGTTTCCATCCCCTTCGGAGTAGTCGACTTCCTTGACCGTCCCATAAAATGCCGCCGCGATCCGCGTTCCTTCGGCGGCGGCAATATCCATGCCGCGGTGAAACCCCAGCTTTCTGGTGATGGGATGGATCCGGTAGCCATAGGTAGAGGTCACCTTGCCCTCCACCGGCCGGACCACCGGCACGCTCACGATACACGGCGCAAAGGAGGTGCCCTCTACCGGAGCCCTGACTCCGTCAAAAAGCGGTTCGTCCGACCCTCCCATGCCGTTGAGGGCTCCCTGTAAAGACGGCTCGGCCGTCTGTGCAGAGCTTTCTGTGGAATCCGCCGTCTCCTGCGCCGGAGCCGGATCATCGGCGTTTTCAGACACCCCTGCCGCCGCATTGGCCTGCACCGCGCCCGTTTCCCCGCCCGCATCCGCTTCCGGCCAGGAATCCGCCGGTGCAAAGATAAAGGCGCCGATCTGTTTAAACGCTGCCGCGGCGTCCTGCGCGCTCCAGTCCTGTGAAAGCATCCCCTCATAGGCCTCACGCAGCGCCTTCTGCGCATTGGGATTCGTCTTCACCATCAGAAAGGCGCCTGCCAGCAGCACAGCGCATACCGCAAGCTGCACGGCAATAACCCGCACCAGATAGTCCCGCTGGCTGCTGCGCTTTTTTTCCTTTTTTTCTTCGGAGGTTCGTGTCCGTTCCCTCCGATAGGATTGCAATTCATCCATCCATTTCACCTGCCTGCGCCGTGTGCCCGGCTGTTTTCTTTTCCCATATATATGCGCGGGAGGTGAAAAAAAGTCATGCCGTGAAAAACGAGTTATCCCTCGGATGGTTCATTCTTTTCTTTTTTATGCATCTGTGACACAAACAGCAAGGCCGCCGCCAGGACACAGGCCCCGGCCATGGCGCAGGCCACAATCCGCTTGGCCGACCATGCCCTTGCCCTGCTTTCACCGGTTGCAGGAATGGTGACTTCCTGCGGCGGTAAAGCCTCTTCTCCCGAAGCATTTGTGGAAATCGACCCCTCCGGAGACAAAGCCCCTGCGTCCGGATAGGCGTTCGGATGGGCCTGCGCATCCTGCCCGGATTTTGCAGGGCTTGAAGGCTCCACATACTGCCCAAACTGCCCTTTGGTCCCCGGCTCCGGCCAAACAGCCGCCGTGGGGCCGGCGGGTTTCGTGGTTCGTGTGGTACCAGCGTGCGTACCGCTTTGTGTGGTCGGCGGCTTTTCGATAGGAGGCTCCGCCGTGCTGGGCAGCTGCTGGGTGGCAGTGGAATCCGGCTGCGGAGGTACGGATGCCGGAGCGGAGGGTAAGGGGAGACCTAAGTCAACCGACACCTCACACACTCTGCTCTTCACGCCCTTTCCATCCGTAAACCACACGGAAACCGGAAACTTTTCGCCTGAAAAAGGCGCTGGGAGAGTAATTTGGGCCTCCAGAACATAATCACAGTTATAGCCACCCTCCTGATACCGGCCGACAGCCCGCACCGCGCCAGTATTTCCAGAGGCTTGAAATGACCCGTCGGCGGCCAGCGCAATCTCCGCGTTACCAAGGCGGAGATGGACGCGGGAAAGGCTGTCCCTTCCGGTAAACGCACCGTCGATGACCTGAAACGCAAAATAAATCCTCCGGGAGGGGACCTCCGCCGACATACGCAAATCGGCATAGGATACCGCGCAGCCGCTCTCCTGTTCGCTGGTAAAGAGCGTTGAAAACGGAGCCCCGTCCCACTCCCCCGGCTGGACATATCCGTCAATAGAAATGCCGCCTGCGCACACGGAGGCAGAGAATAAAAAAGGGAAACAGGCAGCCAGGGCAAGCCAGCATAAAAGACATTTCCGCATGAGAACTCCTCCTGATCATTGATGATGGGTCTTCTTCCAAATTGATCCAATCCCATAATACAGGAAACAAAGAAAAATGGGGGATTTTGTGAAAAACATTCACTTTAATGAATTTATTCTATTCTTGTCCATACGCTTTTGCCTTCGTCAAGGCAAAAAAACAGCCGGACAATTGAACTGTCCGGCTGTTTTTATCCTGTTACAAGGGCTTTCTTCACCCAATCAAGCAGATGATGGCTGATCGATCCCGCTTCAGCCTGTTTTTAGAATAAAAAAACACGGTTTGAACCGCGTGAAGATAACAAAACAGAAAACCCTATGTGGCCTCACATAAATTAGGTATATGTCATAGCCTGCAAATGCAAACTTGTCAAGCTTTTTTAGAAAAAAGGGGCTTCTCCTCTTTTGGGTTCCTTTTTTTCGATCAGAAGGGATTGGGAAGGGCAAAATCCAGCTTTTACTGATCCGCGGTTTTTCCTTATAATAGACTCCTTCTGCGCCCTCCGGATGGCTTTCGAAGGCGCAGCCAACAAATCCGCTGCAAGTGCGGGAAGAAAGGAAGGAGAAGGAACATGCCGCAAATCGAACTATCCGAAGTCTGCAAGACCTTCACGATACGGGAAGGGAGAGCCGGTGTGGAAGGGGTTGCTTGCTCTGCCGGCAGGCCTTTGCTTTATGGCCTTTGCGCTTATTTGCTGGCGCGTTGGGATCAGCCACCACCAGAGCACCGGCAGCTAAAGCGGCAAAGAAGCCCCCTCCCACGGCTCTGAACTGTACCTCAATCGTTAGACAGCGTGATATACTGATAACTGGAAAGGTCAAGAAAAAACGGACAGGAAGTTAAGGATTTTGGCGTTCAAACTGAGCAGGAGATAACCAGCCGAGTGCGGAATGCATATGCTTAGAATTGCAGTGCGTCTCGAAAGATTTGAAGATATTCAACCGATCCTGTTCGGGATTATCGTAGTGGGCATCCCGAACAGGTTCTCTTTTTAGGGTTCAATAAAAAGTTCCATGATGGCATTATTATATGGGCTAAATTCTATAAACTGTAATCTAACACATTCTTTTGCTTCAAGAAAGCCTGGAGTTTTTTCACATGCCGTTCTCCAGTCGTAATTCTTCGATTTCCTTTTGCAGCTTCTTTCGTTCATACGTGGAATTGAAAAGTGCATTCCCATGCCCTGGAAACGCACTTTCTTCATATTCATCGTATTCATTCATTCATCGGCGCAGACTGCTCGTTTCATAAACTGGACTCCTTTCGCGCTTAACTTCCTGTCCGGTTTATGATACACCCTCCATTGGCCTCCGCCCTGTAATTCGCCACGCGCTGCTCCAGCGTCTTCTCCATTGCCAGCGTCAGCGAATTCGGATGATCCATCGGCAGGTCGCAATCCATATGGAAAATCATCAGGCCGCCGATGCCGAGGCTGACGGCATACGCCGTCTTATCCGCGATCATGGAGGGGCTGTTGAGGTAGTGATCGGATCCGATCGTGTTGCCCTCACTGCCCGTATAGGGCACATCGGAGAAGGTGTTCGTCCAGTAGGCATCCGGCTCATCGCCAAACTGGCTCCAGGAGGGCCAGTATGCGCCTCCATCCGTCGGGCGGCCATAATACGGCAAGCCAAGATTGAACAGCCCGCGGGGATATTGCAGACCGTTAAAATAGCGCATCGGATTATATGCGCCGGTCATGAAGGTGGAATGGCAGCCATCGTCGTCAAACAGGTCGTAGGCCATCACATGCACCTCATCGATGGCGCGCATCGCGCTGCGGCTGAAGCCCACGCCCCAGTTGGCCAGCGCGACGCCGATGGTCACGCTGTCGCCAAATTCGCGGTCAAAGGCCCTGTCGAGCTTTTTGATGAACTCGCCGTAAACCCTCCATTGAGCATTCTGATCCGGATACTCCCAGTCGAAATCCACGCCGTCAAGGCTATATTCCTTTACAAAAGCGACGATATTTTCAACCAACGTATCCATATGATCCGTAAGGGACTGCGCTGTGACCTCGTTATTGCCCGGGCAAAGGATTGTAGCCGTAATGCGCACATCCGTTTTGATATCGCGCACATCGAAAATCTCATGCAGCGCCCCGATCTCGCGCCGGAGATCCTCCGCGCCATCGCGGATGTGAAGGCCGCCCTCCGTCGTCCAATCCACGCCGTTGAAGAGGATGACCTCGTTAATGACCTCAAAATAGCGGGAATAGGTTTTCATCTCCTGATATGCTTCTTGGTACTGCGCACTGTCCTCACCATAGGCCGCCTTCCTATCCCGCACCTTATCGGTAATCTTCCAGGACTTGTTGAAATCGATGCGCTTATAGGCCGCGACGCGCAGGGGCTCATCAAGCTCCTTGGGTGCGATCTTGTAGATTTCCATCTCCTGCAGGCGGAAGGTGCCCACCTGCTCGCGCACAACAAAGCGCACCCGCTGCGTAGTGACTGGGTCAAAGGTGCAGAAGCGATAGGTTTCGATCCGGTCGCTCTTGAAGAAATCGACCCACTGGCCGTTTTCATATTTTTGCAGTGCAAAAGCCTTTACGCTCGCGGTCAGCTCGCGCAGCACCACCGTATTGAAGGTGACAGCCTCCGGGAACCGCAGCTCCACATAGGCGCCCTCCTGCTGGCCCGAGGACCAGCAGGTTTCAATCTTGCCGTCCGTCAAAAATTTCGCATCCGCAATCTGAGAGCCGCTCTGTTCCGCGACAATGGCCTGGGGCGCAAGATTCGGCTCCTCGATCACATTCTTCATCGGGTTAACGCTCACGCCGAACAGGCCCAGTATAAACTGAACGGCACATACCACCAGCGCAATGATGCGCCGAATCATCAGATAACATTTCATCTCTTTTCCCCCTATTCATTCAAGGGAAAGGCTTCTCCATCCAATCCCATCACAATGTTCAAAAGTTGCTCCGGGGTATCTACGATAAAGTCAGCCCCGGCCTCCTCCAGCACGCTTCTGTCGCGGAAGCCCCAGGTAACGCCCGCGCAGGGCAGACCCGCATTATGGGCCGTTTGCACGTCCACATCCGAATCCCCGGCATATAGCGCCGTACCGGCGTCCGCGCCGAGGATGAGCAGCGCCTCCAGCACACTGTCCGGAGCGGGCTTGCGGCGTACGCCTGCACGCTCTCCGATGGCAACATCCATCCAAGCACCAAAATGTGCATCGGAAAGCTGTTTGACCGCGCCGTCATATTTATTTGAAACGACGGCGCACTGCACACCGTTTTTATGTAGGGCTTCCAAAAGCGGCAAGATCCCCGCATACGGTCGCGTTTTGCAGCACATCAGCTTCCCATAATACTCCTTGAATAATACAAAGCAGCGCTCAATCGCCGCTTCATCCGCCTCCGCAGGGACGGCCCGCTCAATGAGCAGATGCACGCCGTTTCCCACGAAACGGCGCACCTCCTCACGGGAGCGCTCCGGATATCCACAATCGCGCAGGGCAGCGTTTGTACTGTCCGCCAGATCGTCGAGGGTATCGAGAAGCGTCCCGTCCATGTCAAAAACAACCGTTTGATAGCGCATTTCGAATCGTCATCCCTTTATACAAAAACGTTTTCTCAGAATTCACCCTCAAGGAGCTCACCGTCTGTAATATTGAACCGCAGGTGCTTCTCTGTCCCGTCCTCCAGAAAACGAATATCAATGATGTCCTTTTCAGCGTATTCCGCGCTGAGCACCTGAGTTTCACTCTCCTTCAGAGTATCCCGGAAGATCTCCATCTGCTCCGCATCGTAGCGGTCGACATTGTCGGAGGTAAAGAGCAGGTTGCCGAAAATCTTGTTGACCTTCGCGATCATTTTCCGCTGGGTCATGTTGAGATATATATTGTAATCGCGCAGCAGGAAGACGTCGGGATCGTTGCAGAAGGCGCGCCCGTCGAGCTGGCGGCGGAAGATTGTATTGTTGACGGCGTTCTTCGTCGCCGCGTCCTCACGATGGGTCAGATAGCCGTGCAGGGTGGGCTTCCAGTCGAGGCAGATATCCGCGCCGATACGGCAGAAATCCACCTTGCCATAGCAGGGCGCGAGCGGCACGCCGCAGCCCAGGATGAGCTTATCGCCCACACAGTCGCGGATGAAATCCATCGCCTCGCACATGAGCTGGCCGCGGGATTTGTTATACTGCGGCCGGATGCACGCGGCATATAGGAAATCGAGCTTGACCATATCGTAGCCCCACTCGTTGAGGATCGCATCAAAGCAATTGCGGATATACTGCGCCGCTTCCGGATTGTTGAAATCGATGGCGTAGAAGCCGCCCCAGTTGCGGCCCGCGACCACTGGCTTGCCTTTTTCATTTTTGATCAGCCATTCCGGATGCTTCTCGGCAATGGTCGAATGGTATTCGCAGCTGAACGGCGCAAGCCAGAGGCCGGCCATCATCCCCTTCTCGTGAATCCTGTCGGCGATCTCCTTCATGCCATTCGGAAATTTCTCCGGGTCGGTGCTCAGCCAGTCGCCCACGGCGGTCTGGTAGCCGTCGTCAATCTGGAAGATATCGATCTGCTCCGGCACCTTGGCCAGCGCCTCCAAATCGTCCATGACGATTGTTTCGTTGATATTCGGATAATAATGATACCAGGTGGTATAGCCACACTTATGCTGTACGCGGGGCTTTGGAATCTCCATGAGCTGGAAGTAACGGTCGAACGCCTCATCGAAGCCGCCGCGCAGATGGACGATATCCACCGCGTCATACGGCTTCTCTATCACGACGCCCTCCAAATCCTTTTCCACGATGAACAGGTTACGGTTGCAGTCAAAATGAAACACCGTGTAACCGCTGCGCTCGGTGATGGAGCCGAACAGGTCAACCGTCTCCCCATTGCGCACATAGGAGTAGGAATAGCCGTGGAACACACCGCTTGTTTTCGGATATTCGTGGAAGGTGTAGTCGCCGGATTTATCCAGACTCATTTCCCTGATCCAGGCCCTGCTCAGCGGGCTTAAGTGCGACATGCGATCCGTTACGAAATATTCCCTGCTGTCCGTCCAGGACTGATAGCCGTTGACGAACACACGGCTGTCCGCCTGATACGGGTAACGGAAGACCATTTCAAACCGTGTGAAGGATACGGGCTCCTTCGGCAAAATCCGGACGCGCACGCGCCCCTTATCATATTGCGTCATGAGGGAAAAATGCTCCGTTTCAAACGGCTGTTGCTCCTGCGTTTTCCCGCACGTGCGGTGCAATTGACCGTCGGCGATATAGGTAAGCTGAAACCTGCATTCCTTCATCGTGATAATCTCCTGTCCGATTGATTCTATGATAGGCCCGCGTCCGCAGACGCCGCCTGTTTTCGTACCTTTATTATACCTTTTTTTCATACTGTGTAAAGAATCATCCTGCTGTAAAATCTTGAATCTTTCCTGATATTCGATTGAAAAACCAGAAGAATTCTTTTATAATAAAAATAAAGAACGGGGGAGGCCCACACTTCCAGCCGATAAGGAGGAATTGCATATGGACAATATGGAAAGCAGAGCGTTTATCGTTAAATCGGAATCCAATCCGCGCATTCAGATCGAAGCGGTTCCCGGTCATTTTGTCACCAGCCATTCCCACATCAATTACTGCCTGAATATTACGAAAGTCAAGCATGAGCATGCGATGGCACGCGATGCTGCTACCCTGCTCGCCGCCCCCTATCTCCAATTTGAAATCATCGATACGATCGTCTGCATGGAGGGCAGCGAAATCCTCGGCGCCTTTTTGGCCCGCGAGCTCACAAAATCGGGCATGCGCTCCATCAATCAGGGAAGCAACCTGTTTGTCATCGCTCCGGAATATGATGCAAACGGCCAGATGTTTTTCCGGGAAAATCTGCAGCCTATGGTCGCGGATAAAAGCGTCCTGCTGCTGATCTCCACGGTATCGACCGGCAAAACCATCCGCCGTGCGCTGGACTGCATTCGTTATTTCGGCGGGCGCACCTGCGGCATCGCCGCCGTATTCAGCGCGATTCCAACGGTGGAAGATATCGAGATTCAGGCGCTTTTTACCACGAAAGATCTGTCGGATTATGCATCCTTTTCGGCAGGTGACTGCCCGGACTGCAAAGCGCACCGGCCGATCGACGCAATGGTCAACAGCTTCGGGTATTCCAAGCTATAGGCCCCCTTTTGGATACACGCAGGAATCCCCGCACCGAAAACCGGTGCGGGGATTTTGACGTGTGGTTTCCACTGGTGGCACGGTGGGCGCAATTCCGGTCACAGCAGGCCTTCGGCCTTTGCCGTTTGCATCAGAACCGGGGTGATCTCCGGGTATGTAAGCTCCGGCGGCAGCTGCTCAAAAAAGGCAATCTCTTTCATTTCGCTTTCCGGCAGTGCGCCGATCTCATCGATCTCAGCGATGAATACAACCCCGTTCCCCCAGGCATTCGCATCGCCTGCCCGGTAGTCAAAGGCCGGATGAATCCGATATTTCACAGCGCCCGATTCCTCATACAGCTCCCTTCCAGCGGCCTCCAGCGGCGTTTCTCCGCTCTCGATATGACCGCCCTGCGTTTCCCATGTGGCGCGCGCCTTATGGCGGCTCAGCATCAGCCTGCCGCCATAGACCGATAAAACCACAACGTATCGATAGGCACCCAGCGTATGGAGCGGATATGTTTCACAGCGCACTCCCCTATCCCCTCTTTCAGTGTATATGGATCTTCAAGAAAAAATCGGCGCAAATTTTTCACAGTCCGCCATTGAAAAATACTCCCCGTCTGCCACAATGATATGGTCGTAGAGGCTGATATCCATTGACCGCAGCAACCGCGCCAGTGCGCGCGTTGCTTCCACATCCGCTCTAGAAGGCGCCGCAACACCGTTGGGATGGTTATGCCCCAGCACCACACAGGAAGCATTATGGCGCAGCGCTGTCTCCACAATCCGGCGGTTGCTGATATCCACCATCGACTGCGTTCCCTCGGAAACAGCTGCACAGTGCAGCACCCTCCCCTTATTATCCATGCAGAGAAGCAGAACCCGCTCCACGGTCACGCCATTGAATTTGGAAACCAGCAGTTCCCCGCAGGCCCGCGAGGAAACCGCATCGAAGCCCCGGAGCGCGCGGTCCTCCAAATAACGGCGGTTGACAGCTGGGATGAGCTTGATCAGCACGGCAGTATTCAGGCCCACCCCCTCAACCTTGATCAGATCTTCCACAGAGGCGTCAAACACGGCGGAAAGAGAGCCGAATGCGTCGATGAGGCGGTGCGCCGTTTCATTGGTATCCTGCCGCGGGATAGAATAAAAGAGCAAAAGCTCCAGCACATTATGCGGCTCAAACTGCTCCATCCCTTCCCGTAGAAAACGCTGTCTGAGCCGGTCGCGGTGGCCTGCATGCATCCCTTTATCCATTCCCGGACCTTCCTGTTCCGGCCACCTGGGCCTTAGAGAATACACCGTTTCTCATTTCACAATTCCTCCGGAGCTTTATCTTCATATAACACCGCAGGGCGCAGCCTGATTTGCCAGGCCTAGATTATGATGCTAGGATTCCATTGCGCCCCGGCGCGATACGTGGCAGCCCGAATCTATGATACAATGTTCTCCGAAACAACAGAAAGCTCTGATTTCCTGCGTGTTTCGTGAGGTTATTATACCCCATTTCCCACCTTTTGAAAAGCCGCGAAATATGGTATACTAAGATAATTTCAACACCTCGTTTGCAGGAGGATGACGATAATTGAAAAGTTTTACCATTAAAGGGAATGATGCGAACCAGCGCCTTGACAAATACCTGACGAAATCTCTGCCCAGCCTTCCGCAGTCTCTGCTGTATAAATACATCCGCAAAAAGCGCATCAAGGTAAACGGAAGCCGTGCTGAAATCTCTACCCGCCTGCAGGAGGGCGACATTGTCGACCTCTATATCAGCGATGAATTTTTTATACAGCCAGAAAAACGCTATGATTTTATGGGCGCTTCCTCCCGCCTCGACATCGTCTATGAGGATGAAAACCTACTGCTGCTCGACAAAAAGGCGGGCCTTCTCTGCCATCCGGACGAGCACGAATATGTGGATACCCTGATCACACGTATCAAACGCTACCTCTATGAAAAAGGAGAATTCGACCCCTCCCGCGAACAGTCCTTTACCCCCGCGCTCGTCAACCGGATCGACCGCAACACGGGAGGGATCGTCATCGCCGCCAAAAATGCCGCTACGCTGCGCGTACTGAACGATAAGATGAAAAATAGGGAGCTGCATAAATATTATCTCTGCATCCTGATCGGCAGGCTGGAAGAGCCGGAGGGTATGCTGGAAGGCTATCTCTTTAAGGATGAAAAGAAAAACCGCGTCTATGTGCGCAGCCAATCGTGCCCCGGCGCGAAAACCATATGCACGCGCTACCGTGCGCTTGGGTACCGCAATGGTTTGACGCTCGCCGAGGTTGAGCTTCTGACCGGCCGGACCCATCAGATTCGCGCGCATTTTGCTTCGATCGGCCATCCCCTGCTCGGTGATGGCAAATACGGAGCCAATGCGCAGAATAAAAAATTCGGCGGGTATAAAAAGCAGTGCCTATACTCCTACAAGCTCCGGTTCGATTTCCAGGCAGATGCGGAACACCTCGGCTATCTCAGCGGAAAAACATTCACCGTGCGGGATGTATGGTTCCGCACGGCGTTCGAAGAAGGGACGATTTCACCAAATTCAAAATAGCTGTTGATTGCCTGTGCCCTGAAAGCAGAGTGACCTTTTTATGAAATCAGCTGGGTAAACAGGATGCACAGCAGCGAATGGCTTGACAGGGAGATCATTCTGTGAAAAAGAAGTATGTGAAAAATAAAGCCCGGCATTCTGAAATTTTTATTTGCCGGATTGCCCAAGGGCGCCATTCGATTCTGTTTGCATACAGCCGGAATTCTTTGACAGAATCGTCCGTAATATCCTCTTTTGGATTCCCGCCTCGCTTTACAATAAAAACCCCTTCCGATTGATATCAGAAGGGGTTTTTCAGTTGCTGAACAAGGGGATTGCTTATGCTTCCTTCTTACGGGTGCAGACAAATGCCGCAGCAGCCGCAACGGAGACAACACCAAGCACCGCAAGGCCGATCGCGGAATCGCCGGTATCCGGGATTTCCTCAGGCTCGGTCTCGGTCGGAGCTTCCGGCTCGGTCTCGGTCGGAGCTTCCGTCGTTGTTTCCTTCTCCGGCGTACCGATGGAATAAAGCTTCGCGATCAGCTGAGCAAGCTCGTTGTCTTTCAGGCCATTGAGAATACCAGCGATATCGAAATCGCCGCCGCCAATGTTGCCAAGCGCGCCAATGAGCGTATCCTTCAGGCTGGCGATATCAAGATCGCTCAGGCTGCCAAGAGCGTCCGTGATCGCGCTGATGTCGAAGTCGCCGCCAGTCAGGGAGCCGATATCAAAGCTGCCAAGGCTGGACAGTTTCTCCGTGATTGCACTGAGATCAATGCCTGCCCGGTCCAGAACACCAGCGATCTGATCGACCGGATCCTGCGTATCGGCTGCAAACGCCGGAACGCACATGGCAAGACAGAGAACCAGAGCAAGCGCTACGCTGAGAACTTTTTTCATGGTTAACAGTCCCTTCTCTATTAATTATTTACAACGGCAATCGCCACTGTATTACTTTGCTATTATGCCACTAAAACAGCATAAAGTCAACTACAATTTGTATAACCATTTGATTTTGTTACCAGGTAAGGTAAACGTCATTTCCAACAACCTTAAATACTGGCGTCACGGTCGGCTGGTTCTTATTGTAGCTGCTGCCAACATTCTTAAAGGTGCGGCCCTGCCCATCCTTCTGCTTCTGCAGGGCGTTTGCAAAGGCGGTGCACATCTCCTTATCCTTGAGCGTAATCCGGGCGACCACATTCAGCTCCGAGCGGTCGGCAACATTATCCAGCATGCCGGGATCAAACCCTGCGACCCACCAGTAGAGACGGTACGGCATGCGGAAAACGAATTTGCCCTTGCGGTACAGCGTCGCTTCCATGCAGAGGGAATTTTCGTCTGTCGCGCAGTCGTAAAATTCAACCATGCGTGTGGTCGGCTTATGGTAAACGCCGATCTCGCAGCCGATCGAGGGGCCGTACTGCCCCTTCCACATCTGAACCATCCAGTCAAGGTTGTTATAGCGGAATTTGATGCGCACCGTATCGAAATCCATCGCGGCATAGGGGGCCATCTTATCATATGCTTCACAGTAGCCGAGGCTACGGCGGAAATCCGTCGCACCGATCGGGACGGGATTGCCGTTTTCGTCATACTCCACAAATGGGTTTTCACCATTGGTGACCGGCCCGGTTGCCTTGGTGGGGGAGGGCTCTGTGGGGGTAGGCTTCTTTGTGGGAGAGGCGACGCGCGGCACAGTGGTTGTCGTTTTGGCAACCGTCGCCTCCTCCTGCGTGGAAGGTTCCGTGCCCTCCTCCGAGGTGGACGGCTCATCTGTTGAAACCTCGCCGACGGATTCTGTTGGCGCGGGCACGTCTGCTCCAACGCTGTTGCTGACCGGAGCCGTCGTCTCCGGCTCCTTTGAGCCGCGCACTGCGAACACGATACCCACAGCGACGGCGATCACCACACACACAGCCGCCACGATCACAATGATCTTGGTTTTCTTTTTGTCCATTGGTTTTCTCCTTTTCACGTGATGCCGGGAACCGCCCCCGGCCCTTTTGCTGAATGGAATACCGAATAGAATCGGGATCATTATACCAAATCGGCACATGACCCGTCAAGCAAAGGAGCCGCCGAAAACGCCTGGTAACACTTCCCACCGGCGCAAATCGGGCGAATTAATCGACAATCCGCATAATTGCGTCAAGTTTTTTGCGCTTTTTCTCGCGCAGGCGACCGTCTGCGGCATAGCCCACGCTCAGCACCAGCCGAATCCGCTTCGATTGCGGAATATCGAGCAGTGCTTTCAGCTTTTTCTCATCCAGCCAGCCCATGATGCAGGTGGAAAGCCCCTGCTCCACGGCGGCGAGGCAGATCTGTGCCGTGGCAAGCCCGATATCGATCTGCGCAAACTGCTGATCCTTAAATGCACCGCTGATTTTTGCTGTCAGATTCGCCTTTTCCTCAGCGACAACGATGAAGGCCGGGCAATCGTCGGTAAACCGGTTCATCCCCATCCCCTGCACGCACTTTGCAACCTGCGGGGACACAGTTGGGCTGTTGACAACGACAAAGCTCCACGGCTGGCTGTTGCAGGCGGAAGGTGCGATGCGCGCCGCCTCGATGCATTTGACGAGCTGTTCCGTCTCTACCTTTCTTTGCGGATCATACTTGCGGCAGCTCTCGCGCCGTGCGATCAGGTCAAAAAAGTCTTTCATACCAAAATCCTCCCTGCAGTTGATTCATTATTCGCGGTCCTTTCACCATCCCAGCAGAAATGCTTAAGATCTACCCGTCCGTCCGGCAGGAAACACACGCCTTCCCGTTTGAGCAATGCGATCTGCTCGTTTTCCCCGCCGAAGGCAAAGGCGCTTGAAACCTCGCCGAACCGGTTGACCACACGAAAGCACGGAATGTGCGCCGGGTCCGGATTAACATGCAGCGCATAACCGACCACACGCGACCAGCGAGGATTGCCTGCGAGCGCGGCGATTTGCCCATAGGTCGCGACCTTTCCATATGGAATCTGCCGTACGACAGCATAGATCCGTTCAAAGCTGTTGGGCATATGAAGACCTCCTTCCTCATTTCATCTTTATCCTACCGTCTTCCAGGCAAAAAAGCAAGCCTTGCCGAAACGTTTGTTATTTATGAAAAATTCGAGCGCCGGGAAATCGCTCCCCAGCGCTCTTTTTCTTACATCTCTTCAATTGTGACCGATTCGATCACAACATCCTCTGCCGGCTTATCGTTCCTGCCGCAGGGGACATTCGCGATCGCATCGACTGCTTCCATGCCCTCATAGACCTGGCCGAAGACCGTGTGGCGGAAATCAAGCCACGGCGTGCCGCCCTTGGTGCGATAGGCCGACACGGCCCACGCCGGGAAGGCGCTCTCACCGAGCGTCTCCATCTGGGCGAGCAGGTCGTCGCTGACAGAGGGCGCCTGCACGATGAAAAACTGACTGCCGTTGGTGCCAGGGCCTGCGTTCGCCATCGAGAGCGCGCCGCGCAGATTGTGGTATTCCGAGCTGAATTCATCCTCGAAGGGGCGGCCCCAGATGCTCTCTCCGCCCGTGCCGGTGCCTGTCGGGTCGCCGCCCTGGATCATAAAATCCGGGATGACGCGGTGGAAGATCAGCCCGTCATAATAGCCGTTTTTCGCATGCGTGGTAAAATTCTCGACCGCCTTCGGCGCGGCGTCCGGGAAAAGGAGGATTTTGATCTCCCCCATGGACGTTTTCATGACGGCGGTGGTGTCTCCCGCCTGCGGTTTGCGAAGCTGCGCTACCATTCTTAAATTCCTCTCCTTGTTCCTGCGATTCTTGGATCAGTCTTCTGCGTCCGCAAAGTCGCGTTTCTTTTTCCTTATCACCTTATATACGATCACTGCAGCCGCAATGACCACGACGGCGCCAATGCCAACGTAGAGCCAAGTATCGTCTGTTTTCCGCTCTTCTCCAGCTTCGATATTCTGGCTGGCCTTCAGCTCGCTCCAAAGGTCGGTCATCAGGGTCAGCGTTTTCTGGGGCAAGTTATAGAAATACTCTGTCTTAGGTGTTTGATCCTCTGCCGGGTAGAGATATTCGTTGCCCTTGAGCGCATAGTCCTCATGGGCGAGCACCGCAGTATTCGGGGTAGCATAGCCAAGGTAATTCGCATTCTCCACCGCGACATCCGGATCAAGCAGGAAGTTGATATAAGCTTCCGCCGCCGCCTTGTTTTTCGCATTCTTCGGGATGCAGATGGAGTCGACAAAGATATTGACGCCCTCCTGCGGATAGACAAACGCAAGATCGGGGTTGTTATCGTGCATCGTGATAAAGTCGCCCGCGTAATACGGCGCGATGGCGGCCTCCCCGTTTTCCATCTTACGGAAGATATCATCCATAACATAGCCCTGAAGAATGGGCTTCTGCGCCTTGAGCTTCTCCGCGGCGGCCTTCCACTCGGCCTCATCCGTCGTGTTGAAGGATTGGCCCAGCAGCTTCTGTGCAATGCCGAACGCGTCGCGCGGGTTGTCGAACATCAGGATTTTACCCTTGTACTGCTCATCCCACATCACATTCCAGCTTGTGGGAGCCTCTTTAACCATCTTGGTATTATAAATCAGGCCGACCAAGCCAACATTGTAGGGCACGGAATATGCGTCGTTCGGGTCAAAATAGAGGCCCTTATATTTTGCGTCGATATACTTGTAATTCGGAATGTTGGAAAAATCGATCTTCTGCAGCATATCCTCGGCAATCAGTCGCTGGATCATATAGTCCGAAGGAATGATGATATCGTAGCTCACACCGTCGTTTTTGAGCTTCGCGTACATATTCTCGTTGGTATCATAATTGTTGTAATTAACCTTGATACCGGTGCGTTTGGTAAATTCGGCGTTAACATCCATTGAGCCCTCAGAGCCGTCGGAAATGTACTCGCCCCAGTTAAATACGTTGATCGTCGTGCCGGCCAGACCGGACGATTCCACCGCAAAGGCGGGAACTGCCATCGTACATACCAAGAGCACAGCGAACAGGATAGCCAAAATTCTTTTCAATTTTCAATCTCCTTTACAGCTATTTTTTTATTCATGTGCTTCTCGCCCTGTGTCTGCGCGATATTATACAGGATCAGCAGCACGAGAATAGCGACAAAAACCAGAGTAAACAGCGCGTAGATATCCGGCGTGACGCGGCGTTTCGTCATCGAGTAGATCCTTACGGGCAGCGTCTGGAAGGACGGGCCGTTGGTAAAATAGCTGATGATGAAATCGTCGAGCGACATCGTAAAGGACATAACGAGCCCCGTGACGATGCCGGGCATGATGCCGGGCAGAACGACCTTGAAAAAGGAGCGCGCCGGCGTGCAGCCCAGATCCTGCGCCGCCTCGGAGAGATGCGGATCCATCTGCCGGAGCTTTGGGAGGATCGACAGGATGACATACGGCAGGTTGAACGTGATATGCGCAAACAGCAGCGTCCAGAAGCCCAGCACATCCCGCACACCCAGTAGCTTACCCGCAAAGACGAACAGGAGCATCATGGAAATACCCGTGACGATCTCCGGATTCATCATTGGGATATTGGTGACGGACAGCACACTGGATTTCAGCCACTTATTGCGCATCGTATCAATACCGACAGCGGCAGCCGTGCCGAGCACGGTGGCTGCAAGCGAAGAAACCACCGCCAGGATCAGGCTGTTATACAGCGCCTGAAGCGTTGCCTTATCCTGAAAGAGCGACTCATACCACCTGAGGGAAAAGCCGGCGAACAGGCTCGTGCTGTTGGTTGCGTTGAAAGAGAAAAAGATCAGCACGAAAATCGGCGCATATAGAAACAGGAAGATGAGCGCAAGATAAACTTTTGATACGGTTTTCATACAAATGGTCACCCCTTCCTCGGAATCGAGAAGTATGCCCGCCCCCAGGCCGGTACATCCAAGCCTTTACAGCGGAACAACATTCCCGTTTGAAAAAAGGCCGTCCGGCCTTTTTTCAAATCACCATTGCGCCCGAATCCTGATCGGCGAACCGGTTCATGAACGCCATGCAGATAAGGATGAGCACCATCAGCACGAGCGACAGAGCCGCGCCCAGATTGTAGTTGTACGCCGTCTGGAACTGCATCTCGATGATATCGCCGATGAGTGAAAAGGTACCGCCGCCGAGCTTCTGGGAAATATAGAATGTGCTCACGCACGGGACGAACACCATCGTGATCCCGGAGACCACGCCCGGCATACTCAGCGGAAAAATCACCTTGCGGACGACGGCCGCCCGGTTCGCGCCCAGATCCTGCGCCGCCTCCACCATGCTCTTATCGAGCTTGGACATCACGGAATACAGCGGCAGGATCATATATGGGATGAAATTATAGACCATGCCCAGGATCACCGCACCGCCCGTATTGATCATATGCAGCGGGCCGATGCCGAAGAAGCCGAGAAAGGTATTGATCAGCCCCGTATCCTCCAGAATCGTCATCCAGGAATAGGTCCGCAGCAGGAAATTCATCCACATCGGCAGCATGACGAGCAGGATCATCGTGCTTTGCCGCTTCACTCCGGACTGGGAAAGGATATAGGCAAACGGATAAGAAAGCAACAGGCAGATGACCGTCGCTTCCAATCCGTAGCCAATAGAGCGCAGGAAGATGCTGCCGTAGCCACTCAGCTGCTGGATGTTGACAAAGGTAAAATTGCCCTGTGCATCCGTAAACGCATAATAGACAACCAGAATCAGCGGCGCGATGATAAAGATCAGAGACCAGGCGATATACTGCGCGGAGGCGAGCTTTTGCAAAAGGGAAGGCTTTTTTTCCATCTTTACGCCTCCTCTTCCTCAGGGTCAGATAGATGCTCGATCTCATCGCTGAAGGAGCTGTAGTCTCCGAACGCGCCCGAATAGGCGGACTTTTTCATGATGTGGATTGCGTCCGGATCGATCGACAGGCCGATTTCACTGCCGACCGACTGGTGGTCGGTGGATTGGATCATCCATTTGAAGCCGCCGATATCCACAATCATTTCAAAATGGACACCCTTGAAGGTGACGCTCGTCACCGTGCCGGACAACATCCCCTCTTCCGCGGAGACGACATCCACATCCTCCGGGCGGACGACCGCGTCTACCGGCTCATTTTTCTGGAAGCCCTTATCAAGGCACTGGAACCGGTGCCCGGAAAACTCTGCGAGATAATCCTCCCGCATGATTCCATCCAAAATATTGCTCTCGCCGATGAAATCCGCCACGAATGCGTTCTTCGGCTCGTTGTAGATATCCTCCGGCGTACCGATCTGCTGGATGACGCCGCTGTCCATCACGACGACGGTGTCAGACATGGACAGCGCCTCCTCCTGATCGTGGGTTACATAGATAAAGGTAATGCCCATGCGCTGCTGGATATTTTTCAGCTCCACCTGCATATCCTTGCGCAGTTTGAGATCGAGCGCACCAAGCGGCTCATCTAAAAGCAGCACGCGCGGCTCGTTGGCAAGCGCCCGCGCGATGGCGACGCGCTGCTGCTGCCCGCCGGACAATGATGCGATCTTGCGGCGCTTGAAGCCCTTCAGGTTGACGAGCGCCAGCATTTCGTTGACCTTATCCCGAATCTTTTTCTCCGGCCATTTCTTCACCCGCAGGCCGAACGCGATGTTTTCATAAACATCCAGATGTGGAAAAAGCGCATAACGCTGAAAAATGGTGTTGACCTGCCTCTTATGAGGCGGCACACCATTGATTTTTTTCCCTTCAAAGACGACGTCACCCTCATCCGGCTCCAGGAAGCCGCCGATGATCCGCAGCGTGGTCGTCTTCCCACAGCCGGATGGGCCCAGCAGCGTGATGAACTCCCGATCGCGGATATAGAGATTCAGATTTTTCAGAATCTGCTCGCCGTCGAACGACACGGAGATATTTTTCAAATCGATGATCACACTATTTTCCAATTATGCAGCCCCTCTCTGCCCTTGCAGCCTATGATAGGAATCGTAACAAATATAGTGCGAAAACCTGCAATTGTCAACATTTTTTTTACGGAAACTGCAAGAAAGTGCAGATGAACGAAAACGGGGCTACCAAAACCTCTCGTTTCCTTCGATTTTCTGCATTTTTCTATTGTTTGCTCATAAAAAATAAAAATCTGGATTCCTACCGCAAAATCCTGCGGATCGGGCGGGGAATTTCCATCAAAATCCCCATTTACGGTGGGGTAAACCTGTCTTTATCGCTTTTTAACTGCGGGTGAAGAATCGTCTGCATCATTTTAACACAGCGCATGCCAGCATTGGGGAACAGGGGAGCATCTCCCCTCTCCTTAAAACGCTACCTTGCCGGAGAAAAAATAGTGATTCACCATCTGGAATCATTCCGCCCTGTTTGTGGAAACGCCGAATTGCACCCGCATGAACGAGGAGCATAAAGAGCAGCTGCACGGATCCTCGTGCGAATCATCATCCATGCGGAGCGGGATATGGCCAACTGATTCCAATGAGCCTTCATCAAATGTGAAAAGCGCATAACCCCATCCCGTTGGAAATGGTTATGCGCTTTCTATGCTATTTTCTTGCATATTGACGAGCAGCTCCATTGCCGCATGAAACATCGCAGAGAGTCCGACAGATAAAATATTATTTTTTCTCCTCCCGCTCCCGGATGACGAAACGGGTCGGCGTACCCTCCAGGCCGAATACCTCGCGAATCTGGTTGTCAAGATACCGCTGATAGCTGTAGTGAAACAGATCCCTGCGGTTGACAAAGCAGACAAAAGTCGGCGGGCGGGTCGAAGCCTGCGTCATATAATAGATCTTCAACCGCCTGCCCTTATCCGTAGGCGGCTGTACCCTTGCCGTTGCGGCGGCCAGGACGTCGTTGAGCTTACCGGTCGAGATGCGCATGGCGTTCTGCCCGTCTACATAACGGATCAGCTCAAACAGCCGGTCAATCCTCTGCCCTGTTTTTGCGGAGATAAAAATAATCGGCGCATAAGACATAAAGGAGAAATCCTGCATCAGCTTCTTGCGGAAGGTATCCATCGTGCGGCCGTCTTTCTCAACCGCGTCCCATTTATTGACCGCGATGATGCAGGCTTTCCCCTGCTCGTGGGCAATGCCCGCCACCTTGGAATCCTGCTCGGTAAAGCCCTCCTGCGCGTCGATCATGATCACGCATACGTGCGCGCGCTCGACCGCCATGCGCGCGCGCAGAACGCTGTATTTCTCAATCGCGTCGTCCACGCGGCTCTTGCGTCTGAGTCCGGCCGTATCGATGAAGACAAACTTCCCATGCTGATTTTCGATAAAGGTATCCGTCGCGTCGCGCGTGGTACCCGCGATATCGGAAACAATCACGCGCTCCTCGCCCGCAATGGCGTTAATCAGCGAGGATTTGCCCACGTTGGGCTTGCCGACCACTGCAACCCTGACCGCGTCGTCGTCCTCCTCCTCTTCCCGCTCGGGCGGCAGATGGGATAGCACGGCGTCAAGCAGGTCGCCCGTGCCATGGCCGTGCGCGGCGGATACGGCGATCGGGTCGCCAAGGCCAAGATTATAAAATTCATAAAAATCGAGCGGCGGTGCGCCAATGGAATCACATTTGTTGACGCAGAGTACAACCGGCTTGCCGCTCTTCTGCAGCATGGAGGCCACCTCCGCATCCGTCGCTACCACGCCGGAGCGTAGATCCGTCACCAGCACGATCACATCCGCGCTCTCGATTGCCAGCTGCGCCTGCCTGCGCATCTGGGATAAGATCACATCGTCCGCGCGCGGCTCAATGCCGCCCGTATCGACGAGCAGCAGGTTGTGGCCAAGCCACTCGCAGTCCCCATAAATCCGGTCGCGCGTCACGCCCGGCGTATCATCGACGATGGAGAGCCGTTTGCCCACCAGCTTATTGAATAGCGTGGACTTGCCTACATTCGGCCTCCCCACAATCGCCACAACAGGTTTCGCCATAAAAATCAGTCCTTTCTGAGCGGCCGTCATTCAACGCCCAGGCTTTCATGCCCAGCATGGCATCCAGCAATTGCCCGCCATCGTTCGGGACGGGCGTAACGGGTATCTGGAGCGCCTTTTCCACATCCGAGGGGGTAAGGTCATCCAGAAACAGATCGCCCTCCCGGCGCAGCATCACAGCAGGGATCAAAAGTTCTTCCCCAAGTTCCTTCCCCTTCAGCTGGGCGATCAGGTCCCTCCCGGTCAGGAGGCCTGCCACGGTGATCGATTCTCCAAAGAAATCGTTGCGCACCGCATAAACCTGCACGGTAAGCGCCGGGCATTTTGCCTGCACTGCAGCGGCCAGTTCCTCCAGCAGGGGAAAAGCTGCCTGCCCTGTCGCAACGGCCACCCTGCGCGGCCGCACGGGGAGATCCATTTCGTTCAGAAGCCGCAGCGCAGCATCAAATTCATCCTTCAAAAGCGCCCAAAGGCCAATGCCGTTTTCCAGCTGCGCAAAATCCTCATAGGCCTCCGGCGGCGGGATCTTCCGCCCTGCCTTGAGGTAGAATTCATCCGCGGCAAAGGCAAGGCGCGTCCCCTTGAAATAGAGAAAATGGGCGGCAAAATCCTCGATCATGTCCACCACCGCCGCGGCGCTCTCCCGCGTATAGGGCGTCAGTTCGGTTAGCCCTTCGCGGTATTTCGTCATTCCCAGCGGCACGGCGGCGATGCTCTGCACTGCCGGATATAGCTTGCCCAGCTCCGTCAGGCTGTATAAAAGCTCGTCTCCGTCGTTTAAGCCAGGGCATAAAACAAGCTGGGTATTCATCTGGATCCCCGCATCCGCAAACCGCTTGATCATCTGAAGCGATTCCCCGGCACGCGGGTTTTTCATCATTTTCACGCGCAGCTCCGGATTCATGGTATGCACGGAGATATTGACAGGGCTGATATGCATCTGGATGATGCGCTCCGCCTCGCGCCCGGAGAGATTGGTCAGCGTCACATAATTGCCGAAGAGAAAGGAAAGGCGGGAATCGTCATCCTTGAAATAAAGGCTCTCTCGCATCCCCCTGGGAAGCTGGTCGATAAAGCAGAATATGCACTTATTCGCACAGTGGCGCTGCCGGTCCATCAGATAGGTATCAAACTGAAGCCCGAGATCCTCATACTGCCCCTTTTTGATTTTCAATTCCCGCTGTTTGCCATGTGCATCGCACAGCGTCAGGGTGAGCTTTCGCTCCGTAGCGTAAAACTGATAATCAAGGATATCGACGATCTCGTGGCCGTTGATCCGAGTCAATACCTCCCCGGCCCGCACGCCGCGATGTGCGCAGACGGAATGCGGCTCAACAGCCGAAATGGTTACAGCCATTCGCCGTACCCCCACAACAATAATAGATGAACAGAAATTTGGAGTGACAGGCCGTTTTGCCGTCTCCCATCTACGGAATGCGGCGTGACAGCCGCGATGGTCACGGACATCAGCCACCCCATCCATAGAATGCTCCATACAATCCGGAAAAGCAGACGGCGGTCAAGCTGCCTCATCTTCTCATTGCCCGGAAAAAAGAAAAAAGCAGAGAAGGTAACCCTCCTCTACCTTTCTTCCCGTGTGACCTGAAGACCCGCTTAAAAGGGCTCTTACGCGTCCTTCTTCACGATTTCCTTGCCTTTGTAGAAGCCGCAGCTCTGGCAAATCCGGTGCGGCCGCTTATACTCACCGCAGTTCGGGCACTTCACGAGCTCCGGAGCATCCATCTTCCAGACATTGGAGCGGCGCTTATCCCTTCTTGCCTTTGAAACTCTTCTCTTTGGTACCGCCATGTCAGCACCTCCTTAAGCTTGCTGTAAAAAACATTTTCTGATTATTGATCCAAAAGCTGACGCAAAGCCTCCAAACGTGGATCGATCGGCTTTTTGCAGCTACAGGAGCCGTCGTTGAGATTTTTGCCGCACATCGGACAAAGGCCTTTGCAAGCCTCCCGGCATAAAAACTTCGCCGGCAGGGCGAGCAAAAGATCCTCCCGCACAAGGGCAGTCAAATCCAGCCGCATGCCTTCTACGACAATGAATTCACCGGTATCCTCCTCATCGAGATGCGTTACCAGCACATGCTCCAGGGGCACCAGCATGTCCCGCTCCGTCTCCGCCGCACAGCGGTCGCACGGCGCACGAAAGGAAAAGGCCGCGCGCGCATGCAGGGAAACGATGCCCGCACGGTTACGGATTTCGCCTTTTACCTTGACGGGTGATACAAAGGGGTGTACGCCATTCAGCTCTTCGCCTGAAAAATCAAAGGACCGATCAATCGGCAGCCTTTCGCCTTCATTTTCAAACAGGTTTTCGAGTTCAATCAACATACTCCACCTCAAATATAGCGCACGGATAATTATATCGCCCTGCAAATCGTTTGTCAAGGCCTGATTCGGGTAAAATCAGAGGAAAGCGAGGTTTTTTCGCGCTTTGCCGCCCCTTTTCGTTGATCCGGAAAGCCGCCGCCGGACTTTCTGACCGGCGGCGGCTTGATCGTTCAGACAGCTGAAACATTACGCCTTCTTGCAGAAATCAAAAATACGCTTGGGCAGATCCGCCTCGTCCGTAGAAATTGTAAAGACGAAATCCACCTCCGTCAGATCAGAGAGTTTTTTCACCTTCTCCAGGAAATCTGCCAGAGCCTCGTAATCGCGCCCGCCGATGCGGAACGTCGCGTCGATCATGACATGGGTGATATCATGATCGCCGGCACAAATGCCGCTCAAAAAGCCATAAAACGCATCGAAGCCTTCCACGCCGAAGTAATCCGTTGCAACAAGCCGCGCACGGTAGTTGACATCATAAGTGAGCTTGGTTTCCTTTTCCACGCAGACCACATTGCCTTTGGAGCTTTCCACAGCCTCATTGACCATCTGGATGAGGTGCTTTGTCTTTCCGGAACCCTTATGCCCAATAATCAGAGATATCATTGTAATCTCCTCCTGTGTATTTAATGTCCGCCAATGGCGGCGATCAACGAAATATCAGTGGCTTTTCAGACGCGCCTCCAGCTCGGCGCGCTGTGCTTCATAGCCCGGCTTGCCCAGAAGGGCGAACATATTCTTTTTGTAGCTTTCCACGCCCGGCTGGTCGAAGGGGTTAACGCCAAGGATATAGCCGGAAACAGCGCAGGCCTTTTCAAGGAAGTAGATCAGATAGCCGAGCGTGTGCTCGCTCATATCCTCCCCTTCCAAAACGAGATTTGGTACGCCGCCGTCCGTATGGGCGAGGATCGTGCCTTCAAAGGCCTTGCTGTTGACAAAATCCATCGTCTTACCCGCAAGGAAATTCAGGCCGTCTACATTCTCCGCATCTTCACCAATGGTAAGCTCGGTGCGCGGCTTCTCAAAACGGACCACCGTTTCAAACAGCTCCCGCTCCCCCTGCTGGATATACTGGCCCAGGGAGTGCAGGTCCGTCGAGAAGATGGCGGAAGCCGGGAAAATACCCTTGCCCTCCTTGCCCTCGCTCTCGCCGAAGAGCTGCTTGAACCATTCATTCATTATCTGATAGGCCGGCTCGTAGCTGACCATCATCTCGATCTTCTTGCCCTTGCGGTAAAGCAGGTTGCGCCATGCGGCATAGCGGTAGCAGTCATTTTTCATCAGGTCGGGCTCCATCAATGCCTTCTGCGCATCCTGTGCGCCCGCCATGAGCGCCTCGATATCCGTGCCGCTGACCGCGATCGGCAGAAGGCCTACGGCTGTGAGCACGGAATAGCGGCCGCCGACGTCATCCGGCACAACAAAAGTTTCGTATCCGGCCTTTTCGGAAAATTCCTTCAGCGTGCCGCGCGCGCGGTCGGTCGTGGCGTAGATGCGCTTCGCGGCGCCCTCCTTGCCGTATTTTTTCTCCAGCAGCTCGCGGAACACGCGGAATGCGACCGCAGGCTCCGTGGTCGTGCCGGATTTGGAGATGACATTGACGGAAACCTCTTTGCCCTCGCACAGCGCGAGCAATTCGCTCAGTGCGGTGGAGCTGATGCTGTTGCCGGTGAAATAAATTTCCGGCGTATCCTTTGCCAGCAGGTTGTAATGCGGGGATTTGATGAATTCCAGCACGGCGCGCGCGCCGAGATAGGAACCGCCGATGCCGATGACGATCAGCACGTCGCTGTCCTCCCGAATGCGCTTTGCAGCAGCCTGGATGCGCCCGAACTCCTCCTTGTCATAATCGGTTGGCAGCGTCAGCCAGCCCAAAAAGTCGCTGCCCGCGCCCGTGCCACTGTGCAGCTTCTCCTGCGCGGCCTGTACCTCGGCCGCCATCGCAGCCAATTCCCCCGGCTGCGCGAAATGCTGCGCATAACTGTCGTTCAAACGAATACTCATTGCAGATTGCCCTTTCCTTTGGCCCCCACATCTTGTGGTGCTTCTCACTTTTTCTTTAACCTCATTCTACATGATTGGCCGTATGATTGCAAGTCCATCCGAAATTTTTCAAAATAAATTCACAGCTCTGCCCAAGGCTCGGGTTTCAGGCCGCCAGAGAGCGCAGCAGGCGCAGAAATGCCTGCCCGAAGGTAAGCCTACCCACCGTCTCGGCCGCCGTTAGGTTGAACTTGCCGAGCTCCTCATCCCCGAGCTTCAGCGTAACAGTGCCGAGCACCTGCCCCTTCTCGACCGGCGCCTCCACGTTCGCGGCAAGCTCCACCTTCTGGGTGATTTCCGCCTCCTTCCCCTTGGGGATCAGCACCGGCTGCGCCGCCGGGACGATGGGCTTAACGGTATTTTGCAGGCCGTGCAGGATCGTTACATCCGCAATGGCGGAAGCATCTACCTTCGGGGTAACGACCGCCCAGTTCGCAAAGCCCCAGTTGAGCATGGCCTTCGCAGCCTCGAAGCGCAGCGCGCCCGTATCACTGCCGAGGACGACGGCGATCAGGTGCGTGCCGTCGCGCTTGGCTGTGGCGGAGAGGCAGTGGCCCGCCTTGCTAGTCGTGCCCGTTTTCAGGCCGGTGGTCCCTTTGAAAAAGCGTACCAGCTTATTGGTATTGACCAGCTCCGTTTTGCCGCCGCGCAGGCTGTCCATCCAGATTGTCGTGTAGTTCTGGATGCGCTCATGCTTCAAAAGCTCTGCGCTCATCAGGGCGATATCATAAGCGGAGGTCACATGGTTCTGCGCGGAATCGTCCAGGCCCGTGCAGTTTTCAAAATTCGTATCCTTCATGCCGAGCTGAGACGCGCGCTCGTTGCACATGGAGACAAACACTTCCTCGCTGCCCGCCAAAAGCTCCGCCAGAGCGACGCAGGCATCGTTTGCAGAGCCAACGGCGGTGGCCTTCAGAAGCTCGTCGACTGTCATCGTTTCCCCTTCCTTGAGCCAGATCTGCGAGCCGCCCTTGCCCGCTGCCGTAGCACTGGCGGTCACTTTATCGGTTAAGGATATCTTGCCCGCATCGAGCGCTTCCATGACAAGCAGGAGCGTCATGATTTTCGTCACGCTCGCAGGCGGTAGCTTATCATGCTCATGATAGGCCATCAGCACCTTTTTTGTGGATGCATCCATGAGGACAGCTGCTTTGGCGTTGATGGATACGGGCAAATTGCCGTCCTTGACCATCTGCGGGTCTTTGGGGACGGAGTCCTGCGGCTGCGCCGCTGCGAGGAGCTCCTCCTCCGATACGACGCGCTGCGGGATTTCGACCGGCGTTTCAGCGGCGAAGGCCGGCATGGACAGGGAAACCAAAAGCAACACGGCCATCAACAGGGCAAACATTCTGTTCGATTTCATTTGGATACCATTCCTTTCTTGCAATGGGATGCAGAAATCCGCGGCTTTGCAGGATTTAAACAATGTTTGCGCAGCCCGGCAGGATTCGCTCTTATGAAAATGCTCTGTTTCAAATCTATGCGCTGGTAGATTTGGTTACAACAAATCACTTCGTTTTTTCAAAATAGGTTTTTCCCGATGAAACGGCCAAATGCGCCGCATGGAGGGAGGCGCAGAATTACGGACGTACCGGACTTACGCTCCGAAAAACAAAAACAGACGGGATGCAAAACGATCGTTTTGCATCCCGTCAATTGCAGATGAGCTTTAGACGACTTGATATCCAGCAGACCGCGGCGCAGGTTATTTATGGATCGTTTGCAGGTATTGCTCTGCGATCTCCGTCATCCCTTCATCCAGCCTTGCAAGCTTGAGCAGCGTCCGCACGCGGAACGGTTTCACGATTGCAAACAAAATGGACGGTACCCTGCGCGAGCCGAGGAATGTCTGAATCAGCGACTGCACGTCCCTGCTCTTGAGTAGCGCGCCGGCCCTGTCGTCAATGGAAAAATAATCGGGGTTGCGCTTTCCATCCGTATTGACGAACCAGTTTTTTATAAAAGATCCAGAGTCTCCCTGCATCCGGTAATCAGGGTTCGCTTCCGCTACGCCGCGGATACGGATGGAATGCGTGCAGCCGCCTGCTTCCGCCGTGACGGTAAACTCGCCCGCCGCCACTGGGATATCTTCAAAATAGACGACTCTGTCGCAAGGCTTTGTCACGCTTTCGCCGTTCACAGTCAGGGTGACCTCGTGAAGGTTGCTGTAAACAGGGACGGCCGTTGTGCCGACCACGCGGTCGACATACCGCTCCCCGCCGATGTGGACGAACGGCTCATCCGACCAGAAAGCCTTGTAGACATAAAAGCTGTCCTTTCGGGTTTTGCGGTCGATTGTCACAAGGCCCTTGTTGTTGCGCCCCTTCATGCCGCCCTCGTCGCGGTTGGCAGCGCCGAAATCGAACATGTTCCACACATAGCTGCCCCAGAGCCAATCCCGTTCGGCAATCGCACGGGCATAGTGCTCATGAAAACGCGCCTGGTATGCTTCGCTGTAATCTCCCTGTACCCCCTCTTTGGTCTGATAGTTCAAAATCCCCTCCGCGCCGTATTCAGAGAGGCAGAGCTTGATCTCCGGATATTCACTGTGGAACTGATCCAGCCACTGGTCGATTGCATGGTAGGTCTGCATATACCAGCCGAAATAGAGGTTGTAGCCCTGCAGGTCCGTAATCCGGTTCATCGGCGAGGATGTGCCGCACATCATCACCTGCGCGGAGGTGGTAGGCCTTGTGGCGTCGAGCCTGTGCGCGAGATCATTGAGCGCACGGATGCCCGGCTCCATGGTCTTTGCCTTACCGTTCATGGTGATCTCATTCTGAACGCCCCAGCAATAAATACAGGGGTGGTTTTTATTCTGGGTGATCAGCTCCGTGAGCTGCTGCTTCGCGTTTTCAAATTTCGCATCGACGAAATGGGAGATGACTGGCACCTCCGCCCAGACCAAAAATCCCATCTCATCGCAGGCATCGTAAAACCGCTGATCCTGCTGGTAATGCGCCAGGCGGATCGAGTTCGCCCCGACCTCGCGGATGAAGGCAAGATCCTCCCGGTGCTCCTTCTCCGTGAGCGCATTGCCCATGTGGTAGCGATCCTGATGCCGGGAAACACCTTTCAGTTTCATAGGATTCCCGTTGAGAAAGCAGCCCTTCTCGCTGTCAAAGGAGATGGTACGGAAGCCAACGCGGGTCTGCACGGCGTCGATCTCTGTATCGCCGCGGAACAAAGAGGCGCGCACGGTGTAGAGATATGGATTTGTAAGCCCGTTCCACAGAATGGGATTCTCAAGCTCCATTGTGACCTCCGCATTGGCCTGCGCCTCCATCTGCGCAACGGGTTCGCCCTCCCGGCTGAGCACGGTATAAACGGCCCTGATCCCCCTCGTGTCCCCATTGAGATGCGGCTCGATGCGCAAAACACCGGTCTTCCCCCGGATAGAAGCCTCCGCATACACGCCGCAAAGCCCTTCCTTCAGGCTGAAATGGCATTCATCCAGCCCGGTAATCAGGTTGACATCGCGATAAATTCCACCGTAAAAGGTGAAATCCGCGTTGCTTGGATACACATCCTCAAAATCGCTGTTGTCCACAGCGATTCGGACGCTGTTCGGTCCGCCTGCATTCAAATACGGGGTCAAATCGAACCGAAAGAGGGAATAGCCGCCCTTATGCGTTCCGATCGTTTTCCCGTTGACCGACACGGAAGCCACCGAATTGGCCGCCCCGATCTCCAGGAAGGTGATCCCCTCCGTCTCCGGGAGCGTCCGCGAGTACGTGCACTCCCCGCGGTAATAGTCCGCCCCCTCCTGCCCGTCCACAGCGTTCCAGCAGTGCGGGAGGTTCACCTGGGCCGTTTGCCCCTGTTTTTCAAAACTCCAGCTCTCATTGAGCGGCAGGATCGTTCTCATGATTTGCTTCTCCTTCTGTTCTGAATCATTGCGCCGGCTTCGAGATAGGCTTTATTAGAGCTTCTCGAGCGATTCGGCATCCATTTCGCCATGGTGTATGCCCCTGAGCCGCTCTGACATCTCAATGGTTTTCTTCTGATCCAGATTGTAAACAAACATCAGTGCAAGGAACATGAGCACCGCCCCCACCAGCGGCAGCCAAATCGACAGGCGCATCACATTATGCGCCGCCTGGTCGGTCGTAGCGACCACATTCTCCGTATCGAAGCCAACGGCCGCGAGCAGCAGAGCCATCATCCCCTGGCAGACCGCCTGGGCTACCTTGCGCACAAAGGAATAGATGGCGTAGACCGTCCCCTCCTCGCGGCGGCCGGTCTGCAGCTCCTGATAATCCACCGCATCCGCGACAAACGACCAGGTCGCAAGCGTAAAGAGCCCTGTGCAACCATTGGCAAGCCCCATGAGCACAAGATAGATCCAGCCGCCCGTTTCATTCCTCGGGAAATCGACGAAGAGCATCACCAGCAGGATCGCGATCGCGCCGAGCATCGGCCAGACGGACATCTCTTTTTTGCCAAACCGCTTGGTGAGCTTTGAGACAAACGGAATAAAAACAACCATCGGCAGGGATGTGACAATGCTGCCCAGGATGATCATATCCGTGTTTTTAAAATAGACCTGGAAGACATACTGGAACATCGTCATGATCGTCATGAAGCAGGCAAGCTGGGCAAAGGACGCAAGGCACATGCCGATCGCGGGGCGGTTTTTTGCAAATGCCTTAAGCGCCGTTTTGAATTCATATTTTGCCTGCTCTTTCTCCGTAGAGACGATGCGCTCATGCGTCAGGAAATACAGGAGCATAAAGCCTACAAGCCCGATCAGCCCCGCGACCAGAGCAATCCAGACAAACCGCTCGGGCAGAATCGGGGAAATGCCGGTGACAGCATCCTTCTCCCCGTAAATGAGCTTGGGCATGAGCAGCATGATCGGCAGCACCGCAAGCCCCGCGCCGATGCTGCGCAGCGATGAAAGTGACGCCCGCTGTGCGATATCGTCCGTCAGTACGGCATTGAGCGAGCCATAGGGGACGTTCGCCGCCGTATACGCGATGGACCAGAGGCAGTACATCACCAGGCAGTAGGCAAACCGCAGGCCATAGGACAATGCACGGATATCGATGAAAAACAGCGTCGTGGTCAGCAGGATGGCAAAGGCGCTGTAGAAAATCCAGGGCCTGAATTTGCCGTTTTTGGAGGGCTTGCGCCGGTCCACCAGCGCGCCGATGATCGGGTCGTTGATGGCATCGAAAATCTTGGCCAGGACCACGATGACCGCCCACGAGCCGAGCGAAAGGCCCATACCCTGCGTAAAATAGATCATGGCGTAGGAGCTGACGAGCTGGAATGACATATTGCAGCCGAAATCCCCCATCATATAGCCTATTTTATCACGCGGGCCAAAGGAATCCGATCTGGTGCGATGCTGTTTCATGCGATTCTCTCCTTTTGTTGAGGTATTCCGCTTTTCAAATTATGTAAATGCACATAAATTCTCCAGAAAAGCAGACTTTTTTATGAATGATATCACACTTCTCATACAATTGTCAAATCCAAATCCTGTTTGATGCCGAGGCAAAAAAGAAACGAAAGACGGTTCAGTCCAGCACCACCTCATGTCCCGTTCGACCGGATTCATAGATTGCGTCGAGAATGCGCATGAGGGTTACGCCATCCGCCGCGGGCGCGATGCACTCCGCCTGCCCGCGCACGCAGTCGACGAAGTGGTCGATCTCGTTTGCAAACAGGCCGTCGAAGCTTAAAGATGTGTCATTGTCGAAGCCGACGTTGACAAGGTAGCCGTTCATCTCGGAATAGAGATGCACCTGCGGGTCGAGCTTCGCGCCCGCCTTCGTGCCGAACAGCTCGATTTCGCCGGAATCCTTCTCCGTATTCAGGCTGAAAGCCGCCTCCACCTGCAGCACCGCACCGTTATCAAAGCGGATCATGGCGGTAGCAAGATCCTCCACATTGAAGAGGTCGTGATCAGATTGATCTGCCGCCGCATAGCCGCCCTGCTTTTTGATCTGCGGGCGGTTGAAGAGCTTCTGAAAGGTGGCCCCATAGACGGAGACGGGCTTCGGGTTCCCCATGAGGAAGCGCACGAGATCGATGACATGCACGCCCAGATCGATCAGCGGGCCGCCGCCGGAGCGCGATTGATCGCCGAACCAGCCGCCCGGGCAGCCGTTGCGGCGCAGATAAGTCGCCTTCGCGTAATAGAGATCCCCAAAATCGCCTGCGTCGATGAAATCCTTCACGGTTGCACAGTCGTTTCCAAAGCGGCGCACAAAGCCGATCTGCAACAGCTTCCCCGCCCGCTCGGCGGTCTGCTGCATTTCGAGGGCTTCTTTCGCATTGAGCGCCATCGGCTTCTCGCACAGCACGTGCTTGCCCGCCTTCAGCGCAGCGATCGTGCAGGGCGCATGCGCACTGTTCCACGTGCATACGCTCACCGCATCAATCTCCGGTAGGGCGAGCAAATCCGCCATGTCCGTAAACGCGCGCTCCGCCGGCACGCCATATTTTTGCGCCATGCTTTTGACACGCTCTTCTTTGATATCGAACAGCGCATAGAGCTCTACATTTTCATTCCTGAGATAGGCCCGGATGTGCTCGTTGCTGATGCCGCCGGTGCCGATCACGCCAACCTTGATTTTCTCCGCCATAAAAACAACCCGTCCTTTCCTGCAAACGCTGTTCTCACAATGCCGCGATCTGCTGCCGTAAAAAAACGACCGCTTTGGCGACATCTGCCGCCGGATCATCTCCTACCTCTCGCTCAATGGTCAAAAAGCCGCGATAGCCAATCTCATGGAGTGCTCTGAGATAGGCTGGGAAATTCACGTTTCCCTCTCCCAGCGGCACCTCCAGGAACGATTCGCCAAGGCCGGTCACATCCCGCTCGATACCATAGACGATCTCCGGCGCCCGATAGTAAAGCTGTTTGCCATCCTTTGCGTGCGTGTGGACAATATAGTCCTTCAGCGTATACACAGCCTGCACCGGGTCATCCCCCGTGACCATGACGAGATTCGCAGGGTCGAGATTGACCGCCACGCCGGTGGAGCCGAGGCTGTCAAGAAAGCCCCTGAGCGTATCCGCCTTCTCCGGCCCGGTTTCAATGGCAAAATGCGCGTCCAGTTCGTCCGCATACTGGCTCAGGGCAAAGCAGGCCTCCTGCATCACCTTGTAGCGGTCGTGCTGCGGATCGTCCGGCACAACGCCGATGTGCGTGGTGACAATATCCGTCTCCAACTCCTTGGCAAGCTCCAGAATCCGTTTGGACCGCTCGATTTTCTCCACATTGCGTTTTGCGTTGATGAAGCCGCCGCTGCCCAGATCACCGCACAGGGCGGAGATGACGAGACCGTGGGATTTGACAAAATCCAGAAATTCCCGCCGGACCGCCCCGCTCATGTTTTCCGGCGCCATTTCACCGGACACGGAATAGACCTGAATGCCCTGCGCACCGAGCTGTGCCGCCTTTTTGACGCCCTCGCGGACGCCCGCTTTGAAAGAGTCTACAATTACCCCAATGGAAAACTGTGCCATATGTACCCTCCAATATATTTAGATTTCAGACATAATACGCCGGGAACTTTCTAAACATAGATCTGCGCAAAGCGCTGCCAACATGTAGCATCTGCAATCTGACGTTATCGGATCTCTGACAACACCGGCAGCGTCGAGCCGCCGTAGGGCATGGCGAGCACCTTCGCAGCCTTCCCCATCGCGCGGAAGGCTTCTTTCATCGCCTCGTCGAGCGTAGCAAAGGGTTCCAAATGGATTTTGCGCACAAAATCCGCATCGAGGCTGCTGACAAAGAGAATGCGGCAATTTTCAAGCACCATTGCGATCGCCGCCGCCTTATGCCCGCCGAGCTCGAATTCACGGTTGATGTGATCGATCATGTCATGGCTCTTCTCATGGCCCAGCATCCATTTTTCAAAGGTGGCTTCTCCCAATCCCTCCCCTGCCGCGGCGAGCCAGACAATCACGCCGCCCTTACGCACGGCGTGCTTTGCGTTATCCAGCGCCTTCTGCGCCTGATAGAGGTTTAAATCCTTCGGGAAGCCGCCGGGCGAGGTGATCACGATATCAGCCTTTGCAGGAATCTCCACCTGATACATTTGATCGAGCAGACGGCAGCCGGCGCGATGCGCCTCGATATAATGGCCCGCGACGCAGTGGCGGATTTTTTTGTGCTCATCGAGCACGACGTTGACGATGAAGTCGATGTGGACGAAGGAGCCGACCTCGTCGATATCGATACGCACGGGATTGGTATCAAGATTGCCCGCGTGCGCGCGTTCGTCCACCATACGCTTGTGGTTAGCCTGGATCGCGTCATGCGTGGACACGCCGGGCATGATCGCCTTGGAGCCGCCGCTGTAGCCTGCGAAATAGTGGTATTCGATATTTCCCAGGCAAATGATGCGGTCAGCCTGTGCGACGGGCGTGAAAATATCGACCGGCGTGCCGTTTTTCGATACGCCGAGATGCGTGTAATTCCGGCTTGCGTTCAGGCAGGTGAAACGGTTGTACAACTCCTCCCCCACCGCCTTTTTCATTTCCTCCGGCGTCATCTCGCGGTGGATGCCCAGCGCAAATACGACGCAGACATCCTCGTCCCGCACGCCTGCCAGCGCCAGTTCATCCGCCACATGCGGAAGGACGGCATAGGTGGGCATCGGGCGGGTGATGTCGCTCGTCACGATGGCGATTTTCTCCCCCGGGTGCACGATGTCCTTCAGGCGCGGCGTGCCGATGGGACTCTGCAGCGCGCGTTCGACCTCCGCTTCGCCGGTTAAGGCGGCGGATGTTTCATTCGGCATCAGGACGCCGAGGAGATTTTCGTCCGGAACATCATAGTGTAAGGTTGTTTTGTCGTAGCCAAAGGAAAGAAGCATGAGAACCCTCCATTTTAAAAACGTCTTTATCATATGATCTGATTCTAAACCAGAACGGGTGGGTACACCAGACCCGATTGTCAGCCTGTCGAAAAAGGGATATCGTTGCGTCAGAACAATTTCGTAACATTTCTGAGTTACGCTTGCCTTTTTTGATTGCCCTGACAACGGAAGAAGAAATTGGAACGCGCTCAGGCCGCGCGGGCCCTTCCTTTTCCGTTCGGCC
>URQB01000017.1 GCA_900549825.1 uncultured Oscillospiraceae bacterium | reverse complement strand
TCTGAGAGATCCCTGCTGTTCCAATGTTCAGCCATCTTGCGGCTATTTTTTATTGAATTGATAGACGGAACTCTTCCTATAAGCCCTCATAATGGATAGGCAGAAACGCCCTGCAAGACATACAGCCTTGCAGGGTGTTCGCGATAAGCATTTATATTAAGTTATGTATAGCTTCGTGAATTTTTCGGGCAATATACGGATGATTCATTGTATACAGATGGATTCCGTCAACTCCCTGTGCGATCAAATCAACGATCTGATCTACCGCATATGCAATACCTGCATCCCGCATCGCAATCAGATTATTTTCATAGCGCTCCATCATTGCAACAAATTTCTTCGGAACGGTCGCTCCGCAAAGAGAAGCCATTCTGTCTATCTGTTTTTTATTGGTTACCGGCATTATTCCTGCTTCGATGGGAACATTGATACCTGCAAGCTGACAGCGTTCCGCAAAGGAATAAAAATATTCATTATCAAAAAAAAGCTGTGTGATCAGATGGTCTGCTCCGGCATCGACCTTGCGTTTTAGATTTTGAATGTCCTCTACCTTGCTTTTCGCTTCCATATGTCCTTCGGGATAGCAAGCAGCTATCATATTGAAATCTCCCTGCGATTTAATAAAAGCAATCAAATCGGAAGCATATCGAAAATCACCCTGTATGCAGCCATCACTTGGAAGATCTCCACGCAAAGCCAAAATGTTCTCTACGCCGATTTTTTCAAGTTCTTTCAGTTTAGCGGATACATCTTCTTTTGTTAATCCGATACACGGCAGATGTGCAACACTTTCAATACCATAACCCTTGATTGCCGAGGCAATTTGAAAGGTCTCGTTATTATTCTTACCGCCGCCTGCACCATAAGTCACGCTGATAAAATCAGGAGACAGCCCTTTCAATGCATCAAGGGTATCATAAATCGTATTAACCGAAGAGGTTGGCTTGGGTGGAAACACCTCATAGGATAATACTGTCTTTTTCTTAAAAAGTTCAGTTGTTTTCATCTCTTAATCCTTTTGCTGCTGCCACAAGATTCTTAAGGCTTGCGGTAGTTTCGGCAACTCCTCTCGTTTTCAGACCACAGTCGGGATTTACCCACAGCTTTTCAGGATTGATTTTTTCGAGCATTTTATCCAGTGCGGATTTTATCTCCTCTACAGACGGCACTCTGGGAGAGTGAATGTCGTAAACGCCGGGGCCTACTTCTGTTTTGAAATTGTTTTCCTTTAACGAATCCAATATCAGCAAATCGGAACGGGAAGCTTCAAAGGTGATCACATCGGCGTCCATATCATCAATCGCCTTGAGAATATCGGTAAATTCGCTGTAGCACATATGTGTGTGAATCTGTGTTTCCGGTTTTACTCCACTGTGAACAAGACGGAATGCCGGAATCGCCCAATCCAGATATTCGCTGTACCAGTCGCTTTTTCTCAAGGGGAGCTTTTCACGGAGGGCAGCTTCATCTATCTGAATAACACGGATACCGTTTGCTTCCAGATCAAGCACCTCATCACGGATCGCGAATGCGATCTGATAAGTGCTTTCTTTCATGGATATATCCTCACGGGGAAAAGACCAGTTTAAGATCGTTACGGGGCCTGTCAGCATACCCTTCATCGGTTTATCGGTAAGACTCTGCGCATATACCGACCACGCCACCGTCATCGGCTTGCTTCTGGAAACATCACCCCAAATAAAAGGCGGTTTCACACAACGTGTACCGTAAGACTGCACCCATGCTTTTTCGGTAAACAGATATCCGTTTAACTGCTCTCCGAAATATTCCACCATATCGTTTCTTTCAAACTCTCCGTGAACCAATACATCAAGCCCGATTTCTTCCTGCAAGTTTACACATGCGGCAATCTTTTTGCGGTTGAACGCCACATACTCGTCTTGTGTCATATCGCCCTTTCTAAAAGCGGTACGGTTTGCTTTTACATCAGCCGTCTGCGGGAAAGAGCCGATCGTTGTTGTCGGGAAAGCAGGCAGATTAAATTCTTTTTTCTGAATTTTTTCTCTGACAAAAAATTCGGGAAGTCTCGTAAAATCGCTGGCGTTGATTTTCGCCACTCTTTCCCTAACAGTCGGATCGTTACAGTCGGGTCTGTTTTCAAAAAGTGCAGCGTTTGCCTGCAAAGCAGATTCTTCGGAATCATCACCTTCCGATAAAACCTTTAATTCGGCAAGCTCCGCAAGCTTTTCCTCTGCAAAGGCAAAATGTTCAGTGTACTTATTCGGAAGCTTTGTCTCGTTCTTCAGTGTATAAGGAACATGAAGAAGCGAGCAGGAAGTGCTGATCACCGTTTCAATTCCTTTGGCTTTCAGCCCATCGAGTACAGCAAGCGTATTTTTATAATTATTCTTCCAAATGTTTTTGCCATTCACAATGCCTGCAAAGAGGGTTTTCCCGTTGGCAAAACCGTTATTCTCTACAAGCTCAAGCGTTTTTTTGCCTTCAAGAAAGTCCAGCCCGATGCCGTCAAAATCAAGGGAGCAGATATGATTATAACAATCACGAATATCTCCGAAATAAGTTTGAAGCAATACTTTCACTTCTTTTTTTGAGGAAAGAATTCCGTTGTATAGTTTTTCGAAAAGCGCAAGATCCTTTTCAGTTAAATCATATACCAAATACGGCTCGTCAAACTGCACCCACTCTGCACCAAGCTCGTTAAATCTTGAAAGCAGGTCGGAATATGCATCGACTACAGCTTCGGTATAATCCTCGGCTGTTTTGCTTCCCACATATCTGAGCAGCTTCAAAAGAGTAAAAGCACCGATCACAACGGGCTTGGTATCAATGCCGATTGCCTTTGCTTCCTCGAATTCGTCAAAAGGCTTTGTACCAACCAATTCAATCTCGATGCTGTCGTCAATTTCAGGCACTATATAGTGATAGTTGGTGTTGAACCATTTTTTCATAGCAAGAGCTTTTACATCTCCGGCTTCGCCCTGATAGCCACGTGCCATTGCAAAATATGTATCGAGAGGTGACAGCTCCAACGAAGCATAGCGACTTGGGATAATATTGAGCAATACCGCTGTGTCCAGCATGTTATCATAAAATGAAAAGTCGTTGGATGGAATAAAATCCAAGCCTGAATTCTTTTGGATCAGCCATTGCCCTTTCCTGATTTCTTTTGCCGTGTTTTGAAGTTCATTGACTAAAATTTCTTTTCTGAAATATTTTTCCGTTGCAAACTTGAGCTCTCTCAAAGAACCGACTCTTGGATAACCGATAATAGAAGTACGCATAACGATATCTCCTAATATTGAAACAAATAAAAAGCCTTCCTATGCTTACTGCATCCAGTATAGCACAAGAAGGTTGATATGTATTAATACTTGTTTTCAATGCTCTGCCATGGCAAAAAGCTATGGCTGGTATTCCGCAATATATTTTTTCAGATGTTCAAGATACCGTTCGCTGACCGGGCCGAGCGGTCTGTCGGTCGGCGCTATGTATCCTATTTCCATCGTTTCATCGCTTTCAAGCGGGATCGCCACAATGTTTGTTCCGTTAAGGTCGCTGCTTAAAATACCGGAGGAGATGGTGTACCCGTCAAGGCCGATGAGAAGATTAAACAATGTTGCACGGTCGGTCACAACGATGTTTTTCGGGCTTTCCTCTGTGCTGTGCAGCTCCTCTGAATAGTAGAAGGAGTTATTGATCCCCTGCTCGTAGGTAAGTCTCGGAAATTCCTTCAAATCTTCAAGAGTGACGCTCTTTCTTTTCGCAAGAGGATTTTCACGGCTGACAAACACATGAGGCGTGGCGGTAACCAGCAATGTAAATTTTAGATCGGCATTCTGAATGATACGCAGAATGACCTTACGGTTGAAATTGCTCAGAAACAGAACGCCAAGTTCGCTGCGGGAGGTTCGCACATCTTCTATGATGTCGTGAGTCCTTGATTCCCGCAAGGTAAACGCATACTTATTTTCCCCGTATTCCTTGACCAATGCGACAAAGGCATTGACCACAAAAGCATAATGCTGTGCCGATATGGAAAACACGCGGCGGATCGTTTCTTTCTCTTTATATTGCTGTTCCAAAAGCTCCGCCTGCTCTATAACCTGTCTGGCATACGAGAGAAATTTTGAGCCTTCATCCGACAGATACACACCACGGTTATTGCGATAGAATATGGTGATACCCATTTCTTTTTCAAGCTCGGAAACCGATTTAGAGAGACTCGGCTGTGCCACAAGTAGCTTTTGTGCCGCAGCGGTAATAGAGCCGCACTCGGTAATGGCAATGATATATTTCAGTTGTTGTAAGGTCATTGTTCTTTTGTCTCCCTTTGGCGCCTGGAAAACACGCATCCGCAATAATTCTGACGGTACATTCCGTATTCACGGGACAATTCCACAGATCGTTTATATCCATTTTTCTTTTTGAAATCCGAGACCAGATATTTTACACCGTATTCCTCAGCCAGTGCCAATCCAATTTCATTCAGTTTATCTGCATTTTTTAACGGGCTGATGGAAAGCGTTGTGGTAAAATAATCCACTCCTTGCTCTTTGGCATATATGGCTGCTTCCCGTAAACGCAATTCATAACAGTGAAGGCAACGCTCTCCGCCTTCCGGTGCATCTTCCAGCCCTTTCGCCATTTCATAAAAACGTTCTTTATCAAAGTCTCCTTCCACAAAGCAGATTGGATTCTTTGCAGGAAAGTGCTCGATAAACTGCTTTTGTTCTTTTACTCTCTTATAGTACTCCTCATCGGGATAGATATTGGGATTATAGTAGAACACAGTGATTCTAAAATATCTGGACAGACATTCCAGCACATAACTGCTGCACGGAGCACAACAGCTATGCAGAAACAATGTTGGAATTTCATCCGCATTTTGATGTTTGGATATTATCGCTTCCATCTCCGCTTGAAAATTCTGTTTCATCAAAAATTTACCTCGCCGTTCCTCTGCAGATCAGATAAAGGTAATACTTGGGGGTTCTCATACGAGGGTCACCCCAGTATTTATGGCTTCTGTGACCAACTCACGGATAGCATTTATTTTGCCTGCCCATTCCATAGCCGAAAGCCCCGTATCAAAGCCTACAATTCCGCACCCACAGCGCCGCAATTCACTCATAGCCTTACTTACAAACAGGCCGACGGGACAAATTTCCTTATATCCGGCATGAATGCCCCGCCCGTCTGAAATCAGCCTGGGTGTGGGTCGCCGTCAGCCGGCTCGGGAAGCTGCAGCTGTGCTATCCTCTCTTTTTCCACTCCATGAGCGGTTCTTCTTCCTTCTGTTTCGTATATTATGCAAAAGCAGCCAAATATTTTAAGGGGCGCACATCCAAGCCATGCTGAAAACTTTTCGAAAGATAGGAATTGGTCTGAAATGAGTCCGGACGGATCATGCCGCTGCCCAAGGCTTCATATTCTCGCCGCAACTCTTTCCGCGGCTCTTCCTCCGTTGAAAGATAAGGATCACGAATCATATCCTCCGGCGTTTTTCCAAGCTCCAGCTTTTGAACTTCTGACGCAACGCCTTCCTCAGCCCGGCTGGATAACAGGCGCTCATAGAAAAAGCTGTTGATCCGCCACTCCAGTTGGCGTGTGCTCCAGGCAGATTTCACGCACTAGGCCAAATAGAATTGCCGGACATTTTCATTTTCCACCTTCATCAGTAGATGGGAATGCGTCCAGGCACATTCCCATGTCTTTGTATGGAATATGCCTGTCAATCCATTTACATTTTTAAATTAATGACTCCTCCTGCTGCTTGATATACGTCTCCAGACTGCGTTTATCAATCAGTGATGGAACAACACCCTCCCGGGAGATGCAGAATCCCGCAGCATAGGTGGCAATCTGAACTGCCTCCTCTAGAGAATACCCATATAGAAGATAAGACGCGAGTGCGCTGATAAACGCATCGCTGGCTCCGGTATTATCTACGGATGGGAAAGGCACAGCCGGAAAATACTTGTCCAGATTGACGCAACGGACATAGCAGCCCCGTTCTCCAAGAGTGGCAATTACGATTTCTATACCGCATTCCAGCAGGAATGCGGTTTTTTCTTCTATACTGTCATAATCTGGGCATAATTCATTCAGTTCGTCTTCATTTGGAATCAGAATATCTACCTCTGCAAGCATTTCAGGCGGGATATGGCCACATACGGAAGGCTTTAGTATTGTTTTGGCGCCGTATTCATGTGCGACACGGCAGGCTTCTGCAACGGTATCCAGCGGGATTTCGGACTGAATCAGACAGTATCCGGTATCCTTGAAGAAGCGTTTTCTCTTCTGGATCTCTTCCGGCGTCAGGGTGTCGTTTGCCCCGGCGAGGATAGAAATCATCGAGTGGCCGCTGGATTCTACAAAAATATATGCTTTGCCGGTTTTAGCCTGATTATATCTTTTTACGCCGAAAGATTCTACTCCGTATTCATCGAGAGCTTTGTAAATGTAATCCGAATCGATATCGGATCCGACATTTCCAATCAGTGTCACGCGGTGTCCCAGCTTTGCAGCTCCGATGGACTGGTTGATCCCCTTGCCTCCCGGATATGTGGAGGAAGTGGAGGTGCTGACGGTCTTTCCGCTATGCGGAAGCTTCGGTACATTCAGGTATGTATCGATGTTGATACTGCCGACAACTGTAATCTTCGGTACCTTCAGGCTGAATGGAATGCTGACGGTTGTTTGGTTATCCAGATGGAATTCCTGAACAAAAGAATGCACTTCGTCTTTTCGTTTTTCGACTTCGGTAATCAGTTTGCTGCACAGATAAGAACCAAAATCGGCATTTAAAATTGTATAAGTAGAAATTTCAGAAATATTGGGAAAAGCAAGGCTTTCCATCGTGTCATTTTTTAAGGAAATGAGGGAAATGTCCTCAGGAATCCTGTAGTTGAGCGTATTCATGAGCTGATAGAATTCCATTGCTTTCCGATAATGAGAAGAAATAATTCCGCTGATACTACGGGTGTTTATTTTGTGAATCAAGGATTCATTCAAATCATAAAAAATGAAATCCTGATCTAATTTCATATGATTGTCGAACAGACATTTTTTGTAGCCGTTCAGAAATGCCGTAGTTCGCCTTCCTTCTTTCAGCACACAGGCGATGTTGGTGTGTTTTCTGTTGATTAATTCCTGCGTAATACGGTAGGCAGCTTCCTCATAAGGAAGGAGATGGGAATGATCTCCTCCATTGGGCCCAATGGTAAGAATCGGAATATCCAAATTTTTGAAATTGGTAATATATTCAAGGCTTTCTTTGCTTACGGGCTCCCAGATGATTCCGTCCACGTTGTTTTTGCATAATGAGGTTATGTTTTTTAGCTCCTGTTCCATGTCGGAGTAGCTGTTATATACAAGGGCGCTGTATCCGTTTGACTGAGCGGTCTGAATGATTCCATCCAGCGTGGAGTCCAGTGAGACAGAGGAGCGGAGCAAAATACCGAGCATCCATGTCTTTGCGGGGGAAGCTGTAGCAGAGGCGTAAGGGGTATAGTTGTATTCTTTTACGATTTTTAGAACGCGTTCCCGAGTTTCGCTGCTGATACTTTCATCCTTTTGATTGACTATTTTTGAAACAGTTGAGGTGGAAACACCTGCCAAATGTGCAATTTCTTTTATGTTCATAGGATTTCCTCCATCTTTATACGACAGCTCCCTTTTTTTATTTTATCAGAAACGCTGAGGGAGCGCCAAACTTTTCCGGTTTATCCGGGTTAGGAAGGTTTCGTGCCCGTTGTGTTGCTTACGAAGCAGATACCGGTATCAACCTGCTCAAGAAAACAATCACTGAATTGTCTGAGGAGATGGCCACCATGAGAGCCGTTTCTATAAAATTCAACAATAGCATCGGTGAACAGGGGCAACAACGGTTTTGGGGGCAATGCCGAGGGCCTCTGCCGGCGTGATCCTCCTGCCTTCCGGCAAGGAAGGCGTCGTCGTCTGCCTTGCCAAAGGCCCCGGCATTGCTCCAAAACGCCAAAGGACTGCTCCGGCACCGCAGGGGCAGGTTTACAAGGCCGCAAGGGCGAAAGGCCGAGAACGCGGCAAACGTGGCTTTGCGGCTGCCGGGCGGCGCTGTTTCCCCTTGTTTACCGATGCTATATTCCGTGATCAAAGTACTTATTGTCAAAGCCAGAATTTGTTACCCGCCTTATGTCGCTCTCATTAATAATAGAGAAATGAACAATGGATGTCAATATGCCTTGTTGTATCAATAATGCATAATAGAACATGCACGTAAAAGGATAAAATGATGTTAAATGATAAAAAGCATTGACAGAGGATTAAATGGGTGGTATTATACAAGAAAATGATTTTGGAAAACAATTTCTTAAGTCAAGTTGATACGAAAATGATTGAGATTCAGATATAGCGCTTCATTTCTCCAGCCGTCATACAGGCTGAAAGGATAAGGGAATCCGGCAAAGTATGCCCAGAAAAGGGAGCTGTCCAGATAATGCGGTCATCGAAAACTTCTTTGGTCTTTTGAAGTCAGAACTGCTATATCTCAGGGAATTCGGTTCCTTCGAACAAGAAATGCAGTGTCTTCGGGGCTCTGAGCCTCGGGTACACGAGTTTTTTAAGGAGGCTAAAGTTATGAGTAAGAAAAAAATGACATTTACAGAAGGGATCAAAGCGCAGTTCTCAACAAAATCATTGGTATTAATTCCAATTGCGGTTGGTATCAATCTGATCGGCGGTACGTTGTGTTCCGCCCTGAAGCTGCCGTTGTTCCTGGACATGATCGGGACAATCGTAATCGCGTGTCTGTCAGGTCCGTGGGTATCCGCCCTGTGCGGTCTGCTGACAAATGTATTCCTGGCTCTGGTGGCGAATCCGGTATATCTGCCGTATGCCATTGTAAGTATCTTGTGCGGTCTTGTGACAGGATACATGGTAAAGGCAGGCTTGTTTAAGAAGGTTTGGGGAGTAGTTCTGATCTGGCTTGCATGTACGGTGACAAATGCAATATCCGCATCAGTAATCACCGTTTTTGTATACGGCGGGGCAACCGGTGTAACGGGATCTTCCGTATTTACAGCAACATTGATCGCAGCTACGAAAGATATTGCAGCATCCGTCATTTCTTCCTCTATGATTGAGAACCTGATCGACAAGGGTATCGCATTCCTGATTGCATTTATAATTGTGCAGAAGATTCCGAAGAGATTCCTGAGTCAGTATGCATCAGATGCGGATATAGAGGATGACGAGGATGACGACGAAGAAGATTAAAAATACGGATCCTTTTTCAACAGGAGGTTAAGATGGCGAAGATATCGAATACATTTGTTCCAAAACATACTGTGATTGAGGAATTGAATCCGATGACGAAGATTCTGGCGGTATTTTCACTGGGACTTGGGACATTGATTTTTCCAAATTCGTGGCTTGGTTTCGCAGTGATGATCGGACTGTTTGCAGTAGCTTGGCTGGCGAAGATGCTGAAAGAATTTGCGAAGATTATATTCGGATTTGGGATACCGATTACAGTCATGTTGATGTTTATTCAGGGCTGTTACAGTCCGAAAAATGAAACTTTTATTGCAGATTTGGGATTTGCAAAGGTTGGTCTGGAAGGTGTGCTGTATGCATTGAAGATTATCAGTACGCTTCTGGTATTTTTAGGAACATTCTACATCATGAACAAAACAACCTATACCGGAAAGCTGGTAGCGGCACTGACAGAAAGCGGTCTGCCGCCAAAAGCAGGATATCTGGTGCTGGCCAGCCTGAACGTGGTTCCGCAGATGCAGAGGAGAATGGCTGTTATTCAGGAAGCGCAGGAGGCAAGAGGCGTGGAAATCGGAGGAAGCGTATTCACCAGAGTAAAAGCTTATATTCCGCTGCTTGGGCCGGTTGTCATGTCGTCCCTGACGGATGCGCAAGAAAGGGGCATCACATTGGAAACACGAGGATTCGGCATCAAGGGTGTAAAGCAGACAAATTATGTAGAAGTTACGAAATCTCAGATGGATAAAGTAGTGAGCGTTTTTCTGATTATTTTTTTCATTCTCAGCGTGTTGGCGACAATTCTGATGAAATTCAAGGTGATATAGAGAAGAGGTCACAAATGGGTAAGATAGTGTTAGAGGTCAAGGATTTTTCTTTTAAATACAGACAAGCGAAGCGAAAGGCATTAAAGCATGTCAGTTTTCAGGTGGAAGAAGGAAGCTTCTTCTGTATCATCGGTTCGAATGGAAGTGGAAAATCTACTCTTTGCAATGCATTGGTCGGTCTGATTCCCCATTATTTCGTTGGAAAGATGTCGGGGGAAGTGATCGTAAATGGATGGAACGTAGAAAACAGCTCCATTGCAGAACTGTCAACGAAGATAGGGCTTGTATTCCAGAACCCATTCAATCAGCTGTCCTACACAGCAGGTACGGTAGCTGAGGAACTGGCGTATGGCCTGGGAAATCGGGGCATACCCAGAGAAGTGATGATGGAGAAAGTGGATTACGTGTCCAAGCTGATGAGAATTGACCATATCATCTCTAAAAATCCGCTGGAACTGTCCGGCGGACAGATGCAGAGAGTTGCGTTTGGATCTACATTCATTATGGAGCCGCAGATTCTGGTTCTGGATGAGTGCACGACACAACTAGATCCTCTGGGGAGTGAAGAGATTTTTGATATTGTAAAAAATTTGAACAGGAAAGGAATCACGGTCATCATGGTAGACCATGAGATGGAGCGTGTGGCAAGGTGTGCGGATCAGATCATGGTTCTGGATCAAGGAGAGGTTGTCGCCATAGATGAGCCGAAGAAAATATTTGGAGATCCGGAAATTGTGGAGAGAGGAATCGGAGTGCCGGATTATGTGAAAATCTCCCATGCGCTGCAGGAAAAAGGATATACGAATCGGGAAATCGAAGTTACCGAGGAGCCAACAATTGAAATGGTGAAGGAGGCTCTAAGAAGATGAAGATTGAGCTGAAAAAGATGCGCCATGTTTACCCGATAGGAGAGGAAGCGCTGAAAGGGATCGATCTGGTAATAGAGGGAACAGAGCCGGTAGCGATTATCGGACAGAACGGAGCCGGTAAAACTACCCTTGTAAAACATTTCAACGGAATATTACGGCCCACATCGGGAGAAGTTCTGATTAACGGAGAAAGTATTGAGAAACGCTCCACTGCACAGTGGTCAAAGAAAGTCGGATATGTATTTCAGAATCCGGATGACCAGCTGTTTCTGGAATCCGTGAGGAAAGAGTTTGAATTCGGGCCTCATCAGATCGGGATGTCGCAGAAAGAGATGGATGAGCGGATGAAATGGGTGGCCGAACTCGTCGGGCTGTCAGAGAAATTGGATGTGCATCCGTTTGACCTGACGTCTACAGAGAAAAAATTCTGTACAATCGGAGCCATTATCATGATGAATCCGGATGCGTTGATTTTTGACGAACCGACCTGTGGACAGGATGTGCAGGGAAACCTAAGGCTGCACAGAATCATTGAGACATTGAAAGAAAGGGGAAAATTATGTATTACGATTTCTCATGATATGAAATTTGTCGTAGATAATTTTAAAAGGATTATCGTAATGTGCAGAGGGGAGGTGATATTGGATGGCGACGCAGAAACAGTGTTTGCACAGGTGGAAACACTGAAGAAAAGCTTTGTTACCCCTCCTCCGATTACGAAAGTAGCGCAGGGTGCGGGGTTCACAAAGACAGTTTTTACAACAGAAGCATTTATGAAAGTATTTGAACAAGAGAGGACGGTATCAGAAAATGGCAGATGTTAAGATTCAAATTTATGGGATCAGAACCGTAGAGGACGCGAGAATGGTTGTGGAGATGGGAGGGCACCATCTGGGCGTATCTTATGGGAAAATTAAGAGAACGCCCGGGCAGCTGACATGTGAACGTGCAAAAGAGATTTTCGAGGGCGTGCAGCCAGAGGCTGTTAGAATCGGGCTGACTGTGGCAGAAGATATAGATGAGATTACAGAAAACTTAAAAGAAGCATTTCCGGATGTGCTTCATTTATCAGGAGATATTGAGGGGATCACGCCCGCTCAGGTGCAGGAACTGAAAAAACGATTCCCGGGGCTGAAGATTATGCAGGCGATTCCGGTCCTTGCAGGAGTGCCGCTGGAAGAACAGAAGGTAATGCAGTATATCAAAGATTATGAACCGGTATCGGACTTCTTCCTGATCGATACGAAAGCACCGGCTGCAGGAGATATCGGGGCAACAGGTTTGACACATGACCGTGAGATTGATAAAGCAATCATCGAAAGCACTGATGTTCCGTGTATCATCGCAGGCGGATTGGATGCAGACAATGTAGCAGAGGCCATTCATATTACACATCCATATGGAGTAGATTCCTTCAGCCTGACAAACTATGATGATGAGCGGGCAAATACGGAACGCTGCAAGGATCCGGCTAAAGTAAAAGCGTTTATCGAGGCTGCGCTGAATGCATAATGTGATTGTTGTCGGTGATGCAAATGTCGACATTATTGTACCTTATCCGAAATTTCTGAATGAAGAAAGAACACTGGTTGATTATCCGACGCCGTCCCTTCAGGGAGGAGGAACTGCTGCCAATACAGCGGTTGCACTGTCCAGGCTGGGAGTGGGAACTAGCTTTATCGGCTCCATCGGTGAAGACCAGTACGGAAGGTACATTAAAAGCGATTTTCAGAAAGAAGGCGTAGATATTTCCGATATGATAATTGAGCCGGAATTAAATACAGTCGGAGTATTTGCCTTTATTGATGAAAATGGAGAGCGCTATCTCTGGGGATGGCCGAGAGTAGATCAGGCATTCAAAGTTCTGGATGCAGATAAAGTATCCTTTGAGAAAATACGCAGCGCAGACTGGGTGCACTCATCCGGGATGTCGCTTGTATACGATACCTCCGCACGGGCAACGATTATCCGGATCTTCAAGGAAGCGTATGAAGCCGGAGTTCCTACTTCTTTTGATTTGAACCTGAGAGTGGACGACGGTGTGCTGGATCCGGAGTATGAGAAAGCAATCCGCAAAATCATCGGATATACGACGTATCTGCTGGGCTCCGGGACGGATGAATTCGCATATCTGGGTAAAGAAAAAGACTGGAGAAAGAATGCAAAATCCTTTGTTGCTGAGAACCGGGTAGTCATTGTGAGAAACGGGAAAGAAGGTTCTTATGGGTTTTCTGCTGAAGAAGAAGCAGAGGCACCGGCATTTTCCGTGAAAGTGGAGGATACGGTCGGTGCGGGAGACGTTTATAATGCCGGATTTATCAGTGCGGTTTTGGCTGGAAAGCCGCTGAAGGAATGTCTGATTGCAGGAAATGCGGTATCTGGCTATACCGTGACGAAAAAGGGCGCAAGAAGCTCTCCGGATACGGACGAGCTGCGAAAATTCCTGGAAGAGCATATGAGAAGCAAAGGAGCGAAAAAGCTATGAAAAAAGTGATTTTAGACTGTGACCCTGGACATGATGACGCGTTTGCGATGATGCTCGCAGTACAGCATCTGGATGTGCTTGGCATTACCACAATCGGCGGGAACTGTACCTTGGAAAATGTAACGAAGAATGCGCTGAAAGTATTGGAAGTACTCGGAAGAACAGATATCCCTGTTTTTGCAGGGCACTCCTGCCCCACAACAGTGCCGCTCGTAACAGCACCGCAGTTCCACGGTGAAACAGGGCTGGACGGTCCGGTTCTTCCGGAACCAACCGCAAAAGCGCAGGATAAACACGCAGTAGACTTTATTGTGGAAACAGTGATGAATACTGATGACGTGACCCTGATTGCCACAGGACCGCTGACAAACATTGCAGCAGCAATCAACCGTGAGCCGAGAATCGTGGAGCGTGTAAAAGAGCTGAGCATCATGGGCGGCTCCGTGACATATGGAAACTGGACCCCTGCAGCAGAATTTAACATCTATGTGGACCCGGAAGCAGCATACCGCGTATTTCATTCCGGGATGCATGTGAAGATGTCCGGCATCAATCTGACCAGGCAGTGCTGTCTGACAGCAGAACATGTTGCGAAATTCCGTGAAATAGGAACAAAAGCAGCAAACTTCGCGGCAGATTTGACAGAATTCTTTATCGATACGACCGTCAAGAGCGCTTCCCTTTCCGGAGCGAATATGCATGATGCGTGTGCAGTTGCATGGCTTGTTGATCCCTCTCTGATCAAGGCAGCGGATATGCATATCGATATCGAGTTAAAAGGTGAGCTGACAAGAGGTATGACGGTATGCGACTACAGACACTTGAGAGGTGTGGAGCCTGCCGTAGACCTGTGCAGAGAGCCGCAGATGGATTTCAGAGGGGAAAAACCGAATGCGGAGGCAGCTTTAGAATTAGACTTCCCGGGATTTATGGACTTACTGTATAAGACACTTGCAAATTATGATTAATCAGAAATGCTATGAGTGGTTGAAATGCTTTTTGATTCCAGAAAGCATACAATGCTGAGCTTCCTGACAATCATCCTATGGGGAACAAGTGCCGTTGTTACACGAAATCTTCATACTAGCATTGGCGCTTATCCTGATGGATCAACACTGCGATTCCTCCCATCCGGTTCACTAAAGCTGCAGAAGGATGCCCGTGCCTTTCAGCGGGAGCTATGCCGCCTGTCATACTGGCATCAAAGTTCCTGCCGGTCATCCGCCCTGTTATGACGTCCTTTATGCTGGGCGTTGGCATTACCGTGCCGGTTCTGATTGGTTCCGCATTGGTTGTATTCAGAACAGTATGGAGTAAAACGTGTTTGAACTATTTTAGGTGATGGTGAATGATGAAATATCAGATGATTTTATGGGATTTTGACGGAACGCTGGCTTACACAGGGAAGGACGTGTGGAATTCCCTCGAATATGCCGCAGAAAAATGCGGCGGCAGGCTGCCGGAAGCGTTTGTCAGCGAGGACAGTAATCTGGGAAAATCCATGAAAGAGATTTTCCGGCGGATCGTGCCGGTTCCGGAAGAAGAAAAGTATGAGCTGTTCGAAGAGCTGGTGAGGGTTCATTATCGGACACTCAGTGAGTATCAGGATACTTATCTTTATCCCGGTATCTATGAGCTGCTTTTGGACATGAAGGAAGCAGGGATTATCAATTATATCATCACCATGAAGCCGGAAGAAGCCCTGGAGAGGATTCTGGAGAAGAAAGGCTGGACGGAACTGTTTGACAGTTGGATTTCTCCGGATTCTCTTCCGGGAAAGGAAAGAACCAAAAGTGAAATGATTGCCTATGTCATGCAGAAATCAGGCATGGAGAAAAGCCGGTATGTCTATATTGGAGATACATGGAGTGATGCAGTAGCCGCAAGGGAAAATGAAATTGACTGTATTGCGGTGACATACGGAGATGGGGATACGCAGCTGCTTCGGGCCCAGAGTCTGGAACACTGTGTACAGACAGTTTCTGAGGTTGAAATAATTTTAAAAGAAGGTGTATAAAACATGCTCCAGGATTTCAATATATGCATAGATACCAAATTTGTGTTTGGGAAAGATGCACAAAACCAGATAGGGCGTGAATTGAAACAGATGGGCATCCATAAGGTTTTGATTCATCATGACAACGGGAAATTTTTATATGATACCGGACTTTTGGAACAGGTGGACAAGCTTCTGAAACGGGAAGGGATCGAGACGCTGGAGCTGGGCGGCGTTCTGCCGAATCCAAGGCTGTCTCTTGTGAGGGAAGGGATTGCCCTTGCAAAGAAAGAACAGGTAGACCTGGTTCTGGCCATAGGCGGCGGAAGCGTCATAGATTCTGCCAAGGCAATCGGCCTGGGTGCGGTGACGGATACGGATGTGTGGGAATTCTTCACAGGAAACGCGGTACCGGAAAAATCACTGCCGACAGGTGTGATCCTGACGTGTCCTGCAACGGGAAGCGAGTCCAGCGCAGTGACGGTGGTCAATCATACAGATATTGGGATGAAGCTGCTGGTCAGCAGCCCGGTTGTGCGTCCGGCGATCGCCTTTATGAATCCGGAACTGACCTATTCTCTGCCGAAGTTTTTGACGGCATGCGGCGTGGTGGATATGTTTTCTCATGTATGTGAGAGATACTTTACTCCGGACAGTGAAATCGGCGTAATCGACCGGATGTCAGAAGGAATTCTGAAAACACTTGTTGAAATCGGGCCGAAGGTGCTGGAAGAGCCGTCAAATTACTCTTACCGTGCGGAAATCATGTGGATTGGAACGATTGCACATAACAATACAGTAGGAATCGGGCGCGTTCAGGATTGGGCAACGCACGAAATCGGAAATGAATTAAGTGCGCTGTATGATACGCCTCACGGCGCAACGCTTTCTATGATTATGGGATCCTGGATGCGGTATATCTACAAGAAAAGTCCGGAACGTTTTGCCCGTTATGCGAAAGAGGTGTTCGGGGTAGAATGGACGAAGGAGAATACGCTGGAGGCAGCTTATGCTGGAATTCTGAAAACGGAAGAATATTTCCGCAGTATGGGAATGCCGGTGTCATTCGGGGATTTTAAAGTTCCTACAGATGAAGTGGAGAAAATGCTTGACCGGATTGCTTTCCGCGGGGAAGACAACAGTATCGGCGGTATTGTGAGGCTGAATCGGGAAGACTGCCGCAGAATTTATGAGATGGCATTTTAATTCCGTATAACAATTGGCAAGCGAGGGTCATATGAAAATACTTAATTTTGGTTCTCTTAATATAGATTATGTCTACAGTCTGAGCCATTTTGTACAGAAGGGAGAAACGATTACTTCTGATATGCTGAATGTGTTTGCTGGCGGGAAGGGGTTGAATCAGTCCATTGCGCTGAGCAGAGCCGGCGGAAACGTCTACCATGCGGGAGCCATTGGAGCAGATGGTCTGTTTCTGGAAGAGGTGCTGAATGAGGCGGGTGTAGATACACGGTTTCTTATGAAATGCGAGGACATCCGCACAGGAAATGCAATCATTCAGAAAGACCGGGAGGGAGATAACTGCATCATTCTGTATGGCGGTGCGAATCAGGCAATTACAAAAGAAATGGCAGATGAGGTCCTGAGCGCATTTGGAGCAGGAGACTGGCTTTTTCTTCAGAATGAAATCAGTGAAATTCCGTATATGGTGGAAAAAGCGCACGAAAGAGGGATGCGGATTGTTCTGAATCCGTCTCCGATGAATGAAAAGATTTTGGGAATCAATTTAAATTACATAGACTGTTTTATTTTAAATGAAGTGGAGGCGCATGCGCTTGTCCGGGAGGATGTGGATAAGGATGCTTTGTTAAATCAGTTGAAAGAGCGGTTCCCGCATGCGGAAATTGTTCTTACGCTCGGTGAAAAAGGCTCCGTATATGCAGGTGCGGAAGGTATTGCAGAACAGAAAGCGTATCAGGTAGCAGTTGTGGATACGACAGCGGCGGGCGATACATTTCTTGGTTATTACATGTCAGGAAGGCTGCAGGGAGAATCCGTGAAAGAAGCGCTTGATATGGCTGCCAGAGCATCTGCGATTGCAGTGTCCAAAAAAGGGGCGGCTCCGTCTATTCCGAAAAGGGATGAGGTACTGCATTTTACAGCAGAATAAGGACGGGTGGCCTTACAATTCTCAGGGGAACAGACGATCTATGAATTAGCCTTTCGGCTCGACAAGGAGGAAAAGAACTTGGTCCTGATGTCCTACAGCTATTGTATCACGGGCATCTCATAGCCTGCTGATGCCTGAAAAGATTAACCTGAAGCTTATGATACGAGGAGGAACATCATGGAAACAAGGAAACTGATTATTGACACAGATCCGGGGATTGATGATGCGGCAGCGATTGCGATTGTGCTGTCTGAACCCTCTCTGGATGTCAAGCTGATTGCCAGTGTTTCAGGAAATGTCGGAATTGAGCACACTACAAACAATGCGCTGAAGCTTCTGACATTCCTTCACAAAGATATCCCGGTGGCAAAAGGGGCTGCAGCTCCATTGCTGAGGGACAACAGATTTGCAACAAATGCACACGGGAAATCCGGTATGGGAGGATTTGATTTTCCAGAGCCGAAGAAGGAACTTCTTCTGGAAGAGAATGCGGTGATGAGCGAATACCGCACGCTGATGGCATCGGAAGAGAAGATGACAATTCTGACACTCGGGCCGCTGACGAATATCGCACTGCTCATCTCGACATTTCCTGAAGTGAAAGAAAAAATTGAAGAAATTATCATGATGGGCGGTTCCACGGAAAGAGGAAACATTGGAATCTATGGGGAATTCAATGTGACGATTGATCCGGAGGCCGCGAAAATGGTATTCCGTTCCGGAATTCCGGTAACGATGGTAGGTTTGGATATCGGAAGAAAAGCCAGACTTATGGTGGAAGATCTCGAAGAGCTTGAGAAAAGCGGCGAAGTGGGAACGATGATAAGCGCATTGTTCCGTTCTTATGACGGAGGGCATGTGGAAGAGGGGGTTAAGATGTATGACCCTTCCGCAGCAATGTATCTTATGGAACCAGAGCTTTTTGAGACAAAAGAAGCTTTTATTGACGTTGAAATATCCAGTCCGCTTACAATTGGTGCGACAGTCGTAGATTACGACGGAACGCTGAGCGAAACGAAAAACGCGGCAGTATGCGTTGACGTAGATGTGGAGCGTTTCCGCAAGCGTTATGTACAGCGGGCAGCAGATACGAAACGTTAGTAAATAGAGTAACTTTAAAATATCGTTGAAAGGGTATGGTAAGCGTAATGTCGAGTACAAATGAGAAAAAAACAACCGGAATTCCGGTGCCTGCAGAGGGAACTCCGGAATTCGAAAAAATGAACCGCATGGCAAAACGTGCGATTCCGCTGGTATTAATCATCTTTATTTTTGGTATTCTTGAGCAGCAGGCTTTCGGAATGATTTTCGTAAATATCGGTCAGCAGCTCGGAACGCCTGGACTGGCATCCCTGATTACATCTCTGCCGGGTATCGCACTTGGTATCGTGTGTGTCATCTATGGATCCCTGGGTGATTTCGTTTCCCTGAAAAAAATGACAATCCTTGGTACGATTGTATTTGTAATTGGTTCTGCAATCGGATTTTTATTGGGACCTGTAAGTATCTGGGCAGTTGTAGCTGCACGTATGCTGCAGTCTATCGGCGGACAGGTTGCCGGCTCCGTATTCCTGGTACTGGTGTCCAAATATATCTCTCAGAAAGAGCGTGTCGTTTATTATGGTATCTTTGTAGCAGTATTCAGATTCTCTGCAGCACTTGGTGTAGTTGCAGCGGGATATGTAACAAAGATTGACTGGCGCTGGATGTTCGCGATTCCGATTATCTCTATCGTATTTATTCCGGCGCTGGCGAAAAATCTTCCGGATGAACATGCAAAAGGCGCCAAAATCGATGGATGGGGATTTACACTCATCGGTGCATTTGCAGGTGCGATTACAATGTTCTTTACAGATATGAATCTGTTCTGGGCAATTGCATCTATCGTAACGCTGGTTGCATTTATCATATACATCCATAAAGCAGAAGATCCGATTATCACTCCTGCGTTCCTGAAGAATCCTGCATTTGTAGCAACAATGGTGGTTATCTTTGTAGGTTACTTCTTCAGCTATACTCTGAATGCCGGTGTAAACGCAATCGGACTGGAAGTATTTGGTATCGACTCTGCGCAAGTATCTAATCTGCTTGTATGGTCTATCCTTTTGGCAGCGGTTCTTGGATTCGTGTGCGGACCGGTTATCAAGAAAATCGGCCGTTCTGCAGCGATTATCATGGCCCTTGCTACAATGGGACTTGGCCTGATTGCAATCGCATTTGCAATTCCTTACGGAAAAGTTGCAGCTCTTGCATTAGCACCATGTATCTACTACTTCGGAACATCTTTCTTCTACTCACCGATCGTAGATACGGCAACATTGACCGTATCACTGGAGGAGTCAGGGCGTGTTCTTGGAATCAATGACCTTGTACAGGCAATCACAGGATCAGTCGGTGTCGCTGTATTCGGTCAGATGATGTCAGCAGGCGTAATGTCAGGCGGGAGTATCACAGGCGTTGAGGCCGGAGCAGCTTCCACATATTCGAATGTATTCCTTATAGGCGGTGTGATTGTTCTCTCAGCACTGGTAATCTTTATCGCGACAAAGAAAATGATTTACAGCCGTTCAAGAAAAGACGACTAATTTAATTGGAAAAAGAAGACCACTTCGGCCGTGTTTGGCTGAAGTGGTCTTTGCTTTTTATCAAAAAACATCATGTACCCCGCCTGCTACGATCAGCTTCTCACCGTTCGGCAGAACAAGCTCAGCCGGGATTGCTTCCGGGATTTCGACATGCAGGCAGAACCTCTGCTGTTCCAGCACAGCGAACGTTTGACAACAAATCTATAGCCCCTCCTGAATGCCTGCGCTGCAAAGCAGAGAAAGGCCATACGGCCCTGCTCCGTCCGCTTATAAATGCCAGGTCCAACACCTTGGCCGTTCTTCTGCAGCAGGGTCTTAAGCGAAGGGATTTTCGGTGGGATAGGGCAAGCTCTTGGGCTGGTTGTAGGCGATGTTTTGTACGCCTAGGAACTGGAATACCTCGAAGAGCGTCTTTCCATGATGTCCAAAGGCTACGGCCCCGTGGTGGGGATAGCGCTTCTGGATGAGCACATGGCGGTAGAACCGGCCCATCTCCGGGATGGCAAACACACCGATGCCCCCGAAGGAGCGGGTCTTGACCGGCAGGACCTCCCCCTGGGCGATATAGCCGCAGAGGTTCCCGTCGCTGTCGCACTGGAGACGGTAGAAGGTGATGTCGCCGGGGGCAATATCGCCCTCCAAGGTGCCACGGGAGATGTCAGGCTTACTCCCCTCCGGCTCCAGCACCCGGTGCTGGATGAGTTGGTACTTCACCGCACGGTCCGCGCACATTTTGCAGGACGGAGTGTTGCCGCAGTGGAAGGCCATGAAGGTGTCGGTCTGCTTGTAATCGTGCGTTCCAGCGATATCCTCGTCATAGATGGACTGGGGTACGGAGTTGTTGATGTCCAGGAGGGTCACCGCATCCCGGGAGACGCAGGCGCCGATGTACTCGCTGAGCGCGCCGTAGACATCCACTTCGCAGGCCACGGGGATGCCTCGGGCGGCCAATCGGGAATTCACATAACAGGGCTCGAAGCCGAACTGGCTGGGGAACGCGGGCCAGCACTTGTTGGCGAAGGCCACATACTTTCGCGCACCCTTATGGGTTTCCGCCCAGTCCAACAGAGTCAGTTCGAATTGCGCCATGCGCTCGTTTAGGTCAGGGTAGTAAGCGCCCTCGCCCATCTCCTTGGCCATGTCCGCACAGACAGCGGGGATGCGCTCATCCCCCTCGTGGGCCTTGAAGCTGACCAGCAAATCCAGCTCGGAATTCTCCTCAATCTCCACGCCTAGCTCATACAGGCCTTTGATAGGGGCGTTGCAGGCAAAGAAGTCCTGGGGCCGGGGGCCGAAGGTGATGACCTTTAAGTTTTTGACGCCGATGACGGCGCGGGCCACGGGAATAAAGCCGGCAATCATCCGGGCAATATCCTCGGCGGTGCCCACCGGAGATTCGGGGATGTATCCTTTCAGATGCCTCATCCCTAGGTTGTAAGAGCAATTGAGCATGCCGCAATAGGCGTCGCCCCGGCCGTCGATCAGGTCCCCATCTCCCTCAGCGGCGGCCACGAACATACAAGGGCCGTCAAAGTGCTTGGCGATAAGGGTCTCTGGGGTCTCCGGGCCGAAATTGCCTAGAAACACAACCATGGCGTTGCACCCGGCCGCATTCACATCGGCCACGGCGGAGAGCATATCCTTCTCGTTCTCCACCGTTACCGGACACTCGTACAGCTCGCCCGTGTAGGCCTCCACGATGGCCCTACGGCGGCGCTCGCTCAGAACAATGGGAAAGCAGTCCCGGCTGACCGCGATGATGCCCAGCTTGACTTCAGGAATATTCGTGAACATATGGCGCTCCTCCTCAAATATCGTCTTTCATGTCAATATTTTCACCCCTCAGGCCCACATGGGCTCCTCGGGCAGCTTCATCGGATTCCAGGTGGGCCAGCAGCCACTTGTTGCGGGCCCAGAGGAACCTGTCTTCCGGGGTTTTCGCCTGGATTTCCGGCTTTGACCCGTTGGTCCCCTGGGGCAGAGCCACCAGAACCCGAAAGCCCTTTGCCCTGTTCACATGACAGGGAGCGTAGTGCAGGGTAGTGGCGTAGATTTCCACCAGCGTTCCGGTAGGCACCCTGAACGCCCTGACCTTCCCGGTGTCCAGCCCACCATCCTCAATCTCCTCCTGCTTTGCCAGCAACAGGACAAAGTCCTCTGTGCCCAGGTTGAATTCACTATCCCGGTGGTACTCCAGGCAGTTGAGCTTGGTGTTATGACCGTTGCACCAGCCCAACTGAACGGGCATACCGCCGTAGAGATGCTCCGAGACCTCTGTGGCGGCGGGCAATTCCTGCAGGGCTGGATCCTCCGGCACGTATCGGATGCCTTCCGGCAGTGGTGTGTTCACTAAGGCAGTCATGATTTCACACACCGTCTCATCCAAACCCGTTACTACCTGCCCGTAGGGCTTGAACGCCGGGTCGGTGACAGAATAAATCTTCATACTGTGTACTCCTCTCCCATCAGTTTAGGGAATAATGATTTTACGCTGGGATATATCTCCTTGAACTGCTGGTATCGCGCCTCATACCGGCCGGCAAGTCTATGATCCGGCTCCACGGTGTTGGATACCCGCACCAGCGCATCCACGGCAGAGCGCACGCTGTCGTATGCTCCGCAGGCCACCATGGCCAGCATTGCCCCGCCGTAGCCCGGCCCCTGCTCTGTTTGCAGAAGGTTCAAGGGAATATTCAGCACGTTGGCCATAATCTGCCGCCACAGAGGGCTGTTCGCCCCGCCGCCGCAGAGATTGCTGCGGGGGATGGCGAGCCCCAGGCCCTTCGCCACCTCGAAGCTGTCCCGGATGGCGAAAGCGACCCCCTCCAGTACCGATTGTACCATGTCGGCGCGGGTGGTGTTCATGGTCATGCCAAGGAAGGTGCCCCGGGCGTTGGTATCGTTGATGGGACTGCGCTCCCCCATCAGGTAGGGTAGGAAAAACACATGGTTGCGGCCCAGGTGTTCCACTGTGATGGCCGCCTGCTCCCCGATATAATCGCCGGTACCCAAAATGTCCTCACACAGCCACTTATTGCAGCTGGCGGCGGAGAGGATACAGCCCATCAGATGCCAGCCGCCGTCGGCGTGAGCAAAGGCATGGAGGGCGTTGTTGGGGTCTACGCCGAATGTGTCCGAGGAGATGAAGATGGTGCCGGAGGTGCCCAGGGAGATGTTGCAGCGGCCCTTGCCCACGGTGCCGGTACCCACTGCTGCCGCCGCATTGTCCCCCGCTCCCGCACAGACCGTCACGCCGACAGGCAGGCCCAGACCCGCCGCCACGTCGGGCAGGAGGGTCCCCACTGGCTCGTAGCTCTCGAACAGTCGGGGCATCTGCTCTTCCGAAACGCCGCAAAGATCCAGCATTTCCTTGGACCAGCGTTTATGCGCTACGTCCAGCAGGAGCATACCCGACGCGTCCGAATAATCCGTACAGTGGATGCCGGTCAGGCGGTAATTGATATAATCCTTTGGAAGCATGATCTTGCGGATCTGCTGGAATTTCGACCGCTCATGCGCCCTCATCCACAGTAGCTTGGGCGCAGTAAAGCCTGCAAAGGCTATGTTAGCCGTGTATTGCGACAGCTTGTCCCGGCCCACTGTCTCGTTCAAGTACGCCACCTGTTCCGCTGTGCGGCCGTCGTTCCACAGGATGGATGGACGGATGACCCGATCATCTTCATCCAATACTACCAGGCCATGCATCTGGCCACCGCAGCCGAGCCCGGCAATCTGGCCCTTGTTACAATCGGCGATCAGCTCCTGAATGCCAGAGACCACCGCCCGCCACCAGTCCTCCGGGTCTTGTTCCGACCACCCTGGCATGGGAAAGTGCAGGGGATACTCCTTGGAGACGGTGTTCCACACCGTTCCTTCCTCGTCTACCAGTAGCAGCTTAGCCGCCGAGGTGCCCAGGTCGATTCCGATATACAACAATCAAATCGTCTCCATTCTCTGTGTTTTAGCATACTGCGGCACCATTGTCCGATTCTGACAAACTTGCATTGATCATTAGATCAACAGCTGTTCCGCGAAAATCTCTTTTGCGCACATTCATCTTTGCTGTCATTCGTAAAAAATGCCGAATTACATATCAAAGACCAGTTGTGAAACACTCTGCAGCGGCCTTTGTGAAAATGGAGCCCAGGCCGGTTTTGAGAACGGCCCAGGCCCGGAATTACAGATTCGCTCTGTGCACAGTGTATAACAGAAGTGTCAAGGCAGGTATGCAACGGCAGTGCCATAGTACATGGACGCATGCAAAGTAAAGGAACACGAAACCTGCATCCAGCACAGCAACACACCGACGATGATACCAGGAATATAAGGATTATTACACCTCTTGAACAACCGGCGGATGAGTACTACCGCCACAGGAAACACCGGAATCGCATTGATGGTATAGGTAAATGTGTAATTTGAGCCAAAAATGAACGGCTTCACACCCGTCTTTGCAAACAGATAATATCCTATGAACGTAATGGCCAACGCCGGGATTGTGTTCATGGCCGCGAAGAAAAGGTCGTTTACCCACTCCGGCTCCCTGCCGATCTTGCAGTGGTAGGCGCTGTTTACAGCAATGGAAACGGCCAGCCCGAACACCAGATACATGGGCAGATAGGCGAAGAATACCCCCAGGTTTTCAAGTGGAATATTTTTGAGACCCCACAAGTAGTAGTGATAATCCACACGGAATATATTGTTTGCGATCCATACGGTGATAAATACGACGGAGCAGGCACCCACAGCCACCAGAATGCTCTTCAGCAGGTTCTTCCAAGAAATCTTGAGCCCCCAGTTGCTCATGGTTGCGCCGTTTTTGCGCGCATATAAGCCGTAGGAAACAAACGATGTGATCAGCATAAACACACCATTGAGCAAGGCCCACAAGGCATAGATATTGGAGGGCTGCTGCGCCCAGATGGTGGAGTTGCAGTAGCCAAAGCCATAGCGGAAGATGACGCTGACACTGACAAAGGCAAAAACACAATTCGCAACGGTGAGCACCCAAAACCAAATCTTCCCCTTTTTATCCGGGGCCGGGCGCAGAGCGGTATCCTCATTCTCGCGCAGGCTTTCAAAAAACTTGAGCCGCGTTAAGCACCCCAACGCAAAGACACAGCTGGCCAGTATGCCCAAAAGGCCCAACAGGTTGCATACGGTCAACAGGAAATAGTGCTGATCCTGCCCTGTGATGTAATGGGGCGCCTCGAAGGCATCTTGGAAGAAATCGCACACCGCCGCCAGTGCATTGGAGCCACCCTGCGGCTTGGGATGGATTTCCTGAGCCGCGGTGACGCGGCGGAATACTTGTTTCCCGTCCACTTCGCCCACATAGGTATGGCCGGGCACTACCTCACTGCCCTCAAAAGCGCTGGGATCCTGGCCAAATGCAAACAGGGATTTGGCGTTCTCGGAGCGGAGCCATTGCTGAGCTGCCAAAGTTTCCCCCTCGGGGCCGATTCCTTTGAAGTAGACATGGTCATACAGCGTATAATATACGCCCATATCGCGGGCGCCATAGATATTCGCCCATTTTCCGTCCTCATCGACATAGACCGGATCGGATGACACCAGATAAATTGCAGAGATAATCGATGTTTCCTCCGCATTGTCCATTCTCACACAGTTGTTGGCTGCCTGGCCGCCGGCAGAGTGGCCGGCTACACCGATTTGCGCCTTGTCCACATAGTCCAGTGTTGCAGCGTAACGCACTGCCGCATATGCGCCGGAAGCGTCATTGACAGAAGCAGGGGCCAGATATACGGAAGCGTCCGTGATATCTGAATCGCCGTGATTGAGCATGTCCGGCAAAATCACAACAAAACCGCGGCGGGCCAGTTCAAGGCCGTATTGTGCATAGCTCTCCTTATTCACTGTTAAGCCGTGGGTGAAAATGACAGTCGGCGCAGGGGTATCTGCAGTTGCGGAGTCCGGCCTATAGATGCGGGCGACAATCGTATTTCCCGATGTGGTCTGCAACTTCACATCGGAGATGCTGATCGCCCCCCAATCGCGCAGAATACCGCCGGATAAGAGCGTAAACACCAGGGTGAAAATAAGGGCAAATATCAGCCCTCGCTGGGGAGATAGCTTCTTTTTCGGTTTCATCATACTTCCTCCTTCTTGTTTCTTCTCATTTTCTTTGTTTCCTTTGTGACCTTGCAAATGTGCCTGGATCCTCTATTAGTATATCGTGGCCGTTTGCCCTCTTCCTTGACAAATTGGTGTTGTTTATTAGACGATTTAGCTGTTTTGCGCATTTCTCTGTTATGCACATCTCTGCAAAAAATTATTTGTACAAAATACCGAAAATAGTAATGATTTTTGTATTTCTCTAGAACACTTGGTGGAAAAAAGTGTATTTCTAAAAGCGGACGCCTCCATGCAAAAGGCATGGGTCCCGCGTTGCTCAGAGCATATTCCCTAGACTATTTTGCAGGACCAATACAGCCAGATCGGTCGTTTAGGCGCAAACTCCGCACAGCCTTCTGGTGAATCAAGATTGCGCAATAGTGGCGAACAGAGTATAATAAATAGCAATCCGCCCGCCCCATACTATAGAACATATAGGAGGATCGTCCATGCCTGAACAGGAAATTATACGCCACCCGCAGATTGACGGGCTGCACTTGTTTTTAAACACGATAGTCTATCGCACCCTGCATGTGCATCCAGAGTGGGAGCTGCTTTTGGTGTTGGATGAGCACCTCATTGTAGCTTATGAGCAGCAGGAATATTCCATCGCCCCAGGCCAAATGGTTTTGCTGAGTCCGAATCAGCCGCACGGCTTTCATAAGGTACAGGAGGGCTGTACGTTTTTGTGCCTGCAAATGGCTCCCCGTTGCTTTCCGGTATCCGAGCACCTGTGTATAGATGACATCTGCCCCGCAGAGCATCTTACGCCGCAGGAATACCAATGGGCGCAGGGCATGCTGTTGGATACGATGCGTGCCTATTTGGAGCGGCCTGCATACTATGAGCTATTGTGCACAGGCAACGCCAATCTGTTGTTGCACCAGCTTCTCACCCGTATGCCTACACGTTGCATGTCCCCCAATGAAGCTGATGACCGGGCAGAGCGCAACGCGCGGCTGGTGCGGTTGATTGATTTTGTGGACAAAAATTATATGCATAAAATCCAGCTCTCCACCTTTGCAGCTATGGAAAATCGCTCCATGAGCTATCTATCTCACTTTGCAAAAAAGATGCTGAATCAAAGCTTTCGAGACTATGTGACTACGGTGCGTTTTAACTGCGCCTGCAAGCTCATTGCCGCCGGAAAACACAGAATGCTGGATGTGTGCATGGAATCCGGTTTTTCTGATTATCGCTATTTCTCAAAAACCTTCCAGCAAAAAGTTGGTATGACGCCAGAGGCCTATAGCCGCTTGCCCCAGGCTCCAGTGGAGGATGAGAGAAAGATTCACCACAGTCTCCATTCGAAGGAGTGCTTTTATTCTCGCGAAAAAAGCCTGACGTTGCTCTCACAGTTCGAAGCAAAGTACCGGTAACGGCGCTCTTGGAACTTTTTCTCTGATCCAACCGCGCCAAGCTACTCATCGTCTGGGATGCATTCAGGCGGGAGAGGTTGCTAAAAATCAAGCAGCAGAGCCTTGCTATCCTCTGGCGCATTTTAGGTCACCCGGAATTTTTATATTCACTTGGGCGTTCCAACAAAAATTGTTTCCGGTACCCTCCAACCTAAACTGCAACTTTTAAAATTTAGTCTATCGCCAATGGAAAACTTCGATATCAAGACTGTTGCGCATAAAACATCCAAAGAGTTTCAGCAACCGGAAAATAATGTATAAATATATCCATATTACAGCCCAAAGCACCTGATACGGAGCTGGTTATCAGATCCAAACAGGCCATGACCTTTTCAGCAATCCAACTCACAACTCCATCAAGTATGCCCATCGCTTACACTCACTCCTTTCACAGCCGAAAATAACGGCAGGGAGAGCATTTACCGTTATTTTCATCCGTAATTAGGCTTGCCATTTGCCGCCTGTGAAAAACGGAGTGACATAAGCCATGATAAAGCCTAAGCCGTTTAAGATCACCCACGTTATAATGATGCGTTTAAGCTATGCACGGAATGCATCACCTGTACGATCATTTTTCGAAACGTTCATTAACAGCAGAGCACCCGAAGCCGTAACTATGCCCGCTATCGTAGAGATACTGAGAATTCCGCCGTAGACATCCTGCATATTCGACTGTAACCTTGTCCCACATCGTAACCGGTGCTGCAAAGGCTTGAAAGGAAAATACAGGGCATAGACAAATCCTCCATACGCATCCCGCGCGAATCCGAGTTGCTGCTATTTTAACCTTTTCTGATACCCGGTCAAACGGATTGAGAGCTGCATGATCCATAACCGCCGGATTACAAGGGCTCCCGGCCCCTGCGACGCAAGATGCCCGTTTACACAGGCTGCCTTCCCAACAGCGTATCCATTGAATATGAGCGGTAGGTGACCATATTGAGCGGCTGCGGGATTCCGCCCTGCTCGTATAAAAGCCCGATTTCCCCGTTGGGAAGCTCCGTCAGGCAGGAGTAGGCAAACGCATCCTCTTCCCCTGTTACGTCATAACGGTATTTCCAGGTGATCGTATAGGAACCGGCCTGCCCCTCCATCAGGCCGATTCGGATCACGCCGTGCTTTCTGCCCTGCGCCGCGGGAGAAGAGAGCAGCACAGCCGGTTTTCCATCAACCAGTCCGCTGTAATTGATCGCGGAGAGCTGACAGCTCGATCCGCCTGTGGAAAGCGCCTCCTCCAGCTGCCCTGCGCTCCAGGTAACGCCGCCGTCCGTACTGACAGCGGAAGCGATGCGGTCCGTATCGTTGCGGGCAAAGAGCATCAGGCTACCGTCCGGCAGCTCGATCACCTGCGATTCGCTCATCATCCCGGCCGATTCCGGTAGGGCAGGCGTGCCTCCCAGCGCCCACGTCTCCCCGTGGTCGTCGCTATAAATCACGTGGCAGCGCTGCTGTTTCGTCTCTGGCTCCAGCTCATATACGGGAAAAAGCAGCCTGCCTGCATATTGCCCGCCGCTTACCTGCAGGCCCCGCCCGGGGCCCACGCCGAGGAAGGCCATGCCTTCCTCCTTCACCATATCATTGAGCAGTCTGGGCGGGGACCATGTTTCCCCCTGATCGTCACTGTAAACGAGAGCGAGATACGAAGTCTTGACCGGCTGGAACAGGGCTGAGGCATACATGATATTCATCGGCACCTGTTGTGAAGTTATATGCGGAATGACCAGGTTGAATCCATACCAGATATCCTTCTGGCGCACGGTGAGCGCTTCCCCGTTCTTCAAAATTTCCATGCGCTCGTTGAGCGAATACTCCGTCGGCTTCCCCTGTACATCGTAGATGACGTGATTCTCTCGCACGGTATACGCAAATTTGGAGCTGCCCTTTTTGCGCAGCTTGAGGTACTTTTTGCCGCCGGTTTCCTGATAGCCGCTGCCCTCTTCACTGTTGAGCGCGCCCGTCCCTGATGGAAACAGATCCACCAGCATGAATACGCGGCCGGTAGTCGGATCCTCCAGAAGAGCAGGATCGATAAAGGAAGCGCTCCTGCGGGCACTGTTATCAATCTTGCTGCTGTGAATAAAAGCAATGTCAAAATCGGCATAATCCTGAAGATGATTGACAAGCGCTGTTTCACTCCAGGTTTTCCCGCCGTCCATGCTGCGGGAAACCGCTGTATCCAAATTGTTCGGCGCATCCTGCGTGCCGCCGAAGCGCGCGTCGGTGCTCGCGATCACGGTTCCCTGCCGTGTCGTCAGCAGGGCAGGAATGCGGAAATACAGGGAGCCCGACGCATCCCCAGAGAAAAAAGGCCCCTCCGCTTTGGTCTGCGCCGCTTCCGCGAGAAGCACCTTCTGCTTTTGTTCCCCAACTGCATAATCGATCAACAGCGCCGCCCCAAACACGATGCACAGGGCCAACACAATGCTCAGAATAATCTTACCAGGCTTTTTCATCCTTTTCCTCCTCATCGCAACATTGTATATTGGTGATGTGATTATATCATATTTAGAATCAGACTTTTCTACAATTTAAAATAACAGCCGTTCTCCACCGTCCGGCAGGCATGAAAAACAAGCGCGCCCCCCGGAAAAGTCCGGAGAGCGCGCCTCTACCGTGGTGAAACATAAAAATGAGATGACGGCAAATTGTTAAATGCGGGCTACACCGCTCTTGCGCGCCGCCTCGGCAACCGCCTGAGCGACCGCGGGGCCCACGCGCTCGTCGAAGGCCTTGGGGAGGATATATTCGGGGCAAAGCTCCTCAGGAGAAACAAGCGCGGCCAGCGCATGCGCGGCAGCGATCTTCATCTCCTCGTTGATATCGCTTGCGCGCACATCCAGCGCGCCGCGGAAAATGCCCGGGAACGCAAGTACATTGTTGATCTGGTTCGGGAAATCGCTGCGGCCCGTGCCGACAACCTTCGCGCCCGCCTCCAGCGCGAGATCGGGCATGATCTCCGGCACCGGGTTGGACATCGGAAGGACGATCGGATCCTTCGCCATGGAGCGAACCATATCCTGCGATACGATACCCGGGGCGGAAACGCCAATGAAGATATCCGCGCCCTTGAGCGCGTCCGCAAGCGTGCCGTGCTCATGCTCCGCATTGGTAAAGGCGGCGATCTCCTGCTTCGCGGGGGGCAGGTTCGGGTCGTCCGCGCTGATGATGCCCTTGCGGTCGCACATAACAACCTTTTTCAGCCCCTGGCTGATCAGCAGCTTCGCAATCGCAACGCCTGCCGCGCCGGAGCCGCTGAAGACCACCTTGCAATCCGCAAGCTTCTTGCCCACGATCTTCAGCGCGTTGATGATCGCAGCGGAGCAGATGACCGCCGTGCCGTGCTGGTCGTCATGAAAGATCGGAATATCGCAGCGCTCCTTGAGCTTGCGCTCAATTTCAAAGCAGCGCGGGGCCGCAATATCCTCCAGGTTGACGCCGCCGAAGCTGCCCGCGAGCAGGGCGACGGTATTGACGATTTCGTCCACATCCTTCGAGCGTACGCACAGCGGAATGGCGTCCACATCGCCAAACGCCTTGAAAAGGACGCATTTGCCCTCCATTACCGGCATGCCGGCCTCCGGGCCGATATCGCCCAGGCCCAGCACCGCCGTGCCGTCCGTAACGACGGCAACCGTGTTCCATCGGCGTGTCAGTTCATAGGATTTGCTGATATCCTTCTGGATTTCGAGACAGGGCTGCGCAACACCCGGCGTATAGGCAAGGGAGAGCTCCTCCTTTGTCTTGACGCTCGCGCGGGGCGTGACCTCCAGCTTGCCCTTCCATTCGTAGTGAAGCCTCAATGATTCCTTTGCGTAATCCATGTTTGAATGCCTCCATGATCAATTATGTAAAAATCGCCCTCCTCAAAAAGGGGGGGTGAGGGCGGAACACGGGTAAGAATATCCCGCCCTCAAGGGGGTTAAGAAGATGTCTGACTCTCTGTTACTTTTCCCACGGGAAGGTATACTGCGTCAGGCCCAGCTGATCACGCACCGTGCAGAGCTCCTTCTGCACCGCGTCGTTGATCGGCACGCCGCTGTCCTTGCGCTCGCACCAAACGTTCCATTCCTTCTCGCCGGCCGTATAGATGTGATCCTCGCCCGGCGCCCTGGTGGAGGCGCGCAATGCGCGCAGGATATCGCCGGCCGTTTTCTTAAAGGATTCCGCGCCCACAAAGGCCTCTGTGTCGATCGCGATGAAGAAGTGGCCCAGATGATAGGGTACCTTCTTGCCGCCCTCGCCGATGCCGGTGAGCATTTTCAGGTAGTTGCCCTGCTGCAGCGCCGCGCTCAGGAGCTCGACCACCGTCGCATAGCCATAGCCCTTATAGCCGGCCATCTCCTCGCCGATGCCGCCCAGAGGCGCAAGCGCTGCTTCGCCGGTGTTGAGTTCCTTGAGGATCGCATCCGTGTCGGTTTTGGCCGTGCCGTCGCGCCCGATGACCATACCCGCGGGAGTGGATTTCCCGATGCGGGAATAATACTCCAGCTTGCCGCGCTGGGTGATGGAGGTGGCGCAGTCGAGCACAAAGGGGAATTCCTCATCTGTGGGAATCCCGAACGTCAGCGGGTTGGTGCCAAGCATATTCTCCACGCCAAAGGTCGGCGCGATGGAGGGGCGGGCGTTGGTGCCCGTGATGCCGATCATATTTTCCCTGGTGGCCATTGTCGCATAATAGCCGGCGATGCCATAATGGCAGGAATTGCGCACGGCAACCATGCCCATCCCATATTTCTTCGCCTTTTCGATCGCCATCTTCATCGATTTATAACCGATCACCTGGCCCATGCCATCATGGCCGTCAATGACCGCCGTGGTGGGCGTTTCCTTCACGATCTCAAAATTGGTGACGGGGCTCTGGATGCCGATATTGATGCGATCGATATAAATGGGCTTAAAACGGTTAACGCCGTGGGACTCGATGCCCCTGCGGTCGGACTCCAGAAGCACGTCCGTACAGATCTCCGCATCCTCGCGCGGCACGCCGACACCGACGAATGCATCCGTTACAAACGAGCTGATGGTTTTCCAGTCGACGATGGTCTTTGCCATGATGAATCACTCCATTTTCATAATAATTCAGAATGGAAAATATATTTCAGAAAGGGGAAGATACCTCCCGCTTCGTCCCGTTTAATGCTCCGCCCAATCGCGGGAGCGGCCCACCGCGCGCTTCCAGCCCTCATAATATTTATCACGGGTAGCTTTATCCATCTGGGGGATAAATATGCGGTCTACCTCACGGTTTTGCTCGATATCGTCGCGATCCTTCCAAACGCCCACGGCAAGCCCCGCCAGATACGCGGCGCCCAGCGCCGTGGTCTCAATGGTCTTCGGGCGGTTGACGGATGCCTGGATCATATTGGCCTGAATCTGCATCATGATATCGCTCACGCTCGCGCCGCCGTCCACGCGGAGGTCTCTCATCTCGATGCCGGAATCGCTGATCATCGCTTCAAGCAGGTCTGTCATCTGGTAGGTGATGCTCTCAAGCACCGCGCGGGCAAAGTGCGCCCGGTTGACGCCGCGTGTCAGGCCCACGATACACCCACGGGCATACATATCCCAATAGGGAGCGCCAAGGCCCGTGAAGGCGGGCACCAGATACATGCCGTTTGCATCCGGCACGCTCTCCGCCAGCTCGTCGCAGCGGCGCGCCGTATCGATCATATGCAGCTCGTCGCGCAGCCATTTGATGACTGATCCCGCATTAAAGGCGCTGCCCTCGAGTGAATATTCCACCTTGCCGTCCAGCCCCCAGGCCACGCCTGAAAGCAGATTGTATTGGGAGCGGATCCTGCGGCGCCCCGTGTTCATCAGGAGGAAGCAGCCCGTGCCATATGTATTCTTTGCCTGGCCGGGCTTAAAGCACGCCTGGCCGAACAGGGCCGCCGGCTGGTCGCCGATTGCCCCGCTGATGGGCACGCCCTCGATCTGCTCGAGGCCGAGGATGCCCGGCGCGACCACGCCATAAATCTGGCTGGAGGGCACGGGCGTCGGCAGGATCGACAGCGGGATTTCAAGCTTTTTGCAGAGCACTTCGTCCCAGCAGAGGTTGTCTACATCAAAGAGCATGGTACGCGACGCGTTGGAATAATCTGTCACGTGCACTTTTCCGCCGGTCAGATTCCAGATGAGCCAGGTCTCGACTGTCCCGAATAAAAGCTTCCCCTCTGCGGCAAGCGCCTTTACACCGGGGACGTTGTCAAAAATCCACTTGATCTTTGTCGCGGAAAAGTAGGCGTCGATGATCAGCCCGGTCTTCTCCCGCACATAGGGCTCCAAGCCCTCGTTCTTCAGCTGTGTGCAGTAATCCGACGTACGGCGGCACTGCCAGACGATCGCATTATAGACCGGCTTGCCGGTCGTCTTATCCCAGAGGATCGTCGTCTCGCGCTGGTTGGTGATGCCGATGGCGGCGATCTCCCTGGCGTCAACCTCCCCGGAAGCGAGCACTGTTGCTACCGACTGCAGCTGGCTGTAGAGAATCTCCATGGGATCGTGCTCCACCCACCCGGCGTTGGGGTAGATCTGCTCGAATTCCCTCTGCGCCTTTGCAAGGATGTGCCCGCCCTTGTCGAATACGATCGCACGCGAGCTCGTGGTGCCCTGATCGAGCGCCATTACGTACTTACCCAAACTGTTGGCCTCCCTCTGTATTTAATATAAGCCTGTATACTGCGCTCCCCCAAAGCGCAGAAAAAAAGAACAGAAAGCACACCCCGCTAAACGGGAGTCGTTTCTATTCTCATATCTCCTAGAAATACACTCGTATTTTCCTAATTCAATTGATAGGTTCATTCTACCGCAAAGCGATCGGGATGTCAACAAGTTTTACAGTTCTATCCGCAGGAAAATCAAAATTTAGGAAGAAAAGCTTTGCCACGCAAAGCAAATGCGTTCAGCTGATCTCAAGTCCCTTTTGAGACACATATTCGCGCGTCAGCGCCCACAGGCCCCGGCGCAGCGCCTCCATGTCTGCGGGCAGTTGTTTGCGCGTCTGCTCATCCGCCACAGCGCTGCCTTTCTGCGTATAATTCGCCTTCACCTGTGCAAGAAGGCGGCCCGCCTTCTCCCTGAGCGAGGGTGATTGCTCCGCAAGGAACAGCAGCTTGTTTAAGTCGCGCATGCCCTGTGCAAGCTTCTCCAGCCGAACACTGGATTTCGTCTCCGGATGCTTCGCGTCCGGTTCATCCGGATAGACGAGGAAGCAGTCGCCGGACTCAAAGCTCACATGGGTGGTATCGCGCAGCGGATCCCTGACCCAAGCGTCGTACGCCCAGCGCAAAAATCCGTTCGCCCCCTGTGCGGCGGAGAAGAAAATCGTCCAGTAGCTCTCTGCCGGCATGCTGTAGGTGAAACTGTTGGGGAAATGGCCGACACAGGTATAGATGGTCGTCCGCAGGCCCGCCTTCCCTTTGCGCCGGTTTGCAAGCACGCGGTAATCTTCGAGCGCTTTTGTCGCCGTCTCCAAGCCAACGCTGACGCCCGCCATGCGGTCAATTAACGGGAAATACTTTGCGCTGAAATGATCCATCGCCGCCGCTTTTTTGAGAGGCTCTCCGAATGCACCCGTAACGGCATCGATCAGATCATAGGCTTTCTCCATCCGTTTGCGCTCATCGATGCCGATATAAATCTGGTCATACCACCCCTTCTCCTTTGCATGCGCACAAAGGGCCTGCAAAAAGGGCGTCCATATTTTCTTATATTTTCTGGTTCCAGGGTGCGGCGAAACGGATTTGAGCGCTTGCTTTTTTTCATCGTAATAAGTCACCTGATTGCCCCAGGGGATCAGGCTGTAGCAGACGATTTTATCGCCCAAGCCAAGCTCATGGCAGAGCGTTACCCATTGATCAAAATCTGTAAAGTCAAAAGCAAAGCTTTTATCCGCCCGGCGCCGCCATTTGATCATAGACGGATACGCGCCGTAGGTCTGCCCGTTCCAGGGCTCCTCCACGATACTCGCCGTGATGGCATGCCCGCCGAGCGCACGGTAACGCTGCAAGTGGGGGCGCAGCACGTCCAGATGCGCCTGTGAAAACGGCTCGAGCCCATAATACTGCGCCACACGGTATGGGTATTGCCAAAGCTCGATATCGAAGCGGTAGTCCTCCGGGGCCGGCTGCACTGCATCGAGCACCTCCAGCGTCAGTTCCTTCGTCAACGGCACGTCCAGCCCATCCGCCGTCACACGGATGGCACCCCGGTAAACGCCCGGCGCGGCATCCGCCGGCACCTGAATGGAGACAAACATCCCCTGCACCCGGCCCGGACCCAGCCCAACAGGCCCCGGGCCGTACAGGACATCCGGGAAGCTTCCACGGGAGCCGTCGTCCTTTTTCCCATTTCCGACAAACGCTTTCGTCTCCGAGAGGAACCTGCAGGAGACCGCTTCGGCCGGGATGAGATTTTCCCCATTCTCAAATGGCTGCGCGCAGGCGGTCACGCAGGCGGCACGCTCTTCACCGCCGAGCAGCACGAGCAGTGCGACCGCCGTATCGCCCCGCCATGCGGTCAGCGTGCCATCCGCATCGGGCGCGCCGAGCAGCTCTTCATAACGGTCCTGCGTGGGGAATAGGTCGGAATTTGCAATGCATAATGTAAGCTTTGATTTCATAAAATGATATCCTTCCTGAAGCCACAACTGATCACGTATGAATCATATCAATTTTCGGGCAAAAGGGCAAGCCCCGCGTCAAAAAAGAGGACGCTCCCCTATCTTCGTGGATTAAGATTAGCGTAATGTTAAAATTATGTTAAAATTGTTTCTATAAAATATTGACAACAACTTTTGCCTGATGTATGGTTTCTATATCAGAATCGCCAAACAGGCCTCTGCCCGTTTTGAGAAGAGAAGGAGGATAATTGAATTGAAGAAGAGAATTGTCGCGGTGATCATGGTGCTGAGCCTGCTGGCCGCGATCCTGGCGCCCATGGCTTCGGCCGCATCCGTGAGCGCCACGAAAAAGGACGCTGTCCTGCAGTTCCATCAGGACGGCAAATTCAAAATCATGATGATCTCCGACACGCAGGATACCGATAAGGCGGATCAAAGGATGCTCAATTTTATCAATGCTGCCCTCGATCAGGAAAAACCCGATCTCGTCGTTTTTACCGGCGACAATATCGCCGGTAAATGGATCGGCTCCACGGTCGAAAAAGTCCGCATCGCGATCGACAAGATCATTCAGCCGCTGGTGCAGCGGGGCATCCCGTTTGCCGTCGTCTTCGGCAACCATGACGGTGAGTCCAGGGTGACCACCAAGGAAGACCAGATGGCAATGTTCATGGCCTATGACAACTGCCTTGCAATCGACGAGGGCGAGGCGCTGGACGGCGTAGGCACCTACAACCTGCCGATCCTGAGCAGCGACGGCAGCCGCGTTGCCTTCAACGTTTACATGATGGATTCCAACGATTACGATGAGAAGGGCAACTATGACGGCGTACACCAGAACCAGATCGACTGGTATGAGCAGACCAGCAACGCACTCAAGGCAGAAAACGGCGGAGAACCTGTCCCTTCGCTGCTGTTCCAGCACATCCCGGTGCCGCAGATCTATGATCTGCTCACAGAGGTGCCCTTTGGCATGATCGGCTCCGTGCGCGGCTACGGCCACAGATCCACGAAATGGTATGTCGTCAATGAGGATAAGGCGGAGGGCAACGTCAAGGAAGGCCCCTGCTGCAGCTACGACGACCATGGCCAGTATGCGAGCTGGCTCAGGCAGGGCGATATCGCGGGCGCTTATTTCGGCCATGACCACACCAACAATATGGTTGGCAAAACGGACGACGGCATCACGCTCGGCTACAACGCCGGCTGCAGCTTCCATCTCTATGGAGACGGCTTGAACCGCAGCATGCGCACGTTTATCATCGATGAGGACGACGCCTGGAATTACAACACCTATCTCGTCAAATATGGCGATATCATGCCGGATAACGGCGGCTGCCTGCTGGTAGACCTGATCGCGGTGCGCACGATCGACAACGCGCTGCTCTACGGCTATCAGCTCGTCAAAAAGATCCTCGGCGAGCTCATCCAGCGCTGCCCAATTTTCTAACACGCGATCAATTTCCAAACCAAATTGCACTCGTTTCTGCGAGCCGGATCCAAATCCGGCCCGCTTTTTTATTTTCAATCTTTTTTTATTCTATCAAAATGCCAAATAAAAATTGAAATCTGGATAAATTTATAATAAAATAGAATAGATTCCGTAAATACAATCGAGAGGGGAGCGTTATGATTGAGGAATTCTGAAGTGGAGGGCCCACCGCGGCGCAGCCTGAACCCACTGCGTTTTTTCTTCAGCAAGGATGCGGATGAGGGGTACGTCCCGAACAGGGAGCTGTTCTCCTATTCAGCCGCTCTGGCGGGCCAAAATGCAACGTACGGAATTGTGAACCAGTGGATCTTTTATTTCTGCACCAATGTGCTGCACATGAACCCGGATCATGTCGGAAAAATCACGAGCATCTCCAGAATATGGGATGCCCTGAACGACCCGCTCGTCGGCGTTGTGATCGACCGGCGCAAATATAAGCCCGGTCAGAAGCTGCACCCCTTCCTCGGCAAGCTGCCCATCGTGATCGGCCTGCTGACCGCCCTTCTTTTCTGCAATTTCGGCTTTGGGGAAACCGGCGCGATCATCTCCTTCCTGCTGATCTACTTCTTCTGGGATTTGACCTACTCGTTTCAGGATACGGCCCTGTGGGGCACCATGTCCCTGATCTCCCCGCATTCCGCGGAGCGCGGCAGGGTTTCCCAGTGGCTCAACATCGGCTCGGGAGCAGGCATGGGGATCGTCGGGATCATCCCGATGCTGATGGGCATCGGGGAAAAGCTGAATATCAGCCTGAGCCAGCAGTTTCTCTGCTATGGCATCGTGTTCGGCTTTGGCGGCGAGCTGCTTTCAAGCCTCGCCGCCAAAACGAAGGAGCGCGTCGGATATGCAAAGGAGGAGAAACCATCTTTCTTAAGCGATCTTGCCGACCTGCGGCACAATAAAATTTTGATCCTTCTGCTGCTCGCACAGCTGGTCAGCTTTTTCGACGGCGCAATCCCCTGGATTTATTTCTTTGAATACTGCACCTCCTACCAGGTCGGCTCCATCGAAATCAACGGGCAGACGGCGCAGTTCCTCTATGGCATCCTCATCAATATTTTCGGCGCCCTGAGCATGTTTTTCGCCACCAAGGTTGCAAAAAAGCTGGGCGGCATGCGCAATGTGATCATCCTTGCAAAGGTAACCAATATCGTCACGCGCAGCATCGCCTTTTTGATCGGCTACCAGACGCTCGGCCAGATCTCCGCCGTGATGGTGCTGATGAGCATCGGCGCGATCCCGAACAACATGGTTGGTATCGCACAGCGCAGCATTCTCTGCGACTCGGTCGACTATGCGGAATGGAAAACCGGAAAGCGCACGGAAGGCGTCAGCTTCTCCATGCAGAATCTGACGAACAAGCTGCTCGATTCCATCAAGCTCTTTTTCTGCGGCAAGGTATTGAGCTACCTCCACTTTGATGGCGAGCTCACTGTGGCTCAGCTGAAAGCCGTATCGCCGCAATATTTCACCGCCCAGTGGCCTTTGTTTATGCTGCTGCCAGCCCTTGGCTCCCTGCTGTATCTCATCCCGTTCCTCTGCATCCGCTATAGCAAACAGCAAAAGGAGCAGGTGGAGCAGGAGCTGAGCGAGCGCCATGAACGTGAAGCCGCCTGGGCACAGGAAGAAAACACCGTAAAATCCTGAGCGCTCTTTTATCTGCAAGCAGGGCGCGCCGCCAGATATGCCTTGCGCATTGGTGCGGCGCGCCCTGTCTGTACGTTCATATAGCTGCTCGTCGGTGTCTTTCTTCAGCATTTGCTATTGTAGAATCTATTCTTCTATGGTATATTTATATAAGATTTATAAAATTAATTTATGAAAGGAAGATATTTTATGAAAAAGCGGCTCCAGCGCATTCTGTCCATCTTCCTCGTTGCGCTTTTGCTCTGTGCCGCGGGTACGCCCGGAATCCAGGCGGCGGCCCCCGATTGTATGCAGCCGGAACCCGCCGGGAACATCTGGCTGGAGCCGCTCCGGAGCCTCCACTGGCCCTCCTCCGCAGACGACTGCGGCAAGATGCTCAAGCGCGTTTTCTACAATTATTTCGATCTCGCTGCAGACGCCCTGCTCAAGGCAGTCCTGCGCCTCCTGCCGGACATTGGATGGCCCGATCAGGAGGATTATCAGACTGCTAATTTCTACGAAGGGGATTCCACTTTCCTTGATCAGCCCGCCCAGGGCGCGCGCTGGCGCCTTGGGTATGCGAAGGCGAGCCTGCTCACAGGCAATGAAACGGACGGTAAGCATTATCATGCAGGCGGCTTCTCCTTCCCTGCAAAACCGGTCACCAAGGTTATCGATGACCAGGCGGTGCGCGTCGCCTGCCTCAGCGACGGCAGCGGCCGCGGAACCAAGGTATTTGTCTCCCTCGACGGCTATGGCGTCTCTCTGACGGATGTGCGCACAATCCGCGCCCGCCTGGCGGACTTCGCTGCGGCAAATGGGATCAATGCCATCAGCGTTTCCGCCGTCCATCAGCATAGCTGTATCGACACGCTGGGGCTCGGGGGCGACCTGCTGAAGATGCTCGTTGGCAACGCCGTTATCACAAAATATCATTTGAATCTTCCCATCAGCAATGGAAAGAACCCTGATTTTATGGAAAACTTATGTTCTGTCACGGCCGAAACCATCCGGCAGGCAGTCGCCTCGATGGCGCCGGGATCCCTTTACGCCTCCACCGCCGATGTTTCCGCCTATATGCGCGATAAAAGAGCGCCTGAAGTATTTGATCCCAACCTGACCCGCCTGCGCTTTGTACCGGACGGCGGCGGCCGGGAAACCTGGATCGTCAACGGCGCAATCCATCCGGTCAGCTTCGGCACCAGCAGTACGGAAATCAGCTCTGATTTTCCCTATTATATGGAGCAAACCGTAAATCGGGAGACAAACGCCAATTTGATCTTCTTTCAGGGCGCGGAGCTCGGCATCACCACCCAGCGCGAGTTAACGGATCAGGAGGGAATGACCTCTCTGGAGAGCGCGCAGGCCTTTGGCACACGCCTGGGGGAAATCCTCTGCGGCATCGGTCCGCAGGCCGAGCAGGAGGTCGCTCCCCTGCTCAACCTTCGGATGCGGGAGATTTCCATCCCGGTCGACAATCAGATCCTTGTATTGGCAGCCAAGGCGCAGGCCGTCAACAACATTGCGGTTAAAACGGCAGATGGCGTCGAAATCGTGACAGAGATCGGCTATCTGGAGCTTGGCAACAGGCTCTGCGCCGTCATGGTGCCCGGCGAGATCGCCCCGGAGCTGATCTACGGCGGCTGCCTCCCTGCCGAACTGGCGTGGCGCCATGAGGATTGGCCGCTCCCCCCCTTGGAGGATTCCGTTCCGGAGCGTCACATGCTGGTGCTGGGGCTTACGAACGATCAGGCGGGCTATATCCTGCCGGATAACGATGTGCGCTGCATCATCGCCAACGTCAATGAGGAAGTGGTGTCCCCGGGCGGCAGGGCCGGTTCCACGGTCGTAAACGGTCTGCATGCGCTGATCGAAAGCGTAAAATAAGCAGACGAAAGCCCGGCTGCGTACACAATGAGTGCTCGGCCGGGCTTTGTGGAAGAAGTGGATAGGGTGTATTTTTCAGCAAATATCCCGGACGACACTCTGCTGCGGGAGGAGGAACGTGTCGAGCGTCAGCCTTGCACCGAGCTGGAAGCCCTCGATGAAGCGGTCGAGCTCGCCAAAGCGCTGGATTTCGCCCTGCGCGTTGATGAGCTGGGTGAAAAGGCGCTGCTCTTCCTCGGCGCCGGTATGCGCTTTGAAATAGGCGAGAAGCTTCTCCTCATTGCCGGAGATGGTATTGACAAAGGAAGCGTAGCGCGAGCTTTGATCAAAACATTTTTCGTTGGGGCAGATATTGCCGAAGTACAATTCCTCGATCAGATTAAAATTTTCACTGTAAAGCATGGTGCACATTCCTTTCAAATTTCGTGCAACGCTTGTAAAGGAATCGCATGCGCATGCATAAAATCATTTGCAAACGACTGATTTTATGGTAAAATATTTACGCTGTGATCGCTTTTTAGGCGGTTGCCGTACTGGAAGTGGCGGTATTCTTTTGCGAGGGTACGCCGCTTCCTTTCATTTTTTGAGGTTTCCCTTTAACATCTTAATCCCGCGCCGAGCGGATTCAGAAACAGATATGGATTCTTGTTTTGTGTAACGATCCAAAATGTCCTTTGCTTCCTGATCCAATTTCACGGTGATTTTATAGGCTTTGGGATTATCCGTTTTAGGGCCTCTCTTCCCTACTTCCAGTTTAATACCCCCTTTTGAAATAGGTCTGACACAATTATAATTGCGTCAGACCTATTTGTCAAGTTATTCTAAAAATTTTATAAAATTAATTGCGTTATAAATAACTATGTCACTATTAATTTTATTTTACATGATAAAAGCGGCTTACCATGAAGGGCAAGCCGCTTTTTTCTATTTTTATGATCATTTGCGGCATGAGCGCGTTCCCGTTCCCTGATCCGTGATTCAAATATCATTGAAAATAAAGTCGCGTCAGCGAAATCACATTTTTTCAATTTTTTCAAATCACTTTTGTATCGCTTAACGAATGCTTTTTCCTTTATCGATAAGCTGAGGCCGCTGCAAAATATATAACTTTGCAACGGCCCCTTATTCAGCAAATATGCTTTCGCTTTTTCAGATCAGCCCTCGAAGTGAACTCCTTCCAGCGCTTCCGCGCTTTCGATTTCCGCCTGCAGCCTGTGCTCCTTCTCCTCGCGGAAGGACGCAATCTCCTTCTCGAATTTTTTCTCATCAAATTTATAGAAAAACATCGGAATGGCCTGCAGGATGAGGCCGATTGCGCCGAGGCCCGTGAGCATGAAGAAGATCGCGGTGAGCACCGTCTCATAATGCGTGCCGGTCAACGGCACGGTATAGTTCTGGCTCATGGAGGTCATGCCGAGCATCAGGCCGCCGCCGGAGGTGATCTTGTCGCCGACCATATAACCGAAGCCGTTGACGATCGCAAGCACGATAACGTTGAACAGCGCGACGGAAATCTTGTTGATCAGGCTGCGGAAGGAGAACACCGTGCCCTCCAGCCGCTCGCCGCTCTTCATCTCCAGATTGTCGACCAGGTCCGAGAACATGGCAATCAGAAGCACCACCGTCATCCCAACCGGGAAATTGGTGAAGAAGCGCAGCACGATATAGGTGACAAGGCCCGCCGGCGTATTGTAAGGGATGATGTACATGCCGATGATGAAGGTCAGGATATCGGCTACCGCGCCCAGCAGGGACATCCAGATCCACAGCGTTTTTTTGCTCATCTTCTTGAGCAGCGGCGGGATGATCGCCATGGACAGCATGTAGGAAATGCCGCTGCCGATCTGGAGCAGCGGGGTCAGCAGGCCCTCGTTGGTGAGGTTGATATTGACCTCCACATGGATGAGCTTGTAGATCAGGTTGTTCAGGAAAGCCATAATCCGATCCATCGGCAGCACGCCGATGCAGTTCCATTTTGCGAAGTAAGGCAGGAAAATAGCGCCAAGATTCGCAATTGCGGAGAAGAAGGCCACCACAACGAGGATCACCATCTTCTTATCGCTGAACACAATCTTAAGGCCTTTAATATAATTGGTTTTTTCCGGCTTAACATAGACCTTTTCCTTGATGCCGAAATAGGAGGAGGCAATGAAAATACCCGCCATTACAGAGAAGATCAGAGCCGCCATAAAGTAGCCGGTCTTTTCCTGCTCGACCGTCTGGTTGCCCCATAAGCCCGCGATCGTAAAGAAGAGGACGGAGGGCAGAACCGTACCGATCGAACCGACGATATTGCTCACGGAAATCGCCTTGACACGCTTTTGGTTCTCTGGGAAGACCAGAGGCGTCAGGCCCTGATAAGGGATATCCAGAGCCGTATAGGCTGTGTAATAGAGCAGGTAGGCAATGATGGCATAGGCAAAATTGCCCTTCTGGCCAAAGTTAACAGGGAAAAAAAGCATAGAGGTCGCCAATACGACCGGGATGACCGTCCACAGGATATAGGGACGGCACTTGCCGCGCTTGGTGCGGGTACGGTCCACGATCAGGCCCATCATCGGGTCGTTGACCGCGTCCCATACCTTTGTGGCGGAAAGCACGACGCCCGTCATAGCGAGCGTCAGGCCCAAAACGTCTGTCAGATACATGTTCAGTGCTGTATTGATCAGCGTCTGGATCGTCAGCAGGCCAAACGGCAACAGGGAGAACGCGATGATTTCCCGGGTGGTATGGTCCCGGAGATTTTTCTTCGGCATATTGCAGAAATCCTTTCTTTATTGCTTAATATAATCCGTGATGCGCTCAGTTGAGCTCCTGGCTCAGGCCGATGCGTACGCTGCTGACCTTTGACAGGTCAATGTTTTTGACCAGCTGGCTTTCCGGTGCAAAGGTAAACGTATGCCGGACAGAGGAATTCTTCTTAAGGATAAACGGATTTTCAGAGAACGTGGCCGAAGCGGCTTTGAATTCCTCACCCTTCTCGTTTTCATCCGCCACATCCTTTTTGATGGTCAGATAAACGTCAAAGCGGATATTCTCAAAATACTTGAGACCGTCGTTGGAGTTGCCATCCTCGTCGACGGTATCGATCCCACTGGCGACGGTCGCGTCGATGGCAAGGTTCCCATTTTCATAATGCAGGTCCTTCGGCTCTGAGGAGACCGTGATGCGGTCCCGCGTCCACACCTGCGAAGTGGACGGCGCGGTTTCGCCCGTAGTGCTCTCCTGCTCTGCGTCGCCTCCGCCGGAGCAGCCGGCAAACACGGCAAGCATGAGAACGAAAACGAGCATCAGGCAGATTGGCTTCCAGCTTTTCATTCGTTTCATCATCCTTCTCTAAAATAAATTGGCAGGGGGAGTGGTAAGCAGTCGCTCTCCCCGTTCATACACAATGTTTTTTATTTTACCATAAAAATCGACAAAAAGTTGTCATAAATTTGTAAGCTCCAGAAAATTCCACACTTAACACAAATATCAATTTATAAATTGTGGATTATGACGAATAAAAACGCGTATTGATTCAAAATCAAACAGGAAATTCCGCCGAGCGAACAAATAGTGAGCCGAAAAATATCGCTTCTGCCATGGATCGCTCACGCATTTTTCCAAACGATATGATAGAATTGTGTTATAATAACCTCACGAAATCAGAGATTTCTGCGTTTCGGAGAACATTGAAGCATTGATTCGGGCTT
>URQB01000016.1 GCA_900549825.1 uncultured Oscillospiraceae bacterium | reverse complement strand
AGGGGCAGGTTTACAAGGCCGCAAGGGCGAAAGGCCGAGAACGCGGCAAACGTGGATTTGCAGCTGCCGGGCGGCGCTGTTTCCCCTTGTTTACCGATGCTAAATTGCCCCGGGCTGCGATCAACAGCTCGGGGCAATTCGCATTGAAAAATAATCAGGCAGGTATTTTCTGAGGCTGCAGGCCCGGATATAAAAGCTTGTGGATATAGCTGACGGTCTGATCCCAGTCAAGCAGCAGGACCTCCGTGCCGTCGATATTAACCAGCTTGGGATAGGTATGCGGGATGGTATCCTGCGTAATATTCCATTTGAGATAGCGCATCGCGTTTGCAGCCTGCGATACAATGGTAGATTTGCTCATATCCGTTTTTACAAGCGGCAGAATTTCATCAAGCAGCTGAAGTCCTTCGTTAATCCCCATGGATTTTGCCTTGCTGATGATCACATTCAAAACATTTCGCTGGCGCTGTGTCCGGTTCCGGTCGGAGTCGATGCTGCGAAGGCGGACGTATTTTAGCGTTGTGGCGCCGTCCATATGATAGGTGCCGGCGCCGTCGGGAACTTCAAGCCCTGCAGCGGCGAAATCATTGGCCAAAGCCTTTGCCTCAGCCTCCGTCAGCTTCATATCGATTCCGCCCAGAATATCAACGATTTTCTGGAAGGCGGTAAAATCGACGCTGATATAATGATCAATATGGATTTTATAGTTTAATGCAATCGTATCGATCAGCAATTGTGGGCCGCCGTAGGAATAGGCGGCGTTCAGCCTTGCGTTTCCATGCCCGGGAATATTGACGTAAGCCGCACGCAGCAGGGAAACCATTTTAATCTGTTGATTTTGCTTATTGACCGAAATCAGAATCATGGAATCGGAACGAGAATAGTATTTCGGATTGCGTGTATCGCTTCCGATCAGTAAAAGATTGTATACGTCCTTATGGTACCACACGGTACCGTTTTTTATATTTTTTGCGATCGCTTCATCAGCGGATTCAAAGTCTTTCGTATATTGCTGAGGGATCTTCTTTTTCAGACTGTTTTCCTCTTCTTTGACTACCGGGTCCACCTGCAATGTAGTGCGTTCGCTGGGATCCTCCGGCTCGATCGTGATTTTATTCAAATAGTGGTTGCCGACGACAACCCCGATGATAACCAGCAGCAAAAGCACAAGAACGACGGCGATTACTGCGATCATAGCCTTGCTTGGCTTTTTTGTCTTTGCAGGCGACTTCTTCCCGTCATGCATATCAACACACCTCATCATCCGTTTGTTTTGTTTTCAATCAACTCCCTTTCCGAAACTGGCAAGGGACAGAAGGTGTTTTCACACGATTTTGAAAACGTTTAGGAGTATTATAGCCATTTCAAATGAAAAAAGCAAATTCAGCTGAAAATCAGGCCAGAACCGCCTCGGTGAACGCTATGTATTGTGAGGCGGGAGCTCAGATCGTAAGCCATTATGCCGCATTCGGGTTTCATCGGCAGGTTGCTTTTTCTTTTTGCCTATGTCATAATGAAAATCAGGAAGAATAGATTGGGGAGAAAAAGATGCAGTATACATTGGACAACATATCCGACAAGCAGAGGGAGCGCCGGCATCCTCTATCCTTTTGCTACCGGTGGGCCATTTGCTTGGTTGGCGCGCTCATCTTTGGGTATGCGCTGTTCCGGATTTTATTCCCGGATGTTACGCTTCGTCAATGGTGGGACAGAAATATGTTATACGGCTTTTCCGCTATAGCGGCGATGATCGCCGTTGGGGCCGTGCTTTGGAGTATGTTTTACCTCATTGACCGGCTCGCACCGCGTCATTTAAATCAGGCGGTTCTGGTGCTGATGCTTTTGGCCTGCGCATTGTGTATTCTATGTATTGCGCTGTTTTCCATTGCGCCGGCATGGGATTATGGTGTGCTATTGCGGTCGGCACTGGAACTCTCCAGAGATGGCGTATTGACAGACCCGATCTATTTTTCGCGTTATCCATTTCAGATTTATCCTTTATTGTATATGACCCTTTTTATGAAGCTGGTTCATGTGCGGACAATAGCGGCAGCTTGCGGGGTCAGCTATGTGCTCAATACCGTTCATATTCTACTTGCCCTCTATGGGGCGTTTTTCTGTGGAAAGCTCTTCCGCGGCAGGCGCTTCGGATTAAAAATCCTTTTACTGTGCCTGTGCAGCGTCCCGCTTTTCCTTTATGCGCCAATTTGCTATACTGATACGCTGGCGCTCCCTTTCCCGGTCTGGACGCTTGCGCTCTGGCTGTATGCGCGCAGGGCAGCTTTTATAACGAGACGGCAGAGAATCAAAAAAATCGCTCTGTATATCGGCAGCGGAATGATGGCCGGGTTTGGCCTGCGGATCAAATCCATTGCTGCAATCGGCCTGATCGCGATGATTTTATTCCTTCTCTTTGACCGGACAGAGCCGGAGGAAAGGGATGACCATTCGTCCGTACGCTGGCAGCACCCAGCGGTCAAAAAGTGCATGACCATCCTTTTGCTGCTGGCAGGCTTCCTGATTGTTGTGGCCGGAAGCAGCCTCATTGCCGGGGCGGCAGGATATGGCGACCTGCATGACGACCGCTATACGTATCCGATGACGCACTGGTTTATGATGGGCGCAAATCGCGAAACCGTAGGAGGATATAATGCGGATGATGATCTTTTCACGCGTTCTATTCCAAGCTATGCGCAACGGCAGCAGCAGACCGCTGCACGGTTTGAGGAGCGTCTCCGTATGGATGGCGCATCGGGCTATCTGAATTTCCTTTTCGACAAGCTTGAGGTGATGCTTTGCACGGGGGATTATCAGTCAGTCGGGAAACTGGCGCAGCATCCGCTGCGATCTTATCCGGCCCTGGAATCCAAGGACAGCCCGTTGCTTCAATGGTATCTTGCCTGCCAACAGGCGTTTCAGGCCGTGATTTTGTTTTCTCTATTTGCGGGGATTTGTCTTTTGGCCTGGAGACCGGACGGTTGGCTTTTCCGTTTCAGTGCAATGATGCTGATCGGCGTCGTCTTATTTTTGCTGGTTTGGGAAGGCAAAGCGCGGTACCTGCTGTTTTTGGTGCCGGTGATCAACATTGCGTCTGTGTCGGGATTCTGTAGCATTCAGAGATGTTTTATGCGTTTGCCGGGCCTGAAAAGGGGGCGGAGACATGGGGCTGAAACAGCATAAGCCGGTATCACACGTTTTTTAGAGAAAAAGACAGAGCAAAGATTACCAACCAGCAGCCCGCCATCCGATCATTCGGATGGCGGGCTGCTGGCATGGAACGAAAAACTGCAGCATATATATTTTCAAAGGAGCGGCGGAATGCCATTGTTCTATTTGCGGACAAGAACTCATATTTATAAAAGCGAAGCCAGAGGTTTTACAAAACAGCTTTGATGAGAAAGGATGAATCAAAATTGAAGGAGAAAGGGACATCCCCTTATGATCAGGCAATCTCTATTTTATGCCCTCGCATCCGGGAAATCCTCAGCCGTATTCCGGCACAGATCAAATCGCAGATTCAGGAGATCCGTTTGCGAAGCTGTCAGCCGGTTTTATTGATTGGTTTGAACGGGACGTGCTTTGTCAGCGAGACCGGCCGGGTGAGCTATATCCTTTCCTCAGCCGCCGTACGGATTAGCCATGAGGAGGTTACGGAGTGTTTTCACGCGATCTGCGGCTATTCGGTACATAGCTTTCAGGATAGTATCTGCAATGGATACATTACACTGCCGGGCGGGCATCGCGCTGGGATTTGCGGCACTGCAGTCTGTGAAAATGGGAAGACAAAAGCGGTGCATGATATCGCCTCCATCAATCTGCGCGTTGCCAGGCAGGTCATTGGCGCGGCGGATGCACTGATCGAGAAATTATTCCGAAAAGAGATGCCCAGTGTGCTGCTTGCGGGAGGCCCGGGCAGCGGCAAGACGACGCTCCTGCGCGATCTGGCGCGGCAGCTTTCCACCGGCAGCGGCTGCAGGAGCCTACGGGTTGCGGTAGTGGATGAGCGCGAGGAAATCGCTGCGGTATATGAAGGCGTCGCACAGAATGATCTTGGGTATAACTGCGATATTCTGAGTGGATACCCGAAGGGTGAGGCGATTTTGAGCGCTTTGCGCAGCCTCTCCCCGGAGGTGATTATCTGCGACGAGGCGGGCAGTATGGAGGAGATCAAGGCAATCGAAGCAGGCATCAATGCGGGTGTAAAATTTATTGCCAGCCTCCATGCGTCAACGCGGGAGGATCTGCTGCGCCGGCCGCAGGCCCGCCGGCTTTTGGAAACCGGCGCCTTCGACCGTGTGGTGCTGCTCGCCGGAGGCGGGCTGCCCGGCCGGATTTCGCAAATCTACAGGGCGGAGGAACTGATCGATGAAATATGTGGGGATGTGCTGCATTCTGGTTGCCTGCATCTGGACAGGTCAGTATTATAGCACATCGGCCGTCAAGAGGATTCGTGCGCTGGAGCAGGTGCTCCTGCTGCTCAACGCAGTGCAAAACGAGCTCTCCTATTGCCGGACGCCTGTGCGGGAGCTGGTGCATCGGTTGGCCTTGCGCAGTGAATTTTCTGAGCTGCCTTTTCTGCAGGTATGCAGCCGGATGTGCGATCAGGAGATTCCGTTTCCACAGGCCTGGAGCGCATCTCTGCAGGAGCGTTCTCAGACTGGCTCTCTGCGCCGGGAGGATCTCAGCCAGCTGCTCGCCTTTGGCTCTCAGCTGGGCACTACAGATCTGAACGGGCAAATCAGCCTTTGCCGGCTCTATGTGCGCCTGTTTGAAGAAAGGCTTATGCAGGCGCGGGAATGGAAGAGCAAATATGCCAAGCTGTATTTAAGCCTCGGTGTTCTGGGCGGCCTTCTGGCATGGGTTCTCTTCTTATGAGAGACAGATCAGGCGATGAGATTCCCGGCCTGCCGGTATCGTTTAGAATCTGGGAAAGGTAGGAAGATCGAAAATGGACGTGAATTTCATTTTTAAAATCGCCGCCATCGGCATTATCGTTGCCGTCCTCAACCAACTGCTGACCCGTTCGGGGCGCGAGGAATATGCAATGATCACAACGCTTGCCGGACTGGTGGTCGTTTTGATGATGATCGTACCGCAGATCGGCAATCTGTTCCAATATATCAAATCGATTTTCGGGCTATAGCGTTATGGAGATTGTAAAAATTGTTGCGATAGCGATTGTATGTGCGCTGTTGTGCACCGTGCTGAAGCAATATAAGCCGGAATACGCGATCGTTGTACAGCTTGCCGCGTCCGTATTCATTTTATTGCTTGTCGTCTCGGCGATGGGAGACCTCATCAACGCGGTCAGGGAGCTGGTAAACGGCTCGGGAATCGATACTGAATATCTGACACTGCTGCTTAAAGCGCTTGGTGTGGCCGTTCTTACCCAACTGGCGGCGGATGCGTGCCGCGATAGCGGGGAAACTGCGCTTTCCAATAAGGTTGAGCTTGCAGGCAAGGTGACGATCCTTATGCTTTGCCTGCCTCTCGTGAAAGCGATGATTCAACTCTCTGCCGGATTGATAAAAGGATAAGGATTTATGAAAAGATTTCGGATTGCAGCAATCATATTGTTTCTGATCACGCTTTTGACCATCCCCGTATCGGCAGAGCAGGGGGATTCGGTGCGCAGCCAGATGGATGCATCAGGCGCGGCGGAGTTATTTGATGATTTGCCGCAGGAGACGCGCGCTCTTTTTGAGGAGCTTGGCATTGGAGAGATCGATTTCAGCACGCTGTTCAATACGTCGCCGCGCGCGCTGGGAGAGATGTTTCTCAATTTAATTCAGGGGAAGCTTGAAAATCCTCTGAAAACAGCGCTGCAAATCCTGGGGGTTTTGATCCTGCTTGCGATTGTCGATTCTCTTTTGGATGAAAAAAACAGCCAGGCCGGCAAGGTGATGGCTCTGCTCTCCGCATTGTTCCTATCAATCGTCCTGGTGCCGCGGGTCATGGAGTGCCTGTCCCATACCTGTGCGGCGATCAGCCTGAGCAGCGATTTTATGCTGGCCTTTATTCCCGTCTATGCGGCGATTGTGGCGGCAAGCGGGAATCCGGCACTCGCGCTGAGCTCGCAGACGCTTCTGTTTGGCTTTGCCCAGGCGATCGCACAATTTTCCGCCTACTTTTTAAAGCCGTCGATCGGGATTTTACTGGCTCTCAGCATGATTAGCACGCTGTCTCCCGTTTTTGATTTTAACGGGATCACCAATATGATTAAAAAGACGGCGACCGTAACGCTCGGTTTTCTTTCCACAGTTTTCGCCGGCCTCTTATCCATTAAGGGCCTTCTTGCGGGGGCTGCCGACAGCGCCGCCGCAAAGGGCGCCAAATTTTTGATCGGAAGCTTTGTCCCTGTCGTGGGAGGGGCGGTCAGTGACGCGCTCGGTTCGATCGTCAGTTCCCTGAGCCTTGTGCGCGGTGCTACCGGCGCATTTGGAATTCTGGCGATTCTGCTGATCGCGCTTCCTGTTTTTGCAGAGCTGCTTCTATGGCTGCTGACGCTGAATTTATGCGCCGTTGGGGCTGATTTATTTGGGCAGGGGAAAGCTGCAGCGCTGCTGCGCAGCATCGCGTCCGCACTTGTCATTCTGGGGGCGATCCTGCTGTTTAATGCGGTTCTCCTGATTATTTCCACCGCTCTCATGCTCTCTGTGAAATCCGGAACATAAAAGGGGGATCAAGATGGAAGCATTGCAAAGCTGGGCGTTGTGCATCGTTTTCAGCGCTGTGGGCGCCTTATTGGTGCACGCATTGACGCCAAAGGGCGCAACCGAAAAGGCTATGCGGGTCATGATCGCGCTGTTCCTGTTATCCGCGCTTCTTTCCCCGTTTCTGTCCGGGAAGGGAATCAAGCTTACCATGCCCACACAGGATTCCGGCGATCTGGATGCCCAAATGAAAGCGGCTGTGGAGAAAGTAAATCGCTCCCTTGCCCAGGAGGCACGCCGTGAGATCGAAGAAAAGGCACGGCAGGCACTTGCGGAAATCGGCGTTTCCGGGGCGGAAATTCAGGTGGACATGGATATTGCGGAAGATTCCATCATATCTATAACAGAGCTCAAAATCTTTTTACCGGATGCACAGGCGGGAAAGGAACGCCTGATTCAGGGAGAATTGGAGCAAAGGCTTGGATGCTCCGTGACAGTTGAACTCGAAGAACGTTGAACCGCTTTGTAGATTGAAATCAAAGGAATGGATCACGATGAAAAAAAGCATGGGTGAAAAAGGCAGAAAACTGATTGAGTCGATGAAGGCAGATAAAAAAATCACGGTGATCGTATGCATCGGCCTGGCGGGCATGCTGCTGCTTTTGGCCTCTGAATTCATCCATCTGCCGCAAAAGCAGGAAACGGAGACTCCGTCAGAAAGCGCCCAGACCGAATACAGTTACGCCGAGGACATTGAAAAAAGGCTGACAAATATCATATCATCCATCAGCGGAGCCGGAAAGACGAAGGTGATGGTCACACTGGAAAACGGTGTGGAATCCGTATATGCCGCAGATGAAAAGCAATCGATCGAACGCAGCAGCGGAGAAAAAACAGGAGGGGTAGAGGTCAATGAAAAAAGCAATACAGAGAATGAATATATTATTCTGCAGTCGAACGGAAGCAGGGATGAGGGCCTGGTGATCAAGGTGATTCAGCCTAAAATCCGTGGGGTCGCCATTGTTTGTGAGGGCGGCGATTCCGCCTATGTCCAGCAGAGAATCACACAGGCCGTAACGGCCGTGCTGGATATCGGCGCTTCACGCGTCAGTATTGCGCGTATGGCGGATTAGAGGGGGTGAGGAGGGAACGTTTTGATCCAAGAGAAGAGGCTTGTGTAGGAAAACAAGAATGGCAGCATTTTAGCATCAGGTAAAGCTTAATTCCCTTGTATCTGCGCGGAAGGGCGGCTTAGCCCCCTATGATCTGCCGCGCTTATCATAAATCGATTCAGCACCTTGCATGGAAAGGATGGTTCATAAACATGAGTATATCGATTGGAAAAAGGCAGATTGTTCTGGCAACCCTGGTGGTCGCGTTGGGCGCAGCAGTTTTTGTAAATTGGTATTATACGAAGCCGGATGCCGAAAAAGCGAATACCGGAGTGACCGTTACCGAGCAGGCAACGCAGGCTGCGGGGAATCTGGGGGATGCCCTCCTCGTCAATTCCAGCACGGCATCCTCTAAAGACAGCACACAGGAGTCCAAGGCTGAGCAGGCCCAGGCTCAGGCGGAAGACGAATACTTTGCGCAGGCGCGGCTGAACCGCTCTACAGCGCACGACAAGGCTGTCGAGGCACTCAAGAAGACGATTGAGGACAGCAAAGCTTCATCGGAAGCCGTCAAAACTGCTACGCAGGAGCTCGCAACGCTTTCAAAGGCGATCAAGCTGGAGGCCGATACGGAAAACCTGATCAATGCCAAAATCGGCAGCCCCTGCGTGGTAGTAATCGGCAGCAATACGGCACAGGTTGTGGTTGGAAAAGGGGTATTGAAAGACAACGTGACAGTGCAGATCAAAGAGATCGTGCTCAAACAAACTGGCTTTTCCGTGGAAAATATAACGATCATGGAGGCAAAGTGATTGTTTTCTTCTCTGCGCTCTGACAGCCTGTCAGGCGCCCGAGCAAAAAATGGTTGTGTCTTTCCGCTTTTGTGGTATAATAACTGTAAATAGATTTCGCTTTCCTGCACAGCCGGGCTGTGTATGGCAAGGCAGACCGCCTTCTTCAAACGGAAAATGGAAGGCGCATCATGTTTTGGCTGATCCCCGCCGTAGGCGGGAGAATGGAAGGAACTTATGGATGATATGAAGAAACAGGACGTTGTCAGCGGTCTTGTGATTTCCGAAGAGGTGATCGCCGCTATTGCGTTAAATGCAGCGAAGGATGTCGACGGCGTGAGCGGCTTTGCGGCACGCCCCAGAGATCTACAGGCTCTGCTCCATGTAGGCGATGATACGCTGAAATCTGTGCGCGTATGGGTCAATGAAAACGAAATCAAGCTTCATCTGTATTTATTGCTCAAGGGCGGGACGAAAATTCCGGCTGTTTCCGCACAGGTACAGCGCGCCGTCAAAAATGCGGTGCAGAATATGACGGGGCGGGTTGTTACCAAGGTAAATATCAGTATTGTCGGGGTTGACTTCTCTGAGATCGCGGAAGCTCAAAAGTAAGTTTTAAGCCCTCTGCAACGTAGGGGGGAAACAAAAGGCGTTTCGTGCGGCAAGCCTTCTGGAGTCAGTACGCTTCAGGCGGTTTTCCCGGGAAAGGCCGATTTGTTTTCTCGGCTGTAGAGGGCTGATTTTATTGAAAAAGTGGAGGACAAGCATGACCAGACGGCAGGCGAGAGAACAGGCGTTTACCCTAATCTTCGAGAAATCTTTTCATCCGGAACTCACCGTTGAGGAGATGATTTCCATGGCTGTGGAGGCGCGTTATCTGCAGACGGATGAATTTGCGGTTCTGCTTGCGAAAACGGAAGACGAACAGCAGCCGGAGATCGATTCCATCATCGAAAAGAATGCGATCGGCTGGAGAAAAGACCGTATTTCCCGCGTTTCGCTCTCTCTGCTGCGGCTTGCTTTATGCGAGATGCTGTATATTGAGGATGTGCCGACGAGCGTTTCCATCAATGAAGCGGTTGAGCTTGCAAAGCTCTATGCTTCACAGGAGGATGCCGCTTTTATCAACGGCGTGCTCGGCACGGCATCTCGGCAGCTTGAGGCATGACGATGAAGGGGTATCTCGGAATCGATACGAGCAATTATACCACCTCTGCGGCAATTTATTGCCCGGAGCATGATTCTATATTGCAGAAAAAGAAGCTTTTGCCCGTTCCGGAGGGAGCGCTTGGGCTGCGGCAGAGCGATGCGGTATTTCACCACACAGTGCAGCTGCCCCAGCTTCTGGAGGAGCTTGCCGCTGCGTTTAAAGGGGAGATCTGCGCGATTGCCGTTTCCTCTGCGCCGCGGGATTCTGAGGGCTCTTATATGCCGTGTTTTCTAGCGGGAGTGGGCGTGGCACGCGCGGTTGCATCCTTTCTGCAGGTGCCGCTGTATTTCTTTTCCCATCAGAGCGGCCATATCGCCGCGGCGCTCTACAGCACAAAAAAGTGCTCGTATTTTGAGCGGCCCTTCTATGCGTTTCACGTCTCCGGAGGGACGACGGAGGCGCTTTTGGTCCGGCCCAACGAGGACCATATTTTTCAGAAGGAGCTGCTGGCGCAGTCTCTTGATCTGAAGGCGGGGCAGGCGGTCGACCGTGTCGGCGGGATGCTTGGCCTTCCCTTCCCGGCCGGGGCGCAGCTCGACCTGCTCGCACAGCAATCACACCGGCGCTTTCACATCAGGCCATCGATGAAAGGCGCGGATTGCTGCCTTTCCGGGATTCAGAATCAGTGCGAGAAGATGCTTCGTGCGGGTGAGTGCCGGGAGGATATCGCCCGTTTCTGTATCGAAAGCGTTTTAGCGGCGATCGATGCGATGGCGGGGGAAATGATTCGGCAGCATGGCGATTATCCGCTGATCTTTGCAGGTGGCGTGATGTCAAACCGTATCATTCGCGATGCAATCAGCCAAAAATATGAAGCGAGCTTTGCAGAGCCAGCGTTTTCCTGCGACAATGCGGCAGGAATCGCGGTGCTGGCAGCGGTGCAGGAGAAAAATCTGTCCCCAGTAAAGCGGATGGAGGATGGTGAATTGATATGAAAGCACCTTTGGTGCTGACGGTCGGTCAGCTGAATGCCTATGTCAAATCGATCCTCGACGGCGACGGCAATTTGAATCATGTTTATGTCTGCGCGGAAATATCGAATTTTACCAACCATTACCGTACAGGTCATTTTTATTTTTCTTTAAAAGATGAAACTGCAGTCATCCGCGCGGTGATGTTCCGCTCGAGTGCGCAGAGGCTTAAGTTTCTCCCGCAGGATGGGATGCGCGTGATCGTGCGCGGCCGGGTTTCCCTGTATGAGCGGGATGGGCAGTATCAGCTCTATGTTGACGATTTGCAGCCCGATGGAATGGGCGCTTTGAATCTTGCCTTTGAGCAGCTTAAGGAGAAGCTCTCCAAGGAGGGCCTTTTTGCACCGGAGCGGAAAAGGCCGCTGCCGCGCTATCCAATGCGTGTAGGGGTGGTTACCTCTCCTACAGGGGCTGCCGTGCGGGATATCATCAACGTGCTTTCCCGGCGCTTCCCGCTCGCGCAGATCGTTTTGCAGCCCGTCCAGGTGCAGGGTGAGGATGCGCCGGGGCAGATCATTGAGGCGGTCCGGCTGTTTAATGAGAAAAAAGCGGCGGATGTTTTGATCGTCGGCCGCGGCGGCGGATCCATCGAAGAGCTCTGGGCGTTTAACGACGAAGGCGTCGCGCGCGCGGTTGCCGCCAGCGAAATCCCAGTGATTTCAGCCGTTGGGCACGAAACGGATTATACGATCTGCGATTTTGCCGCCGACCTGCGGGCTCCTACGCCCTCGGCGGCTGCTGAATTATGCGTGCCGGATGCGCAGGGGGAGCTGGCGAGAGTCAATATGCTGCGCCGTACTGCCGGCCAGCTCATGCTGCACCGCCTGGGGGCGGAGCAGCAGCGTCTCGACGCCCTGACGGTGCGGGCGAATTTGCAGGATTCTTCCCAGTTATTTGAAAACAGGCGCCAGGCACTGGATTCTTTGGAGCAGCGGCTCGGGAAAACGATTTCGGACCTTCTGCTCCGGCAGAACGGCCGCCTGGCCCCGCTTACGGGGAAGCTGGATGCACTGAGCCCCTTGAAGGTGCTTTCCCGGGGTTACGCGATTGCGTATCATGACAACCGGCCGGTTCGCTCTGTGGCGGAAATCTCGCCGGGAGACCAGCTTCAGTTAAAATGGTCGGACGGAAGCGCACGCTGCGCCGTATTGGATACCAAGCATTGATGAAGAAAAGGATGCGATGGCAGCGTCAAAGGAATACCCCTGATGGAATATCATGCCTGTGAAAGGACGGGGATCGATTTGAAGGAAGTAAAAAAAGAACAGACCTATGAATCCGCGATGGAGCGCTTGGAAGAGATCGTAGCCCTTCTGGAGGGTGGCTCCCTTCCGCTGGAAGAGTCCTTGCGCCTGTTTGAAGAGGGCACGCGCCTTGCGGGCTATTGCAATACCTGCCTGACGCAGGCGGAAGCCCACGTGACGGAATTATCAAAATTGGAGCATACGGAGGATACACATGCTGAATTTTGAAAAGCAGCAGCAAGAATACCTTTCTATGATTGAAAACAGCCTGCATCTTTACCTGCCGGAAGAAGGGCAGGGGCAGGATATTCTCTTTCGGGCGATGGCCTATAGCCTGGAAAACGGCGGGAAACGGATCCGTCCCATCCTTACGCTCGCCTTCTGTGAAGCATGCGGCGAGGATCCGCGCGCGGCGCTCCCCTTTGCATGTGCTGTGGAGATGATCCACACGTATTCCCTCATCCACGACGATTTACCCTGTATGGACGACGACGATATGCGGCGCGGCAAACCCTCCTGCCACATCAAATTCGGTGAGGCAAACGCGCTTCTGGCCGGGGACGCGCTTCTGACGCTTGCATTTGAAACGATGCTCGACCAGCGCTCCGGCCACCCGGTCGACCCTGGGCGAACGGTGAAAGCGGCCGCTGTGCTTGCGCATGCCGCAGGCGGGCAGGGGATGATCGGCGGGCAGGTGATCGACCTGGACAGCGAAGGCAAACAGATCCCGCTGGACCGGCTGAAAGTAATGGATTCGCTTAAAACGGGCGCATTGATCGATGCCGCCGCACAGATGGGCTGTGTGGCCGCAGGGGCGGGAGAAGAAATCCACAAAGCCGCCTCTCTATACAGCTCCTGTATTGGGCTTGCATTCCAGATCGTCGACGATATCCTGGATATGACGAGCAGCAGTGATGTGCTCGGAAAGCCGGTCGGGAGCGATCAGGAAAAGGAAAAATCGACCTATGTCTCCCTGCTGGGCCTTGATTCCTCCCGCCGCCTCGTCACGGAATTGACTGCGACGGCGCGGGAGACGCTTGCCGTCTTTGGAGACCGGGCCTCCTTTTTGCTGGAGCTGACCGAACGGCTTGCAACGCGTGAGAAATGAGCAGGTCTTCTATTCTGTCTGTTAGGAGCATTGCTGATATGAACGAGATTCAGATTCTTTCACAGATACATTCTCCGGACGATGTGAAGAAGTTGAAGGAAAACGACCTTGGCGAGCTGGCCACCGAGATCCGCCAGGTCCTGGTGGAAACCGTTTCACAGACGGGCGGGCATCTGGCCTCCAATCTGGGCGTGGTTGAGCTGACGATTGCGCTGCACCGCGTATTTGATTCACCGCGGGATCAGATTGTGTTCGACGTGGGGCATCAGGCTTATACACATAAGCTCCTGACCGGGCGCTACAGCCAGTTTTCCACCTTGCGCACGGAAAACGGCCTCTCCGGCTTTGAGCGCCCCAACGAGAGCGAGCACGATATTTTTTACAGCGGCCACAGCAGCACCTCCATCTCCTCCGCCTATGGGCTTTCCGCCGCAAAAAAGCTTTCCAAAGACGATCATTACGTTGTGGCCGTCATCGGCGACGGGGCCCTGACCGGCGGGCTTGCCTACGAGGGGCTCAATAATGCGGGGCGTACGCACAGCCGCCTGATCGTGATCCTCAACGATAATGAGATGTCGATTTCCCACAATGTGGGCTCTATGGCGCGCTATCTAGCCGTGATCCGTTCCAAGCCGGGCTATTTCCGGCTGAAGGCGCGCGTGGAGGGCTTTTTGAATCATATTCCGCTGGTTGGCAGGAAAATATCGAATCTGGTATTTCGATCCAAGTCGATCCTGAAAAATCTGATTTATCAGAGCACGATTTTTGAGGATATGGGCTTTCAGTATATGGGCCCGATCGATGGGCATAATCTGGAGCAGCTTCAGGAGGCGCTTGAGAGTGCAAAGATGCTGCACCGGCCGGTCCTTCTGCATATCAACACCATCAAGGGCAAGGGCTACGACTTTGCTGAACGCGAACCGAATAAGTTCCATGGGATCTCCAAATTCGATATCAATACCGGAGAGCCTGTCTTTTCCAGCACCAGTTTTTCCGAAATGTTCGGCAGGGCGCTTTGCGACTTTGCGCAGAAGGATGAGCGAATCTGTGCGATTACCGCCGCAATGGCGCTCGGCACCGGCCTTGACGGCTTCAGCAAGGCATTTCCGGATCGCTTTTTCGACGTCGGGATCGCTGAGGAACACGCGGTGACTTTTGCCTCCGGCCTTGCAAAGAACCGTATGCTGCCGGTTTTCGCCGTGTATTCAACCTTTTTGCAGCGCTGCTACGATCAGCTGATTCACGATGCCGCGCTGCAGGGCAATAAGATGGTACTTGCGATTGACCGCGCTGGCTTCGTCGGAGAGGATGGGGAAACCCATCAGGGCCTGTTTGATATGGCCCTGCTCAACAGCGTGCCGGATCTGACGATTTATTCGCCCTCCACCTTTTCGGAGCTGAAGAATGATCTGGGCAACGCTTTTTATATCGATAAGGGGATCGTCGCCGTGCGGTATCCGCGCGGGACGGAGCGGGAATTTCCTGCGGATTATACCCCGTCCTTCGATTCATTTACCCATTACGGCGAAGCGTGGGCGAAGATTGTGATCGTAACCTTTGGCAGGCTTTTTGCCAATGCCTGCACAGCATTATCGCTCCTGCAGGAAAAAGGCATCAGTGCGCGGATCATCAAGCTCAACCGGATTAAGCCCATTGATATCCGTGCCGTTCAGTCGGCGCGGTTGGGAGAACAGGTCTTTTTCTTTGAAGAAGGTGTGCGCACCGGCGGCATCGGCGAGCATTTTGCCGCCTTGCTGCTGGAAAAGGGCTTTCAGGGCAGCTTTTATCTGACCGCTGTGGACGATTGCTTCGTTCGCCAGGCGGCGGTGCCCTCCCTGATGGCGCAGTACCATATGGATGCGGACGGCATGGTTCAGGTAATTTTGGGGGAGGAAGCGAAGCATGGCAAAACAACGGCTTGACGTTGCCGTTTTTGAGCGAGGGCTTGCGCCCAGCCGGGAAAAAGCGCAGGCGCTCATTATGGCCGGGCAGATTTATCTCAACGGCCAGAAGGCTGCCAAGGCGGGGTTAGGCGTGAGGCCAGAGGATAACATTGAGCTTCACGGCGCACAGCTTCCCTTTGTCAGCCGGGGCGGCCTCAAGCTCGATAAGGCCATGCACAGCTTTCCGCTCTCATTGGGGCAGAAAATTTGCATGGATGTTGGCGCTTCCACCGGCGGATTTACGGACTGTATGCTGCAAAATGGGGCACGTAAGGTATATGCGATTGATGTCGGCTATGGCCAGCTTGCCTGGAAGCTGCGCATGGATGGCCGCGTCGTCAATTTGGAACGCACGAATTTCCGCTATGTGACGGATGAGCAGGTTCCGGATACGATCGATTTTGCCAGCGTGGATGTTTCCTTCATTTCTCTGCGGCTGATCCTGCCGGTTCTTTTTCGCCTTCTGGCGGAGAGGGGCGAGGCGGTTTGCCTGATCAAGCCGCAGTTTGAAGCCGGGCGGGAAAAGGTTGGCAAAAAAGGCGTCGTGCGCGATCCGGCTGTGCATCGGCAAGTGATCCAAACGGTCTGTTCCCTTGCGCAGGAAACGGGCTTTTCCATCCTGGGGCTCACCTTTTCCCCGGTGAAAGGCCCGGAGGGGAATATCGAGTATTTGCTTTATCTTAAGAAAGGGGTGCCGTCTCAGGAGCCGGCCCCAATTGAGATCACGGAGCTCGTAAACCGGGCACACGCCTCTCTGGGAGAAGGCAGGGAGGCAATCCGGCAGAAAGGGAGAGTAGGAACATATGAAGCTGGCGGTATTGCCGAATCTGACAAAGAAGAACGCGCGTGAAATTGCGCTCTCCGTCTGCCGGGAGGGGGAATCTCTCGGCATCCAGTGTGTGCTGTGCGATCAGGTAAAAGCTAGTTTTACCCAGCAGGAGCTTCGTTTTCTCCCTGAGCAAGAGGCATTGAAAACCTCCGATTTCATCATTTCCATCGGTGGCGACGGCACTATGATCCACGATGCCAAGCTGGCCGCTCCCTTTCACAAGCCAGTGCTTGGGATCAATGCGGGGCGGCTCGGCTTCATGGCGGGCCTTGAGCCGCAGGAAATTTCCATGCTGAAAAATCTGGTTGACAATGATTTTTCGATTGACCGGAGAATGCTGCTTGATGTAAAATTAGAGAAAGACGGTCAAATTTGTTACAAAGCCCAATGCATCAACGATGCCGCTCTCGTGCGCGGCGAGGAGCTCCGGCTGCTGGATTGCAGTGCATCGTGCGATGGAAAGCCTGTCGCGCGGTATATGGCGGACGGTATGGTTGTTTCAACGCCGACCGGCTCTACTGCGTATTCCCTTTCTGCGGGCGGGCCTGTGGTCGATCCGTCTCTGGAATGCCTGCTGCTGACGCCGGTCTGCGCGCACACCTTATCCAGCCGGCCGATGCTCTTCCGCCCGGAGGCCAGGCTGTCCCTGCGCGCCGAAATGCGCGATGGAGGCAGTGTTTATCTCTCCTGCGACGGGGAGACGGTCAAAGTCCCGGAGGGCTGCACGCTTCAGGTGACAAAGTCGGATACTTACGCGGATTTTATCCGGATGAAAAACGATACCTTTATCGACCGCTTGCAGGCAAAATTTTTTAAGAGGGGGCCCCTGGTTTGAAACGGAAACGGCATGCACTGATTCTGGAGCTGATCCAGCAATACGAGATTACGACGCAGGACGAGCTGCTTGCGAAGCTGCGGGAAAATGGATTCGAGGTCACACAGGCCACCGTTTCCCGCGATATCAAGGAGCTGAGGCTCGTCAAGGCGATGTCTCCCGGGGGGCAATACCGGTATATGGCCAGCGCCGCGCAGGGCGACGAATATCTCGCAAAGTTTTATACGATCTTCTCCGGCTCTGTCATTTCCGTCGATTATGCTGGAAATACCTGTGTGCTGAAATGTTATTCCGGTATGGCTCAGGCCGCCTGCGCGGCGATCGACGCCATGCATTTTGACGGCATCGTCGGCACGCTTGCGGGCGACGATACGATCTTTGTGCTCTGCCGTACGCCGGAATTGACGCAGCAGCTGAAAGGGTCCCTTGATAAAATGCTGCAAAACGGATAACGCAGTTTTCAGAAAGGCATGGTTCGTTATGCTGACAAGCCTTCAAATTGAAAATATCGCTGTGATTGAAAAAGCGGAGATCAGCTTCGATAAGGGGCTGAATGTTTTGACCGGTGAAACGGGCGCAGGCAAATCGATTATCATTGATTCCATCAATGCCGTGCTTGGCGAGCGCACCACGCGGGAGCTTGTGCGTGCCGGCGCATCCTCCGCCAAGGTATCGGCGCTCTTTTTTGACCTTTCTCAGGCAGCCGGGCTGGTGCTGGAGTCGCTCGGCCTGGAGCCGGAGGAGGATGGAAGCCTCCTGATCCAGCGCTCGATCAGCGCAGATGGGCGCAGCGTCTGCCGGATCAACGGCAAAACGGCGACCGTTTCCATGCTGCGCCAGCTTGGCGGCGAGCTGATCAATATCCATGGGCAGCACGATAGCCAGTCGCTTCTGTCGCCGGACAGGCACATCGGCTTTATCGACGCGCTTGCGCAGGATGGGAAGCTCCTGGAGGAATATCATAGCCTCTTTGCCTCCTATGTCAAGGTTCGGCGCGCTTTAAATGAGCTGCAGATGGATGAGGATGAAAAGCTGCGAAAAACGGACTTGCTCCGCTTTCAGATCGATGAGCTGGAGGCCGCGAACCTGCAAATCGGGGAGCGGGAAAGCTTGACCCAGGAGCGCACCCGCTGCCTCAACGCAGAAAAGATCCTCCAGAGCCTGCGCCGTGCCTATGACGCGGTTAACGGCACAGAGGAGTCACTGGGTGCCTCGCAGCTATTGACGGATGCTGCGGCGAGCCTGCAGGAGGCGGCGCGTTATTATGACGCCGTTGATCAAACGGCGCAGGAGGTTCTGGAGCTCTCCTATCATCTGGAAGCTTATACCGACGAGATCCGCAGCGCATTCGACGCGCTTTCCTACAATCCCGGCGATCTGGAGCGGATTGAGGAGCGGCTGGATCTCTTATACAAGCTCTCGCGAAAATACGGCGAGACGGAAGAGGAAATGCTCGCCTATCTGGATAACGCCCGAAAAGAGCTCGACGAGATCGCCTTTTCCGAAGAACGTATCGAGCAGCTTCATGAAGAGCGGCGGGAGCTCGTGCGCAAGATCAAGGCGCTGGCAGTCACTCTCTCCGATGTCCGCAGGCAGACAGGGGAACGCTTTGCAAAGCAGGTTGAGGAAGAGCTGGCCTATCTCGATATGCCGCATGTGCGGTTCCTCGTCCGCCATGAGCAGACAAAGCCCGGGCCGAACGGCGCGGACGAGATCGAATTCCTGATCTCCGCGAACCCCGGCGAGCCGCCGCGCCCGCTTGCGAAAATCGCCTCCGGCGGCGAATTGTCCCGGATTATGCTGGCGATTAAAAATGTGCTGTCCGACAGCGACGAGATCGGCACGCTGATTTTTGATGAGATCGATACGGGCGTCAGCGGCCGGGCGGCGCAGAAAATCGCACTGAAATTAAAGCAGGTTTCCGCCGGGCGGCAGGTGATTTGCGTGACGCACTTGGCACAGATTGCGGCGCAGGCGGACTGCCATCTTTTGATCCAGAAGACGGTGCGGAAGGAGAAAACCTATACGCAGGTGGATGCGCTCGATTTTGAGGGGCGCAAGCGGGAGCTTGCCCGGATCATGGGCGGAATGGAGGAGATTACGCCGCTGCAGCTGCAGAGTGCGGAGGAATTGCTGCGGGCAGCGGGAGCCAGCTTATCCATTCGATTTCAGCAATCATAAAAAAGGCGCTGTATGCATGAGAAGCAACGGCGCCTTTTGGAGCATTACAGAAGGAATTCTCAGGATAGTGGATGATAAATTTCTGATGGCAGCAGAAATGTTATTCTAACAGATAAAGTGAAATATTGCCCTGGTAATCGTGGCGCTGTGAAACTCATTGAAAAATATTATTTAGAAGGGACACAAGTATGAACATCTACGCATTGGAACTTAATAATGATATAAAAGGGATTTCACAAAGAAAGGAATATATCGAAGCCTTAATTGCAAAGACTTCAACACCTGACCTAATTGTTCTTCCCGAACTTGCTTTGTGCAGTTATATGGGAAGTACAGAAATTTGGCAATATGCCGATGATGAAAGTGTTGATACAAGCAAGTGGGCAATGGAAATGTCGGAAAAGTATCATACTTTTATCGCTGTCGGCTATCTTGAAAGAAGCGGAAATGATTACTACAATTCATATCTCATTGCTGATAAGAACAAGGTATACGGAATCGTCAGAAAAAGCGAAGGAGAATCATATATTTTCAAAAGGGGAAATTTTTCTCATATCATTCAAACACCATTTGGGAATATAGCTGTTGCAATTTGTTACGATTCCAGAAGAAAGCATTTTTACAATAATATTGCAGATAGGACGATTTCGCTTATTCTCTTTCCTCATGGCTCTCCAAACAATCCTAAAGAAATGGAAACGGAACAGCAGACTTTAGATTACTTTTGTAAGGCATATCAAAGTGCGTTTGGTGTTCCAGTTGTCTATGCAAACAGCAAGGGGAAATTGGATTACATGATGGGTAAAACAGGGAAAATGATGATGAAGGCAGGCTTTTGTCTAAATGGAATGTCCGCAATTTATAGCAAAGATAGTATTATACGGTCAGCAGATTTTTCGGAAATTATATGTTGGTCTGGAAGTCTCACGCCACAAAGGCGAAAGACCGATATACCGTTTTACGGCGAAGATATAACCAAAGGAAATTTTCTGTTTCGTAAATTTATACTTCAACCTGACACGCGAAAAGGTATTTACTATTATGAGAAAAACAGAAAGATACAAGTGAGTATTTGAATTTGGAGTGAAAAATTGGAATATATCTTAATAGCAGTTTTCTACGAATCATATAATCATGTGTATTTCAAATAGAAAAACAGCCCTGTGATCTGATACATCGCAGGGCTGTTTTATAGATGCTATTCGTTCGATTCGCTTGTTAAAACTTTGTGCGCATCTGGTAACTCAGCGTCATCAGGCTGTCGCTCAAATGCACATTTTCCACCGCCACGCCCGGATAATGCGCCGCGATATCGAAATGCGTATAGTTCCAAAAGCCTTTGATGCCAAGCTTTACAAGCTGCGCAATGATCTCCGGCGCGTTGTCGCTCGAAATGCACAGCACCGCCACCACGGGCATCTGATCCCGGCAGAAATCGTCCAGCCCGTCGACATGGCGCACAGGGAGCCCACGCACAAGCTGGCCCGCCATGGCCTCGTTCTTATCAAAGATACCGATGAGGTTGAACCCGCGCGCTTCAAAGGACATGTGCGTCGCAATCGCCCGGCCCAGGTTGCCTGCGCCGATGAGGATCGTTTTCAGCCCCCGGTCCACGCCGAGGATGCGCCCGATCTCCTTATAAAGCTGCTCGACGTTATAGCCGTATCCCTGCTGGCCGAAGCCGCCGAAGCAGTTGAGATCCTGCCGGATCTGCGAGGCAGTCAGCCCCATGCGCTGGGAGAGCTCGCGGGAGGAGATGCGGGTGATATGATGCTTTTCCAGCTCGCCGAGGAAGCGGTAGTAACGGGGGAGCCGCTTGATGACGGACATGGAGATATGTTCACTTTTCGCCATAGTCGCTCAGTCCTTATTTGCTCAGCTTTTGAACGGTCTCCATCACATAATCGCCGAATTCGCTGCAGGTGCAGCCCGTATCGCGGCCCGTGATGGTCAGTTTCTTCTCCTCCAGCATGCAGATATCGAGCGCGCGCTCAAGCAGGTCGGCCTTTTCCTGACGGCCGATGTGAGAGAGGAGCATCACGGTCGCGCGCAGCATGGAGCAGGGGTCTGCATACTGGCCGCGGCCCTCGCGGATCATGCGGGGCGCGGAGCCGTGGATGGCCTCAAACATTGCATAGCGTTTGCCGATATTTGCGCTGCCTGCCGTGCCGACGCCGCCCTGGAACTCTGCGGCCTCATCCGTGATGATATCGCCGTACAGGTTCGGCAGGATAAACACGCGAAAATCGCGGCGGCGCTTCTCATCGATGAGCTTTGCCGTGAGAATATCGATATACCACTCGTCTGTAGTAATCTCCGGATATTCCTCGCCGATCTTCTTGGCGATGTTGAGGAACTTGCCGTCCGTCGTTTTGATGACGTTGGCCTTCGTGACGATGGAGACGCGATTCTTGCCGTTGCGCTTTGCGTAATCGTAGGCAAGGCAGGCAATGCGCTCACAGCCCTCCGTCGTCGCCACGACGAAATCCATCGCAAGGTCGTCCGTCACGTGCACACCCTTGGAACCGACGGCGTAGGCGCCTTCCGTGTTTTCACGGAAGAAGGTCCAGTCAATGCCCTGGTCCGGCACCTTGACCGGCCGCATGTTGGCAAACAGGTCGAGCGCCTTGCGCATCGCCACGTTTGCGCTCTCGATATTCGGCCACGGGTCGCCGGCCTGCGGGGTCGTGGTCGGGCCCTTGAGGATGACGTGGCACTTTTTGAGCTCCTCGAGCACGTCGTCCGGGATGGCCTGATTGGCGGCCACGCGGTTTTCGATCGTCAGGCCGTCGATCACCTTGAATTCGACCTTGCCGGCCTTCACGTCGTCCTGCAGCATATATTCGAGCACGCGGGCGGATTCCTTCGTGATGATCGGGCCGATGCCGTCGCCGCCGCAGACACCGATGATGATTTTGTCGAGCTTCTCATAGTCGATAAAATCCTTATCCGCCTTGATGCGGTCAGAGCGCTCATACTGTTCGCGCACAAGCGCTTCAAAATGTTCTACTGCGGATTTGATCTTTGCTTCGTCCATTGTTCATCCTCCATATACTTTTCATTTATCAGGATTTTAGTTGGCATTTTCACGAGTGTAATTGAGCAGACCGCCCGCAAGAAGCATATCCGTCTGCCGCTGCGAGAAGGAGTAGGCGAGGGGATAACTTTCCTTCTTCGTCATGTTTTCGAGCGTGACAGGCTTGCCCTCCGCAATCAGCGCGCGCACGTCCGGCAGGCGCAGCTCGTCGCCGAGCTCGATTTTATCGTAGTCCGCCTCGTTTGCAAAGGTGAAGGGCAGGATCCCCGCATTGATGAGGTTCGCCTGGTGGATGCGGGCGAAGCTCTTGGTGATTACGGCCTTCACGCCGAGATAGAGCGGAACGAGGGCCGCATGCTCGCGGGAAGAGCCCTGGCCGTAGTTCGCGCCGCCAATGATGATGCCCTTGCCCTCCGCCTTGCAGCGCTCGGAGAAATCCGGATCGACCTGCCCGAAGCAGAATTTGGAAAGATAGGGGATGTTGGAGCGGTAGGGGAGGATCTTTGCGCCGGCGGGCATGATGTGGTCGGTGGTGATGTTGTCGCCGACCTTGAGCACCGCCTTTGCCTTAATGGAATCCGGCAGCGCCTTCGTCACCGGAAATTCCTTGATGTTCGGGCCGCGCAGGACCTCCACATCCTTTGCCTCCTCCGGGGAAGCGGGGAGCTCGACCATATTGTCGTTGATGAGAAATTCCGCCGGGAGCGTCACCTGTGGCGCGTCGCCCAGCGTGCGCGGGTCGGTCAGCACGCCGGCCAACGCGCTCGCGGCGGCAACCTCCGGGCTGACAAGATAGATGCCCGCGTCCGCCGTGCCGGAACGGCCTTCGAAGTTGCGGTTAAAGGTACGCAGGGAAATCCCCTTGGAATTCGGGGACTGGCCCATGCCGATGCAGGGGCCGCAGGCGGATTCGAGGATGCGTGCGCCCGCGGCGATCATGTCGGCCAGTGCGCCGTCCTGTGCGAGCATATTGAGCACCTGCTTGGAGCCGGGCGCGATGGAAAGGCTCACATCCGGGTGGACCGTTTTGCCCCTGAGGATCGCGGCAACCTTGAGCATATCGAGCAGAGAGGAATTGGTGCAGGAGCCAATACTGACCTGATCCACCTTGATCGGGCCGATCTCGGTCACGCTTTTTACGTTATCCGGGCTGTGCGGCATGGCGGCCATCGGCGCGAGGGCGGAGAGATTAATCTCAATGACTTCATCGTATACTGCGTCCGCATCGGGCAGCAGCTCTATCCAATCCTGCTCCCGGCCCTGTGCTTTCAGGAATGCATGGGTGACCTCGTCGGATGGGAACACGGAGGTGGTCGCGCCGAGCTCCGCCCCCATGTTGGTGATCGTCGCGCGCTCCGGGACGGACAGCGTCTTCACGCCCTCGCCGCCGTATTCGATGATTTTGCCCACGCCGCCCTTGACTGACATGATGCGCAGCACTTCCAGAATGATATCCTTCGCGGCAACCCAGGGGTTGAGCTTGCCGGTCAGATTGACGCGCACCATCTTCGGCATGGTGATATAGTATGTACCGCCGCCCATGGCGACCGCCACGTCCAATCCGCCCGCGCCGATGGCGAGCATACCGATACCGCCGCCCGTAGGGGTGTGGCTGTCGGAGCCGATGAGCGTTTTGCCGGGGATGCCGAAACGCTCAAGGTGAACCTGGTGGCAGATGCCGTTGCCAGGGCGGGAGAAACGGATGCCGTGCTTTTTGCAGACCGTTTGGATAAAGCGGTGATCGTCCGCGTTTTCAAAACCCGTCTGCAGGGTGTTATGGTCGATGTATGCGACAGAGAGCTCCGTGCGCACGCGCTCGACGCCCATCGCCTCAAATTCGAGATAGGCCATTGTGCCGGTAGCATCCTGCGTGAGCGTCTGGTCGATGCGGATGCCGACCTCGCTGCCGGGCGTCATGTCGCCGCTGACAAGATGTGATTGAATGAGTTTTTGACCGAGGGTGTATCCCATTGCATGTCCTCCTACTTGTTTGAGTTTTTAACAATCTTTTTTTATTGTAGCCGTTTGTTGGATTTTTGTCAATGTTTTGGGTTGGGAAGGCAACGGAGAAGAAAGGGCCTGAATCACGTTATAAAATAGCCTTTTTTACAATCGAGCTCGATTTCTGGCCGATTTCACAGCACATAGCGATCGATTGCCCGTGCTACGCCGTCCTCTTCATTGGACGCGGTTTCATAGCGCGCCGCCTTTTTGACCGATTCATGTGCGTTTGCCATGGCAAAGGACCAGCCCGCCCAACACAGCATCCCCAGGTCGTTGGTCGCATCGCCGAAAGCCATCACGTTTTCCGGCGCAATGCCGAGCTCTGCACACAGCCTCTTAAGCCCCACGCCCTTGTCAATGCCCTTGGCGTTTACCTCCATATTGCCGATGATTGCGGAGGAAATCTCAAATCGGCCGGTTTGGCGCAGCGCGGCAAGCAGGGGCTCATAATTCTGCTCCGGCATGGAGAAGACATTGACCTTTTCAATCGCCTGCCCTGCAAGCGTTTCCTCCAGATTATCCACGATGCGCAGGCGAGCTATCAGCCGTTCGATAAAGGCGGCGGGCAGGCTTTTATTCTGAAAGCGCCCGGTCAGGCGGCTTTCCAGATAGGACTGCCCGGCGCAGTAGGTTTCAAATACCGCGTCGTAACGGTGCAGCAGGGCGAGGAGCGTTTGAAAGTCCTCCCATGGGAAGTCGAAGGTAAACAGCCTTTCGCCCTGCTGCAGGTCTCGTGCCGCGGCGCCATTGGAGAGCAGGGCATATTGTATGGATGGAACCTGCTGTGCAACACTCTCAAGCTGCACCCATGTCCTTCCGCTGGCAAGAACGAGGCGTACCCCCTTTTCAGATGCGCGGCGCAGCGCTTCTCGGTTGCGGTCGGAAACCGTCATATGATCGGCGCTGAGAAGCGTTCCGTCCAGATCCATTGCAATGAGCTGAATTGCCATAACGTTACCTTCCTTTACATTGATAGCAGGGCGCGTTGCAAAATGAAAGTTTTGCAGCGCGCCCCTGAAAGAGCATTTGCGGGCACTACACGACGGCCCGCATTTTGTACCTTTGCAAGCGCACAACCGCACTTTTCCCCAGCCAAACAGGCCCCAAAATGGCGTCCGGCCTGCTTCGGACGGACGCCGCAGACGTATCAACTCAGGCGGAAAAGCGGGTGACGACGCGCTGCAATCGGAAATTCGCAGCGGGTGTTTTCTGATTGAACCGGTAGATGCTCATCATCAGCCCGATGCCGATATAGACACACAGGTTGGACGAACCGCCCGCGCTGAAAAACGGGAGCGTAATGCCGATCACTGGCAGCCACCGCAGGACCATGCCGATATTGATGATGAGCTGTGCTGCGAGCATGGAAGCCATGCCCATGCACATCAAATAGCTTGCGTTATCGTTTGCGCGCTTGCCGTTGATGACGATGCGCAGAATGATCGCTGCGAGCAGCACGAGCACGGCGATCGCGCCAATAAAGCCAAACTCTTCTGCCGCTACGGTAAATACAAAGTCGTTTTCGCTCTCAGGTACGGCGGCGCTCTGTGTATAGTTGCCGTTGAAAAGCCCTTGGCCGAATAACTGCCCGGAGCCGATCGCGCCGATGCCGCGGTTTTGCTGAAACGCTTCACTCTTCGCATAGAGATCGGGGTAGAGGATAGCGAGAAAACGGTTTTTTTGATCCTGATTCAAAATGAATTTATCTCCCAGCGCCCAGATGGCGGGGAAGGCCACGACAACCGCCGCAAACCCAGCAACGAAATATCCCCAATGAACACCAGCCGCAAACATCATACCAAGGAATATCAGCATAAATACAAGCGCAGAGCCGTCGTCGCCCGTGGCCATCACGAGCCCGATCGGAATCAGGGCATGAATGCCAAGCAGCAGGACAGTAGTGAATTTGCTTACATGGTCCTTCACCGCGTCCAGATGGACGGCGAAGGTGATGATAAACCCAATTTTAACAAGCTCCGACGGCTGGAAATAAAACACCTTGAGATCGAGCCAGGAGCGCGCATCCTGCCTTGCGTTCGGCGCAACACCCCAGATGAAAAGCGAACACATGATCAGAATGCAGAAGACCGCGACCAGCGGCCATAGCCGGATGATCACCTCATAGTCGAGAAAAGAAATCAGCAGGCAGAGAATCAGACCGACTCCCACCGCGATGATCATGGTTCTCAACTCGGCAGGGATCAGCTTTGTCGCGCCGTTTTTCGTCGCGCTGTATACAAGCAGCATCCCAAAAACGGATGCGCAAAGACACAGGAAAAACAGGAGCTTATCCGTTTCCCTGAAATAATGCCTGAACCAGCTTCGAAATTTTTGCATTGCGTCGCCTCCGAAAATCGGTATTTCTGGTATGACCGCAGCCTTTTGATTCAGCCAAACAAGGAGTGGAATAAAGGGGTTTGCTCCGGGAGGTGGATCACATATCCCACAGGAATTTTATTTTCCGTGGCCTCTATAATTTTTTTTGCCCCATTTTCTCCAAACGCTCCGCAAACCTCGATACAGTCCACACCGCTTTCGCACAGCTTTTTTGCCGCCGAACAAGCTTCTTCAAGATTTGATACGCCGATGATCTGCGCTGCTCCGTCATGAATGCTTGCCCGATCCTGACTGGAGGCGAATTCTCCCATAATGATATAGGCAAATCTCATCTATATACTCCTTTTTCAATCCAACGCCGGGATATGCGTTTGTCAGCTAATAGAAGCATGGCCAAACGTTTTGTTTATTATAATTCTCCGTTTTCAATCGCTGTGATCTGGTCAATACGGCGCTGATGCCGGCCGCCCTCAAAGGGCGTGTCGAGGAATACGTCGACGAGCTCCAGCGCGAGGCCCGGGCCGATAACGCGCTCACCGAGGCAGAGCATATTCGCATCGTTATGCAGCCGCGTATATTTTACGCCGAAATAATTCGAGCAGCATGCCGCGCGGATGCCCTTCACTTTATTCGCCGCCATGGAAATGCCAATGCCTGTGCCGCAACACAGGATGCCCTTCTCGCAGGTACCGGCTGCGACGGCGCGCGCGGCCGCGGCCGCGATAGGTGCGTAATCGACCGATTCTGTAGAATCCGTGCCGAAATCGCGGTATTCGATCCCGCGCTCCTCCAGATGTTTTTTGATGATTTCCTTGAGATGATAGCCGCCGTGGTCGGCTCCAAGTGCGATCATGTATGATTCCTCCAAACAATTTAATTATTATTTTTGTTTTTTCTTCAACTCCCGCTCCGCCTGCGGCAGACGCAGGTAGAAAGGAGTAAGCGCATCCGATGGGATCCCTTCGCCAAGGAGCAGCTTTTCTCCTGCCAAAAGAGCGGCGCTTGCCGCCTGCTGATAACGCTTGTATGCAGGTGCAAGGCGGCTGCCGGGAATCTGCCCGCCAATTGCTTCAAAGCAAAGCACTGCGCCATCTCCCGCGAAGACGACTGGCGTATCCCGACCGGCAAGCAGGGCAGGGAGCTCCGTGATTTTCAGGGCGGCGTCGTCCGTCAGCCGGGTGAGCCTTCCATTCTGGCAGGAGAATAACGCCGTGTATACCTGTGCGCACCGCGCGTCCATCGCGGCACATACCGTGCAATCCTGCTCCGCCTGCCCGAAGGCTATCACCTCCAGCGTGGAAAGGGGGATACAGGGCTTGTCAAACGGGAAAGCCAGGCCCTTCAGCGCCGCTACGCCGATCCGTACACCCGTAAATGAACCGGGGCCACTTGTCACAGCAAAAGCATCGACCTCCTCAAGCGCCAGGTTTGCATTTTTCAAAAGGCCAAGCACCAGCGGGAGCAGTGTTTGGCTGTGCGTCAGGCCGACATTTAAAAAAGCTGCTCCCAAAAGCTTTCCATCCTCTGCAATTGCCGCGCTTGCGGCGCAGGCAGAAGACTCCAGCGCAAGAATTTTCATGCGGTTTCACTGCCTCTTTCAATCGTAATGATTCGTTCATTTTCAGATTCTCCGCGCTGGAATTCTACGCGGATGGCATCCTCCGGCAATGCGCCTTCGATATTTTCACTCCACTCAACGGCCAGAATCCCTCCCGCGTCCAGATAGTCAAAAAAGCCGGTGGAATATAAACCGTCCCAGGAATTGACGCGGTACATATCGAAATGGCAGAGCGGGGGCTTCCCGCCGTATTCATGCACCAGCGCGAAGGTGGGGCTGGTGACTTCCGCGTCGATGCCCAACCCTTGCGCGAGCCCGCGCACAAAGGCGGTTTTTCCCATGCCCATCCCGCCAAACAGGGCAACGGTACAGCCTGCGTGAAGCGTTGTCGCGAGAGCTTTTCCCGCCGCCTCCGTCTCCTGCACACTATTGGTGTGAATGATCTGCATGTATTCCCACCTTTCCAGTAAATTGAAGTTTTAGAATGTAGTGCAGCTGAGTTTTGCTCTGATTAGAATCAACGCATGGGCGGCAAGGCTGCCGGGCCTCGCTGGCGAGCCGGCAATTGAAGGAACAATGTTCTCCGAAACACCAGAAATCTGTGATTTCGTGTGTGTTTCGTGAGGTTATTATAACACATTCCAGCGCCAAGGGAAAGCCAGGAACTCAGATTCCCTCTTTCTTTTGCCGCTTCATCCCGCGAATGATTGCTTTTGTCTCCTTTTCTACACAACGCGATTCCATAATTTTTTGTAATGCTTTATTATAAGTCACATCGTCAAGTATAAAATTGGTTTTCAAATATTCCATTGTTTCTTTTGAAAATCGCACAAAGCAGACCGATATCGCCCACGCCACCGACATACGCGCGTAATAACCCTGCGCCGGAATCTGGTCGAGCAGGGAGAGCACGCTGCGGATGTGCGTCTCATCTATAAAATAAAAAATCAGCATCACCACTCCAAAACGCGCTTTGAATTCTTCCTCAGTATGCAGATAGGTCTGCAAGAAGTCCCACATGGCTCCAGATTCTGCCTGAGCGATTTTCAACCCGCTGCAAAAGCTGTCACAGACGGACCAATTCTCAATTTTGGGAACAAAGGCCTCTATATAGCGCAGCAGCTCCGGCAATTCCGCCTTTGCATAGCCAATGACCATGCCCTGAAGCATGATCTCTTCAAAGGAATCATCCCGCGCACTGGAAAGGTAGGCCCGCCAGTCGCCTTTTGCAATTTGCTTTGCGAGCTTTCGCAAATTCGGCAACCGTACGCCTAAAACATTGGTCGTACCAGGCAGGAGGCTGCTGGAAAACCGTTGGAATGCCGGCTCTGAAAGTGCGAGAAGCCGTTCATGGATGGCCTGATTCATGTATCATTCTCCTTCCGCACTGTCTGTAAATGATTATACTATGAAAAAAGCGAATCATCAATGGCTGTGGCAAGGGTATAAAAATTCCCAATACGGAAATGATAGGGTTGCAAATCTTTTCAAGGAGTGATATTTTATGCCGAATCTTACCTCAAAAGAGCTCGACGCAATCAGCGACGAGCTGACATATGAGCATGTGCTCATTAAGAAGTATAAGAACTATGCGACGATGACCAATGATCCGAAGATCAAATCCATCTGCGAGCAGATCGCGGCGCAGCACCAGAACCATTTCAACACCCTGATGGGTCATTTGAACTGACAAGGAGGAACTGAACTATGGATACGATGGGACAGCAGAACAACCAGCAGAGCAGCCTGAGCGACGAGGAGATCATGAACGATATCCTCAGTTCCCAGAAGCATATCACCGGCGTTTATAACACCTACAGCAATGAGTGTGTACACCAGGCCCTGCGCAACGACTTTTTGAACATTCTGCGCGAGGATCACAATATCCAGGTGGATGTGTTCACCGAGATGCAGAAGCGCGGCTGGTATGCCCCGCCTGAGGCGCAGCAGCAGATGATCGACCAGACCAAGACGAAATTTCAGAATGTGGCGCAGTCTCTCTAAGAATTGTAGAAAGTACGCGGACGGGAAGGGCAGGGCCTTTTCCGTCCGTTTTGAAAAGAGAAGGATATCATTTGTGCTTGAGCTCCAGGCGGAATATCTCTTTCATAGGAACATTTTTTCTGAAAATCCTCTTGTCAAAATCAGATGCATATGATAGAATATCTACCGTTGCGGCAATGCGGCAAACATAACCGGGTGTGGCGCAGCTGGTAGCGCGCTTGACTGGGGGTCAAGAGGCCGTGAGTTCAAGTCTCGCCACTCGGACCAAAAATCGACAGGTTTCGGTAAGAAGCCTGTCGATTTATTTTTTCTATGCCCAATGTGCTTATCTTACTCGGAAATTGGTGACTTTCGCATTCATTCTTATTTTTTCCGCAACACGATTTTGATAAAGTTCAAATACTTTCCCCCACCGGCTTCCATGGCTTTCCGGTCCCCGATGGCATACGCATTTTCCTGCCGGAGCCAGTCCGCCCAGACTTCTTCATTGGATTCCATCTCATTGACTTCGATCACCTCGGCATCCCGGCTCCGGCTGACCATGTCGCGCCAGTAAGCTACATCATGCATATAGTCCATTTGTTCCGGCGTCCAGGACAGCAACAACTCCGATGGCAAATGCTCGTGACAATCATGCTTCATGCCCGGGATCGCGATGTAGACATATCCGCCTTTTCTGACGAAGGGCAGCAGTTTTTGATCCAGAAAGTCCGGATCGCGGCCAAAATAATTGTAGGAATCCGTGCTGACGATGCTATCAAAAAATTCTGTTTCAAACGGCAAAGCGGTTGCATCCGCTTTGACTGGAATGATTTCTGCTTCGGACAATCCCATTTCCCGGAAGAACCGCCGGTTTTCTTCCGGATCGCTCCACAAGTCCGCGGCATAGACGGTAAAACCGTATTCCTTTGCCAGAAACACGCTGGTCAGTCCCTGTCCGCTGCCGAGATCACAGACCACGCTCCCGGCAGGAATTTTGTGTCCGGTCAGCAGTTCTTCCTCCAATTTCATAGGATTTGGACCCATGATTTTCCCCATGAGTTCCGGCGTGTTGTATTTTTCGCTTAACGGATATTTCATGTATATTACCTCTTCTTGTTATACCTATTGATTTTTGAGATCTCTTTATATTTCTTTTCTTTTGCGGCCAGATAGCTTTCACTGTCGGCGGCATAAGAATTCTCGTTTTTCAGCTTCTGATAGGACTGCCAGCGGCGGCTGTCCAGTCCACCGCTCCGGATGGCGGCCCGGACGGCGCAGCCCGGCTCGCCCGAGTGGGAACAGTTGCGGAAACGGCACCGGGCTGCCAGTTCTTCAATATCCCCGAACGTTTGCTCAACGCCGGAAGCGGCATCCCACATTCCCAGTTCACGCATTCCCGGCGTATCAATGACCATGGCCCCGTTGGGCAGAAACAGCAGTTCCCGGTGGGTCGTGGTGTGATGGCCCTTATCATCCTTTCGAAGGCCGTCTGTTGCCAGGCGTTCTTCCCCCAGCAGGCGGTTGATCAGCGTGGACTTACCCACGCCGGAGGAACCCACAAAGGCAACGGTCCTGCCCTCTGTGATATAAGGCATGATCTGCCGGTATCCGTCCGACTCCATGGCGGAGGTGGTCAGAATGGTTACGCCCATGGCGATAGCTTCCACTTCCCTTTGTTTTTGGGGAAGATCCCCGCACAAGTCCGCTTTTGTCAGCACCACCACCGGATCGGCTCCGCTTTCCCATGCAACGGCAAGATAGCGTTCCAGCCGGCGCAGATTGAAATCGTTGTTCAGGCTCATACACAGAAACACGGTGTCGATATTGGCGGCTACCACCTGTTCCGTTTTGAAAGTGCCTGCCGCCTTGCGTACAAACAGGCTTTTACGAGGCAGCACCTGATGGATGACTGCAGTATCCGGATCGGCACAGTTGACCATCACGTAGTCGCCTACGGCGGGGTAATCGGATGGGGACTGCGCCTCGAACTGAAACTTGCCGGAAACCAGGGCGTTCTGTTCGCCCATGCTGGTGCGGATACGGTAAAATCCCTTTTCCTGCAACGTGATCCGCCCCACGGTCAGTTCGGGATACTGAGCGGCCAGTGCTGCGCAGCGCTCTGGAATAGAAAAATTCATCTGCGCCACCTCTCCAAATGGGCATCCAGCAAGGCAAATATGGATGCTTTATCCTCTGCGTCATCGTAGACGCTGTATAGCAAGTACATGGGACCGTAAAACGCCATGGCTTCCGCCTGAGAACCCAACAGATCTGCCACATAGTTCAGCGGGCCGGCTCCCAGATACTGGTGGTAAAGACCGTTCATTTCTGCGCTGCGGTATTGTTCCACCGTCAGCATCTTTCGGAAAGAAGATGCAAACTCATCCTCCGTCCAATAACGGAATTGCTGTTTGCTGAATGTGATCAGATCCTCTATGGACGACTGGGCATAAGCCTCCGGCAGATCCTCTGCCGTTCCTTCCGGCAAAGAACAGGCGGCCGCGTTTTCTCCATCCCGCTGTTCCATGACCTGTAAGATGCTGTCAAAAATATCGCGTTTGCTTTTGTAATGCTTATAGAGGGAAGGGGCTTTGATACCGACAGCTTTTGCGATCTGATCCACACTGACAGCCTCATATCCCTCTTTCGAAAACAGTTTTACTGCTTCCGTCAGAATTCTTTGTTTCGTCGTTTCGTTTTTCATAATGCCCTCGCAGCTAACGATTGATAGCCAAATTATAAGCTAATAATCGTTAGCTGTCAATACATACTTCAGAAAAGCCGCAAGTGGTGATGTTGTTTTCAATTCTGATCATGAAGCGACCGGCATTGTTACAGGTGGAATAGTTTCACTTGCAGATGATACTGATCATGAAAAATAAAAATTAGTTTCATTGCATTTCGTTTTGGAGCCTATGAAATGCATGACTCAAATCTGCTTTTGAACCATGCCGCTGACTATTCTATTTTCATTTGGATAAAACCGCTTGCTTGCTGCTTGCAAACCATTGAATTTACTGGGTTTTTCCAGATCCTTTAATGACACTCCGCTTTTTTATTGCTTAAAATCAGGGCCTCGCCCTTGTCGCTGAATAGAAGCTAATCCCGTATACAAAGGAGCTTGACTCCTTGCTTTGTGAGCAGGTCAATGTAGCGTTGCGTCATCCCAGATTATGAAGCCGAAGAGGAGGGGAGGAGGCTTCGCGTTTATTACCAGATTACGCCCGAAGGGCGCGAACGCCTCCAATTTCTGCTGGACGCCTATGCAGAGGCCCGCGTAGGCTGTGAAGCCTGTCTCGCCGCGATGAGCGACCGTCTGCCATAAGCTATGCTGGAAAGGTCGAAAGGAGAAGAATCCAGGCGGGCTCTCGAAAAAGTGCCGCCGCAGACCATCTGCGGCGGCACAGCTTTCTGTCAATCAGCAAATGGGACGCTCCGCTGCAAGGCCTTGCAGCGAAGCGTCGTTTTTTGTTTGTTCGCGGCAAAAGGCGTTTATCTGAATTTTTGCGCCTGCGCCACCGCCAATTGATCGCACCTTTCGTTTTCCGGATGGCCCGCGTGGCCCTTCACCCAGATGATTTCATATTCCTGCGCTTCCAGAAGCTGCAGCAGCTCCTCCCACAGCTCTGCGTTGAGTGCCGGCTTCTTATCCGCCTTCCGCCAGCCGTTGCGCCGCCAGCTCACTGCCCAGCCTTTGGTGATTGCGTTGGCGACATATTGCGAATCTGTATAGATTTTCACATGGCAGCGCTTTTTCAGGGCCCTCAGCCCTTCAATCACGGCGGTGAGCTCCATGCGGTTATTCGTCGTTTCCTTCTCGCCGCCGGAAAGCTCCTTCTCTTTGCCGCGGCAGCGCAGGATCGCCCCCCAGCCGCCCGGGCCGGGGTTACCGGAGCAGGCGCCGTCCGTAAACAGTTCCACGAGGTCTAGTCCAGTCTGCATGATGCAACTCCTTTTGTGTTCTTTCCTTTAGCATACATCAGTAACGGCTGAAGGTCAAATCCTCTACGTAAATCCCTTCCATTCTCAGGCGATCTGGTGATGTGGCTATCGGAATGGAGGTATTTTTTAAGGAAAATCAGGATGGCTGTCGGCGATCTGGTCAAAGAAGAAATGTAAAAAGGCGAAAAACATTTGAGCCTGCAGTATTTTAGCATGCAAAGATGCGTTCGGCAAGATAAAATGGCGCTTTTTCTCCTCTTTCTTTGGTTATTCTTCTCCGCTTATGTCCATACTAATGAAAAATGGATGGAAAAGCGCAGCGTTTCGATGTGGCTTTCCAGAGGAGAGGACTTTTTTCATGAAAGCAGTTGTCATGGCCGGCGGAGAGGGAACAAGGCTCAGGCCCCTGACCTGTAACATTCCCAAGCCGATGGCGCGGCTGTGCGGCCGCCCCGTACTGTGTTATATTCTGGATTTGCTTGCCCACAATGGGGTGGATGAGGTTTATCTGACGCTGAAATATCTGCCGCAGGAGGTTACCTCCTATTTCGATAAAGGCGTTTACTGCGGGATGAAGCTTCATTTCGTGGAGGAAGAAATCCCGTTGGGAACGGCGGGCAGCGTGAAAAATGCGGCCCATGGCTTTCAGGAGCCGTTTCTGGTGATCAGCGGGGATGCCCTGTGTGATTATGAATTGAGCGATGCGGTACGTTTCCACAATGCCTCCGGCGCGCAGGCGACCCTCATCACCGCACAGGTGGAGGACCCGCGCGAATACGGGCTTGTCCGGCTGGAGGAAGACGGCCGGGTAGAGGGATTCATCGAAAAGCCGGGCTGGGGGCAGGCAGTTTCCAACCTGGCGAATACGGGCATTTATATCATTGATCCCACGTGCCTTGCGCTTGTGCCGGAAGGCCGTCCCGTTGATTTTGCCAAGGACCTTTTCCCGGAGATGATGCGGCGCGATATGCCGCTCTATGGTTACCGCGCGGAAGGGTATTGGTGCGATATCGGCGATCTGCGCGCCTATCTGCAATGCCAGCGGGATCTTTTGGCGGGCAAGGTCAAAGCGCGCATGGCGCCGCAGATCGCACAGGGGATTTTTGCAAAAGGAGAGCTTCCTAAGGGGGATTATCATCTGATCCCGCCGGTATATATCGGGGAGAATGTTGAAATCGCGCCAGGTGCGCAGGTCGGCCCGGACTGTGTGGTTGACGATCAATGCTTTATCGGCCCCGGCGCGAAGGCCCGTTTTTCCGTTTTGCTGGAAAGTGCCTATCTGGCTGCTGATGCGACCCTGACCGGAGCGATCCTGTGCTCCGGCGCTTCTGTCAAACGAGGAGGGGCCATGTTTGAGGGCAGCGCGGCAGGCACGCAGGCGGTGATCGGTGCGGGGGCGAGCGTACGTCCGGACGTGTTGGTCTGGCCCGGCAAAACGGTGGGGGATTCCGCGGTCGTATCGGAAAACGTAAAATACGGCGGAGTCCGGCACGAAATCTTTGACGACGGCGCCGTCGGGGGAGACAGCGGCATTGAGGTGACGGCGGAGATCGCCGCACGGATCGGCGCGTCGATCGGGAGCAGCAAGGCAGGCAAACGGGTCGGGATTGCATGTGATGCGCAGAGGGGCGCGCAGGCGCTGGCCTACGGCGTGATGTCCGGGCTGCTGTCTGTGGGCAGCCATGTCTGGAATTTTGGCGAGTGCTTCGAAGCGCAGCTTTCTTTTTTCACATCCTTTTGCGGGCTCGGCGTCGGGCTCTTCATCACCGGCGGTGAACGGGCCGGAATCCGGATCTGCGGAGAAGGTGGGCTGCCGATCTCCCGTGCATTGGAGCGGGAGATCGAAGCGCGCTTTGCAAAAGGAGAGTTCAACCGCTGTGCAAGCGAAAGCTGCCGGGATGTTTCTGATATGAGCAGCATCCAGATGATGTATCAGCAGGAGCTGTGCCGGACGGCTCCGGCAGGGCTTCTGGGCCAGCATGCGCGCGTCCAGTGCGCAAACGACAGGATCACGATGCTGCTGGGGGATTGCCTGGGGCGGCTCGAATGCAAAGAGGGAGATATGATCCTCCACATCAACCGGCACGGTACCAAATTGAGCGTCAGCACGCCGGAAACAGGGCTTGTGGAGTTTGACCGCCTGCTCGCGGTCTGTACCCTGCATGAGCTGCAGAGCGGGCATGACGTCGCGCTGCCCTATGATGCGCCGCGCCTGCTCAATACCATTGCGCAGGGCTATGAGCGTAAGGTGCTGCGCTACCTGATCAGCCCCGCGGACAACAACGATGCACGCGCCCGGACGGTCAGCGCCTCGCAGCTGTGGGTGCGGGATGGGCTCTTTATGGCGGTCAAGCTTCTGGCGATTATGAAGGAGCGGGGTGTTTCCCTTTCGCAGCTTTTATCGGAGCTGCCTGATTTTTCTGTGGCGCGGCAGGTAGTGGAGGTTGATATCCTTCCCTCCCGTCTGGCGGATTTCTTTTCCGCACAGGGAGAAGATGTGTCCAACGCGGAGGAGGGCATCACGCTGAGCCGGGGGGACGGCAGCCTGCTGATCACGCCTTCCCACAGCGGGAAAAAGCTTCGTCTGGTGGCGGAAGCGGCCAATATGGAAACGGCGAAAGAACTGTGCACCCAAATCGAAGAAGAACTTAGGAATGGGATGTCACTTGACAGAAAGGACGGGGCGGGGTAAAATATTACAAATAGCGTATGCTCCGTACAGGAGCTGCACTGTGTGAACATTTTCTGCGGTATAACGGATTTGTGAATACCTGAACGGGAACTGTAATTTGTGCAGCGTTGGCTGCGCAGCGGCTCCAAAACGGCGCCGCAAACATAGAAAAAGCCGGTGGTGCGTCCGATGCAAACAGCCGAAGGATCCGGGTGGATGGAAATCGGCCCGTTTTGCTTCGCTACCCGCTGTGCATCATGTCATATTGTATCCTTGATTCATATCCCGCCTGCGGTATGGCACGGCGGGTTTTATAAACAGTCCAGATGGTTGGAAAAGGAAACGATACAGAAAAATGGCCGTAATCGCTGAAGCGTGAGCTACCCTCTGACGTTTGTGGAATGGCAGAGGCTTCGGCTGCTTTTGTCCAATTTGCTTTTTCAAGATGGACAGGATCAGTTTGAAATGGTCTGCTTTTTCGAATCCATACTGTACTGCGTGAAAATATAGAATACAGAAGGAGTAGATGGAATGCCCAACCCCAAAAACGAAACAAAGGAACCCAAAACACAAAAAACCCCCAACGATAAAATCATCGACGCCAGCGTGCGCGGCAAGAAGCCGGCCTCTGCGGAGCACCGCTATTATCAGAGCAGGAAGCGGCAGCAGGCTGCGAAAAAGATCGCGCCGGTGAAAATCGTCTTCCTCGGCGGCCTGAACGAGGTCGGGAAAAATATAACGCTTTATGAATACGGGAACGACATGTTCCTGGTTGACTGCGGGCTTTCCTTCCCGGATCAGGATATGCCGGGTGTTGACCTTGTCATCCCGGATTTTACCTATCTTGAGCGCAATGCAGATAAGATCCGCGGGATCGTGATTACGCACGGCCATGAGGACCACATCGGCGGCCTTGCTTATCTGATGAAGACGCTGAATATCCCGATCTATGCAACCCGCCTGACGATCGGCCTGATTCAGGGCAAATTCAAGGAACACGGCCTTTTGAACACCACAAGCCTGAATGTGGTCAAGCCCGGCGACCATATCCAGTTCGGCGGCTTTGATGTGGAGCTGATCCACGTCAACCACTCTATTCCCGACGCAGTCGCGCTGGCAATCCGCTGCAAAGCGGGAACCATTGTGCAGACAGGCGATTTTAAGATCGACACGACGCCGATCGACGGCGAAATGATCGATCTGGCGCGGTTTGCAGAGATCGGGAAGGAAGGCGTGCTTTGCCTGCTGTCCGATTCGACCAATGCCGAGCGCCCGGGCTATACGGAGAGCGAGCGGAAGGTGGGCGAGTCCTTCCAGCGCCTTTTCGCTAAGGCGGGGAACCGCCGCCTGATCGTTGCATCCTTTGCATCCAACGTTCATCGTGTCCAGCAGATCATTGATGTAGCCCAGAGTCTTGGCCGCAAGGTTGCTCTTTCCGGCCGCAGCCTGGAAAATGTGGTGGCCATCGGCACAGAGCTCGGCTACCTGCACGTACCGGACGGATTGCTGGTGAGCATCGATATGGTCAACCGGTATCCGGCGGATCAGATGGTGATTATCACGACCGGCAGTCAGGGCGAGCCGATGTCTGCCCTGACGCGCATGGCCTTTTCCGACCACCGCAAGGTTTCAATCTGCCCGAATGATTATGTGATCATTTCCGCCAATCCGATTCCCGGCAATGAAAAGACGGTTAGCAAGGTGGTCAATGAGCTAATGAAGCTGGGTGCGGAAGTCGTCTATGAAAAAATGTATGATGTCCATGTTTCCGGCCACGCCTGCCAGGAAGAGCAGAAGCTCATGCTTGGGATCATCAAGCCGAAATATTTTATTCCCGTCCATGGCGAGCAGAAGCATCTGCACAAGCATGCGGGGCTGGCGCTGAGCATGGGCATGGATCCGCAAAATATCCTGATCGCGGATAACGGCGTAGAGGTTTCCATGTCCGAAAAGGAATTCCGCGTCAGCGGCAACGTCCCCTCAGGCCGTGTATTTGTCGATGGCTACGGCGTGGGCGATGTGGGCAGCATTGTTTTGCGCGACAGAAAGCATCTTGCGCAGGACGGACTGATCATTGTTGTGGCCACCATCGACAGCAAAACGGGAGAGCTCCTCTCCGGGCCGGATGTGGTATCGCGCGGCTTTGTTTATGTACGTGAGTCGGAGGAGCTGATTGAGGATGCCTGCAAGCTGGCGCAGCGCATTCTGGAGGACTGTGCGGCGCACCATGTGCACGACTGGAGCTCAATCAAGCTGAAGCTGCGCGACGAGGTGTCTCACCTCATGTATGAGCGGACGAAACGCAGCCCCATGATCCTGCCGATCTTAATGGAAATATAAAGACGGACGGGTTTCATTTGTATCATTAAGGGGGGATTGGATGAAAAATCTCTGGAAAACGTATCCGGTTGCCGTGGTTTCTCTGGGCGTATGCCTTGTTTTTGCGGGCGTTACCTTCGCCTTCTCGTGGCAGCTGGCCACGGTGGAACTGCTCTTTTTGCTCGGCTGTCTGGCTTGTGAACTGCTGCACCTGCATTTTCATGGGCGGCGTGTCCAAAAGGCTGTGCTGCAGATTTCCAATTCCCTTTCATTCCCCGATCAGAAGGCGGCACAGGAATTTCCTCTGCCGCTGCTGGCAGTGGACAGCGGCGGAAAGGTACTCTGGTATAACGAGCTCTTCCGTACCCGTGTATTAGGCGGAAAGAAGCTGGAGGATGCCAGGGCGAGCCAGTTTACCTCCGAAATCTCGGTGGAGGAGATCCTGGCGCAGGACAGCGTCCCCGTGGAATATGACGGGCTGCGGTATACCGTCTATGCCCATCGTATTTCTGAGCGCAGCGATGCGGCAACCGTCCTCTATTTTATCGACGATACACAGTTGAAAAAGCAGGCGGAGGAATACCAGTCCAGCCGTCCGGCCGTTTTGCTGGTGGCAATGGACAGCCTGGATGAGATCGCTCACGGCCTGCGGGATAGTGAAAAGGCCGCCCTGACCGGCGGCGTGGAAAAAATCATCGAGACCTGGTCGTCTCAATTCGACTGCATTATGCGCAAATATGCCAACAGCCGCTATATGATGGTGGTGGAAGAGCGGGCGCTTCAGACGATGATGCAGCAGCGCTTTAACGTGCTGGACAGCGTCAGGGCCTATACATATGAAGGCTTGACTGGCGTTACGCTCTCTATTGGCGTGGGCCGGGGGGACAGCCTGCGTGAGTGCGAGGATGCAGCGAGGCAGGCGCTCGATATGGCGCTCGGCCGCGGCGGGGATCAGGCGGCGGTCAATACGCACGGCCAGTTTACGTTTTTCGGCGGTGTGTCACAGAGCGTCGAAAAGCAGACGAAGGTGCGCACCCGGATCGTCGCATCCGCGATTGCAGAGCTTTTTGAAGGCAGCGATACGATTTTGATCATGGGACACCGCTTTGCCGACCTGGACGCTCTGGGCGCCGCGGTCGGCGTGTGGAGCGCGGCGCGCTTCTTCAAAAAACCGGCTTACATTGTCATGTCGCGCGGCAAATCACTTGCAAAGGCGCTGGTCAGCCAGCTGGATGAGAGCGGTATGCGGGATTTTATCATTGAACCCGGAGATGCCTTACAGCTGCTTGGGAAGCGGACACTGCTTGTGGTGGTGGATACGCACCGGCCGGATTTTGTGGAATATCCGCCGCTATTGGAAAAAATCAAAACCGTTATCGTCATTGATCATCACCGCAAAACAGTCAATTTTATCGACAACGCGGTTATCTTCTATCATGAGCCGACCGCTTCTTCCGCGTCTGAGATGGTAACGGAGCTGCTCCCCTATATGAGCAATAAGCCCTTCATCGATAAATTGCAGGCGGAAGCGCTGCTCGCGGGCATCATGCTGGATACGCGCGATTTTGTGCTGCGTACCGGGGTGCATACCTTTGAGGCGGCAGCATACCTGCGCGGGCGCGGCGCGGATACGGTGCGCGTCAAGCAGCTGTTTTCCAACAGTATGGAGGATCACCAGCTGCGCAATGCCATCACCTCTAATTTTGATACCTATCGCGGCTGTGCGATCGCGATTGCCGATATCGTATCAGACGATCTTCGGATTATCGCATCCCAAGCCGCGGATGAGATGCTGAATATCAGCGGGATCCAGTCGTCCTATGTCCTTTATCGGACGGAGGATGTGGTTAATATTTCTGCGCGCTCCATGGGCGCTATGAACGTCCAGCTGATGATGGAAATGCTTGGAGGAGGCGGCCATCAGACCATGGCAGCCGCACAGCTGAAAAACATATCGGTCAGCGATGCGAAGGTTCGTCTGCTGCAGGTGATCGATCAGTTTTATGCGCAGATGAATGCGCCGGCGGAAGCCCCGCAGGAGCAACCCGAAGAAAATTTGGATTAATGCGATGAAAACACGGTGTTTCAGCTCTGTGTAATAGAAAGGATGGTACCGAGAATGAATGTCATTTTAAAACAGGATGTCAAAGGCCTTGGGAAAAAGGGCGAGATGGTGAAAACCTCCGATGGGTACGCCCGCAATTTCCTTTTCCCCCGCGGCCTTGCAATGGAAGCGAACAAGCAGGCGATGAGTGAGCTGAAAAACCGGCAGGAGGCCGAAAATTACCGCATCGCCACAGAAACGGCCAGGGCGAAGGAATCGGCCGCCAGGCTGGAGGGCAAAACGCTGAAAATGACGGCCAACGCGGGCCAGAACGGACGGCTGTTCGGTTCCGTCACCTCGAAGGAGATTGCGCAGCTGATTGCCAAGGAGTTCAGCATTCAGGTCGATAAGCGCAAAATCGCCGTTGAGGATATCAAGAATTTCGGCACCTACCCGGTAGAGATCAAGCTCTATAACGGCGTATCCGCCAAGCTTTATGTGATGGTGGGCGAATAAGGGGCCCGGTTTCACTGGAAGAAAACGGAAGGGAATGTCAGGTATGGATGAGATCAATGCGCTTTCAAGCTTCGATGGCGTGAAAATGCCGTTCAGCCTTGAAGCGGAGCAGGCTGTGTTGGGCTCCATTCTGATCGACCCGGCCTGTATGCCGCAGGTGCTGATGCTGGTCAAGGGGGAACATTTCTATCTGCCGCAGCATCAGGCAATTTTCGGCATTATGGTCAATATCGATGCGATGGGCGGGAAGATTGACCCTCTGCTGGTGCTCGACCAGCTGAAGAAAGACAATGTTTATGACGACGCGGGCGGCAAAACATACCTGTTCCAGCTTGCGCAGGCAGTGCCCTCTACTGTGAATGTGGAGGCATATGCCCGCATTGTGCGGGAAAAATTCTATATGCGCACGCTCATCAACGTCTCCCGGGAAATCATCGAGTCTGCTACAACAGAAGAGGCGGAGGCGGACCTGCTGCTGGATGCTGCCGAACAGCGTATTTACGATATCCGGCAGGGGAAAAATACGGTCGGCCCATCCCGCCTGAGCGATGTAATCGTCAATGAGGTGTATGACAGACTCTATAAGCTGAGCTCGCCGGATCGGGAGCAATATATGGGCTTTACCACCGGCTTCTCCGATCTGGACCGTGTGATTTCCGGCCTGAATAAATCCGACCTCATCATCGTGGGCGCCCGCCCTGCCATGGGTAAAACGAGCTTTGCGCTCAATATCGCGCGCAATGTGGCGCTGAAAGCGAAAAAGAAGGTTTTGTTTTTCTCTCTTGAAATGACGAAGGAGCAGCTCGCGCAGCGCCTTCTCTCGAGCGAGGCGCGTGTCGGCAGCCAGAAAATGCGCACCGGCCAGCTTACGGACGACGAATGGAACCGGCTGGGCGCGGCTACCGTCGTTTTAAACGACTGCGACCTCTACGTAGACGATACCTCCAGCATTACCGTACCGGAGATGAAGGCGCGCGTGCGCCGCATGCGGGATGTCGATTGCGTGGTCATCGATTACCTGCAGCTCATGCAATCTGGCAAACGCACGGAAAACCGCGTGCAGGAGGTTTCCGATATCACGCGGAATCTGAAGCTGATGGCGAAGGATGTCAACGTCCCGGTCATCACGCTTGCCCAGCTCGCCCGTGGCACGGAGGGGCGCGGCAAATCGCACCGCCCGCAGCTTTCCGACCTGCGTGAATCCGGCTCCATTGAGCAGGATGCGGACATCGTTATGATGCTGTATCGCGAAGATTATTATAAGGACGACAATCCGCCGGAGGAGGTCAACGCAAACATCACCGAGGTGATTGTCGCCAAAAACCGGCACGGCCCTGTGGAAACGGTAGAGCTTGGCTGGAATCCGGATTATACGATGTTTACCACTTTGGAGAGAAACCGCGATGAAATGTAGGGCTCTTGAAACGATTCAGCGTCATCAGCTGCTGGTTCCCGGCGCGGCGGTCATCGCCGCCGTCTCCGGGGGAGCGGACTCGATGGCGCTGCTCTTTCTTCTGGATGAAATCCGGGAGGAATTTTCGCTGAAACTATCCGCTGCTCACATCAATCATGGCCTGCGCGGCGCGGAGGCGGACCGGGATGAGGCGCTGGTGCGCGATATCTGTGAACGTTTGAAGCTTCCCATTTCTGTCCTTCACGCGGATGTAGCGATGGAGGCGAAGCGGACGGGAGAAGGGATCGAGGAATGCGGCAGGCGCGTCCGTTACGCCTATCTGGAATCGCTCGACGAAAACGCGCTCATTGCAACAGCGCATACGCTGGATGATCAGCTTGAGACCTTTCTGATGCATTTTGCGCGCGGCGCGGGCCTGCGCGGCCTGTGTGGCATCCCGGCAAAGCGCGGGCGGATCATCCGTCCACTCATTGATTGCACAAGGGGAGAGGTTGAGGCATATTGCGCAGAGCGTCGGATTCCTTATGTGATTGACAGCACGAATCTCTCGCATGATTATGTCCGCAACCGGGTGCGGCTGGAGATCGTGCCGGCGTTGCGGGGGATCAACCCAAATGTGCATGATGCGGCGCGCCGCTGCATCGATACCCTGTCCACTGATGAGGCGCTATTGGAGCGGCTTGCCGCACAGGCCTTGGAGAATCTGAAAAGGGAAACCGGTTATGACGCTGCAAAGCTTCTCAGCCAGCCCAGAGCTCTGCAAACTCGAATCATTGAGCAAATTCTGAAGGAAGAGGGATGCATACAGCCCGCGTATTGCCATATCACGACAGTAGCGCATTTGTTGGAGCAGGGGCAGGGAAGTGTACAGGTAGGCGGCGGCATTACCGTGCGCGTCCGGCGCGGCTCACTTGAATTTCCCCGGGAAGGCAGCACAATGGAGGGCCGGTCAATTCTCCTCTCACCGCCGGAATGGCCTGCCGCACAGGCTTGCGTGCTGGGGGAAGAGCGCCTCTCCTTTTCTTTTGTTTACAAAAAAGATTTTGTAAAGATACAAAAAATTCATAAACACCGGTTGGCGAATTGCTTGGATTATGATAGAATACATGGTAACCTGATTTTACGGCAGCGCAGAGCTGGCGACCGCCTGCGCCCCGCAGGAAGAGGCTGTACCAAAACCTTTAAGAATTTGTTTCAGGAGCTGGAGGTTCCGCCGGAGAAGAGAAGCGGCATGCCTGTTCTGGGCGATGCGGCCGGCCCGGTGTGGACCCTGTTTTTTGGCGCGGATGAACGGGCCGCCGTCACGGACGAGACGAAAAAAATATTGATCATCACCAGCGGGAGGACACAGTAGTGCATAACGATATTGAAAAAATCCTGCTCGACGAGGAAAAATTGTCGGGCATTGTAAAAGATCTGGGGGCAAGGATCAGCGAGGATTATCAGGATAAGAATTTGCTGATGATCAGCGTCCTCAAAGGTTCCGTCGTCTTCATGGCGGATCTGATGCGTGCGATTACGATCCCATGCCGCATCGATTTCATGGCGGTATCCAGCTACGGCTCCGGCACAAAGACAAGCGGCGTCGTCAAGATCGTAAAGGATCTGGATATCAACTTGGAAGGGTATGACCTTCTGATCGTTGAGGATATCCTCGACAGCGGCAAAACGCTTCACTACATACGCGAGATTTTGACCGCGCGCAATCCGAAGAGCATCCGCATCTGCACGCTGCTGGATAAGCCGGAGCGCCGCCAGGTCGACTTGGCCGCGGATTATGTGGGCGCGTGTGTGCCGGATGAATTCGTCGTGGGCTACGGCCTCGATTATGATGAAAGATATCGCAATCTTCCGTATGTGGGCGTTCTGAAGCCTTTTGTCTATGGCGGTAAATGATTGCATTGATGAAATCTGCCGTTTTGGGCAAGATAGCTGAAGGAGTGATTGATTAACTTGGATAAGAAAAGGAACTGGCGTGTTTTCCTGCCGTATTTATTGCTGCCGGTCGTATTGATTCTGGCGCTGTCTTTCTTTACCACGACGCAGAACCGGGTGAAGACGGAATATTATCAGATCGTCCAGTATTTCGATCAGGGCGAGGTGACCGCCTATCGTTTTAATTTAAGCAGCCGTGTGTTGGAGTATCAGCTCAAGGGCAGCAGCGAGTGGCAGAAATACACGGTTCCCAATGCAAATCTGTTCATTGAAGATGTTCATGAGTCTGTGCGCGATTACAATAAAGCGCATCCGGACGCTCCCATCAAATACGATATGGAAGCGGGGAGCGCCAATTCCTGGTGGGTAAGCCTCCTGCCGACGGCGCTGATGATCGTGCTGCTGATCGGCGGCCTAGTCTATATGACGCGCCGCATGAATCAGACGATGACCAACGAGACGAACCGGACGATGAGCTTCGGCAAGGCGCGTGTCAAGCAGGTCAAGGATGAGAAGCGCAAGACCACCTTTGCCGACGTTGCGGGCGCGGACGAGGAAAAGGAAGAGCTTTCCGAAATCGTTGCATTCCTCAAGGAGCCGCGTAAATTCAACGATCTGGGCGCTCGTATTCCGAAGGGCGTATTGCTCGTCGGCCCTCCCGGTACCGGTAAGACGCTGCTGGCCCGCGCGGTGGCAGGCGAGGCAAACGTGCCGTTTTTCTCGATTTCCGGCTCGGATTTCGTAGAGATGTATGTCGGCGTGGGTGCGTCCCGCGTGCGCGACCTGTTTGAGCAGGCCAAAAAGAATTCTCCGGCGATCATCTTCATCGATGAGATCGACGCGGTTGGCCGTCATCGCGGCGCCGGCATGGGCGGCGGACATGATGAGCGCGAGCAGACGTTGAACCAGCTGCTTGTTGAGATGGATGGCTTCGGCGCAAATGAGGGCGTTATCATCATTGCGGCGACGAACCGCCCGGATATCCTCGACCCGGCACTGCTGCGCCCCGGCCGGTTTGACCGTCAGGTCACGGTTGGCTATCCGGATCTCAAGGGCCGCGAGGCGATCCTGAAGGTCCATGCCAAGGGGAAACCTTTGGCCCCGGATGTCGATCTGAATGTCATTGCGCGTTCCACCGTAGGATTTACGGGCGCAGACCTCGAGAATCTTCTGAATGAAGCGGCACTGCTTGCCGCACGCCGGAATCAGAAGGCGATCACGATGGCGGAGATCGAGGAAGCGACGATCAAGGTCGTTGTCGGCACGGAGAAAAAGTCCCATAAGATGAGCAGCAAGGAGAAGAAGCTGACCGCTTATCATGAGGCGGGCCATGCTGTCGCAACCTTCTTCCTGCCGAGTCAGGATCCCGTCCATCAGATTTCCATTATCCCGCGCGGTATGGCGGGCGGCTATACGATGTCCATGCCGAAGGAGGATAAGAGCTATACCTCCAAAAACGATATGCTCGATGAGCTCGTTGTCCTGCTCGGCGGGCGAGTGGCGGAAGCGCTGATCCTCGGCGATATTTCCACCGGTGCGTCCAACGATATCGAGCGCGCCACGGAGATTGCGCGCAAGATGGTCACCAAATACGGCATGAGTGAAACGCTTGGCCCGATTGCCTTCGGCTCCGGGAACGACGAGGTGTTTCTCGGCCGCGACTTCAGCCATACGCGCAACTATTCCGAAAATGTGGCATCCGAAATCGATGAGGAGATCAACCGCATCATCGTCAATGCCTATAACCGCTGCCGCTCCATTCTGGAGGAGCATCAGGATAAGCTGCATAAGGTTGCCCATTACCTGTATAACCACGAGAAGGTGGACGGCGACCTCTTCAAAGAGCTCATGACGAACGATACGATCGAGATGGAGCCGATGGATGAGACGGAACAGCTTCCGGCGCAGGAGTTCCCGCCGAAGACCGGGCCGGACGTGGTGGAGGAACCGGCGCAGGAGCCGGAGACTTCCGCGGATGATCAGCCGCCTGAGGGTGTCTGACTCCTGAACGATGATAGAGAGAGCCTGAAGCCGCTGGGTGTCCGGCGTGGTTCAGGCTCTTTTCTGCGTTTGGATGCCGTCAGATTATTCCATTTTATAACAATTTCTGCAGGTGCATATCCGCCTTTTCCAGCGAATTGGCCCGGTATCTTGGCCCTTGCCCTTGACACAGACCCAAGATATCGTGTAAAGTAGTATTCTGATAAAAGGAAATTTTTGTATTTATATTCCCGAAAAGGAAAGAGAAGGCGGCATGAATTCCTTTTCATGCAGCGTATGATCGTTTGGAAAGCGCTTCTTCTTTCTGCGAAAGGATGACCGGTTAAATGCCCAGGAAAAAGGCCAGCTATGGCAATGAAAATATTACATCGCTCAAAGGGGCGGACCGGGTGCGCAAGCGTCCGGCCGTTATCTTTGGCTCGGACGGGCTGGAGGGCTGCGAGCACTCGATCTTTGAAATTCTCTCCAACTCCATTGATGAGGCGCGTGAGGGCTTCGGCGACAAGATTGTGGTGACCCGCTATATCGACGGCTCGATCGAGGTGCAGGATTTCGGCCGCGGCATTCCGATGGATTACAATGAGAATGAAGGCAAGTTCAACTGGGAGCTCGTTTTCTGCGAGCTCTATGCGGGCGGCAAATACAACACCAACGACAGCGACGGCAGCTATGAATATTCGCTCGGCCTCAACGGCCTGGGCCTCTGCGCCACGCAGTATTCCTCGGAGTATATGGACGCAGAGGTGCACCGGGATGGCTGGTGCTATCAAATGCATTTTGAGCATGGCGAGCCAGCCGGAGCTTTAAGCAGGGAGCCTTATAAAAAGAAGGATACCGGCTCCACCATCCGTTGGCGGCCCGATCTGAAGGTCTTTACGGATATCAACGTGCCGCTGGAGTATTATCAGGAGACGATTAAGCGGCAGTCTGTCGTGAATGCCGGGGTGCGCTTTGTCCTGCGGGATCAGACGGAGAAGGGCTTTGATACCTACGAGTATTTCTATGAAAACGGCATTTCCGACTATGTGAAGGAGTTCGCAGGGGAAGAGGCTTTCAGCAGCGTGCAGTTCTGGCAGACGGAGCGTAAGGGCCGCGACCGCGCGGACAAGCCCGATTACAAGGTAAAGATCAACGCAGCCCTCTGCTTCTCCAATAAAAAACAGATGAAGGAATACTATCACAATTCCAGCTTTCTGGAGCATGGCGGCGCGCCGGAGAAGGCAGCGCGCAGCGCCTTTGTTTCCCAGATTGACGCCTATCTCAAGCAAAACAGCAAGTATCTCAAGAGCGACAGCAAGGTAAGCTTTCAGGATGTTGAGGACTGCCTGATCCTCGTGATCTCCTCCTTCTCCACCCAGACCTCCTATGAGAACCAGACGAAGAAGGCCATCACCAACAAATTCATTCAGGAGGCCATGACGGATTTCCTGCGCCATCAGCTTGAGGTCTATTTCATCGAGAACCGCCTGGAGGCCGACAAGATCGCTGAGCAGGTGCTCATCAATATGCGAAGCCGCATCAAGGCGGAGACGACAAGGCAAAATCTCAAAAAAACGCTGCAAAGCTCCAACGATCTGACCAACCGCGTGGCAAAGTTCGTTGACTGCCGCAGCAAGGACGTTGCGCAGCGGGAGCTCTTCATCGTGGAGGGCGATTCGGCGCTCGGCTCCTGCAAGCAGGCGCGCGACCCGGATTTTCAGGCGATCATCCCACTGCGCGGCAAAATCCTCAACTGCCTGAAATGCGAATATGATAAGATTTTCAAAAGCGAGATCATTACGGATCTGATTAAGATCCTCGGCTGCGGCGTGGAGGTCAGAAGCAAGGCGAGCAAGGAGCTTTCCTCCTTCCATTTGGACCTGCTTCGGTGGAATAAGGTCATCATCTGCACGGATGCGGATGTAGATGGCTTCCAGATCCGCACCCTGGTGCTCACGATGATCTACCGCCTGATGCCGACGCTCATCGACGAGGGGAAAGTATTCATTGCGGAATCTCCGTTATATGAGATTAATTATAAAGGACAGACGTGGTTCGCCTATACGGAGAAGGAAAAGGCCGACGTGCTCGCAGAGCTTGGCGACTGCCGCCCGAAGCCGGATATCCAGCGCTCCAAGGGCCTTGGCGAAAACGACGCGGACATGATGAGCCTGACCACGATGAACCCGGCCACGCGAAGGCTTATCAAAATCGAGCCGGACGCGGCAGCGGAGACCTCCCGGATGTTCGATATGCTGCTGGGCAACAATCTGGCGGCGCGCAAAACGCATATCGCGGATAACGGGCACCTGTATCTGGATTTGACGGACGTAAGTTGAAACAACGGACGGTCAGGATGCGTGCTAAGGCAAACAGTTGAAAAGAGACATACGCTTTCTTTCCGGCTGCGAAAGGATGGACATTTCATATGGCTCCTAGAAAAGGTAAAAAGAATACGGAGAAAAAACCAGAGGTCAATGTCAACGCCCATATCCTGGGCGCGGGCGAGGTGGTCAACCAGCGCATTACAGAGACACTGGAGACAAACTACATGCCCTATGCGATGAGCGTGATTTTATCCCGCGCAATCCCGGAGATCGACGGCTTTAAGCCCTCACATCGGAAGATTTTATACACAATGTATAAGATGGGGCTTTTGACCGGCTCCCGTACCAAATCGGCCAATATCGTCGGCAGCACGATGAAGCTCAACCCCCATGGCGACGCGGCGATTTATGATACCATGGTGCGCCTCTCCCGCGGGTATGAGGCGCTCCTGCACCCGTATGTCGATTCCAAGGGCAATTTCGGCAAGGCGTATTCCCGCGATATGCAGTGGGCCGCCTCCCGTTACACAGAGGCAAAGCTCGACCCGATCTGCAACGAGCTGTTCCGCGATATCGACAAGGATACGGTTGATTTCGTGGATAATTACGACGGCAAGCTCAAAGAGCCGACGTTGCTTCCGGTTACCTTCCCGTCGATTCTGGTCAACGCGAATACGGGCATCGCCGTCGGCATGGCGAGCTCCATCTGCCCCTTTAACCTCAAGGAGGTCTGCGAGACGACGATTGCGCTCATGCAGAATGAGGAGCATGACGTGGCCGATACGCTCAAGGCGCCGGATTTCACGGGCGGCGGCTTGATCCTCTACGACCGCGCGGAGATGGAGAATATCTACCGCACCGGTCGCGGCGGTATCCGCGTGCGTGCGAAATACGCCTACGATAAGGCCAACAACTGTATTGACGTCACCCAGATCCCGCCGACGACCACGATCGAGGCGATCATTGATAAAATGATCGATCGCGTCAAGGCGGGCGTCATCCGCGAGATCAGCGATGTGCGCGATGAAACGGGCCTTGCCGGTATGAAGCTGACCATCGACCTCAAGCGCGGCGTGGACCCGGAGAAGCTCATGCAGAAGCTTTTCCGCATCACACCGTTAGAGGATACCTTTTCCTGCAACTTCAATGTGCTGATCGCAGGCGTGCCGCGCGTGCTCGGCGTGAAGGAGCTGCTCAACGAGTGGATTGCCTTCCGTGTAGAATGTGTGAGGCGGCGCACTTTCTATGACCTGACCAAGAGCAAGGATAAGCTCCATCTCTTGCAGGGCCTTGCCAAAATCCTGCTGGATATCGACAAGGCAATCCGGATCATTCGCCAGACGGAGGAGGAGAGCGAGGTCGTCCCCAACCTGATGATCGGCTTCGGGATCGACGAGACGCAGGCGGAATATGTGGCGGAGATCAAGCTGCGCCACTTAAACCGTGAGTATATTTTGAAGCGGACAGAGGATATCGACCGTCTGGAAAAAGAGATCGCCGAGATGGAGGACATTCTGGCCCACCGCCGGAAGATCCAGCAGATCATCATCGGCGAGCTGCGGGATGTCATCGAGAAATACAGCCAGCCCCGCCGCAGCGAGCTGATCTATGCGGCGGACGTCGTCGTAGAGGAGGAAGAGGAGGATACGCCGGATTACCCGGTGCATCTGTTCCTCACGCGCGACGGCTATTTCAAAAAGATCACGCCCTTGTCCCTGCGCATGAGCGGGGAACAAAAGCGCAAGGATGGCGACGAGATCACGCAGACGATGGAATCGACGAACAGCCGCGAGCTTTTGTTCTTTACCAACCGTTGCCAGGTGTATAAGGCCAAGGTGTCTGATTTCGATGATACAAAGGCGAGTGTCCTCGGCGATTTCGTTCCCGCGAAGCTGGGAATGGAGGAAGGGGAGAGCATCGTCTATATGGCCGTGACGAAGGATTACAGCGGATTTATGCTTTTCTTCTTTGAAAACGGCAAGGTTGCCAAGGTGGAGCTTTCCGCCTATGAAACGAAGACGAACCGCAAAAAGCTTGTGAAGGCCTATTCCGATAAATCCCCGCTGGCAGCCGCCCGCTTCATCGCGGAGGATTGCGAGCTGGTGCTCCAGTCGAGCGCAGGGCGGTTGCTGCTGCTGCATACGGGTGCGATTGCTCCAAAGACGACGAAGGATACCATCGGCGTAGCCGTGATGACGCTCAAGCGCGGCCAGAAGCTGCTGCGTGTGCGGGATTATCAAGAAGGGGAGTTTGCAAAGCCACACCGCTATCGCACGAAGAATTTGCCTGCCGCAGGCGCGCTGCCCAGCGCAGAGGACGAGGGCGAGCAGCTTGCACTCAAATAAGGCAATCAGGCTTGTTTCAATTGAGAAAGAAGGATTCCTATGGTCATCGATGTACACGCGCATATCTTCCCGGAAAAAATTGCGCGCAAGGCGACGGACAACATCGGCCATTTTTACGGCTGCTCCATGGCGGCGGACGGCACGGTGGAAAACCTCCTGCGCTGGGGCGATCAGTATGGGGTGGATCGCTTTGTGGTGCATTCTGTGGCGACAAAGGCAGAACAGGTCGATTCCATCAATGCCTTTATCGCAGAGCAGGTGCGGCTCCATCCGGATCGTCTGATCGGGTTTGCCGCGCTGCATCCGGATAGCGACCACATCTCACAACAAGTGGAAGAAGCCATTCAAATGGGGCTTGCCGGCGTAAAGCTCCACCCCGATTTTCAGCAATTCCATCTCGACGATGAGAAGGCGTTCCCGATCTATGAGGCAATCGAGGGGCGCATGCCGCTGCTGATACATACGGGCGACAGCCGCACGGAGTATTCGAAGCCCTGGCGGCTGGCCAAAATGATCGACCGGTTCCCGAAGCTCGATGTGATCGCGGCGCATTTCGGCGGCTATTCCGAGTGGGAAAACGGCGCGCTGAGCCTGGCGCTCAAGAATGTGTATGTGGATACCTCCAGCAGCCAGTTTATATTGACGCCGCATCAGGTGCGGGAGCTGATCGATATTTTCGGCGTGGACCACGTGCTGTTCGGGACGGATTACCCGATGTGGAACCCGCAGGACGAATTGGAGAAGCTTCAGCTTGTGCCGATGACGGGGGAGGAGCGGGAGCTGATCCTGCATGGGAATATGGAACGGCTGCTGGCGAAATACCAACGATAAATAGCAAAGGAATCCGGCGGAAACGGCCGGATTCCTTTTTTGTGAGTGGATTTTTATTCACCTTTGCCCAACAGCATAGCGAGCAATTGTGCACAATCAAGATATCCCTGCCTGTACAATGCCTGCTGGAGGATCGCAGCGGTGGTAAAGTCGTTTTCAAAATACTCGCAGAAGTCCATGCAGTCGCCCGCGGTAATGTTGAGCTCTCCACGTCGCTGAATAATCGGTTCAATGTTTTGATACAGCATTTTCTTTTTTTCCATGGCCAGCGCATAGTCACCGTTTGTTTTGCAGAGGTTTTGCATAACGTACTCAATCCGGCCATTCAAGAAATCGGATACAAATAAACTCATGGCTTTTTCCTTTCTAAGTCGTTTTCCAACAAACGCAACAGCCGTTTTTCAAATGCTTGAAAGGAATTGCCGCGCATGGTATAATATTTACGCTGCAATTCGCCTTCTGGCGGTTGTCGGTACTGGAAGTGGCTTCGACTTTGACGGGGAAGAGCCGCTTCCTTTCATTTTTTGAGGTCGTCCTTCAACTTTTTAATCCCCCGGCGGATCGCCTCTGTCCTCGGCACTTGTGTTTGTTTGCAGTATGCATCAAGAATTGTATTGCATTCGGCGTCAAGTCGGACGTGTGTGGAAATGCCTTTGGGATTGTCAGTGGGACGCCCCATTTTCTTTTTTTCGGGCAATCATTTCACCTCACTTTCGTAGCCCAAATTTATCTTATCATTTTGTGGCACGTTCGTTGGTCATCTTAAATCACGGATCGGGAAATCGGTACGCGCTCAGGCCGCGCGGGCCCACGCCTTTTCCCTAGTTGGAAAAGGGTGCAAAAGAACAATTTTTGCACGGCACTGCGGCAGCGGCAAGATCGAGACACGACCGGACCCGTTCGGCGAACCTTCCCAAACTCGGCGGCTCACGCCGCCTCAGACACATGGAAAGGTTCGTTTTTTTGCTCTGCGGATCAAAAAAATCCCCTCACGTGCACGCAATAAGTGGGTGGAACTTGCTGCCTTGGCCTGCCGACAGGTTTTATCTTCGCCGTCGGCTACAGATTACGAAAGGTTTTCGAAGCCATATATGACCTGCAACTGACTGTATCTCTAAAACCTATCTGAAGGCCAAGGCAGCATATCGCTTTGCTCACTGCGTGGCTCGTGAGGGGATTTTTTCATCGCGTCTCGCGCGGTGAAAAAACGGG
>URQB01000015.1 GCA_900549825.1 uncultured Oscillospiraceae bacterium | reverse complement strand
ACCCGGTTGCCGCTTGTGTTTTCAATCCAGAATTCGGCGCTCAGGCCCATGGGGGCAATCGAGGGGGAATCGGTTGTTTCCTCCTCCCAAACACCGGGCTGTTCCTCCACAGCTTCCCATGCTGTTTCCGTTTCGATCCCCGCGGCGGGGTCAGCCGTTTCCACTGCCGTTTCAGGCTCGCTGGGAAGCGTAAACGACTCCGCAGGTTCGGAACTCGTTTCTTCCTCCCCCAAAAATGTGCTTTCGTCTGAAAGCTCCTCTGCCGGCAGGGCTTCGGGCCCGCCGGCCGTGGCCGCGCGCTCAGGCTCCAACGCATCCGAAACCGCTTCCAACGGCGCGGGCGGCGGATCCTGCGGGTTTGCGGCCATCGTCATTGGCGTGAGAAAGATCATGGCCAATGCCAGGATCAGGGAAAGAATACGGACTTTGCTGATTGTGTTTCTGCTCATCATTACCTCTCCTAAAATTTTATCTGATTCCCTGAATCAGTCATGGATGAAACCATAAAATTACCATTTATATTTTTTATTTTAACACTTTATATGTAATATGTAAACAATCATTTATATTACCACTTATTTTTTATATAAATAAGCCTGGGGCAGCGTCCCTCCGGACAACTGCTCCAGGCTTTGTTTCATATGCGTTCACTGAAGGTTATTTCAGCGCTTTTTCAGCAAGGCGCTTATTCCTTACGCAGCAGCTCGCCCGCGCTCGTCGCAAGGCCCGCAAGCCCCTGGATATCGGACGGGATAATGATCTTCGTCGCCTGCCCGTCGGCCGCCTTCTGGAAAGCCTCCAGGCTCTTGATGGTGATGACGCCCTCGCTCGGGGCCGCCTCGTTGATCATGCGGATGCCCTCGGCCTCCGCCTTCTGCACGGCAAGGATCGCCTGCGCCTCGCCTTCCGCCTCGCGGATCTTTGCCTCCTTCACAGCCTCTGCGTGCAGGATCGCGGCCTGCTTTTCGCCTTCCGCGGCAAGGATCTGGCTCTCCTTCTGGCCTTCGGCCACCAGGATCTTACTGGCCTTTTCGCCTTCGGCGCGCAGGATGGATTCGCGGCGCTGGCGCTCCGCCTTCATCTGCTTCTCCATCGCATCCTGAATCTCGGCGGGCGGTACAATATTCTTCAGCTCCACACGGTTGACCTTGATGCCCCAGGGGTCGGTTGCCTCGTCGAGAATGCCGCGGATTTTCGCGTTGATCGTATCGCGGGAGGTGAGCGTATGGTCCAGCTCCATCTCGCCGATGATGTTACGCAGGGTCGTTGCGGTCAGGTTTTCGATCGCGGAGATCGGGCGCTCCACGCCATAGGTATACAGCTTTGCATCCGTGATCTGGAAAAAGATAACGGTATCGATCTGCATCGTGACGTTATCCTTCGTGATAACGGGCTGCGGCGGGAAATCCGCCACCTGCTCCTTCAGGGAAACGACCTTCGCGACGCGCTCCAGGAACGGGACCTTCACATGCAGGCCGGTTTCCCATGTTGCATGGTAGGTACCAAGCCTTTCAATGACGTAGGCCTTCGATTGCGGCACAATTTTGATATTGAGCACCACAATAATCAGCAAAAACAGCAGGATACCAAGCAGTACAAACAGCCATCCCATAATCAAGTTCCTCCTCAATTTTTATTTGGACAGGGCCGTTTCGCCCTGTTCCGTTTAAACAATTGCGCCCCTGCTTCTATCAGGATGCGCGGGTGACAAGCACCTTGACGCCTTCGATCTTCTCTATGACGACGCTGGCGTCCTTTTCAATCAGCTCCCCATTCAGGGAGCGCGCCGTCCAGATCGTGCCCTTGACATTCACTTGGCCCGTGCCAATTTCATTGTTGATATCCTCGGTCACGAGAGCTGTCGCCCCGATGCACCGGTCCGCGTTGGTCGGCTGCGCCTTTGCGTTGACCACCTTTTTGACAAGCGGGCGGGTCGCCAGCAGGCAAACGGCGGATACCGCAACGAAGACGATCCACTGCACCAATATGCTCGCGCCTGCGATATTCGCAATGAGGGCAACCAGACTGCCCACGGCGAACCATATCGTGACAAGCTGCACGGTCACCGCCTCTATAACGGTAAACGCGACCATCAGGCCAATCCAGACAAACAGCATGACCGTATTGGGTTCCATAGTCTTCTCTCCTTTCCTTCTGTTTTTTGATAGATATGCGCAATTCAGAAGCCGCAGGACCTGATAGGAAGATTGCTCAGTCCTCCATTTTGCTCCCGAGTATGGCGCTCATCTCCGCCTCCGCCTTTTGCCTGAGCCGGGAGGAGATGCAGGCGAACGTCATGATCTTGAGCGTATTGCCCAGCTTTTCGCGGGAATCCCCCGCCGGGCCGTGATAGCTGGCGATATGGGCCGCGATGGTCTCATCGAGCTGCTTTTCATCCAGAGCAGGCGCGTCTTCCAGCTCGAAGACGATCGCGCACAGATAGTCGTAAAGCGCTCCGTCCGAAATGATGTCGTCGGACACATCCTCTACGCTGCCGTTGAGGTACTGCATCAGCTGAGCGATGCTGTCGAGCTGAAGGGACGCGCGCAGGGCATTGATTAAAATGATCCGCATGACCTGGCGCTCCCCATAGCGCTTGGATTTCGGGTTGGCAACCCAGCCCCGTTTTACCCAATTCTGAACGGTGGAGTTTTCAAGCCCTGTCAGCTCCCGGATCTGCGAGAGCGTCAGGCCCTTCGTCAGCGACAGGATCGGCTCGATCAGGCTGTATGCGCCGCGGCCGTCCGTCCGGCTGCGCTCGAGCAGGGTTCCCGGCAATGTCTGAAACATGATGGTTTCTTCCCTTCGATTGAACTTTCGACTTGTTGTTTATATGATATCACAGGTTCCTATGAACTTCAATAGCTATTTTATGACTATTTTATAGGATTTTTTGATTTTAACAGTCAATAAATCCGTTTAGCTCATTTTTTTAAATCATATCTTCTTTTTTCGCCGTTTTTTATGATTTTAAAAATTAATATTAAATACGGATCATAAAATCGGGTCGATTTCTGCGAATCACCATACACGCGTGCATTTGGCGGCAGCTGAGAAATCTATGAATTTCTTTCAGAAAATAGACGGATTGCATTGTTTTTATCGAGAAAGTCGTATATAATAAAATAGATATGTAGATATGGAGGTGGACGCATTGACGGACAAAACGATTCAATTCTCAATCAAAGAGGAGCGCGACGAGGAGATGCGGCAGGTGCTGCGTACAGTATATGACGCACTCAGCGAAAAGGGGTATAACCCGATCAGCCAGATCGTCGGCTATATCCTTTCAGAGGATCCGACCTACATTACCACGCACAACAATGCGAGAAGCCTTATTCGCAAGCTGGACCGGGATGAATTGCTGCAGGCTTTGGTGCGCTGCTATCTGGACGCGTAGCCTCTCCCTGTACGTATCAGAAGGCTCTGAGGCGGCTCTGCCGGTCGGCGGGCCGCCTTTTTGCAAGCTCCCGGCGGCTGCCTTTTTGACAAGGCGCGGGAAGTATGGTATGATATTCAGGTTCTAATACGGGATTGATCTTTACAGAATAGGAGGAATCGGAATTGGCGGAAAGCAAGAAAAAAGCGCCGTTTTTGATGTATAAGGGCCGGCCCCTGGTCCGCAAGGGAAATACGCTTTACTATGGCAGTATGGCTGACCCGTTCGTGATCATGATGCAGATTACCAGCACCAAAAAGATTAAGGATCTTGAGGTTGCGAACAAGGTGACCGTCCAGCTGATGAATACAGACCCGGATGTCCGTCCGCGCGAGCGCATTGTAAAGAAGAGCGAAAAAAACGGGCTGTACGATGCGATGGACGTCGGCTCCATCTGGCTGGACCGTGCGCTGCAAAAAGGCTGAATACAGAAATAACGAAATGAGGGCGGCGCTTCGGTGCCGCCCTCAGCCTGTTGTATCAGCGCGCCGCGGGACTGTAAAAACAATCTGGCAGTGTCTCGATAAGAAAACCAGGGAAAGGCCACGCGGCCCAGTCTGCCGCCGTTAATCATTCGGCAACAGCCGCGGGCTCACCGGCGCGTTGTGCAGAATCGCCTTACTTATATGAATATTAAACAATGTTTTCCAAAGGAAGGGGGACGAATGGTCGTTCATTGCTAATCAGCGTCCAAGAGGCTTTCAGCCGGTCGCTTTATATTTCTTCATAACGAGCCTCTGGTAGGAACAAATTGCCTCCTGACAATAGTCACTGGCCCCCTGCGCATTTACGAATCTGTAAACGTCTATTCTTTATCTAAAACTGTTTGTTTCCACCCCGATTTCATCATTACCGCCCCGTTCAGTTCCGTCAGATGCTTCCAGTACCGTTTCTGCATATGCGTCATCCGGCATTTTGGGTTAAAACGTCCCTCGATTGCAATCGTATCGTAAAACAGCTTCCACAGCGCGCGAAACTTTTGCTCCTCCTCCCCGGCCTCCGGCTGCTCATAGCCGTCCACCGGGATAATCGCGTGTTTGCCCGGTGCGGAAACAAGAGCCGCGCCATGCGATTCGTCGAATATGAAAAAGGTCTCGTTCGGGTAACGATCGCAGAAATGGGGCGCAATCAGCGGCAGAACGAAATTCTTCGGCTCGATCACGGCGGTCATCGCGCCGCTGTCCTGGATGGAGAAACGCACAAACTGCTGATACTGATGCGCTTCATTCGTCAGCTTCTGCACGGCACGGGCCAGCTCGTTCACCGTATCATCCGCCAGCATGGAAACCGCGCTGCTGCCGCAGCGCATGACGAGGCGGGTAAAATCGAGGATCAGAAGCTCCTTCTCCGCATGGCAGGAATAGTAGCCGAGCTCTACCAAACGGTACGCCCGATCGGAGGCTTTTTTTCGGATTCCCGCCTCCACGCGCCGCGCCCGGGAAAGCTCCGTCCGGATCGTGCGGGGCGGGTAAAGCGTCAGTTGCTCCGCACCTTCCGGCTGAATGGAAACGGGCCGCTCCTTTTTCTCGAAGCTCTCAAAGATACAGCACAGCATTCCTTCATAAGATCCGTCATATCGATAGGCTACATTTGCCCGGTCAGGCATTTCACCACATCCTCCCTTGTAAGCTCAGGCTGAAACAGGCTCAGCTGTTCTGGCTCGTCCGCAAGCTGCGGCAGCATCCGCCTGGATCGCTCGGAAAGCATCGACTGCAGCACCCGGTCCGGCGTAGCCTTGAGGCCCTCCGCCATCTTGCCGCCGCAGGTGATGAAATACTGAGCGCGCTTTAAGACAACACCGATCTTTTTCAGCCCCGCAAAATCGAGCTTGCCCACACGGCGGGCCGCAACGATCCGTTTGGCGCTCCTCACGCCGATGCCGGGCACGCGCAGCAGCATCTCCTGCGGCGCGCGATTGACCTCTACGGGAAAAAGCTCCATATGGTTGAGGGCCCAGTTGCATTTGGGGTCGATATAAGGGTTGAAATTTGGATGCGCTTTATCGAGCAGCTCCCCGGCGGAAAAGCCGTAAAACCGCAGCAGCCAATCCGCCTGATAGAGCCGGTGCTCACGTAGGAGCGGCGGCTTGGTATCGACAGAGGGCAGCAGCGGATTGCTGGACACCGGCATATAAGCGGAATAAAACACACGCTTGAGGCCGTATTTTTGATAAAGCGCGGCGGAGAGATTGAGGATCGTATAATCCGTCTCCGGCGTCGCACCGATGATCATCTGTGTACTCTGCCCCGCGGGCGCGAATTTCGGCGCGTGCCGGTAACGCACAAGGTCCGTGGTATGCTCTTCGATGCGCGTGCGGATGAGGCCCATCGGGCGCAGGATATCCGTTTTGGATTTATTGGGCGCGAGCAGCTTTAAGCTCTTCTGCGAGGGCAGCTCGATATTGACGCTCATGCGGTCCGCAAGCTGGCCGAGGCGGGAGAGAAGCGCATCATCCGCACCGGGGATCGCCTTGGCGTGGATGTAGCCGCCAAAGCCGTATTCCTCCCGCAGGATGCGCAGCGTTTCGATCATGCGCTCGCAGGTATAATCCGGGTTTTTGACCACGCCGGAGCTCAAAAACAACCCCTCGATATAGTTGCGTTTATAAAAATGGATGGTCAGCTCCGCGAGCTCTTTTGGCGTGAAGGTCGCACGGGGTACATCGTTGGAGATGCGGTTCACGCAGTACTGGCAGTCGTAGACGCAGGCGTTGCTCATAAGCACCTTGAGCAGAGAGATGCACCGGCCGTCCGCGGCGAAGCTGTGGCAAAGCCCGCAGGAGGCCGCGTTGCCGATGCGGAAGCCGCCCCCCTCGGAGGAGGAGCGGTCTACCCCGCTGCTCGTACAGGCGGCGTCATATTTCGCGGAATCGGCAAGGATGCGCAGCTTATCGAAAAGATCCATCATCGTCCCATCCTCAGAAGCGTGTTAGAACATTTGTTCACAGTTAGTATACGCTCAAATGTTCTGATTGTCAACAGAAATATGGTTGACAAATTACGGAAACCTGGTATGATAAGTCATATCATGGAGCATCCTCTATGGTACAAAGGCTGAGAAGAGAAGGAGTACGCGCAGGGCGCTTTTACAGAAAATCCCATTTGCTGAGAAGGGAGAAAGGACAGCTTGCGCCGAACATGGTCTCGGAGCCGCGCACCGAGGGCAAATTGCGCATTTGCGCGATTGAAATGCCTTAGGCTGCGCCGGGTTTCTCCCGTTATTGAGATAGGGTATCGGCGGATCATTTCCCGCCCGCACCCGATAAGGCCCGCATCGTGAGGTGCAGGTGAATTTGGGGTGGTAACACGAAGCAAAGCTCTCGTCCCCGAAATTTGCGTCAATGCAGATTCGGGAGGTGAGAGCTTTTTTGGTGCTAATTTTTGACCGTTACCAGACCAATTGGAAATGAAAGGAAGGCTGATCTACATGCAGAATATTCTCATCGGCGGCGCCTGGCCCTATGCCAACGGCCCGCTGCACATCGGCCACATCGCCGCCCTGCTGCCCGGTGACGTGCTCGCGCGGTATTTCCGCGCAAAGGGGGACTGCGTCTGCTACGTTTCCGGCAGCGATTGCCATGGCACGCCCGTCACCATCCGCGCACGTCAGGAGGGCCGCACACCGCTGGAAATCAGCGATCGCTATCATGATGAATTCACGGAAGTATTCCAGCGGCTCGGCTTCAGCTTTGATCGGTATGGAAAGACCTCCTCCGAGGAGCACAAGCGGTTTGTCCGTGCATTTCACAAGACGATGTATCAAAGTGGGCTGATTGATGAACGGACAGCTCCGCAAGCCGCCTGCCCCGCCTGCGGTGTGCTGACCGACCGGCTCGTTGTCGGCGCCTGCCCTTTCTGCGGAGAGGCGGCGCGCGGTGACCAGTGTGACGCCTGCGGCTCGGTACTGGAAGCAGAACAGCTGAAAGACGCGCGCTGCGCACAATGCGGTGCAGCAATCGAATTCCACCAAAGCAGACAGCTCTATCTCGCGCTGACGAGGCTGATGCCAGAGCTCTCTGCTCTGCTGGATCACCATCCGGGCTGGCGGAAAAATGCAATCGCCTTTACGCGCCGTTACCTGAATGAGGGCCTGCGCGACCGGGCGATCACACGCGACCTCGACTGGGGGATCCGTGTCCCGAAGGAGGGCTATGAGCGCAAGAAAATCTATATCTGGGCGGAAAATGTGCTCGGTTACCTCTCGATGAGAGAAGCGGTGTGCCGGGAGAGAGGCACGGATTTCCATGCCCTGTGGGGAGATTCCACGCTGGAGTCGGACGCCAGGCACTACTATGTCCACGGTAAGGACAATATCCCCTTCCATACGGTTATTCTACCGGCGCTTCTGCTGGCCTACAGGGATGCGGGCGGCATCGGCCTGCGTCTGCCGGATGAGATCATCTCCAGCGAATATATGACGCTCGAGGGTAAGCGCATCTCCACGAGCAAAAGCTGGGCGGTGTGGGCAAAGGACTTGACCGGCCGCTACCAGCCGGATGCGATCCGCTATTTTTTCCTGGCTAACGGCCCAGAACGCAGGGATGCGGACTTCTCATGGCGCGAATTTGCCGAGCGCACCAATGGGGAATTGGTTGGGGCTTATGGAAATTTTATCAACCGAACGCTCGCTTTCCTGCAAAAATACGGGGATGGAAAGGTGCCCGGCGCACCAGAAGACCCGGAGGTGCGCGCCAGGATCGGGGAGTGCTTCCCGCTGGTTGGCAGGCTGATTGAGAACGGCCGCTTTAAGGAGGCGCTCGCCGCCTGCATGGAGCTTGCACGTTTTGGAAACCGGTATTTCGACGCGGGGCGTCCATGGAGCACCCGCAAGGAGGAGCCGAAGGCCTGCGCGCGGACGCTATACAATTGCATCCAGCTGATTGGGAACCTTGCAGTGCTGCTGCGGCCCTTCCTGCCCTTTTCATCGGACACGATTCTGCAATGGCTTGGTTTGGAAAACAACTGGGAACCTCAAACGGTTTCAGGCGGCTCACGGCTGCCGGAAACGGAGCCGCCTTTTCAGAGACTGACACCCATTACCTGGTCAACGCCCGGCGGCCATTGACCCCTCCATATGAATTCAGCGATGGACGAGGCATTGGAAGCAGCCGTTTGTTGTGAATCATTGATTTTAATGCTGCATCAGAAAGAGAAGCCTCCCGCAATACGGTGGGAAGCTTCTCATCAAATACAGACTGATATTTCTAATATTTGAAATCTGTAATTTTGAGCGTATTGCGCAGAGTAGCACCTCCATCAATATCCATAAACAAAACCTTGATTCTCCCTTTTGCCGTAATATCGCAGTACATGATCTGTTCCAACGATACAATTTGATTGGTCTTGGGATTACAAATAAGTGTTGCCGTACAATCACGGTACTTCACCGCATAATGATCCACTCGGATCAGGAGTGACAATTTCCCAAGCTCGTTGTCAATATCTTTTTTAGACAGTGGAGAAAACATTTTCCCATGGAAACTCGCCAGCGGTTCCGGATTTGTCTCCGGCTTTAGTCTAATCACCAGCTTGTAATTTCCATTGGCAAGTTCTGTACAGCTTGCGCTCTGAATCGCCCTGTCCGCATCTTTTTGTGCGATCATACAGCCTGCGCTCCCGTTATAAACCGGGAACCACGTCATATCCCCGCCCTTTTGATTGATCTCGGGGTTAGAATGAGCTTTTTCCGGGGTTGTCATATAATTGCCGGCCTGATCCAGAATCCAATTGACGGCGCTGCTGTCAAAATTCTTTTTGGTTATTTCCTGATACTCAACCTTTTTGAAACCCGGCTTGCCCGATTTCGCCTTGTTCATGACTGACGTATACCGTGCGAGAATTTCCGCCTTTGTGGACGGCGCCTTCTCGGACTGAACGGACTTCGTCGCCTCTTCATTCGAAGAAACTGCCTGCCCATCCGGCTTTGCAGCCGTCTCCCCTTCGGGCACCGTAGCAGAAGGATCGGCAGCGGAGGCGCTCTCTTCCTCAGATACGCTTTCCGCCTCGCCCAGCGTTTCATCATTGCCTGCCACAGAAGCAGCGGGCTGACCGCTCTCTCCGGACGAGATGTCCGTCTCCCCATCGCCTCCGCAGGCTGCAAGCGAGAGCATCATCAGAACCGCCATGCAGAGGGATATCCACCGAAATCCATGCTTCTTCATTTACGCAACCTCATTTCTCTGTTTTATGAATGGAAAATAATGCACAATAAAAGATGTAAAACTGAATCAATCATATATGATTCTCCATGCCCCTATCCTATCAAACCAATCAAAAGAAGTCAATAATAATATATTCGATTTTTAAATTGAATGTTAAAATTGTGCCATTAAAAATTAGAAGAACCCGCCGCTGCATGTGCACCGGCCGGTTCTTCCCGGATGAGCATATGGTTGTGTTTGCGAAACAGGGTCAGCCGTTAAAACTGGTTTTCGTTTTCCTGACGCTGGTTCTGGAAGTTCTGGTTCTGGCGATTCTGCTGGTTCTGCTGATTGCGGCTGTTGATTGCCTGCTGCTTCGCCTTGTTGTTCTTCTGATTCTGCTGATTCTGATTCTGCTGGTTGTTGAACTGATTGTTCTGATGCTGCTGGGACATTCCTTTCACCTCCCTTCACGGACAACAGATCCGACCGGAAATTGCGGACCGCGATCTGAACGATGTCCATTCCTAGTTTGAGCAAAACAGAAAGGATTATGAATGATACAGGGCTGAAAAATCTCTCCTTCTTTTCCGTTTTGCTTGCGGTCATCCTAGAAGGCTGCTACAATAGTATGGTACAAAATTTTTGAAGGATGATTTTTTATGATCCATATCATTCCTGAGCCGAAGAGCATGACCATCCACAGGGACAAAGGCTCATTCCCTTTTTCTGCCGAAACGGCGCTGGTCAATTCCGCGCTGCCGCAGGCAGCGGTCGATGATTTCCAATCCTTTTTAAAGCAAAATTTTCATTTTGAACTGACAAAAACAGAGGGTGCAACGCGGCTTTCGCTTGTGCGCTCTGAAGAAGGAGACCCGGAATCGTACCGGATGGCCGTCTCCGAACAGGAAATTACCGTCTCCTCCGCCGGAGAGGTCGGCCTTTTTTATGCACTGCAAACGCTCAAGCAGATTCTGCTTTCCGGCGGCTTCAGCATCCCGAGCCTCGTAATCAATGATGCTCCGCTCTATCCTTACCGCGGCTTTATGCTCGATGTCGGCCGGTATTTCTACCCGGTCGAGGAGGTAAAGCACTTCCTCGATCTGATGGCGGTACATAAGCTCAACACCTTCCACTGGCATCTGACGGAGGATCAGGGCTGGCGCGTGGAAATCAAAAAATACCCGCGCCTGACGGAATTCGGCTCCAGGCGCACCCACACGAATTTCGGCTTCAGGCCCCATGGAGGCTTTTACACACAGGAGGAAATCCGCGAGGTCGTTGCATACGCCCATTCCAAATATATCAGGGTCATCCCGGAGATCGATATGCCCGGGCATATGCAGTCCGCGATCGCATGTTATCCGGAGCTGAGCTGTTTTGACCGCAAGCTTCCCGTGGCGACGCACTGGGGCGTTAAGCACGATATCCTCTGCGCCGGGAAAGAGAGCACCTATCGATTTGTATGCGACGTGCTCGACGAGCTGATTCCGCTTTTCCCGGACGGCTATTTTCATATCGGCGGCGATGAGGTCGTGAAAATGCGCTGGAGGCTCTGCCCGCACTGCCAGGCCCTTATGAAAAAAATGGGGCTCAAGGACGAAGAGGAGCTCCAGCAATCCTTCATGAGCCGCATCAACCGGCACCTCAAGGAGCAGGGCTTCACCTCCATGATGTGGAACTGGGATTCCGTGGAGGCGACCGAATGGCTCGACCGCGATATCGTCTGGCAGATGTGCGGGATGCCAAAAAATACACAGTCAGAGATCATGGCCGGCCGCCGGATGGTGAATTCCGTTTCCTTCCCCTATTATCTCGATCTGCCCTACGGCTGGTTCAATCTGCAAAAGACCTATGAGAATACGCCGGAGATTCCCAACATCGACGAAACCTCGGCCAAAAACCTGCTCGGCCTGGAAGCGCCGCTCTGGACAGAATACGTGCCCAATATGAAAAAGGCGGATTACTGCACCTATCCGCGCCTGGGTGCAATCGCGGAGATCGCGTGGACGGCTCCGGCAAACAGGAGCTGGGAGCATTTTCAGCAGAAGCTTGGCGATTATTACAGGCTGCTTTCCGCATGCGGCGTCAAGCATCCCGCAACGCTCAAGCAGGCAATGCCGGGCACGTTGCGTGCAAAAGGGTATTCGCTCTGGTTTAACCGCCGGCAGCTGCACTGGGCGGGCCTGCATAATCTGATCGACGATGCCAGGGTAAAGCAATTGGCCGCAAAATACAACCGCTGATTCTACATCAAAATAAACCTAGTATTTCAGTCTTGAGGAGGACTTATGATCCAGTTGATTCCCCTGCCGAAAAAGGCATCCCCGCTTTCCGGCACGTTTATGCTCACGCAGGATACCTCCTGCTATTTTGCACCGGAATTACAGGCTGTATCCCATTTCTTCGAGGAGCTGGTTACAAAAGCTGCCCGCTTTACGCTCTCAAAGGGCAACGAGATGGCCGATATCCGCTTTTTATTCGATGAAAGCATTTCAAAGGAGGGCTACCGGCTTGACTGTACACAGAGCGGCATAGCAGTCACCGCCTCCGCCCCGGCCGGTGCATTTTACGCCATTCAAACCCTGCGCCAGCTGCTGGGGCTCGATACAACCCAAAACGCTGAAAGGCTCACCATGTCCTGCGTCAACATCGAAGACGAGCCCCGCTTTTGCTGGCGCGGCATGATGCTCGATGAGAGCCGCCACTTCTGGGGCATGGACTATATCAAGCGTTATCTCGATTTCATGGCGATGCATAAGCTCAACGTGTTCCACTGGCACCTGACGGACGATGAGGGCTGGCGCATTGAGATCAAAAAATACCCGCTGCTGACGGAGATCGGCTCCAAGCGCAAGGATACGCAGCTTTACGGCTGGAAAAGCAAACGGCTCGAGGGCAAGCCCTACGCGCCCGGCTTCTATACGCAGGAGCAGGTCAAGGAAATCGTCGCCTACGCCGCGGAGCGGTTTATCATGGTCGTGCCGGAAATCGACATGCCGGCGCATTTTGCCGCCGCGATCGCCGGATACCCCTACCTCGCCTGCCGCGAGATTCCCAGCGAGGTCCACTGGTTCTATGGAAAGACCATTCCGGAAAAAACGCTCAACTGGAAAGACTGGAATCGCCCCGCCTGCGCGGGCAAGGAGAGCACCTATCAATTTATTTTTGATATCATTGATGAAATCACGCCCCTCTTCCCCGCCCCCTATTTCCACATCGGCGGTGACGAAGCCCCCAAAGCCGAGTGGAAGACCTGCCCACACTGCCAGAAAGCCATCAAAGAGCACGGCCTCAAGGATGTGGAGGAACTGCAGGGCCTGTTCAACAACCGCATCGCCGCTCATCTCAAGGAGAAAGGCAAGCGGCTGGTCGTATGGAACGAGGCACTTCAGGCTGGGAATCTCGACAAATCCGTAATCGGTCAATACTGGACGCCGCAGCGCGACAAATTTGCAGCGAAGTATATCAACAAAGGCGGTGAGATGATCATGAGCCGCCATCAGGCCTTCTATTTCGATATGACCTATGCGCAATACCCCCTGCGCAACACTTATAAATTCGAGCCTGTGCAGGGCGGCATCCGCCTGGAGAGCGTAAAAAACGTGCTGGGCGTGGAAGCGGAGATGTGGACGGAATTCATTCCCTCCGTCCGCCGCCTGGAGCTCTTTCTCTTCCCAAGGATGGAGGCGCTCAGCGAGGTGGCCTGGACGCCGAAGGAAAAGCGTGATTTCAAAAGCTTTCTGGAGCGTTGGGAGCACTTTAAGCCCATTCTGGATGCCTATGGCGTAAATTATGCGGAAAACAGTGTCGCCCTCGCCAAAAATCCGATCCGCAGGCTCAATAGCCTGATTAAGTTCCAATACGGCAATCCGAGCTATGAGCTGGATGTCAACGACAGGCTGCAAAGGCAAAAGGACTGACGGCCGGCCGGAACCATTGGAAACTTTGTTACGGTGTGGCATAAAACAGAAAGGCGCATCCAGCCGCTATGGTTGGATGCGCCTTTCTGCCGCGCTCTGACGCGCAGTTTTCACTGAGATTCCCTCAGGTGGGCTTGCACCGCTTCTCGAAATTTCTGGTGGTACTCCACCGCCAGCCTGTACCGCCTGCCGTCCCTGCAGGTGAGGATCAGGCTGTCCGCGCCGCTGCGGTGCGCTTTCCCATAGCGGTGGAAAAACGGGACTTTTTTCTCCGGTGCCTCTCTGGTAAGAGCAATGGAATCAATCTCACGCAGAGGCAGTATACGGGCGGGGCGCACGCCGGAGCGGATGACAATTTCCCCGCCGTCAAGTACAACGCTGCGGCGGACGGCGGCAACGAGCTCCGCCGCGATAAGGCAGAAGCACACAATCCATAAGATCAGAAAAAGCTGAAGCGAAACCGTTGTGGGGGAATGCGTTAAATGGTACCAGGAAAGGCCGAACACAATCAAACTGACAAACAAAGTCAGGAGGATGTCCGAAACGGTACGCCTGCGGCGCAGAGAAAATTTCAAGATGCATTACTCCTTTTTATCACGGTCACGGAAAATGGCTGATCCTCATGAATCAAGGGGGCGCAAGACGCAGATCAATGCCCGGCCTTGCGCCGAATACCAACCACCATACAGGCCACAAGCAAGAAGGCCGTAATCGCAAGCAGGGATATCTGTAGCGGGAATGAGTATTTTAGCAGGAACCAAGCCGTTTCCAGCCACTCCATTCGCTGTGGCTTCTCCGAGGAATGATAAGAGTAGATACCATGAAGATTACCCGGCGCATCCGCGCGATAAACCGTGTTTGCATAGTTGTATTCCGGCCCGTATGGATCCCCTTCGGAAACCTTGACCTGATTGCCGACGATCAAATAAATCTGATCCTGCAAAAAAACAACCTGCAAATCAATAAAAATCCGCTCCGTTCCCCTGCGCATCTCCTCTGCCAAAACGGACTTTCCCGTGATGGAACACACCGTATTGCTTTTACCTGATCTCCAAATGATTTTCATTCCTTCCTTTCGAGAAAGCGGCGAATAGGTAGATTGTTCTAATATTGCGTTCAGTGAAGTAGCATCCAGATGGCCGTTTCCCTCCCAATTTTCATACCATAAATCCGTACGATTATTGATAAGGGAGGCATATGCGATGGCAGTGCCCGTTTCAGGTTGATAACTAAAAATTTGATATTCATATAGATGGATACCGAACAAAAAGCTGATGAATAGAAAAAACAGAATTGGTAAACCCAATATAAATTTTTTCGTTTTCTGCATTAAAACCTCCTTAATATGGTCGATAAATTCTATCAACTCTCCTGATTTATTTTCGTTCCAAATTTCATATAGCCATAATGCTCCACTTTTGATAGACGACGGTATCCGAATCCGGATTCATTTTAACCGTCATTCTCGTGAATTTGTATCCAATGCCAGCCCCGGCAGCTAAAACGAGCAGGACACATACGATGAGAATGATCTTCTTTTTCATAAAACTCCCTCACGATTGTACATGATAGCAGTTGGAATCACCAGCCGGTTCATAAATCGGGCAATCTGAGTAATAGGCAACGAGGATATAACGTTCCCCCAAAAGCTCGTCACAAAAGCGATGTTATTCTCCACTCCAAGCCATTAATATTTCACCTGTATCCTGTTGAAGGATAACATGAGAATCACCCCCTACCGTATCTGTGCTCCAAAATGAAACCATCCATATCTGTTGATTCGCATCATATATAATTTCATATTTGTCCCATTGGGAAATATCAAGCTGTTGTGAATCGGAAAGGAAAACCTTCGCATAATTTAGCGCTGCTTTTGCATTTGGAATGATAGCACCTGTGTAAACTCCATCCTCCTGATCTCGAATGGATTCTAAATGAATCGTTTGATCCTGATAGGAAACCGTTGCATCCGGGGTCGCCTCCCCAATGTTGAATGGGGAACGGCAGGATGCCAATAAGATGGGCAAGCAGATAAAAAATAAAAGTAACAGGACTCTTTTCTGAGTGATATTGATTCGCATGTCAAGCCTCCCCTCGGCCTTTTAAGATTAGATTTTTATATAATCGCTGGCCAAAATTTCTTCTTACAATTAAATCCGCAATTTGTCTTTGTATGTTGAATCCACTTTTTACGATACTGATTTTTAAGAGCATTTTGATATATAACTGGTACCTTTTTTAATTGAACATTCTTATAAACCAATTCATCGTACCAGCGGGCTCTGGTCGGATAATAACGTCTGATACTTTTATTTGGCGTAGCAACATAAAACACCAAATCCGTATTCCAACACCATTTTTTATCAGCGGATGAGAAAGAATTACTATTCGGATGAGTATGTATCGCCCCCCATTTCCATCCGTCTTTCGGTATATATTTTACACCATATGGCCCGTAACCGCGTCGTTCCTGCCCATCTGGCCCCACGGGCCGTACTGATACCGAACCTCGACCGTCCCTGCCTCATTGACGATAGCGATGATATCGCCCCCTGTAAATTCTTCGCATAGAGATACGTCTCGCCGTCAAGTACAACGCTGCGGTGGACGGCGGCAACGAGCTCCGCCGCGATAAGGCAGAAGCAAACAATCCATAAGATCAGAAAAAGCCGAAGCGAAACCGTTGTGGGGGAATGCGTCAAATGGTACCAGGAAAGGCCGAACACAAGCAAACCATAGCGCCCGAATTGCCTGGTACGGAAATCGACCGGCTCCAGCGAAAGGTTATCGCAAAGGGACGACACATTGGAGGAGTCGCGGCTGAAAACGGCGCGGGCCGTTTCAGATAAATGGTATGTCCGATTTTGATAGACGATGGTATCCGAATTCAGATTCATTTTGACCGTCATTCTTGTGAATTTGTATCCAACGCCGGCTCCGGCAGCTAAAACGAGCAGGGCACATATAATAAGGACGCTTTTCTTTTTCATGAAGTCTTCCTCACTGTTGAATTCCAGCAAATGTGCAATACACTGAGCGCCTGCTGGAACCGCAACTGTTATGCAAAGTGAAAGCGCTCTCCATCCCACGTTCCGATCTTTTCCCAGATAGGATAATCCGAATAATAAGCAATGAGCGTATAGCTCCCATAATGGAACCTTTCCTTTCGTCTCGAGCGCATGGAACAACTCAGGATTGGGGCCGAATCCTCGATTGAATCCCAGCGTTCCATGTTATCGGCGATCTCCATGAGAAACACAATGGACGAATGATCAAGTCATTTATGATCCAGACACCCATTGGACATATTGCTCTCTTTGATGATAATTACAATCAATGTCCATCTTAGGAATCCTATAGATGTGAATCATATGATCGTCTGCCTCCTTTAAGGTAATTTGTCCTATAAATTGTTTCGGTAAAAACCCGAATATTTTATTTTTCATTTTGGAATAGCTTCGCTCCAACTTTGTCATTTCATGACCGCACGTAATCACGTAGGTATATGTCTGAAAGTCCATATCGATATCTATTCCATAATCTGATAATGTATCGTTTGGAAAAAAGCCTTTATACTTCTCATCCCGCAAGGTAAACCAGATTGCATCAATATTTTCAGAAAAACCACTCGGTTCTTTTACTGTTTCTATATTTTCAAATGGAATATTATATGGCATACGATAAAAAATACCTCCCCCCGTTATGATCGCAAAAATGAGTACTACCACAATAATAATGACTACTTTTTTAGGGCATGAGATTTGTTTCATTTCTATAGCCTCCATTTTTTTCCGATCGGGCTAATCGTTGTTGCCCACTTTCCCTTATATTTTCCATAATAAAAATCAGCCCAATATGCCCCTTTTTCTTTTGTCAGGGGCCATCTAGCAAAAGGCTGGTTCCATGCTCGATAATAGACGAAACCATTCACAACTGCCCGAACATATACCTGAGGTACTACTTTGCTTGCAAAAGCAGACGCCACAGAACCGCCCGCAGACGTTGTCCCTCCTTGGCATGAATTCAAATATACTTTACCAGATATTTTTCGCTTTTTTAGTTTTGTAAAGTCTTTGGTATAAAATGACTCTTTCAAAAAATATAAAACTCCGGCAGCACCATGTAAATAGAGATGTACATCCTTGATGGAAGAAGGTAATTTATTATTCCATACATTAATAAAATCTTTAATCTTTGTGACCTTATACATATAAACATTTTTATTTTTATATCCGTTCTTTTTCATGTAATTTGCCTGTTCTGTAAAATCGTCATAATAAATAATTACAGTCGGTGCTTTTCCTTCAGGGTCATAATAGAAAATCGGATTATTATTGCAGTAATCAAACATATTGCTTCCAAGGATACCGATACACGTGTCTGTATACACATCCGCATTGAGAAACCGCTTCCATTCCGGATTATAATAACGAGATTGGAGATAATACAAATCAGTTTCCGGATCATACTGATAGCCACGATAGGTAAAAGGGTTCAGCTGTTCCAGTTCGTGATTGCCCGTAACCGCGTCGTTCCCGTCCATCTGGCCCCACGGGCCATACTGATACTGAACCTCGACCGTCCCTGCCTCATTGACGATGGCGACGATATCTCCCTGAAGATTCTTCACATAGAGATACGTCTTACCATCAAGTGCAAAGCCGTGCAGTTCTGCCTTTTCGTCGTACAGGAAGCGCATGGTCTGCGATTCGGGCGCATCGTCAATGCCAGTATAGGAAACGGTTTGGCTGACGATTTTGCCGTCTACCCAAATATAATCCCAAGAGCCATATTGAAGTGGATTCACGATATTCCCTTCATCATCCGTGCCATAGGCTTTCTTTTGTGTACGCAAACCATCCGCATTATACTGATAAACAAATTTTGCGCCGATATTAGGATTCCAGGCGCTGGCAAGCTGCCGCCCTGCCGTCCATGTGTACACCCAGCCATTATAGGTAAGCGGATTACCAATGGCATCATAGGTAATTTCTTTTTCGTCTACAGCGGTCAGCTGATCCTTCCAATTTGCATTACCATAGGTATACATTGTAACATATGGCGTTCCACTCACCTTGCCCATGGAAAAAGCATAGCGGGCTTCTGAAACTAGATTGCCTCCCTGATCGTACGTATAGATGCAGGATTCCGCCCGGCTGCGGCTGTCCGCGCGGACGAGCTGGTTTGCCGCATCGTATTGGTAGCGGTTAAGCAACTGATTAGAGGTGGCATCATAAATGGCTGTAATGTTCCCATTCCCATCATATTCATAACGGTATCCGCCGATGAGCGTTTCATTCGCGCCGGATGCGTACAAGCGGTAGGTATCAATCAAATTTCCCGTTCTACCGTCCTCATAATTTTTGTAGGTATACTCTGCCCGGACACCTGATAGATCCGCTCCCGCATCGTTTTGGAACGCCGCTTTTTTCTGAATTGCCCTTCCAAAATAATCGGTGATATCGGCAAAATCGAGATTGACCCCCTCGCCCTGTATCCGGCTGCCGCTTTGCGTCTGCCCGGTCAGTGCGTCGTACTGTGATTCCGCATTGGTGTGAGTATAAGAAACGCCGTGGATTGTTTCAAACGAGCTGCCATCCTCCGCATAGGCCTTGCGGTAAAGAATCGTATTATCGCTCGTCCGCCTTACGGTATATGCCGTGCCATCCTGGCATATCGTTGTGCCGGCCAGATGATCCTGCGCCTGAAGCAACGCCCCGTCGTCCTCATAAGCATACGTATAGCGCCAAGTCGCCCCGCCGTCGTGGCTAATCCCGGTCACATTGTCATTTTCATCGTAGCGGTATGTAATCGTCTGGCTGTTTCCGAAGGTAATCGCGCCCACGCGCTCCCTGTTGCTGCCAGAGCCATATGAATAAGAGGCTAGCGTTCGCGTGCCAACCCTGACGCTTATCTGATTGCCCCATACATCATAGACGAAGGAATACGTTGTGCCGTTGTGCGTAATGGCGGCCAGCCGGTCGCCAGAATATTGATAGATGTTTTCAATCTTCTCCCCGTCGGCCAGACCGGTGACCATCTGTGATACTTTTCTAAGCTGCCCAACCGCGTCATAGGCATAGGTTTCCGAATTTCCGTTTCCATCCGTCTCAGAAGAGAGCTGATTCGTGCCTTTCCGGTAAGTATAGGAGACGGTATTACCGTCCGCATCTGTTTCTCCAGCGACATAGCTTCCATCCGGCGTATAGGCCTGCTGCGTAATCATACTTTTGCCGGCGCTGGTCGTGCGGATTTGAATCTGATTGCCGTTATCATCCGTTGTAATATGTGTTCCTCTCTTGCACTGCGGGCAGGTGCAAGCGGCCTCATCTGTACATCGGCAGTCGCAGTCCGGCTCCTGACAATCCGTGCAGGGGCATTTGTAGCACTGCGCGCAGGTACAACTTTCCCTGCTTTCGCACTGGCAATCGCAGCCGGGGCCGTATGCACAATCTTCTCCGCATACGCAGCACGGCTCTTCCTCAAAATTATACTGTTCGACATACAGCTTCACTGCAGCAAACTGCGCCCCGTTGAACTGTCCCGCAAATTCTATGCTGATCTCGACTTCCGTACAGGCACCTTCAAATTCAATGACACGGGCATTGAACTGCCACTCCGCAACATAGGGATCAAACGGGACGTCCACAACCTTTGCCCTTGTGCCAGCCGTTCCATCCTCTTTGGCAAAGGTTTCCGTATAGGCCGCGCGGATGGAAAAACGCGCGCCTTCCTGCGTGACTGCGGCATCCGCCTTTGCCCAGCCGCCCAGTGTAAAAATATCTCCCGCTTGCGCGTCAATCGCTACTGTCTGCCTGAGCTTCTTATCAGAGGAAATGCCGCCGGCAAGCCCCAATGCATTTACCGTATGCCCACTGATCGAAACGGAATCAAGCCGGTCCGTACTGCCGAAGCCAGCCGCCGTCCACTTTGCGGGCAGACCGCCGCTCTGTTCGGTGAAGCTTCCGTTAACGAGCTGATTATCGACCTGATTGAAGGCATGGAAAAGGTCGGAGGATACTCCGGCTACGCTCAGCGTTTTTCCGTCAACCTCTTCCGTTTCATACTCCTGACGGGTGAGCGCACCATCCGCATCGCGTGTCGACTCCGTGCGCCCATACCGGTCAAAATGCTTGACTTCCGTATTGCCCCAGTTATCCGCAAACGTCGTCTGGTAAATCCCCTGCGACGTGACCGTGACGACATTGCCCGTGACATAACCGCCCGTTTCCGGATCCTTCGCCTTCTCCGTCATCTTGCTGACGCGGCCCGCGCCGTCGTATTCATATTCCATGCGGTAGCCGTCGATATTGTTCACTGCCGACGGCAGCATGAGGGCGTTATATTCGTAGGTCGCCGTCTCCCCGTCCGGATACACGGCGCTCGCCAGGCGGTAAATGAGCAGGTTCTTGGAATAGGTATAGGTCATCTTCAGCGGGATCTCCGCGCCGGTTTCGTCCGTTACAGTAATTGCCGTACCATCCGCCGCGTAGCATTCGATGGCGGTGAGCAGCCCTTGCGAGGCCTGCTGCGTATCGTAGACAAACCGGTATTCACGGCCTACGCCGTCAATGATCCTGCTGATTTTCACCAGGGAATCGCCATCGTAGACAATCGTGCTATGATTGGCATTTGGGGTATCGTCCGTAATGTTCACGAGCCGCCCGTGCGCGTCGAAGGCAAGCTTGTGCCCCTATGCATTTTCCAGCTCCAGTTTTGTATAGTCCGCCTTGTCCGTCAGGCTTTCCGGCAGCCACAGCGCGCTGCCCGTATCGCCCACGCCCATCGGGCATTCCTCAATCCATTTCACCCGGCCGTTTTCGGCGGGTTCTCCTGACGCGATATAATACCGCACCGTGCCGTCTTCATCCAGATAGCGGTAGCGCTCAATTCCGTCGGCATCATTCCCGTTGTAGGAGATCAGACGGTTATAATTGGTCAGCCAGCGGTTGCCGTAAGGGCTGAAGGCGCTGCCAACCATCAGCTCCAGCGAATTGACGTTTGCGTCGCTGAAATACCGGCGGATCGAAACCGGCATGATATTACCGTCAATGCCGATTTCGTCACGCGCGATATAGACGCCGCGCGTATAGTCGTTGACCGAAACCTCGCCCGCGCGCCCCACAGACTGCGTATGATAATCGTACTGTGCAGGCTTGCCGGAGGTCTCCCGGTATTCAATCTGGAAAACCGGGCGGTACTGGGCATTGGTATGCTCTGACGTATACAGCTCCGCCTTGCCGCTCGCGCTCTGGTTGCTCACCTGCAGCTTAATGCCAAAATTGAAGCTGCTATTGGCCTTCCACTCAGCCACCGCTTTGGTGATATCCCAGGTGAGCGCCGTGGGCTGAGAAGAGGAAACGGTTGCGTAATCGAGCACCGCCTCCGCCGCCGCAGGCTCAGTCGTATGGATCAGATGCTTGTCCATCCAGGATTCCGTCACCTGATGCGCAGTAATCACGGTATCGCCGGAGGATTGATTTGTGCCGTACATCGTCAGCGTCGCGCCCAAGATACTGGTTTTGGAGCTCCAGATGTTGGAATTCAAAAATTTGATATAAGTATTCGCCGCGTCTTTCTCAACCAGTGCGGTGGTCAACAGGTGATGCGGGATGACCGCACCGAGCCCGGAGGAAACTGCGTAGCTATCCTCAATGCCGGAGGCTACATTCGTCTCCACGATTGGATCGAGTATGACGGGATAAACGCGTTCATCCGCTACAAGCCATTCCTTTGAGGGCGTATAGGTTAGCGTATAGGTACCGTTTTTGCCGCTGAGGGATACGGCAACATCTGTAGAAATCGCATGACTGGCATCGTAAAGGAAAGGCGCTGGCAACAGGAAGATTGCTTCGCCCGCCTTGTCCTCAAACGAGATGCTGTTGTCCTCCTTCTGCACGGCGGTAAGGCCCTCCGCCCTGATCTGAAAACGGTATACAACATCACCGTCGCGCGCCTTCTGCAGGATGATATTCTCCTTAACAGACTGCGGAAGGACGGTATATTCCACGTCGGTATCCGGCTGCACATCCTTATAAACGAGCGACGCGCTCTGCCGCTCAAGCTTTGCCTCCTGCACAGCTTCCGGCGCTTCCTGTGCAGCTTTTTTCTCCGCACGGCTCTGCCGCTTTATAGACGCGGACGCCCCGCCGGACACCTCCTGCATGGTAAAGGACAGCGTGTAACCGGACTTTGTGACGGAGACCGGCTCCTTTCCGGTAACAGCCTCCGGCAGGGATACACGGAAAGCATTCTGCCGGTTCTGCAAAACCTGCCTGCCATCTACCGTTTTGCGCTCCAGCGTATTGTCGATCTCTTTCCACGCGCCGTTTTCCTCATAATGAATCGGCTGCGGAGAAAGGATGGCCGTATAGGAGCCATCTTCGCGTTTAAAAACCTTTGTGTTGGCGTCGCGCTTTTCCACTTCTTCATACGCGACCGGTGCAAGCGCCGCCTGCGCCGCGTCTGCCCGCGCCAGTGCGCGAAGCTCGTCCGCCTTTGCCGCAAGGCTTGTCGCCGGGAAAAGCTGAATGATCAGCAGGATCGCCAGCGCCATTGAGAGAAACCGCATTGTCTTTTTCATTTTTCTGCACTCCTGTTTTTAATTTTCAGAGAAACTCCCTCACTCTATATAACGAAAAAACAGGCAGATTGTTGCACTTTATGGACTAAAAAATTGTACAGAACGTCTATTTTGTATAACCACACAAGGCCGAAGCTTACATTCTATGCACTTTATATCTCTACAATACGGATTTTCATCCCCGTCCGCCGGCCTTGGATTCCGGCAGGATTTCAAAGGCAAAACATTGCTCCATCAGGCTCCGTGGCGACAGCTCCTGCTGGTTATATGCAATCGTCAGTTTTACATACGCCGCCTCAAAGGAGATCCGGTACAGAGGGACCGCGCCCGCCTCCAGCAGCGCGCGGCTGGTTTCATACAGCGCCTCCCCTTCGGCCTTGAAGGGCGCGAGATAGCAATCCGTTCCCCGGCTTCTGCATTCCCGCAGGAAATCCGGCAGCGCGTATCCCTCCCCCTGCGTGCAGGCCGTCGCCGCATGATAGAGATAGTGCAGCATAGCGCGCGGCGGCGGATCAAGGCGTAAAAAGCGATAATCGAGCCCCGGATAGGGCCGCAGGGCCAGCACAGGCTTCTGAAAAGCCCAGTCTGCATGCAGCAGGCGCGCGGGAAGCTGGTTCACCTCATCGAGCGTGGGATTCTGCAGATGCGCATTCCAGTGAAACCTTCCATCCCGGATGATCCCGAAATCCACGCCGCCATAGCTTGCGAACTGATCGCGAGCGGTATCCGCCTCCTGAATGCGGGCGGCGAGATAGACGCGGTTGATGCCGTTTTCATCCTGAAAAACGGTAAATATACCCCGCATCTCCCGCGATACAATCAACTCGACCGCACTGCGGAAGTTGGAAAGGCCGTTGCTCCGGCTGTCTCCAAGGGGGTAATTGCTTGCGACCAGTACCAGCGGGATTGGTACGTCCCGCAGCAGGAAGGCCAAGGCAGCACAGGTATAGGGCAGTGTATCTGAGCCATGCGTAATGATGATCCCGTCGTAGGCAGACAGCTCCTCCTCCCGCACTGCTCTTTCCAAAAGAGACCACAGCCCGGGCGTGGCATTCTCGCTGAGCAGGCTGCACGGCCGGCGCACGTCGAAGGAAACATCCTCCCCATAACGCGCCCGGTACAAGGATAACAGGCGGCTGGCCGCCGCCGGATCCGTATGGACGGTCGCGCCGTCAACGCGGCTGCCGATCGTGCCGCCGGTCAGATAGACCAAAATCTTCATTGATATGACCATCCTTTCCATGCGAGGCGGAAGTTTTTTCAGTGAAGCCGAATTTCGTCCTGCCCTTCTGGCCGAAAAGCACAAAACTTTGAAGGCAGTTGTGCATTACATAGACAGGTTGGAAAACGCATGCTTCTGCCTCTGCAAAGACGTAAAATATGGGCCAAGATGGAGGTTCGCAATGCTTTTTCTCAAAGGCGTGCTGCGCCTTTTCTCTGCTGTAAATGAAAAACCGGGCCGCAGACCGTTTCACTGTTTGCCCGGCTGCGGCCCAGTTTATGATATGTTAAAAATGGTCGATTATTTTTTTGCTTCCTGCTTCGGCTCCGGCTGAGGCTCTTCCTCAGCTTTACCCGAAGCGCGCAGGCTCTGCCGCGCCCTGCGAATCTCATTGACGCTCTGCGTAAGCAGCTCGTCCGACGTGCGCATGATGCGCTCGACGAATTCGCTCGCGCCTGTGCGCATATCATGCGACCACTTCTGCGCCTGAGAAATGGTCTCCTCTGCCTGCTCATTGGCCGTTTTGGTGAGGAGATTGGCCTTGGCCTGCGCGGTTTCCACCATATCCTTCGATTTGGTCTGCGCATCCTCCAGCATGGCATTTGCCCGGGCCTGCGCGGTCTCCGTTGTTTCACGGGCCTTGGCCTGCGCATGCTCCATCAGCTCCTGAGACTGCTGGCGCGCGTTGGTGAGCATCTCATTGGCCTTTGCGGTAGCCGTTTTGGTGATCTGATCCTCAGAAACGAGGAACGCCGCCTTCTCTTCCGCTTTGGCGATCATGTCGTCCGACGTATCCTGCGCCTTCTGCATCATTGCCTTGGAATCGCGGCGCGCTTTTTCCATCATCGTGTCCGCCTCCAGGCGGGCCTTGCTCGTCAGTGCCTCCGCCTCGCGGCGGGCGCTCTCACGCAGATTGTCCGCATTGCGGACGGCTGCATCCTGCGTCTCATGCGCCTCCTGCTTGGCATCCTTGAGGATCGCGCCGCGGTCACGCACGATTTGCGTGGCCTGCTCAATCTCCATCGGCAGGTTATCCCGCGCCTGTGCAATCAGCTCCTGCATCGCGGGGATGTCGATATACCGCTTGCTCGACAGCATGGAGGCGGTCGCGTTTTCAATCACTTCATCCATCTGGCCCAGCAATTCGGCAATACTGATACTGCTCATACTGACACATCCTTCCCTTCCAATCCAATCATAAACAGGTGGAACCCTGTTTTAACCGCCTGATGATATCCTCCCGGATTTCCGGGGGGACAAACGTTGAAATATCGCCGCCGAAAGCGCAGACCTGCTTGACAACGCTGGAGCTCAAGAACATATTATCCGCGCTGGTGGTGATAAAGATCGTCTCCACCTCCGAATTGAGCCGCTTATTTGTCAGCGCCTGCTGAAATTCATATTCAAAATCCGATACGGCGCGCAGGCCTTTCACAATGGCCACAGCACCCTTGTCGCGCGTGTAATCGGCAAGCAGGCCGTTATATGTATCGATCTCGATATTTTCAATATCACCGGTGCAGCGCTGCAAAAGCTCCACGCGCTCTTCCGCTGTAAAACTGCTGTCTTTCTTATGATAATTGACCATCACGACGACGATCACCTGATCAAACAGCTTTGAGGAGCGGCGGATGATATCCAGATGGCCCAGCGTAACGGGGTCGAAGCTGCCCGGGCAAACTGCAATTCTCATGCTCCTTCCCCCTCTCTGCGATAAAGCGCAAGCGAAATCCGGCCGTAGGGATACCGGCGCACCAGACGAAAATCCTCCGCCTGCTCCGGCAGGTCTTCCTTCGTCGGGGCCTCGCAGATCATCACGCCGCCCGGCGCCATGCGGCGCGCAGCCATGGGCAGCGCCTTTTGCAGGAGCCCTGTGCCGTACGGCGGATCGAAAAAGGCAATATCGAACGGCCCGCACTGACCGGCGAGGAATGCAAGGCTGTCCATCTGCAAAACCTGCGCCCTCTGAGCGAGCTTGACCGTATTCAAATTTTCCCGTACCACTTCGATGGAATCGCGCGAGGCGTCTACAAACGCAGCGCTTGCCGCGCCGCGGCTGAGCGCCTCGATCCCAAGCTGGCCGGAGCCAGCAAAGAGATCGAGCACACGCCTGCCCTCAATTTCAAATTGGATGATGCTGAACAGCGCTTCCTTAACGCGGTCAGTCGTAGGCCGCACATCCTCGCCGGAAAGAGTTTTCAGCTTACGGCCTTTTGCGGAACCGGTGATGACTCTCATAACCAAAACTCCCGTGCCGCCTTTCATTTCAGAAAAGCGGATATCCATTCTTTTTATGACGAAGCGTCAGCGAGTAACAAGGCTGGCGCCGTTGATATCTGATCTATCAATGAGACACTTTCTGATATCGCAGCAAGTTCACGGCTATTTATAACTTGTCTAAATTATTATCTATTTTGCGCCGGTGTTTGTCAACATTCATAGAGAAATAATTCCAACTTTTGAAGAAACGGTCGAAAGAGCATCACGCCTCCTCCTGCTGTGCATCCTCTGGATGAAAATGGAAAAAAACTGCCTTTGCAGCCGGCTCCGTCACCCCCTTTACCGTCAGAAGCTGTTCGACAGTCGCCTCCCGGATGGCGTGGATCGTCTGGAACGAGCGCAGCAGGGCCCGCGCGCGCGTTTCGCCGATGCCTTCGATCTGGGTCAGGGAGCTGACAAGCGTATTTTTTTTATGCTTCTGCTTATGATAGCCGATGGCAAAGCGGTGCACCTCCTCCTGGATGGAGGAGACGAGCGTGAACGCCTGCCGTTTGGAATGGATCGCAATTTCGCCGCCGTCCGCCGCGATGGCGCGGGTACGGTGGCGATCGTCCTTGACCATGCCGAATAGAGGCACCCGCAGGCCGAACTGCTCGAGCACTGGGCGCACGGCGTTGACCTGACCCTGGCCGCCGTCCAGCAGGATCAGGTCGGGCAGCTTGCCAAAGCCTTCGCCGCTGTCTTTTTCCTCCATGTAATGCGTAAAGCGGCGCGTGAGCACCTCGCGCATGGAGCCGTAATCATCCTGCCCCTCAAAGGATTTGATCGAAAACCGCTTGTACGCCTGCTTATAGGGCGCACCTGCGCGGAAGACGACCATCCCCGCTACATTGTCGCTGCCTGCGGTGTGGGAGATATCGTAAGCTTCGATATATTCCGGCGGGGCGTCCAGCCCCAGCAGGCGGGCCAGTTCATCGAGCGCGGCCGTCTGCTTCCCGGCCCGTCCGAGATGCTCCGCAAGCTTCTCGGCCGCGTTCGAGCGGCACATTTCCATCAGCTGGGCCTGCTCGCCGCGCTGCGGCACGGCGATCTGGACGCGCCTGCCCGCCTTGTCGCTCAGCCAGTTGGATAAAAGCGCTTCGTCCGCCACCTCGCCGTCGACCGTGACGCGCGGCGGCACATGATCGCGCATGGAATAATAGCCCTGGATCAGCTCCCCGCGCACGGCCGGGAAATCCTCGACGCTGTCGATAAAGAAATACTCGCTGTCATAAAGCCGGCCCTGTGCAAAGCGAAGCACCATCAGGCAGGCGGCCTGCGCGCTGTTGGAAACGGCAAACACATCCTGCTCCTTGACAGAGAGTGATACGACCTTCTGCTTATCCTGCATCCGGCGGATCGCATTGATCCGGTCGCGCAGGCGGGCCGCTTTTTCAAATTCCAGATTTTCGGCGGCCTCCTCCATCCGGTGCTGGATGTCCTTGAGCGCCTGCGTGCTGCCGCCGCGCAAAAATGCGAGGGCCTCATCCACGGTTTCCTTATATTCCTGCTGTGTCAGCTTGCCCGCACAGGGCGCGGAGCACTGCTTAATGAAATAATTCAGGCACGGCCTGCCCTTTCCGATATCGCGCGGGAACACCTTGCCGCACTGAGGCAGGCGAAAAATCCGCAGCGCCTCGTCCACGGACTGCTTCACGGTAAACGAGCTCGTAAAAGGGCCGATGTACTGCGCGCCGTCGTCAAGCTTCTGCATCGCCGCGCTGATGACGGGCCAGCCCCCGCTGGTGACCCGGATATAATGATAGCCCTTGTCATCCTTTAAAAGAATATTGTATTTGGGCTGGTGCTGCTTGATGAGGCTGCATTCGAGCACAAGCGCTTCAAATTCGCTGTCCGTCAGGATATAATCGAAATCCGCGACGTGCTCCACCATCCGGCGCACCTTGACCGCATGGCGCTCCTGAGAGCCGAAATACTGGCTGACGCGGTTTTTCAGCGCCTTCGCCTTGCCGATATAAATGATCTTCCCCTTTTTATCCTTCATAATATAGACGCCCGGCATAAGGGGCAGGCGCATCGCCTTTTCACGCAGGGGCTTCAGATGTTCGTCCAAACCAGTCACCCTTCCGACGGGCCGCTTTTTTCAGCGGGCTCCGGGATGATATTCGTCTCCGCGACCAGGAAGACAGGCCGCCTTTTTACCTCCAGGTAGATCCGGGCAAGATATTCCCCGATGACCCCAAGCGAGCAGAGGATCAGGCCGCCGAAGAAAAAAATCGCGCAGATAATAGAAGGATAACCCGGCACGTCAGAGCCGCGGATCAGCGTGCGGATCAGGATATATAGTGCATAAACGATGCCGATCCCGCTCGACGCAGCGCCGATATAGAGAGACACCTTCAGCGGAACGGTGGAAAAGCCGATGATCCCGTCCAGCGCATAGCGAAAGAGCTTTACAAACGACCACTTGCTCGAGCCCGCGGCACGTGCCCGGTTTTCATGCGCAAACCATTTTGTACGGAAACCGACCCAGCTGAAAATCCCCTTGGAGAACCGGTTGTATTCCGGCATGGACAGGATCGCCTCCACAACCGGCCGCTTCATGATACGGAAATCCTGCGCGCCGTCCGCAATCTCCACATCCGACATTTTATTGATCACTCTGTAAAAAGCCCGCGAAAAGGCGCTCTTGACCTTTCCTTCCCCGGTGCGATCCACCCGGCGGGCCGCCGCGATATCGTAGCCCTCCTCCAGCGCCGCGAGCATCTCCGGGATCAGCTCTGGCGAATGCTGCAGGTCTGCGTCCAGGATTCCCACATAGTCCCCGGTAGAATACTTCATGCCTGCCAGCATGGCGGATTCCTTGCCGAAATTGCGCGATAGCGACAGGTAGCGAACCCGCTCATCCTCCGCCGCGAAACGGCGCAGGAGGTCGAGCGTTTGATCCCTGCTGCCGTCGTTGACAAAAATGAAATGGAAGGTATAGCCTGCGCACCGGTCCAGCACAGCGCTTACTTCGCTGTGGAAAAGGCCAAGCACTTCGCCTTCATTAAAACACGGCACGACCAGATCGACTGTTTTTCCCATACTGTATATATCCTCCAAACGATTTTGGGCACTCTAATCTATTGTTGATACTGTATTATTATAGCACAGCCCATCGCAAAATCAAACAATGCGGTTTGCTTTGCCTGCATAGCTGATACATTTCACGAAACACTAAATGGGAAAAGGGCCATGCACAAAGTGGTTACCGATTTCAACATTCAAATTCATGCCAAGAAAAGAGGATTTCATATGGATGATCTGAAAAAACGCCCGCTTCCCTATGACGCACAGGACGGCGAAGAGCTGTTCGACGATTCGATGAGCGTCTCCTCCATGACGGATTGCACAGGGCTGATCCCTGCCGCCCCTGTTTCAGAGTCAGAAATCGATTCCTACAGCGCGATCTACGATATCCCGCTCGCAGGGGATGAACAGGCGGCACAGCACGGCCTGCAGAATAAAAAGCAGAAAAACAGGCGGGGGCATTCACACCCGGATACCGGAAGATAACACGCACCATGTATCCCCCTCTCGCATAATCTGGACTGGGGTAGTTTCCCCACCTATGCATCCGCTATCAGGGTGCGATCAAACATCGGGAGAGAGAAATATGTGCAACTGTAATAATTGCAGACGGCAAGGCGCCGCCCGCTCAGGCTGCTCCTGCGCGTGTAACAGAGAGCGGCCCGACACCAGATCCATGTCCGCTGCCTGGCAGGATTTTTATGGGGTCTGCCAGTGCCGCCGGACGATGAATCGTTACAGCGGCTGCGATAGATGCTGCGACTGACAAGAAAATACCGTCCCCGCTGGGGGACGGCTACTTAATACCGGAAACGCAATCGGTCACAGTGCCTGTTTCCCACAAGGCACGTCCCGCCTAATCCATACGAATATCCTAGATGGACCCCGCTCCATCGTAAGCCTTTGCTCCTCACTGCAGGTAGCTGCGTATCAGTTGTGCAACGCGCTCGGACGCATGCCCGTCGCACGCGCCGAGCTGGGCGCTGCGGAAGGCGGCGAGCTCTTCAAGCGGCGGATGAAGGCATACTTCACGCATGATATCCGGCAGCTCCTTTGCATGGAGAACGGTGGGGCCGGGCAGGTCCCGCGGATAGGAAAGATAAAAATCGCGCTCATAGGTATCAAAATCCGGGCAGTAAAACACGAGCGGCACGCCGCACAGAATTGCATCGAAAATGACGGAGGAGTAATCCGTCACAACCAGAGAGGCAGCCGTCAGGAGCAACGAGGTCGGCTCATCCGTCGCATCCACGATATGCCGGAATGCTTTCGCTCCGAAAAACGGCTCTTTCATGATCGGATGGCGGCGGATGACGAACCGCTCATCCTCGGCAAGCGCACCGTCCAGCGCCTCCCAGTCGATCTGCGGATCATAAAAGCAGGGCTTTCCGTTTTGTTCCCGAAATGTCGGGGTATAAAGATAGACCCGTTTCCCCTTCAGCTCCGGATGACGGCAGAGCAAAGCATCGCGCATCGCCCGGCGCCTGTTTTCATCGAGCAGCACATCTGTGCGGGGCGTGCCCAGCGCCACAACCCGCTCCATCCCAATACCAAACGCCTGCGCATAGAAAGGGCGCACCTGCTGCGAGCTGACGCATACGGCGGCATACTGGTTGTGCGTCAATTTCTCCTCCTGCGGGGAAAGCAGCGACGGAGCATCCAGCCCAAAACGCTTCAAAGCGCCGCAGGCATGCCAGATCTGCACGACCTTCTGACCCTCGCGGAGCTTTGTATGGCGGAGGTAGCGCAGATAGTCATCCGTGACGATGACGCGGCTGGTCAAAAGATAGTAATAAATTTTCGGCTTGAGCAGCACCGGGTGGGGAAGCATCCGGGCAACCACTACCTTTTCCACGCCCTCCAGCGCGTCGTAGACGCATTGGCTGTTTTCCAGCAGCTTACCATCGGCGCGGATGGTATAAAAAAAGATGCGGTTTCGGATGGGCAGGCGGGAAAACACCGCGCGCAGCAGCAGGTTACAGCGCTCCAGCACCCATTTTTTCCCCAGGCTCAAGTATTTTCTCAGCGGCATGCATCTCGTCTCCCCTTCCTTTCTTTCCATCATACCCAACCCGGAAAACGTTGTCAAGGCGCGAACCACAGGATGATTGCTGTTTTTCTTGTATTCGGGAGATACTTATATTATAATATCCCCATAGCCTCACGAAGCACACGGGATCGGAGATCTCTGTGCTTCGCAGGCCATTCATCTATGTTGGAAACAGCGGCCGGTTCAAACGTTTAACAGAACAACGCGCTGTGAAAGGAAGGAAAATTTATGAACAGAAGGCTGAAACCCTGGCATATCATCCTCATTGCCGTGGCGGTGCTCGCAGTGGCGCTTGTAGGCTACACGGTCAAAAGCTACAACGGCCTCGTCACCTTGAAACAGGAGGTCACGCAGAAGGAGTCGGATATCCAGACCACCCTGCAGCGGCGCGCGGACCTGATCCCCAATTTGGTCAATACGGTGAAGGGATACGCGTCGCATGAGGAATCCATCATGAAGGAAATCAGTGACGCGCGCGCGGCCCTCGTCGGCGCGAACAACACCGGCGACCAGCTCGCCGCAAATGCCCAGATGACCTCTGCCCTGAACCGCCTGCTGGCAATTGCAGAGAATTATCCGGATCTGAAGGCTAACACGAATTTCATCCAGCTCCAGGATGAGCTGGCAGGGACAGAAAACCGCATCACGCAGGCGCGGCGCGCATACAACGATGCGGTTAAGACTTATAATACAAAAATCCAGCGTTTCCCCACCTCTCTGATCGCGGGGATTTTCAATTTCGATGCTTTCGATTATTTCCAGGCGAATGAAGGCGCGCAGGAGGTCCCGTCTGTCAATTTCGACTGATAACCAGTCTGTCTATAAAGGAGGTACGGGGTGAACACCTTTCAACGGATTTTGAAAAGAGTCCTGTCCTGCACCGCCGCAATCGTCCTTTTAGCGGCTTTTGGTCTGTCGGTCGCGGCGGAGGTCTCCTACCAGCCCACCGCACCGTTTTTTGTCAACGATTTCGCAGATGTGCTCTCCGCCGGGACGGAGCAGCAGATCGTGGAGTTGGGCAGGGCGCTCCAGCAGCAAACCGGCGCGCAGGCCGTTGCCGTTACGGTCCCCTCTCTCGGCGGGCAGAGCGTGGAGGATTATGCCATCGATCTGGCAAACGCCTGGGGAATCGGCCAGAAGGAGGCGGACAACGGCGTGCTCATCCTGATCGCCGTAGAGGAACGGAAGCTTCGCATCGAAGTGGGCCTCGGGCTGGAGGGTGCTCTGCCGGACGGCAAGACAGGGCGGATTATGGATGAATATATGACGCCCTTCCTGCGGCAAAACGACTATTCCACCGGTATGCTGGAGGGCTATAAGGCGGTTACGGCCCAGATTTATCAGGAATACGGGATCGACTCTTCGGAGCTCGCCGGTTACGGCATCTCGGACAGCCGAGATACCGGCAGCGGGCAGAAAACGGATGTCTACAGCTTTCTTTCGATCCTGTCCCCCATTGCCGTGATCATCATTTTAATGATTCTCCGGCGCGTTTTCTACGGACGGGGATTTCCGTTCTTCTGGTTCTTCGGCGGGCCGCACGGCCCTCATGGAGGCGGTGGAAACGATACCTTCGGCGGAGGCGGTTTCACAGGCGGCTTTGGCGGAGGCGGCGGAGGCGGTTTCTCCGGCGGGGGCGGAAGTTTCGGAGGCGGAGGCGGCTCGAGAGGCTTTTAACATTTTATACAAACGGATCAAATCGCCGGGGGCGCGCTGCAAAACAGAAATTTTGCAGCGCGCCCCTTGTTTTATTTCAGGCTGTGGCCATCGCGGCAAGATAGGCCCGGCGGCCCTTGTGGGCCTCCTCATAGGTTTCTCTAACACTGTGCAGCCTGAACGTACCTGCGCCGCGGAACCGTACAGATAGCCCCAGGCAGCATTACCGCCCACCTAATGCATGCGCGTGCGGGAATTTTTGCCCAAAGGGCAAAAACGAACCTTTCCATGTGTTTGAAGCCGTCTGTGAGCATGCGTTTTCTCCAAAATCGCACTGAGTTTGGGAAGGTCCGCCGAATGCGTTGGGATGTGTCTGATCGATGAAAAGCTGCCGCAGTGCCGTGCGAGGGGTCGCGGGGGCATCCCCCGCGCGCACTTTCTTTTGCTTCATTTTCTTTGTGTCGAGCAAAGAAAATGAAGCCGTGCAAGCGAAACGCATGCGCAAAACTAAAAAATTACCAACCGCGCAGCATGAGCGCGTTCCGATTTCCGGTTCCGTGATTTGAGATATCTAACGCATGAAAACTCGGTCCGGACCACTCCCTGCTCTTCCGAATGGGGGATTTCAATAACGCCCTGCGCTAGATGGGTGCTTTTTCCCTGCCAGACAGTATTATGGAATAAATGATATCCAATTCTCCGCGCCGCTATCCCGTCAGATAGCGGCGCATTTGCAATAAAATCGCTTTTTCCCGCCGGGAGACCTGCACCTGCGACATGCCCAGGTGCTCGGCGGTCACCGTCTGCGTAAAGCCCTTGAAATAGCGCAGCTCGATGAGTTTCCGGTCCTGCTCAGGCAGCCTGTCCATAATCTGCTCGAGCGCGACCGTGTCGGATATCATCTCCTCCGGCGGGGCAACCGGGATGTCAATCTGCCCGGAGCCGTTTTCTTCGTCCGCCGTGAGCGACACAGGCGGCATAGAGGCGGTCAGCACCTGCGCCGTCTCCGCGATCTCCATCCCCAGATGCTCCGCGAGCTCCCCGATGGTTGGCTCCTGGCCGCGCTCGGCGGTGAGCCGCTCTTTTTCCCGCAGGGCGTTGCGCGCCTTTTCCTTCATCGCCCTGCCCACCTTGACCGTACCGCCGTCACGGAAAATCCTTCTGATTTCCCCCAGAATCACCGGCACGGCATAGGTGGAAAAGGCAAAGCCGCGCGAAGGATCGAAGCCGTCCGCCGCCTTGATCAGGCCCACGCAGCCAGCCTGAAAGAGATCGTCATACTCCACCCCGCGGCCGCGGAATCGGTTTGCGCAGGAGTGGACGAGCCCCAGATTCTCCGAGATCAGGCTTTCGCGCGCGGCCGCCTGCTCAACCACGGTTTGCATCGCGGCCCGCGATGCGCTTTTCCAGAATCACGCTCGTACCCTGCCCTACCTTGGAATGCACCTTTACCTTATCCATAAAGCTCTCCATCACAGCAAAGCCGAGGCCGGCCCGCTCGCCGGAGGCGGTCGTATACAGCGGTTCCATCGCTTTTTTCACATCCTCGATCCCGCGCCCCTTATCCCGGATCTTGATTTTGACAAGGCCGTCATCATAGAGGGAAACGGTTATGTAAATCCTGCCGACCTTGTTTTCATAGGCGTGCACGATGCAGTTGGTCACGGCCTCGCTGACCGCCGTTTTGATGTCGTTGACCTCTTCGATCGTCGGATCGAGCTGCGCCGCAAAGGCTGAAACGACAACGCGCGCAAAGCTCTCATTGACGGACCGGCTTTCTACTTCCAGTTTTACAACGTTATTCGCTTTCATATTTTGAACCATCCTTTCTCTGCAAGACAGGGATCGCTGCAAAACGTTTATTTTGCAGCATTCTCTTTTTGGCGAATCATCGCGAGCTGATCAAGGTTTGCAAGCTGCATCACCTTATAGGCCTGCGGGGTGAGGTTTACTACCTCTACCTTGCCCCCCAGCACGCGCATCACGCTGATGCGCCCCATCACGAGCCCCACGCCGGAGCTGTCCATAAAGCTCACGCCGCCAAAATCGATTCGCAGAGTTTCCGGCCTGTGCTGCTCGACCGCCTCGTCGATGCATTCCCGCAGGGCGGCGGCGTTGTGGTGATCGATCTCCCCCTCTAAAAACGCGGTCACGCGTCCCGGTGCAAACTCCAACCGAATTGCCACGTCCGATTCCTCCATTCTGATTAGTATTGCCTGTCCGGATTACAGTCATTCCCGTAAAAATAAAAATCCTTTACCCGATCAGGATAAAGGATTTTGACTGCATATTTTGTTGAACGCTGGCAAACGCCGCAAAAAATTATGCGGAAAAACGCAGCAGCGCCTCGCGTACATCCGACGCCAAGTAGAATGAGCCGCAGACGAGCACCGCGTCCTCCGGCTGCGCCTCCCTGAGCGCACGCAGAAACGCTTCCTCCGGCTTTTCCTCCGCCCAGACGTCGCTGCAATAGGGCTGCATCGCCTGCGCAAGCCGCGCGGCAGACATCGCGCGCGGGTTGGATGGCGTAGTCGTGATCACCTTGGTGCACAGGGGCCCAAGCTCCCGTGCGGCCGTATCGTAGGCTTTATCCGCCATCATGCCGATCACTGCAACGATCCGCCTGCCTGGGAGGAACTGACGCACGGCCTGGGCCAGCCGTTGGAGGCCGTCCGCGTTATGGCCGCCGTCGAGCAGGACGAGCGGCTGGGTTTGGAAGACCTCCATCCGCGCCGGGATCTGCACTCCGGCGACACCGTTTATGATTGACTTGCCCGTGATCCTGCGCAGGCCGCGCGAGCGCAGCGCCTCCGCCGCCAGGACGGCGGTCATGCAGTTGCCCACCTGATGCGCGCCGATGAGCGGGATGTGGATATGCAGGCCGTTATAGACGATATCCGTGCCGGTAATCTTTTCCGCCTTAATATGGATATCCCTCATATTTTGCGTAATCAATACGTTACTTTGCAAAATTGCCGTATGGTACAAAATATTGAACACGCGCCGGTCCTGCTCCGGGTAAGTGACGGTAATCCCGCCGCGCTTGATGATCCCGCATTTTTCCGCCGCGATCTCCTCAATGGTGTCGCCAAGCACGTTCATGTGATCCATCGAAACGGAGGTGATCACGCTCACCAGCGGCGTTTTGATGATGTTGGTGGAATCAAGCCTCCCGCCGAGGCCTACCTCCAGCACCACGACATCGCAGCCCTCCTGCGCGAAATAGAGGAAGGCGGCGGCGGTAATCACCTCAAACTCCGTGGGCTGCATGTCCCGTTTGGCAAGCATGTCCGCCACCGGCTTGATCTGCTCAATGACGGCGGCAAATGACGCGTGCGGGATCATCTCGCCGTTTACCTGCATCCGCTCCCGAAATTCAATCACATAGGGAGAGGTAAAAAGCCCCGTCTTATACCCGGAGGCCTGTAAAATCCCTGCAAGCATCGCGCAGGTGGAGCCCTTGCCGTTCGTCCCCGCCACATGGGCGAATCTGAGCCTGTCCTGCGGGTTGCCAAGCCGAGCCATCATCGCGCGCATACATTCAAGGCCCGGCCTCACGCCGAACCGCAGCAGGGAATGCACATAATCGACCGCTTCTGTGTACTGCATCCAATAACCCCCTTGTTCTTTATTCGGAACAATATAGATGATCTCTATTTTAGCATATCTCTGTCGAAATCACAAACCTGTCTAAAAAGAAACGAATGTTCGGCTTTTAGCGAAAATGCATTGCATCCAAACCGGAATCGAAGTATAATAAAGGTCAGCTTTATGAAAGAAAGAATGGTCATGGGATATGGACGAACAGGGACAAATTGAATTGCGCGGCAGTGTGGAGGACGTGACCTTCTACCGCCCGGATACCGGCTTTACGGTGCTGGATCTGAACAGCGACGGGGAGCTGGTCACGGTGGTGGGCGTCCTTCCGGCTCTGTCCGCCGGGGAAGAGCTTCGCCTGATGGGGCATTGGGACGTACACGCTTCCTTCGGCCGCCAGTTCCGCGCAGAGCTGTGCGAGCGCAGCCTTCCCTCTACCGCGGGGCAGCTATTGAAATATCTCTCTTCCGGCGCGGTCAAGGGCATCCGGGCCGCCACGGCGGAAAAGATCGTGGAGGCCTTCGGCGACCGTACCTTCGACATCCTCGAAAACGAGCCGGAGCGCCTCGCCACCATCAAGGGCATCTCCCGGGAAAAGGCGCATAACATCTGCGCGGAATTCAAAAAGCAGTTTGCCGTGCGTGAGGTGATGATCGCCCTCGAATCCATCGGCATGACGCCCGCGGAATGCCTGGCGGCCTTCCGGAAGTTCGGTGCCTCCGCCATCGACCGTATTCATGAAAACCCCTATATCCTCTGCAGTGAGGATATCCACATGGGCTTTGAGCGGGCGGATGCGATCGCGCAATCGATGCCCAACCGCCCGGATGCAATCCACCGGGTGCGGGCGGGCGTGATCTACGTGCTGCGCCACAACCTGCACAACGGCCACACCTGTATCCCGCGCGAAAAGCTTCTGACCCCTTCCCGAGACCTGCTGGATACCGATACGGATACCATCGAGATCGCACTCGACGGGCTGTTGGAGGACCGCCAGCTCGTTGCAAAAGAAATCGGCGGCCGGGAATTCATCTTCCTGCCCAGCATCTACAGCGCAGAAAAGAGCGCCGCGGAGCGCATCCGGATCATGCTGCGCTTTCCCCCTGCCGGAAAACCGATGCTGGAGAAGGAGATTGAGCGCATCGAACAGGAAAACGGCATCCAATATGAGGAAAAGCAACGCCTTGCTATCACGACAGCCATTCAGAAGGGCCTGCTCATCCTGACCGGCGGGCCCGGCACCGGCAAAACGACCACGCTCAAGGGCATTTTAACGCTTTTTGAGCGCGATGGGCTGGACGTTGCCCTCGCAGCGCCGACCGGCCGGGCGGCCAAGCGTATGTCCGAGCTGACGGGCAAGGAGGCGAAAACGATCCACCGCCTGCTGGAGGTGGAATGGACGGAAAGCGACCGCCCTGTCTTTGCGCGTGACGCGCGCAATCCGCTGGAGGCGGACGCGGTGATTGTGGACGAGCTCTCCATGGTGGATATCAACCTCTTTTCGAGCCTGCTGGACGCCCTGCCGCTCGGCTGCCGTCTGGTCATGGTGGGCGACAGTGACCAGCTTCCGCCTGTGGGCGCGGGAAACGTGCTGCAGGATCTGATTCAATCCGGTCTGCTGCCGACCGTCCAGCTCACAGAAGTATTCCGCCAGGCGATGGAGAGCCTGATCGTGACCAATGCGCACTGTATCGTGCGCGGCGAAATGCCGGTGCTCGACCGCAACGACGCGGATTTCTTCTTTATGAACCGGCCTGCGCCCTATCTGGCCGAGCGCACGGTGACAGAGCTATGCGTCGCCCGCCTGCCCAAGGCCTACGGCTATTCCCCGATTTTGGATATCCAGGTGCTCTGCCCCTCGCGCAAGGGCGATCTTGGCACGGTCAATCTCAACCGTGTACTGCAGAGTGCCCTCAATCCGCCGGAAAAGAAAAAGCAGGAGATCACCATCAACGGGCGCATCCTGCGCACGGGCGACAAGGTGATGCAGACCAAAAACAACTACGACCTCCCCTGGACGCGAGACGGGGAAAACGGGACGGGCGTTTTCAACGGCGACGTTGGGATTTTGGACCGGATCGAGCATGCAAGCTCCACACTCTACGTGCTCTTCGACGACCGCACGGCAATGTATTCCTTTGAATCGGCTGCTGAACTGGAGCTCGCTTACGCCGTGACGGTGCATAAAAGCCAGGGCAGCGAATTCGAGGCGGTCGTCATGCCGGTTTTAAATGTTGTGCCACAGTTGAGCTACCGGAACCTGCTCTACACAGCCGTCACCCGCGCAAAGTCCAAAATGATCCTAGTTGGAAGCAGCGACGTGGTACGCCGCATGGTGGACAATGATAAAAAGACGCGCCGCTTTTCCGCCCTGCGCGCTTTTTTGACGGAAGACGATGATGATGAAACATAAAGAATGGCTCGACCGGCTGCTCTCCATCCTCTATCCGCCCCGCTGTGTCTGCTGCGGGGAAGTCCTTCCGGCTGGGGAAACACTCTGCGAAGTGTGTGAAAAACGCATTGTCCGCATTGAAGCGCCTGTCTGTCTGCTCTGCGGACACAGCCTGCAGGACTGTGGGCGCAAGCATCCAAAAACCGCGTACAAAGAGATCACGGCGCCGTTTTATTACGAGGAAGCCATCCGGGAGGGCGTCCACCGCTTTAAATTCCGCGACAGGCCGCAGTCTGCCATCTTTTTTGCGCGGGAGATGGCAAAAAGCGTGCGGGAAAACATGCCCGGCATCTCCTTTGACCTGATCGTCTGCGTCCCCATGCTGCCCGCCAGAGAAAAGGAACGCGGTTATAACCAGAGCGCTCTGCTCGCGCAGAGGCTCTCCGGCCTGCTGGACATTCCCGCTGGCTGCCAAGCCCTGCGCAAATGCTGCGACACCCCGGCACAGCATGCGCTCAAGGGCGCAGAGCGCAGGGGCAATGTGTTCGGCGTATTTGAGGTACCCGCCCCAGAGGCAGTGGAAGGAAAAACCATACTGCTGTGCGATGATATAAAGACCACAGGCGCGACACTCGATGAATGTGCCAAAACGCTGAAGCTCGCAGGGGCGAAGGACGTATACTGCGCCTGCATTGCGGTAACAAGAAAACAGGATAAAACGCAGCAAGAGCCTCCCGGCCTGTGAACGGCGCGGGAGGCTCTTGAAAGGTCCCGATATCTACAACGATTGAGAAAAAGCCTTGACACAAATTCGGGCCAAGGCTATAATACATTTATTTTATCTGTTTATCTAAAAATATTTATAATATATCAATTATACCATATTATATTTCGCCTTAAAAGTCAAGGGCTTGTTATAAAATTTTTGAGGAGGTTTTAAAATGGATTTTCCCCCCATCCGCATCGAGCCGGAGCAGGCACTGTAAAAACAAACAGAAGATCAGCTGCTCGACTACAATCCGATCAGCCTTTCAGAAAAATGCACGCTCGTCCGGGAGCGGGTGCACAGCTTTGCCGACCTGAAGGAGGTGGCGAACGCCTGCTTTTTCGGGGACGAGGAGTGGGAGGCGCAATATGATGCGGTTGGGGAAGAATCCATCGTGCAAAGGCTCAAACAAAGCCGAACGGGCCAAGCATAGTAACAAAAAATATACCGCTGTGGGAATTCCACAGCGGCGCATTCCATATGGTTATACATCCTTTTCTTTCTGTTCCGTCTCTTCCGATTTCTCCTTCTTTTCCTCTTCCGCGAAGCGTTTGATCTTCTGCGTTGTCGTCTTGACAAACTCATTCTCACGGACGACGAGCTTCTTGATATTTTTATAGGAAGGCAGCTTTTTATTGACTTCCTTGACTACGCTGGAAAGCACCTTGACGATCTCTTCTTTGGATACGGACGACTGCTTGAGCTTCTCCCGAATCGCCTCCACGTTGGGAAACACCTTTGCCGTAACCATTGTTTCATCATCCTCATCCTCGCCGACGACGATGGACTCCGCTATGAGGGGATTTTTATTGAGGTAATATTCCACCTCTTCCGGATAAATGTTTTTGCCGTTTTTCGTTACGATCACATTTTTGATGCGGCCGGTGATGCGATAGAAGCCGTTTTCATCTACGGTACCAAGATCACCGGTGTGAAAAAAGCCGTCCTCGTCAATCACATCGGCCGTGGCCTCCGGGTCATTATAATAGCCGCGCATCACCATCGGGCCTTTCACACAGATTTCACCCACTCCCGAGGAATCCGCATTGATAATCTTTGCCTCTACGCCAGGCAGGGGCACGCCCACGGAATCCGGCAGCTCGACGCGGTCGTTATTGCCGATGACGAGCGGTGAGCACTCCGTCAGGCCATAGCCGAGATAGACCGGGATACCGAAGGTTTTGAAATCCCTGACCACCTCCGGGCTGATCGCCGCCGCGCCCGTGATGATCAGACGAAGCCTGCCGCCGAAATTGCGCTGGATCTCGCCGAAGATTTTATCGTTGATATCCACACCCAGCGCACTGGTGGCACTGGAGAGCGCCTTGCCGATGCCGAGCATCAGCTTGCCGCCCTTTTTCTTTGCGGCGGTCTTTAAAATGCGGTTGTGCATTTTCTCGAGCATGAGCGGGACCGTAACAAAAATCGTCGGCTCGATTTCCTGCATATTCTTGACGATGTAGCGTAACCCCTCGCAAAACGCAATACATGCGCCGGAGTAAAGAATCATGATAAATCCGAGCGAGCATTCATAAGTATGATGCAGCGGCAGAATCGAAAGCAGCTGGTCTGTGGGATGAATCTTCACCACACCGCTGAGCGACATGATATCCTCACAGATATTCCGCTGGCTGAGCATGACGCCCTTTGCCATCCCGGTCGTGCCGGAGGTAAAGAGGAGAGAGCCAAGGCCTTCCGCATCAATCGGCGCGTCTTTCAGGCGCGTATCGCCCTGTTTTAAAAGTGCATGGCCCTGCTCAAGCAGCTCGCGCAGAGAGAGAATCCCCTGCTCCGCATCCCCTTCTTCAAAGGAAATCATCCTGAAATCCTTCGGCAGTGCATCGCGGTTTTCGAGCACCTTCTGCGCCGCCTTATCGTCAAACAGAATCGCGGCCGCGCCGGAAACACGCAGGATGTTTTCAATATCGCAGGCGGGCAGTTCCTTATCAACCGGCACGACGACGCCTAAACCGCAAGCGACTGCCAGATAGGAAATGCACCACTCGTAGCAATTATGCCCGATCACAGCAATCTTTTCGCCCTGCAGGCCCAGATCGATCAGCTTCGTCCCCAGCGCGTATACGTCGGCCTGGAAATCCGGATAGAGGACATCGTAATACTTGCCCGCGTCATTCTTCAATTTAAAGGCAGGCCGGCCCGCAAACAGCTGTGCGCTCTGGGAAAGCATGTCGCGGAAATCCCGGATCGGACGGATGTTGTAAAAAGGCGTGTTCTGATACATGGCGTGCTCTCACTTTTCAGTCAATCTAATTTCATGCTTCTCAAGGCCGGCAGGCTCCTCCCCCTACTCGCCGCATGAATCAGCAGCGCCGGATTTCAGCATGGCCTGAACGCAGATTTTAAATATTATAGCACAGTTACGGGTTTCCCACAAGAAAGGAAGAAGAAATTCACAGATTATTCGATTCTTTCAGAATTCAGAGAGGATTCTAAACAAAACAAGATTTTCGAGCGATAAATCGCTCGGCTGGAGAGATGAACATGGGGATTCTAAACATCATCGTCATTGGGCTCGGGCTTGCTATGGACGCGTTTGCCGTATCCATCACAAGCGGCCTTGCCGTCCGGCGCGTACGCGTCCGGTACGCGCTGAAGCTCGCTTTGAGCTTTGCTTTCTTTCAGGCGCTGATGCCGGTCACCGGCTGGCTTGCGGGCATCCGGTTCAGTGAAAAGATCCGGACGGTCGATCATTGGGTCGCCATGCTCCTGCTCGCGGCGATTGGGGTCAAAATGATCCTCGACACCGCAAAGGAAAACGTAAAATCCGGCGGGGCACAGCCTGCCCCTTCCTATGCGGGCGAGATTAATCTGCGGACCTTGATCGTTCTCGCCATAGCGACGAGCATCGATGCCCTGGCAGTAGGTGTATCCTTCTCCTGCGCGGATGTAGATCGCTTTTCCATTCTCCTCCTGGACGCGGGAGCAATCGGATTGATCACATTTCTGCTGTGCTTCCCCGGCGTGTACATCGGCCGCCGATTCGGCGCGGCGTTGAGAGGGAAGGCGGGGATTGTCGGCGGGATTCTGCTCATCGGGATGGGCGTGAAGATTGTTGTGGAGCGGTGCATTGCAGGATGAGCATTTATTTTATGACCCGCTTCATAATAAACAAAAATATATTTGTTATCAAAGAGCCGGACGCATAGACGCAGAGCCGATAACACGCAGATTAAAAATGCGGTTATCGGCTTTTTTTACTGTCATATAACAAAACAGAGAGCTTAGCACTCTTGAAAGTGCTCAACTCTCTGTTTCTGCTTGCACCCTGTCTGTCAGCGCTGATGATAAGTTGTTGTTCATACTTTCTTATCACTGTTTACCGTTGCGTTTGGGAAGGTTCGCCGAACAGCTTTCAACGTGTCTCAATCTTTCTGCTGCCGACGTGCCGTGCAAAACGGCCCCTTTTGCTTCCTGTTCCGGCCGAGCGGAAAAGGAAGGGCCCTGCGCGGCCTGAGCGCGATTCAATTTCTTCTTCCCTGGTCAGGGTAATCAAAAAAGGCAACCGTAACGCAGAAATTTCACGAAATTGTTCTCATGCATTTTGATGAAACGATATCCCTTTTGCGACAGGCTGAGCCGGCCCGCAGGGCAGGCAGCTTTATGCCTCCTGTAAAAATTCCTTGGCCGCCCGCGCAGCGATATATTCCAGATCTTCGCGGCAATGCCGCTCGATTTCATACGGCGGCCTCTTGCGGTAATTCGCCTCGTAAATCCGCACAAGCCCCATCGTGCACGCAAGCGTCGACCGGTCTCCCCGGACGCCGCCCGCGATGGCGATCACAGGTGTGTGCGGCGCATGCTTTGCTACGCCCCACGGTACCTTGCCCTGCAGGCTTTGCTCATCGATGCGGCCCTCTCCGGTGACAACGAGCGCAGATCGCAGGGCGAGCGCGTCAAAATCGATCTCCCGCAGCAGCGTTTCCACACCGCCCGCCAGATGCGCCCCCAGCAGCGCATACAGGCCCCCCGCCAGGCCGCCCGCCGCGCCCGCGCCGGGCAGGCTGCGGATATCGCTGCCCGTGTAGCGCAGCACCGTCTGCGCAAAGGCTCTGAGCGCGTTATCCAGCGTCTGCACCTGTTTGGGATATGCGCCTTTCTGCGGCGCGAAAACAAAGGCCGCCCCCTCCGGGCCGTACAGCGGGCTTTTGACGTCGCACAGGACGGTAATATCCGTTTTCTTGAGCCGTTCATCCAGCCCGTCCGGATTGATACGGGCGATCCTTCTCAGCCCACAGCCCATGGGCGGCACCTCTGCGCCGGTTTTATCCGTCAAGCGGACGCCGAGCGCCGTCAGGCAGCCGATCCCGCCGTCCGTAGTCGCGCTGCCGCCCGCGCCGATCAGAATTTTACGGCAGCCGGCATCCAGCGCGGCGCGGATGAGCTCCCCTGTCCCATAGGTGGTGGTATACATCGGGTTGGAATCTTTCCCCGCGAGCGGAAGCCCGGAGGCCGCGGCCATTTCGATCACCGCCGTGCCATCCTTCAGGATGCCGAAGGAAGCGTCGCACATGGCAAACAACGGGCCGTGCACCCGCACGGTTTTGCGCTCTCCCCCCAGCGCGGACAGAAAGGCGTCTACTGTCCCCTCTCCGCCGTCCGCCATGGGAAGACAGCATACCTCGAGCGCAGAATCCGCCTGCAGAAAGGCTTTGCGGACAATCCGACACACCTCTGCGGCGGTCATCGTCCCTTTAAAGGAATCCGGTGCGATCAGAATGCGTTTCTTTTGTTCCTGCATATCATCGTCATCCTCTCATGGGTTCATACAGGCAAAGGTAAAAATTTATTTTAGGCGCTTCTTCTCCTGCAGCAATCCTGGTTACCCATTTGCTACCATCAGGATATCACAGCCGGAATAATCATGCAAGAGCAAAAAGTTCATTAAAACGACAAAATATGCCTGATTCATACAACTGCAACAGCCGCGAAGCCAGTGCTTCGCGGCTGTTGCAGCGAGAAAGAATAGGCTCAGGACACTGTTATCGGGCAGGTAATCGGCGGGCTTTTCTTACCGAAGGATTCCTGTGCGTAAATTGTCGCGGTATACCTGCCCTTCGGAATTGATTTCAGCGCATCTGCCAGATTGAGGCGCACTGTTTTTGACATTTTATCGATCCCCGCATAAAAATCACTGATATAAATCAGCTCATCCTTCTTCTCCTCCCCCTCGCCAAAGGAGACGGCATTTCCGTTGGAATCGGTCAGTATTACGTGGTAGGAATGGACAAAATCCTCATGCGTTGCCGCCGGGAAGATGAGCACCTGCTGCTCTCCTTCCTTGCTGAAGGCGGCTTTTGCATCCTGCGGCCAGACAGGCGCTTTGCGCTGCTGGGCACGCGCCTCATAGGTATAGGAAAACTGCGACGCATCGATTGGGAGCGGAATCACCCACGGCGCCTTTTCCTCCTGACCGTCAAGCACGCCATAGCGGCGGATCGTGATCTTGCTGTCCTCGATTTCCATGACCATACACATGGGGTTGGCCTCCACATCACCCGGCTCCTCCAAAAGCGCGCCCTCCTGGAAATCCGTGTAGGAGAGGGACTGCGTATTGATCGCGGTATAGGCGGTTTGGGAAATGGAGCGCTCATCAAGGATCGACGCATGCGTATGCCCGGAGATCGAGATCACCTGCGGATATTTGGCAAACAGCGCCGCCAGCTTGGAATCGCCGTAATCGGCGCTGGTATAGACCGTATCCTTCGGGTTGTTGTGCGTGATCACGAAAACCGGCTTATCGGGCGCGGCAGCAATCGCCTTTTGGATCTCCCCCTCGGCCCACTCGAGCTTGCCCTCGTAGGCGTCGTCCTTCTGGCTGCCGTTGACCGGGCTCAGGCCGATAAAATGGTAACCGTTAAGCACCTTGTGGGACCACGGCGATTCGCCCATATACTTCTCCATCCTGCGGCGCATCTTACCCTTAAACGGAATCTCCCAGCACTTGACGAAATCACTGAGCCAGTAATCGTGGTTGCCCATGATGAACAGCTTCATCGGGCTGCTGCCGTCGGGATAAACGCTCTCATAGATATCCTTAAAATTCTGGTAAGCATCCGCCAGCCCCACGTCCGTGTAGTCGCCCGCATGGATGAGCATATGGAGCTCCTTCTGCTTGAGCAGCTCCAATGCGCCTTTGAGATAATTGTCATAGACGTCTGAACCACCCTGTTTGACCAGATGGGTATCGCTGATGATCCCCACGCGCAGCACTTGTGTATCCACTGTTTTCTCCTCCAGTGTCGGTTCCGGCGAGCAGCCGCCCATCCCCGCGCAGAGGATTCCGGCGAGCGTCAGGCTGATCCCGGCAATCCATCTTTTCTTCATCTTGTCCCTCCATATCGGATCCTATTGGCAACACGACCGGACGGCTTCTTTATACTCGTCGTAGGTCATAAACAAATTCAAAATCTGAACCAGCGCATTGGAAGAAAGGTGCTCCGGCAGCTTGAGCTGTGAGAGAAGCTTTTTCTTGAGCGCTTTGCTGTTTGGACGGCCGCTCAGGCCGTCCTCGTACAGATCACTTTTCGTAATCCTCCGCCCGGGCTCCGCCGCTTCCTCACAGGTAACGCCCGCCCGCTCCAGGCTCTCCATCAGGATTTTGGAGGGAATCCCCTCCACACCAAGCTTTCCCTCCTGCGAGGGCGCGCTTTTGCGCTTCTCCTTGCCGATGATATCCGGGATATAGGCATGGATCACTTTATCCTGCGGCAGGCACCCGCCGATATAGGAGCGGATTTTAAAGCCTGCGGAATCGCTGTCCGTGAGAATGACGATTCCCCTGGTCTGCGCCAGGCGCCGGATGAGCGCCATCTTTTCTTTATTTTTAAAAATGCCGAAGCCGTCGGTCTGAATAATCACTGTGTCGAGCAGGGCGGAGAGTTTGATCTTATCATACTTTCCCTCCACGATCACAGCCTGTCTGATGCGGATCATGATTGATAGGACCGTCCTTTATCAAAGTTAAGCCTGGGGATTTGCAATGCACTGCAGCCGGAGCATCGCCTCCTCGAGCACGAGCCGTTTGTCCGTCCGAGTACTCTTGAGCGATTCGTCCGCCTCGCTTAAAACATCGAGGCATTCGCGCAGCTGCTCAAGCGTCAGGCGGGAGGCATCCTGCGCCGCATAGCGCAGCCGGAATTCCCGGCCCTTATAGTTGAACGCCTGCGCCACGGCCTCCGTGCGCTCCCCCGAGGAAAGCGCCGCCTTTGCGCGGTACATATCGACATACGAGGAAATCAGCGCGCCGGCGATCATAATCGGTTCCGTCTTCTGCGCAAACAGCGTATCCAGCATCCTGTATGCATCCGCATAGTTCGCGCGCAGGAGCGCTTTAACCATATCGAATGCCGTGGCCTCCACGCTTTTGATACACACCGCGTCGATATCCTCTCGAGTGATCTCCCGACCTGCCGCATAGGCGCAGAGCTTATCAAGCTCATTGGCCAGGATATTCAGGTCGCTGCCGGAAAAGGAGACGAGATAGGAGGCTGTATCCGGCGATAAAACGCCGCCACGCTTTTTCGCGCTCGCGCAGAGCTGGCGCGTAAGATCCGCGGCGGTACGGCGGCCGAGATTTACGGCGGAGCCGCTTTTTGCAAACAGCTTGATGAGCCCCTGCCAGTCGCGGCTCTGCTTGGGAGAAACCTCAATCGTATCCATCCAGAACACTACGGAGCAGGTCTCCGGCGGATCGGCCAGGAAGGCTTCGAGCTTTTCCCTCTGAGCGCCTTTGAGCGCCTTCAGGTCGAAATCCCGCACGAGCACACAGGTGCGCTCCGCCATCATGGGAAGCTGCTCCGCCGCATCGGCAATTTCGTCGAACGTGGTCTCCTTCCCTTCCAGCTTATGCAGATTGAAGGTTTCAAACCCCTTCGGGGCGGATTTTTCCGCGATCAGCCCCGCGTAATACTGCTTTAAATACGCCTCTTCCCCATACAGCAGATAGACGGGAGAAAACATACCGTTGGCAATCTGCTTTTTGAGCTCTTTTTCCGTAATTTCCGCCATCGTCCAATCTTCCTCCTTTCTTCGCGGCCGCGATCCATCCGTTCAGGAAAGCCGCTTGATATCCAGCATTTCTGCCCCATCCGTCCGGATGCGCAGCGCACCTTTTCCGCCCGTGGCAAAGGCCTGCCGTCCATTCTGACTCAGCGACCGCGCAGCGTCCAGCGCCCGGTCTCCCTCCCCGGAGAGAACCGTCACGCCCGCGCGGAGGCCTTCCGGCTCCTGCGCGCGGCAGAGGGCCACAGGGGCGAAGCGCCACCCCTCCGGCAGCCGGGAAAGATCGCCGCCCGGGCAGAAGGAGAGGAAAAAACGCTGCTCTCCAATCTCCAGCAGGGCGCAGGACAATTCTCCCTGTGTGACATATTGCAGTGTTACATCGCCCCAAAACCGAATCCGGCCCTCCTTCGCAACGGTTGCCTGCGTACCGGCGGGCAGACTATCTGCCTTTTCAGCCGCGACCACCGTATGCGCCGGAAAATCCTCCAGCAGCAGCCCGGCAGCGGAAGCTTCCGTTTGCGTATCGCGCGGCAAAAACAGCACATCTACCTCACCGATATTCTGCGTTTGTAAAACTGCACTCACCCGCGCCGCGGCATCGTAATCGCCGCCGCACCCAATCACGGCAGCTCTGCGCCCGCGGGTCAGCACGATGGCCGTGCCGTTGCCTACGTCCGCCACGGTGACTGCCGTGAGATTGCGATCTATCAGCGTATCAGAGAAAGCCCCTGCCAGAAGCGCAAAAGCGGAGCAGACGGCCGCCAGCCGAAATAGGCTTTTCGGCCGGTTCCGGTAGAGCAATACAATCACAAGCAAAACCGCCGTACCCGCGAGCCACACGGCCGGGAACCCCGGCTCCAGAGAGGCGCTTGCAAACGGAAGCTTTGAAAGCAGGGCCGTCCCTCCCAGCAGATATTTGGAAAGCAGGCCGCCGACCAGCGCAAACGGGTAGGCAAGGAAGGAAAAAATCCATGCGTGCGAAAGCATCGCGCACAGGCCCGCGCAGAGCATCGCCAGCCCGCCCGCATTGACAAAAAGCAGATTGGCAAGCGGCGCAATCAGGGAAATCTGCCCGAGCGCCAGAATGCTCACCGGCAGGGTAAACACAATGGCGGCAAGCGTAACCGCCAGCAGCTGCGCCACCCCCTTGCAGGCTTTGCACAGGGGCTTGATGCGGATGTATTGATCCGCCGGGCGTTCGAGCACCCGTGCGATCGGCTTGTGCAAAAGCAGAATTCCAGCGGTGGCGCTGAAGGAAAGCAGCATCCCGAGATCCGCCGCGGCGAAGGGATTTGCAAATAAGATAACCAGCGCCGCAAAGCCGAGCGAGTTGAGCGAATCCGGCTCCCGGTGCAGCAAAAAGCCGCCCAGATATAAAAGCATCATGATCCCCGCGCGCGTGACGGATGGAGAAAATCCGGTCAGCCCCATAAAGAACAGGACAAACCCCATCGAGCAGGCAGCAGACGAACGGCGGCTCAGTTTCAGCCGTTGGAGCAGGCCGAACAGAAACATCGTCCACAGCGACGTGTGCAGGCCGGACACCGCCAGCAGATGCGAAACGCCGCAGGAGCGAAAAGCCCTGATCGTCTCCACTGAGATAGAAGCAGTTTCCCCCAGAAGCATTCCGCCCAGCAGCTTGCCCTCTTCGCCCGGCAGATACCGGTTCAAGGATGCAAGCAGCCCTTTGCGCAGCTCCAGCAGGCGGCAGGCCAGAGATGCTCTTTCCCGCGGCGTAACGGCAACCGGCTCATAAGAGCTTGCACGCAGATAAACTCCTTTTGCACGGTAGGAGCGTCGGGAAACGTCGTTCTCGCCCAGCTCCTGGATTTTGACAGTTGCCTCCACCGTGTCGTAGGGCTCGGCGGGGAGCGGTGTTTTGCCGGAATAGCGCAGCTTGAAATGCACCTTCTCCTCACCTGCCTGGGTGACAAGCAGGATCGTGTAATAACGGTCGTACCGCTTTTCCGTCAGGGAGATGACCTGCGCCTTGATTGGAAGCGTTTTGCCCGCGAAGGATAATACCGGCTCCAGCACGAGCTTCGTCTGCGCGCCGAATAGCAGGCTCGCCGCCAGCAGGGATAGGCATACCGCCTGATACAGCCGTTCGCCCCGTGCCTGTGGAATACAGAGAAACAGGAGCAAAAGGCAGGATGATACAAGCCCTCCCGCAATCGCGGCCCGCAGGCCGTAGATGCAGAAGAGGATCAGCGCACCGAAAAACGACAGGCCAATCCAGGCCATTGGCCGTCTCATCCGCCATCAGCTCCTGTCCGGATTCAAACAAAATGTTTATTGTTTATTTGAAAAAGAGCGGCAATTCCTCCAGAAAGAGAATATCATCCCGCTTGGCCGCGTCGCCCTCCGCGAGGACGGCCGCCTTGCCCACAATCTGCGCGTCGAATTTAGCGAGCAGTGCCTCCACGGCAGAGAGGGATTCGCCCGTGCTGATCACGTCGTCAAGAATCAGCACGCGTTTGCCGCGCATGCGCTCGCCCTCCGATTCATCGAGGAACAGCGTCTGCATGGAATCCGTCGTAATGGAGCGCACATGCACGGAAACTGGATTTTTCATATAGAGCTTCGCGCCCTTGCGTGCGATGATATAGGGCTTGCCGCTCTGGCGCGCCAGTTCATAGGCCAGCGGAATCCCCTTTGCCTCCGGCGTGAGGATATAATCAAATACCGGGCACTTTTTGAGCAGCTCCGCACAGGCGGCAATTGTCATCTCCACGTCGCCAAAAATGATAAAGGCGGCGATCTCCAGCTTGTCGTTCACCGGGCAGAGGGGAAGCTCCCGCTCCAATCCCGCAATCTTCATACGGTAGGTTTCAGCCATTGTTATCTTCTCCTTCTCACCGGTATTCCGGCACAAATTGGATCAGCCCGCGGGCCAGGTGAACTCCCGCCCGCCCATCAGGTGAAAATGCAGGTGCTTGACCGTCTGCCCCGCGATATCGCCGCAGTTGTTAACCACGCGGAAGCCCTCTGTGAGCCCCAGCTCTTTGGAGAGCTTCGCGATCACCTCAAAGATATGCGCAACCACCGCGCTGTTTTCCGGCGTGATTGCCGCCGCAGAGGGAATGTGCTCCTTCGGGATAATCAGCACATGGACGGGCGCCTGCGGGTCCACATCGTAAAATGCGCAGACCGTGTCGTCCTCGTAAACTTTTTTCGACGGGATTTCGCCGCGGAGAATTTTACAAAAAATACAGTCCATAAAAGTCCATCCCTTCATCTATCAGATTGCAGATGCCGGACCGCAGATATCAGACACAGGCCGCCGAGGGACAACGTCTGACGTCTGAACTCTGTTATCTGCCGTCTGCTTTTATCATATCGGAAAGTGCAGCAAAGGCAGCCTCCAATGCTTCATCCGTTTTGGCTGCGTCCTTGCCGCCCGCCATGGCCGCATCCGGCTTGCCGCCGCCGGAGCCGCCGGCGATGGCGGACACCTGCTTGACGATGTCCCCCGCCTTTACGCCGGCCTTGACGGCCTCCTTGCCGCAGACGGCCAGGAAGGTAATCTTATCCCCGCTGACGGCGGCCAGCACGCCCACCACGCTGGGCTCCTTATCCCGGAGCAGGTCGCCCATCTTGCGCAGTTTCCCGGCGTCGGCGTCAGGAACGGTGGCGGTGAGCACCTTCAGACCGCCCACCTCATGGGCGGCAAAGAGGAAGCGCTCAGCTTCGTTGGCGGCCTCGCGGGCCCGGAATTTCTCCAGAGTGTGGTTCAGGTTCTTCATTTCGGACATGACCTGCTCCGCCTTCTCCCGCAGCTCGCCGGGCTTGGCCTTCAAGACGGCGGCGGCCTGGAACAGCATCTCCTGATTCCGGTTCATCACAGCCAGAGAGGCCCGGCCGGTGGTCGCCTCGATGCGGCGCACGCCAGAGGCTACGGAGAACTCGCTGCTGATGTGGAACACGCCCACCTTGGCGGTGTTGTCCAAGTGGGTGCCGCCGCAGAACTCCACAGAGTAGCCCTTACCCATGTCCACCACCCGGACCGTGTCTCCGTACTTCTCGCCGAACAGGGCGATGGCGCCCCGCTGCTTGGCCTGCTCAATGGGCATCTCCTCGGTGACCACGTCATAGCCGGACAGGACAGCCTCATTGACCATGGCGCTGACCTGGGAGAGCTCCTCAGCGGTCAGGGCGGAGAAGTGGGTGAAGTCGAAGCGGAGCCGGTCGGGCTCCACCAGGGAGCCGGCCTGGTGGACATGGTCGCCCAGGACCTTGCGCAGGGCGGCGTCCAGCAGGTGGGTGGCGGAGTGGGCACGCATGATGGCCTGACGGCGGTCGGCGTCCACCTGAGCCTGGACGGTGTCTCCCAGCTTGAGCACGCCTCCGGCCAGCTTGCCGGAGTGCATATACTTGCCGCCCTTGTTCTTCTGCACGTCAGTGACCTGGAAGGTTACGCCGCCCATGCACAGCGTGCCGTGGTCGGCGGTCTGGCCGCCCATCTCGGCATAGAAGGGGGTCTTGTCCAGCACGACGATGGCCTCCACGCCGGGCATCAGCTCCTCGGCCTGCTCATTTTCCACCACGATGGCCACGACCTTGGCGTCGGAGACGGTCAGCGTGTCATAGCCCATAAACTGGGTCTCGGGGACCTCCTTACCGAACTCCACGCCGGCCCAGCCCAGATCGCCCAGGGCCTCACGGGCCTTCCGGGCCCGCTGGCGCTGCTCGTCCATCTGCTTGTGGAACTCAGCCTCGTCCAGCGCCATGCCCTGTTCCTCCACCATCTCCAGGGTCAGGTCCATGGGGAAGCCGTAAGTGTCGTACAGCTTGAAGGCGTCCGCACCGGAGAAGGTCTTTTCCCCTTTGGACTTGTGCTCCTCCAGCATATCGTGGAAGATCTTCAGACCGCCGTCGATGGTCTTGGCGAAGTTCTCCTCCTCCACCCGGATGACCTTGGTGATATAGTCCTGGCGCTCCCGCAGCTCGGGGTAGTGGCCCTCGTTCTCGTGGACGACGGTGTCACACACCTTGTACAGGAAGGGCTCGTTGACCCCCAGCAGCTTGCCATGGCGGGCGGCCCGGCGGAGCAGGCGGCGCAGGACGTAGCCCCGACCCTCGTTGGAGGGGAGGACTCCGTCGCAGATCATAAAGGTGGCGGAGCGGATGTGGTCGGTGATGACCCGGAGGGAGACGTCGGTGGCATGGCTCTGGCCGTAGCTGGCCCCGGTGATCTCAGTGACTTTTGCAGTGATGTTCATCACGGTGTCCACATCGAACAGGGAGGGGACGCCCTGGCACACGGCGGCCAGGCGCTCCAGGCCCATGCCGGTGTCGATGTTGGGTTTTTCCAGGCGTGTG